>JAJDZT010000081.1 GCA_022824525.1 Silicimonas sp. | reverse complement strand
GTCAGGTTCGAGAGATCCATTGCGGCCTCTGATTCGAGTTCAGTCAGAAAACGTCATAGACGGTTGACAGAAGAATGTCCAGCCGGTTCAGAAAACCCAATGTAAAAATAGACGATCATGCACAGAAAAAATTCGCCGTGTCTCGGCACCAATGAACCCTTGAACCTGCACAAGCGAGACGCCGATATCGCGATCCGCGTGTCTCGTGATCCTCCGGAAAGCCTGTGGGGGCGTGTCATCTCGGAACAACGGGCCGGGTGGTTTGCGACCCCGGAATTCATCGCGGCAAACCCGCTCGACGGCGATGTGCCGATCATTTCATTCACAGCCTACGAGACCCAGCTTCCGCCAAGTCTTCTCAAGCGTGCACCGAACGCCTTCGTCGGCGTAACAACTGACGACATGGTCAGCGCGGTGGCGATGGTGGAAGCGGGCGTCGGCATGGCGAGGATGCCCAACTTTCTGGGCGCAACTCGCCCCGGGATTCAACGCGTGCCCGGCTTGGAGCTCGTCGACTACATGCCGATCTGGGCACTCACCCATCCCGATCTGCGGCAGGTGCCACGCATTGCCGCTTTCATGAAACTTGTCGGTGAGGGCTTCAAGGCGCGGCGCGCGCTCTACACAGGCGAAGACACTTTGGCAGGACACTGACAGTTATCCACAGAAATCTCGCAATCTCTCCGTGACGATCTCTTAATGTTCTGGTAATGTTCTTTTCGCGCCATTGAGTCTTGCGGCCAGACCGCTATCTCTCTGGTCTGGTTCCGAGAGGTGAGCATGGCCGAGCTGAAAAACATCGAGGTGCGGGGCGCCCGCGAGCACAATCTCAAGAACATCGATGTCGATATTCCGCGCGACAAGCTGGTGGTGATCACCGGTTTGTCCGGTTCGGGCAAGTCGTCTCTCGCCTTCGACACGATCTATGCCGAAGGGCAGCGCCGCTACGTCGAGTCGCTCAGCGCTTATGCGCGCCAGTTCCTCGACATGATGGAAAAGCCGGATGTGGATCACATCTCCGGCCTGTCGCCCGCGATTTCCATCGAACAGAAGACCACGTCGAAAAACCCGCGCTCCACCGTCGGAACGGTGACCGAGATTTACGACTACATGCGTCTCCTGTTCGCGCGCGCCGGCACACCTTATTCGCCGGCCACGGGCCTCCCGATCGAGGCGCAGCAGGTGCAGGATATGGTCGACCGCGTCATGACGCTGGAGGAAGGGACGCGTGCCTACCTTCTCGCCCCCATCGTGCGCGACCGGAAAGGCGAATACCGGAAGGAATTCCTCGAACTCCGGAAGCAAGGCTTCCAGCGGGTCAAGGTGGACGGGCAGTTCTACGAGTTGGAAGACCCGCCGACCCTCGACAAGAAGTTCCGGCACGACATCGACGTGGTGGTGGACCGGATCGTGGTTCGGGAAGATATCGAAACCCGGCTGGCCGACAGCTTCCGGACCGCGCTCGATCTGGCGGACGGCATCGCCATTCTGGAAACCGCCGTTGCCGAGGATGAAGAGCCCGAGCGCATCACGTTCAGCGAGAACTTTGCCTGTCCCGAAAGCGGTTTCACGATCCCCGAGATCGAACCGCGCCTCTTCAGCTTCAACGCGCCCTTTGGTGCTTGCCCGGCCTGCGATGGTCTGGGCGTCGAGCTGTTCTTCGACGAACGCCTCGTTGTTCCGGACCAGACCCGGCCGCTGGTGCCCACCGAAACGGGCGCGCTTGCCAACTGGCGGAAGGGCAAGTCGCCATACTACGTGCAGGTGATCGACGCGCTCGCGAAACACTATGAGTTCGACAAGAAGATCCCCTGGAAAGACCTGCCTGCCCATGTGCAGCAGGTGATCCTCTACGGCACGGGTGATGAGGAAGTGACTTTCCGCTTTGACGAGGGCGGACGTGTCTACAACGTGGCCAAACCGTTCGAGGGGATCATTCCGAACCTCGAACGCCGCTACAAGTCGACCGATTCAAGCTGGATCCGCGAGGACCTCGAACGCTTTCAGAACAACCGGCCTTGCGGGATTTGCGAAGGACACCGTCTGCGGCCCGAAGCTCTCGCGGTCAAGATCGGTCCGAAGAAAGACCTCAAGCATGTGGGTCAGGTCGTGCAGATGTCCATCCGGGAGGCTCTGGAGTGGGCAAATGACGCCCCCAAGCATCTGTCGAAACAGAAGAACGAGATTGCGCGTGCGATCTTGAAGGAGATCAGCGAACGGCTCGGTTTTCTCAACAATGTCGGGCTGGAATACCTGACGCTCAGCCGGAATGCGGGCACATTGTCGGGCGGTGAGTCGCAACGTATCCGGCTGGCCTCACAGATCGGCTCCGGGTTGCAGGGTGTGCTTTACGTTCTCGACGAGCCCTCCATCGGTTTGCACCAGCGTGACAATGGGCGGCTTCTGGAGACGCTCAAGAATCTCCGCGACCAAGGCAACACCGTCATTGTGGTGGAGCATGACGAGGAAGCGATCCGGGAAGCGGATTACGTCTTCGACATCGGTCCGGGTGCCGGCGTTCACGGCGGCGATGTGGTCGCCAAAGGCACTACGGCTCAGATTATCAAGAACAAGAAGAGCATTACGGGCGACTACCTTGCCGGGCGGCGCGAAATCAGCGTGCCGGCCGAGCGCCGAAAGGGGAACGGGAAAAAGCTGACTGTCGTCAAGGCAAGCGGCAACAACCTGCAGGACGTCACGGTGGATTTTCCCTTGGGTAAGTTTGTCTGCATCTCGGGAGTTTCCGGGGGAGGAAAGTCGACCCTGACCATTGAGACGCTTTTCAAGACAGCGTCCATGCGCCTGAACGGAGCGCGCCAGACACCTGCGCCCTGCGAGACGATCAAGGGGCTAGAGCACCTCGACAAGGTGATCGACATCGACCAGCGCCCGATTGGTCGGACTCCGCGTTCGAACCCAGCAACTTACACCGGGGCCTTCACGCCGATCCGCGACTGGTTCGCGGGCCTGCCAGAAGCGAAGGCGCGCGGCTACAAGCCGGGTCGCTTCAGCTTCAACGTCAAGGGCGGGCGCTGCGAGGCGTGCCAGGGCGACGGTGTCATCAAGATCGAGATGCACTTCCTGCCGGATGTCTACGTCACCTGCGAGACCTGCAAGGGTCAGCGCTACAATCGCGAGACGCTCGAAATCAAGTTCAAAGGCAAGAGTATAGCCGACGTTCTTGATATGACCGTCGAGGACGCACAGGAGTTCTTCAAGGCCGTGCCGAGCATCCGCGAGAAGATGGATGCGCTGATGCGGGTGGGTCTGGGCTATATCAAGGTCGGCCAACAGGCGACGACATTGTCCGGCGGTGAGGCTCAAAGGGTCAAACTCTCGAAGGAACTCTCAAAACGCGCCACAGGTCGCACTTTGTATATTCTGGACGAGCCAACGACCGGTTTGCACTTCGAAGATGTTCGAAAACTGCTAGAGGTGTTGCACGAGTTGGTGGACCAGGGGAACTCCGTCATCGTCATCGAGCACAATCTGGATGTGATCAAGACGGCCGATCATATCATCGACATCGGCCCCGAAGGCGGCGACGGTGGCGGTCAGGTTGTTGCCGAAGGAACGCCGGAGGAGGTTGCCACGGCATCCGGCAGTCACACTGGTCACTACCTTGCAGATATGCTTGGTATTGCAAAAGTTGCGGCAGAATAAGGCAGTGATGAATGCGCCTGTTCCTCTTCGCCATCACGGTATCCTTGGGGTTGATAACGACTGCCATGGCTGAGACCCCGATAATCACGGCTCCCGATGCCGAAGCCCGACTGGCTGCGGACGACCTCGTTCTACTCGATATCCGAACGCCGCAAGAATGGAAGGACACCGGCGTTGCTGCCGGTGCCTGGCCGGTTTCCATGCATGATGCCGAATTCGGCGCAAGGTTGCAGGCGATCCTTCAGAACGTACCGCCTGAACGCATCGCGCTTATCTGTGCAACCGGAGGGCGGACATCCTACGTGGCCCAGATTCTGCAACGGAACGGGATCACGGGTGTGGCCGATGTTTCCGAGGGCATGATGGGCAACGGGAGTGCACCGGGATGGATCGCGCGCGGCATGCCCGTCGTCTCGGCGGAAGAAGCGACGAAAGCTTACGAATCTGCTACGGCAGATTGGTAGTCGTTCAGCTCAGGATCAGATCTGTCAGCCGGATCCAGTCGACGATGGCCTTCGTTTTGGGATCGACCCGCACAATTGCGTCTCCGACACGTACATAATCCGAACCGTCGCCGATGTGGGGCAGGCGATAAACTGTGTCGTCTCTGCGGAGGACAATCCGCTCGTCGTCAGCGCGGACCACTGTGTATTCTTCGCCGTTCAGGATGACACGATCGCCAGCACGGATACGATCGTAGCGGTCGCTGTAACGTTCGTCCTCGTCGCGTTCATGGCGGTCATCCGTGTATTTGTCTTCGTAGCCCGCACTCTTTTTCGCCTGTCCCGGCGGCACACAGGCAGGGGTCTTCTTGGCAAGGCCCGGCGGGCAGTGTTTCGGGCCTTTCGCCAAAGCGGGACCAGGAAGCGCAAGGGCTGCAAGCGCCAAGGTGAAGATGATGGTTCTATGCATGACCGGTTCTCCGTTCTCTATTGAGCTAGCCACGGAATCTGGCAGGAACAAGGCGTTCGGCGCTTCTCCGCCGGTGTGTTTCAGGCGTTGTCAGGGAGTTCAGACGCGTCGAAATCCACGTGGATATGATTGCCGTCCGGATCGAAGATATTGATCTGTACGATCGGAAAACCGGGCACGCGTTGGAGGTCGTACTCCACATCCAGTGCCTCGAGGTTCGACAGAAAGTCGGGCAAACCGCTCGCACCAAGCGCGAAATGTTCAAGCTTCAAATCCCCTGCCTGAGGTTCCTGAGAAACTTCTACCAGATGGATTGCCGGCTGATCACCGATATACAGCCAGGCCCCGCCAAATGGGAAATCCGGGCGTGGGCCGGTGTGAAGACCGAGCACGTCTCCATACCAACGGATCATCTCTGCAAGTTGTGCGGTTCGCACGTTGACGTGATCTAGTGAACGTATGGGCATCCGCGCCACCTCACGCCGCGAGTTCAATCCAGACAGGTGTATGATCGGACGGCTTTTCCCGCCCGCGTATGTCAGCCTCGATCCAGCAACCCTGCAACAAATCCGCGGCCTGTGGCGTCAAAAGGTGATGATCGATCCGGATGCCATCGTTCCGATCATAAGCGCCACGCTGGTAGTCCCAGAAGGAATAGTGCCCTGCGTCTTGGGTCACGGCTCGAAACGCCTCCGTGAAGCCAAGGTTCAATATGCGCCGAAACGCAGCCCGGCTTTCAGGTCGCGCCAGCGCGTCCTCTCTCCAGGCATCCGGTCGCGCGGCATCTTCATCCTGGGGTATGATATTGTAGTCGCCGCACATGACTGCCGGTTCTTCGCTGTCCAGAAGTGCCTCTGCGCGTTTTTGGAGCCGTTCCATCCAGGCGAGTTTGTAGTCGTATTTCGGGCCGGGCGCCGGGTTGCCGTTCGGCAGGTACAATCCGCAGACCCGAATTGGAACATCGCCCATGACGGTTGCCTCGATCCAGCGTGCCTGTTCGTCGTCGTCATCACCCGGCAGGCCGCGCGTTACATCTTCCAGCGGAACTTTCGAGAGGATCGCGACGCCGTTGAAGCTCTTCTGGCCATGCGTTTCGACGATGTACCCAAGGTCTTCGAAATGTTCGCGCGGGAAAGCCTCGTCGACAGACTTGATCTCCTGCAAGACAGCCACATCGGGAGCGCTGTCCTTCAACCAGTCGGTAAGCGCGTCGAAGCGCGCCTTGATGCCATTGATGTTGAATGTCGCGATTTTCATATGGCCCTGCCGTGTCGTACTTTCGCGTCAGTCGTGTACCGGAAATTGTTTTTGCCTGAAAGGCGAACAACACCCATCCCGGCGGATCAGGCGCTTCGGGCTCCCAACCACTTGAAGAAGATCACTAGAAAGAATGGTGGGAAGAGCAGCGCAACGAACCACATCCAGATTGGAATCCGCCCACGTCGTGGTGCGATACGTTCGATGTCTGCACTGCCGCAGCCAGTGCAGCGCCCGGCCTTGATGGAATGTCCGCCGCAATGCCGACATTGTTTATGACCTTGAAAGAGCGACGACAGGTCAATGTGTATCGGTTGATCTGCGGAGGGGCGGTTCGGCTCGTGAGGCATATGTTCCGCTTAGATTGAAAAACTTGTCCCGCAGCCGCAACTGGATGTGGCGTTCGGATTTTCAATCACGAAGCGCGCACCGATCAACTCTTCCGAAAAGTCGATGACAGCGTTCGAAAGGAACGGAAGCGACACTTCGTCGACCACTACTTTCTGGCCACCGCCTTCCAGAACAAGGTCGCCGTCCGCCGGGTCGTCCAAATCGATGTTGTATTGAAAGCCCGAACATCCTCCACCCTCGACCGCGACGCGGAGCGCTTTCGGCAGGTCGGTGCCTTCATTGATCTCGGCCAGGCGTTCAAAAGCGCGAGGCGTGACCTTGGGTGGGATCTGCAATTCCATAGATTGAAAATAGGGGCGTCGGACACGTCGTGCAAGGCACTGCATATGTCGAAACTTCCGGCGTGTTTCCTCTGCGATAACCCGCTATACGGGGCAAAAGACAGGCAAAACAGGCAGGCGCATGACCGCCCCATACGCGTCGCGCCCCGAGGACAGTCGGGGACGGCTTTATGACGAGGACGAAAGCACCTTTCGGTCCTGCTTTCAGCGGGATCGTGATCGCATCATCCATGCGAGTGCGTTCCGGCGGCTGAAACACAAGACGCAAGTATTCATTGAGCACGAAGGTGATTACTTCCGGACCCGCCTGACGCATTCAATCGAAGTGGCGCAGGTCGCGCGCACCATCTCCGGTGCCCTTGGGCTGAACGCGGAACTGACCGAAGCCGTTGCTCTCGCGCATGACCTTGGTCATCCCCCCTTTGGACACACGGGCGAGGATGCGCTTTCCGAGGCGATGGCGCCCTATGGCGGATTTGATCACAACGCGCAGGCGCTTCGGATCGTGACGGCACTGGAACGGCACTATGCACAGTTTGACGGGTTGAACCTCACCTGGGAAACCCTTGAGGGGATTGCCAAACACAATGGTCCGGTCGTCGGAGAACTGCCTTGGGCACTCGTCGACTATCAGTCGCAACAGGACCTGGAACTTGAAACCTATGCGAGCGCGGAGGCGCAGGTGGCGGCGATCTCGGATGATGTCGCCTACAACCACCATGACCTGCACGACGGGTTGAGAGCGGAACTGTTTTCGACCGATGAGTTGGCAGAGCTGCCGATCCTCAAGGACTGTTTTGCGCGTGTCGATGCGCTCTATCCCGGGCTCAATTACTACCGCCGTCGCCACGAGGCTTTGCGTCGGTTCTTCGGCATTTTGGTTGAAGATGTCATCGGCGTTGCGGAACGAAGCCTGAGTGAAATCGCCCCGCAATCGGCGGAGGACGTGCGTCGCGCCGGTCAGCAGATTATCCGCTTTTCACAGCCTGTCTTCGAAGACCTGAAGCAAATCCGCGCCTTCCTGTTCGAACGGATGTACCGCGCGCCAACCGTCGTGGTGATGCGCCAACAGGTGACACAGGTCGTGCGCGACCTGTTCCCGTTTTTCCTCAACCATCCGGAAAACCTTCCGAAGCAATGGCGCAAGGACGTGGAGAACGTCGCCTCAGAAGTCGAGCTTGCGCGTATCGTCTCCGACTATATCGCCGGAATGACCGATCGCTTCGCGTTGCAATGCCACGAAAAATTCATCCTTGGCAGCGCCTGACAAGCGCTTGCCAGCCGGAATAGCCTCTTTCTGTTGCCGGCTCAGCCGTTGGATGCAGCCTCGGTCGCCAGATAGGCGCCAAGGTTCACGCGTCCCGCCGGAACATCGACCGGGCGCGGAATACCAAGCGCTTCGGCGACGGCGTCAAGCATGGCAGTGTCGCCGGACGCGTCCATCAGTTGGGCTTCCGTCTTCTCGATGATCGTGGCGAGGTCTGTTTCGTCTGTCAGATCGCCAAGCGCCCTCATCTCGACCGGAGTAAGCGGCATCTGAGCCGCTGCTTTGCCGGTCAGTTGGTAAAGCGCCAGAACGCCGAGCGCGCCTTCAAAGTCACCGGTTCGAATGTGCTTTGCGATATCGTCCGACTTGGTTTGAGCCAGCGCGACGAAATCCGTCTCAACCGTTTGCGCTGTTGCAATCATCGCCGGAGCGTCTTCCGCCTTGCCTGGTGCGCGGCGCGAGCGCTTGCCGCGATTCTGTGTGACTTGTGTTTCCTCGGTTGCACCGGAGCTTCGCGTCGCCCTGCGCTTGGCGCTGCGGGCCGACTTGACCTCGGAGGCTTCGTCTTCGGCGAGGGTGTGACGGGTATCAGCACGTGATGAGCTGCCTGCGTGGGCCGCATCGTTCAACCCGGGAGCAGGAGTGGCGGCGATCAATGCGATTAGGGCAAGGCGGATAGGTGTTTGATGAAGCATGCAACCTCTCACTCTCAAAACGATGCGTCTTCTGGCTAAATTTCATGGTAAATGGGCAAAAATTGGGCGACTTGAAAACTTTGCCGTGCCCTTCGCGTGTTGGTCGGAAGGGACAAACCGAGTTCTGAACGCTGAGGATAGGTCGCTAAAGCGCTCTAATCATTCAGGAAAGACCAAACTTGCGAAATTACGACCGAGCCTTCGCCCACAGCGGAAGCCACACGCTTAACGGAACCTGACCGAACGTCTCCCACCGCGAAAATTCCCGGGTGCGAGGTCTCGTAGGCAGAGCCGCCACCGGCGTCGCGCCCAGTAAACACAAAGCCTTTTCCGTCCAGTCGCACGAGGTCGGAAAGCCAACTTGTGTTGGGGGCGGCCCCAACCATAACGAAGACCCCGTTTGTGTCGATCCGGCGCGTTTCGCCGTTTCTGGTCACCTCTATCGCGTCCAAACGTGCGTCGCCATGCACTGCCGTCATTTGCGTCTCGTAGTGAATTGTTATCGAGGGGTCTTTTTCCAGCCGGTCGCTCAAATAATCTGACATCGACGCTGCAAGCGAGTTCGAGCGCACCAACAAATGGACGTGGTCCGCCGTGCGACTGAGGAACATCGCGGCTTGCCCGGCAGAGTTCCCTCCACCGATCACCACGACTTCCGTTTTCCGGCAGTATCGCGCTTCCACATCCGTGGCGGCATAGTAAATGCCGTTGCTTTCGAACTCCTCCAAGCGGTCAATCGGAAGACGACGGTATTGAACTCCGGTCGCCACGATCACGGCGCGGGCGCAAACTTGGCTGCCATCCTCCAAGTCGACGCAGAACGTTCCATCCGCTTGCTTGCTCATGTGGACGGCACAGCGGGGCACCGCGAAACGAATGCCGAACTTCATGGCCTGAACCTCGCCCCTCCAGCAAAGGTCTGCTCCTGAAATTCCGGTGGGGAAGCCCATGTAGTTCTCGATCCGGCTCGATGTGCCAGCCTGTCCGCCGATGGCCAGGTCTTCGAGAACCAGTGCAGAAAGGCCTTCCGCCCCGGCATAAACGGCAGCCGCCACGCCAGACGGCCCACCGCCAACGATCAACACATCGACGACTTGACCGGAAATCGACCTGTCGAGCCCAAGGATACGGGCGATCTTTCTGGGGGTCGGGTCTTCGATGCGGGTCCGCCCGAAATAGATGCCCGGCGCAGCTCCTGAGATGTCACAGTACTTTTCTCGTTCGGGGTCATCGATGTCGAGCGAACGTACAGGGATACGGTTTCTGCCTGCGAAAGCGGCGATTTCGCGGAGCGTTGCGTCCTGATCCGCGCCCAGCACCGTCAATCCAGCTTGGTTGGACTCCAGCAACCGTCGCCTGCGTCCGGCAAGAACGGTCACGACAATGTCCGAAAGCTCCGGAACTTCAGCCATGAGGGACAGAAGGTCATCGCGTTCGACCCAGATCACGCGGGTTTCGCGGACTGCGCGTACGCCAAGCATCACGTGGCCGCCAGCCAGCAGCGAGATTTCTCCACCAAACTGCGTGGGTCCAAGCGTTGCGCCGTCCCCGTATCGCTCTCCCGTCACCGGGTCGATCGCCTCTGCTTCTCCGTCGAGAATGTAAAAGAAACTGTTCGCCTCCTCGCCGAACTCCGCCAGAGTATCGCCGGGCTGGAAGGTGCGTTCTGTCCCAATCTCCCTCAAGCGCTCCACGTGGGAGGGCTGCAGAGGCGTGCGTGTCATGGTTCGTAGGTCGACGGCGAGAGATTCCACGGCACTTCTCCATTTTTCCGCGCGTGCGAGGTCGTTGACCTTGCGCAAACTATTGGTAGACCGTCCCTCGAAAGCCGCAAGGGTAGTCCCATGAACATTTTTGCCGAAATCAGAACAAGCGTCATCGAAACCCTTGATGCGATGGTCGCAGAGGGCCTTTTGCCGAGCGGGCTTTCCTGGGGCAATGTCGCGGTCGAACCGCCCCGCGATACAGCTCACGGCGACATGGCGACAAATGCCGCCATGGTTCTGGCGAAGGCGGCAGGGCAACCGCCGCGCCAAATCGCCGAACGCCTGGCCGAGCGGCTTGCCGAAGATCCGAAAATCGAAACGGCAGAAGTGGCCGGCCCGGGGTTCCTGAACCTGCGCCTCGTGCCGATTGTCTGGCACGACGTCGTGGCCGAAGCCATCGATGCCGGAAAGACGTTCGGCCACTCCGGGATGGGCGCCGGGGTCAAGGTCAACGTTGAATACGTTTCCGCCAATCCGACCGGCCCGCTTCACGTGGGGCACACGCGGGGCGCGGTGTTCGGCGACGCGCTCGCCTCGCTCCTTGCCTTCGCAGGTTATGACGTCACCCGGGAATACTACATCAACGACGGCGGCGCACAGGTCGATGTGCTCGCGCGGTCTGCGTTCGAGCGCTACCGGGAGGCCAATGGCCTGAACCCGGAGATTGCGGAAGGTCTCTATCCGGGCGACTACCTCATCCCGATCGGTGAGGCGCTGAAGGAAAAGTACGGCGCGCGTCTTCTGAACCTTCCCGAAGAGGACTGGCTGGAAGACATCCGCGAATTCGCGACCGACAAGATGATGGAACTGATCCGCGAAGACCTCGCGGCCATCGGCGTGACCATGGACAAGTTCTATTCGGAAAAGTCTCTCTACGGCACCGGTCGGATCGAAGACGCGATCAACGAACTCGACAAGAAGGGTCTGATTTATCGCGGCACGCTTGAGCCTCCCAAAGGCAAGGTGCCCGAAGATTGGGAACCGCGTGAGCAGACGCTGTTCAAGTCAACCGAGCATGGGGATGACGTGGACCGCCCGATCATGAAATCTGACGGCTCCTGGACGTATTTCGCCCCGGATATTGCCTACCACTGGGACAAGATCGAACGGGGCTATGACGAACTGATCGACATCTTTGGTGCCGATCACGGGGGCTACGTCAAACGGATGAATGCCGCCGTCAGCGCGCTCTCGGACGGGCGTGTGCCGCTCGACATCAAGCTCACGCAACTGGTGAAGCTCTACAAGAACGGTGAACCGTTCAAGATGTCCAAGCGGGCAGGGACCTTCGTGACCCTCCGCGACGTTGTCGAACAGGTGGGCGCCGATGTCGCGCGGTTCGTCATGCTGACGCGGAAGAACGACGCGCCTTTGGACTTCGATTTCGACAAGGCTGTCGAACAATCGAAGGACAATCCCGTCTTCTACGTCCAGTACGCCCACGCCCGTATTCGCTCCGTCATGCGGAAGGCCGAGGAGATGCATCTCGATTGGTCCGACAACGCGAAACTTGAAGACGAGGCCGAATTCGCCGTGGCCAAGAAACTCGCCGAATGGCCGCGCCTCGTCGAGATTGCCGCCCGGAACCACGAGCCGCACCGCGTTGCCTTCTACCTCTACGAACTGGCCTCCGAGTTCCACGCGCTCTGGAACAAGGGCAACGACAAACCCGCCCTGCGCTTCCTCCACGTAGGCAACCCACAAGCCACGGCAGCCAAGATCGCCTTGCCGCGCGCAGTGGCGGTGGTAATCGCGAACGGTCTGGGCATCCTCGGCGTCACGCCGGTTGAGGAGATGCGCTGAGGCAGGGCGAATGGTGGGTATGCGGGACAAAGTGAAGTCTACCAGATTGCGCGTCTTCCGGCGCACGCGATCCTTTGTTTGAGGGGCTCCGCCCGGTCTCCCTGCGAAAGGCTCCCCAGCGTATTGGAACCAGGAAGAAAAGCCTCTTCATCTCTTTTCAAATACGCACTTGAATGCAGCTGCCGCAGGCAGATGCGAAGCATCGTGTGCGCCGGAAGGCGCGCAATCTGGTAAGTAAGGGCTCAAACCAGACATTCACCAAATCTCAACATCTCTTAACAAACTCGGCAGCCCGGAGCCTCCGGGATCGGGTTCCGATCGGATGCACCGACGCAACGCCGACGTAGCACCGACGTAATACCGACGTGCCGATTTCGCCCGTTTCGCCTTGTTTTCCTGCATTAACCTCTACTCCCTTTTGCCTGCCAGATGCTACACGGTTCGGCGCGTTAAGACCTCACCGCGGTATCCCCCGCGACCCGCACCGGTAAAAACCGTCCATCAGGCTCGTAACCGTTGCCATATCCTGTGGATAAGGTACACTTAACTTGATTTCGGTCGAGGAAATGCACCCAAAAACAAGCATCCCGCCGATGTCGAGAGCAGTGGTGACCACCGGGAAAAACCCGGGGCGAATTGAGGCAAAAGCAATGGCGGCATTCAGCTATGACGACTATCGTGCGTCCGATGAAGGGGGCACGTTCGCGGCAGTCCTGAACTGGGGCGGCGCAATCCTTTCACTTGTTTTGATCGCGGGACTCGCGACCTGGGGTTGGAAACTCTGGCAACGTGACGTGACCGGCGTGCCGGTCGTGCGCGCTTTGGAGGGCCCCATGCGCGTCGCTCCGGAAGAGCCGGGCGGACTCGCAAGCGAATATCAGGGTTTGACCGTTAACCGGATCGCAGAAAGCAATGTCGAGGCAGCCCCGTCGGAGCAGGTTGTTCTGGCGCCCGCGCCAGCAACGCTGAACGAAGACGAAGACCTTGCAATGGCCGAACTTCCGGCTGTTGCGCCGGAACCGGAAACGAACATCGTGGCGAACGAGGCGGCCTCCCAACAACGGATCGCCCCGGTGACCGAACCAACGTCCATTGATGCGATTGCCCTTTCGAATACGATCGAAGAAGCGGCGCCCGCATTGTCATCAACCGTGTTGGAAGCAGAGCCCGAGAGCGCAGTCGCAGCGACGACCGAGGCGGCTCAATCCGCGACCGATCTTGCCGTCGCAGCGGCACTTGCTGATCTGGACCTGCGTCCGGAACCAGCCGTTCTGAAGGTGGAGGCTGCTGCAAGCGTGCCGGTCGCGACACCGCGTCCTTTGGTGCGCCCGACGAACCTTCAGCCGGTCTCGATCAGCGCACCGGCCGTGCAGGAAGGTGAAGTCGCCGTTGAGCAGATCGCTTCCGGAACGCGGCTTGTTCAGTTGGGGGCCTTTTCCAGTCCCGATGTCGCGCGCGCCGAGTGGGCTTCGACCGAAGCGCTTTACTCGGACTACTTCGTCGACAAGTCTCGCGTGATCCAGGAAGTGCAGTCCGGTGGACGTGAATTCTACCGTCTCCGCGTAATGGGCTTTGACGATCTGGCAGATGCACGACGCTTCTGCGCGGTTATCGTGGCTGACGGCACCAACTGTATCCCCGTTATTCATCAATAGCTTGGTAACGGGCGCGTATATCCTCGCGCCCGCCGGGCCGTCCCTGCTCCCCGAGGAGGCAGCATTCTTCCGCGATGCTGCCCCCTGGGGTTTCATCCTGTTTCAGCGCAATTGCGAAACGCCGGAGCAACTCCGGCGTTTGACGGCTGATCTCCGCGATTGCGTGGGGTGGCATGCGCCCATCCTGATCGACCAGGAAGGAGGGCGCGTACAGCGCATGCGCGCGCCGCACTGGCGCGAATGGTTGCCACCTTTGGATCAAGTCGGGGCGGGCGCGCGCGCGATGTATCTTCGCGGGCTTCTCATCGGGGCGGAACTTGTGGCTCATGGTGTCGATGTGAACTGTGCGCCCTCGGCTGATATTGCCCGAGACAAGACACATCCGTTTCTGCGCAACCGCTGTTATGGCGAGCACGCGAACGTCGTGGTGGCCATGGCGGGAGCCTGCGCCGATGGTCTGATGGATGCGGGCTGCCTTCCGGTCATCAAACACGCGCCGGGCCATGGTCTGGCGGTACAGGACAGTCACGAGGAACTGCCGCGGATCACGGCGTCGCTCAATTACCTCCAACATTATGATTTCGTGCCGTTTCGTCACCTTGCCGACCTGCCGATGGTCATGACCGCGCATGTCGTTCTGGAGGCGGTCGATCCGGAGCGACCTGTCACCATGTCTCCTGAGGGAATCAGGATGTTGCGGCAGGACGTCGGACTGAACGGTCTTCTCATGACGGACGACATTTCCATGGGCGCGTTGTCGGGTGACTTGCGCACCCGGTCGCAAAACGCGCTGGCTGCGGGCTGCGATCTCGTGTTGCACTGCAATGGCGATCTGAAGGAAATGCGTGTCGTCGCCGAAACCGGCACAATGACGCCGGAAGCTGCCAATCGGGCAGATATTGCGTTGAAAGCGCGACGTACCCCAATAGATATTGACATTCAGGCATTGGAAGCAGAGTTTCTTAGCCTAATTGAAAGTGTCATTCGGTAGAACCGAATTGCAGGCAGAGCCATATTGGCGCCTGAGGGAGCAGCGCATGGACGGCGATATCGCGTTCGATGACGTCGAAGAACGTCTGGCAGCGGAAGCATTGATCGTCGACGTCGACGGGTTCGAAGGCCCGCTCGACTTGCTGCTCATGCTGTCGCGCACGCAAAAGGTCGATCTGCGAAAAATCAGCGTTCTGGCGCTGGCAGAACAATATCTGGCCTTCGTCGAACGCGCCAAGACGCTCCGGATCGAACTTGCCGCCGATTACCTCGTGATGGCCGCTTGGCTTGCGTTCCTGAAGTCTCGTCTTCTTCTGCCACCTGACCCGACCGACGAAGGTCCCTCCGGCGAAGAACTCGCGGCTCATCTCGCCTTCCAGCTTGAGCGCCTTTCCGCGATGCGGGACTGCGCCGCAAAGCTGATGGCGCGGGATCAGAAAGGGCGCGACTTCTTCGTGCGGGGCATTCCTGAAGACGTGACGCGCGTCCGTAAGGTCCGCTACACGGCGACGTTGCTCGATCTGATGCAGGGCTATGCACGGCTCCGCACAAAGGATGACTTCCGTCCGTACGTGATGGATCGGGACCATGTCATGACGCTTGAACAAGCCTTGGACCGCATGCGCGGCCTGATCGGCTATGCAGGAGAGTGGACTGACCTCTTGTCCTACCTGCCGGAAGGCTGGGAGTCCGACCCGAAACGCCGCCGCTCTGCGACTGCGTCTCACTTCGCGGCTTCGCTGGAGCTTGTGAAGAACGGCGCCATTCAAATCCGTCAGACGGACATGTTCGCCCCAATTCAGATCCGGGCCAATCAGAGTGGCTGAGGACGAAGAGGAAAGCCTGTTCGAAGCCCCGCCGCTTGCCGAACAGGAAAGGATGGTCGAAGCGATCCTCTTCGCGACGGCTGAACCCGTGACTGTGGCCGAGTTGAATGCGCGTATGCCTCATGGGTGCGACGCAAAGCTTGCACTGGAAGAATTGACCAAACGCTACGAGGGCAGGGGCGTCAGCGTTGTGCGCGTGGGTGAATCCTGGGCAATCCGAACTGCACCAGATCTCGGCTTTCTCATGCAAAAAGAAACGGTTGAGACCCGTAAACTTTCGCGTGCCGCGATCGAAACCTTGGCGATCGTCGCCTATCATCAGCCGGTCACCCGGGCCGAGATCGAAGAAATCCGTGGCGTCAGCGTCAGTCGCGGCACTATCGATCAATTGCTTGAACTAGAATGGATCAAGTTCGGGCGTCGCAAGATGACGCCTGGGCGTCCAGTGACCTATATGGTGACGCAGGAGTTCCTCGATCACTTCGGGCTCGAAAACGCACGTGATCTGCCCGGTCTCAAGGAGCTACGCGCCGCCGGACTGCTTGAGAACCGGCCGCCACCTGGCGAAGACCTTGGCGACGACGAAGACGATGACAGCCAGACCGAGCTGTTTGAAGAACCGGAAGAGGAGGAAGCGCATGAACGCTGACAGGTTGATCCGCATGGTCATCAATATGCTCATGCGCAAAGGCATGAAGCGGCTTGCAAAGGGCCAGAAAGCTGATCCGAACGTCAAGCAAGCACAGAAGTCGATCCGGACCATCAACCGGATCCGCCGGATGTGACGATCACGATCCACGAGTTGAGTGAGGCCGAGGACGTCCGCAACCTCAAGCCTTTGGTCACCGAATACTTCGAAGTCGTCATGACCGGATTGGCCGGGTTCGGTATCTCGATCCCGGTTTCCGTGCCGGTCGACGACATGATGCAGAACCTCGATCTGTTCGTTCCACCCAAAGGGCGCGCCTATCTGGCCGATGTGGGGGGAGAAATCAAAGGTATGGCTTTTCTCAAACCACTCGCGGGCGACAAGATCGAACTGAAACGTCTTTACGTGATCCCGGACACCAGAGGCACAGGCCTTGGGCGCAAACTGCTTCATCATACGATTGCGGCTGCGCGAGCGCTCGGAAAACGCGAAATGCTGCTTGATACGATTACCCCGCTCGAAGCCGCAATCGCGCTATATGAGCGCGAGGGGTTTCGCCGGATCGCTCCCTATCAAGGCAGCGAAATCGCGCGCTACGAAGAGGTTCTGCCGCACGCGGTTTTCATGGCGAAATCACTTTGAAGATCGAAAGACGGCGCGCTCGGGCAACCAACTAAGTTCGACTGTGCGTTCAGGGTTGAATTGGATCGCCCTGGGCGCGCCTTCGCACACATTATCACAAAATGACCGAAAAATCACGTTCTGGAGGATGGTGCCCGAAAATGCTTTGAAAGCTTGAGGCCCTGACCCTGATAGTTCGATGCGATTTCCTGTCCGTAGAGGACATCCGGCACTGCCGCCATCTGTTCATAAACGAGGCGCCCCACGATCTGACCGTGTTCAAGAACGAAAGGCGCTTCGTGACAGCGCACTTCCAAAACGCCGCGCGACCCGGCACCTCCGGCTTCGGCCCAACCAAAGCCCGGGTCGAAGAATCCGGCATAGTGAACGCGAAACTCGCCGACCATTGCCACGTAGGGTGCCATCTCGGCCGCATGCGTCGGTGGGATCGTCACAGCCTCACGGCTGACCAGGATGTAGAATGCTCCGGGATCGAGAATGATCCGACCGTCGTCGCTGTGGACCTCCTCCCAGAATTCAGCGGGATCATACTGGCCGATGCGATCCAGATCGATCACGCCTGTATGCGGCTTCGCGCGGTAGCCGACCAAGCTTCCCTCAGCCGGTTTCAAATCAACCGAAAACCCGAGCCCCTCGGAGATGACCGCCTTTCCCGAGACGAGCCCCGCTTCGTCATGAAGGGCCGACAGAGCGGCGTCGTCCAGAACGGCCTGACCGCGACGAAACCGGATCTGGTTCAACCTCTGTCCCGGCCGAACCAGGACAGAAAAGGAGCGAGGGCAGATCTCGGCATACAGCGGGCCCTTGTAGCCCGCGGGGATCCGGTCGAACTCTGTGCCGCCGTCGATAATGGTCCGGGTGAGAAGGTCGAGACGCCCCGTCGAACTCTTCGCGTTCGCAACGGCGCTTACATCGGCGGGCAAATCCAGGTGTTCCATCAACGGAACGACGTAAACGCAGCCTTTCTCCAAAACGGCGCCATCAGTCAGGTCGATTTCGTGCATCGTGAACGTGTTCAGCCGATCCGCGACACTGGCGCCCTCACTTGCAAGAAACGAGGCGCGTACCCGGTAGGCACGGGTCCCAAGACGAAGATCAAGGGATGCCGGTTGTACCTGGCCCTGTGCCCAGTCTTGCTTGGCAGACAATTGCCCTGCGGCCATGAGGCCTTGAATTTCACGATCTGGCAGCACACCGGTCATTTTACAGCGCTCCCGCTGAACGTAGAAAAACGTGCATTTTCAGGGTGGTGAGGGCGGAAGCTCAGAAAGCATCGGGCGCCGTCGTGCCTGGAAAACGCCAATGAAGAAGCCCGAAAACGCGCATTCTGTTCAACCACAAAGGTGTCTGGAATGCTCGTATTATTTCGGTTGGTCGGGCTAGCAGGATTCGAACCTGCGACCTTCCGTCCCCCAGACGGACGCGCTAACCAGGCTGCGCCATAGCCCGAACGCTCGGGTTCTGGCGCAAAACGCCTGACATGGCAAGGGCGGATATGGTCTGTCATGACAGAGGTCAGCCAAGCCGATCTGCAAGGGCACGAAGGCGCTCTGCCACAGGCACAAGAACGCTGCGCTGATTGGCCAATTCTGCCGCCGACAACACTTTCAGGCGGGCTGCGATGCTGGCTGGCCGCGCGAAATCTTCCGCGTTGTCCGGCACATCGTTTGCCGGCACATCCGGTGTCGGCGGAATGGTTGGCGTGCTTGCGGCGGGCGCCACGGATTCCGGCTCTGAAACCGGCTCCGGCTCTGCCGCGGGTTTCGGCTCGTCTGCGGGTTTGGTGTTTCGCCGGAACATCGGCGGTTCGTCCGCGGCCTCCCGTGCCATTGGCAGTTCCGGCTGCGCTTCGTCTTCTTCGGGGACAGGGGCCGGTTCCGCCTCACGAGTAGAGCGGGCCGGCGATGCTGGACGGGCCGCACGTTCCAGCGCCTCTTCGTTCAGAGCGGGGGCTTCGGCGTCTTCGCTGACTTCTTCGAAAAGCGGAGGTGCATAGCCCGAAATGTGCTTGATGCCTTCCTCTCGGAAAAGCCGCTGAACACCTCGGATCGTCATGCCTTGATCGTGCAGGAGAACCTTGACCCCACCGATCACGCGCATGTCCGAAGGGCGATAGTACCGACGCCCACCTGCGCGCTTCACTGGTTTGATCTGGCTGAAACGGGATTCCCAGAACCGCAGGACATGCGTCGGCACATCCAGCCAGTCGGCTACTTCAGAGATAGTCCGAAACGCGTCTCGGGATTTCTCTGCCAATCCCTCAGCCCTTGTTTCCGGCCGCCACGCGATCTTTCATCAAATGAGAGGGCCGAAAGGTCAGCACCCGGCGAGGGTGAATGGGAACCTCTTCACCCGTTTTCGGGTTCCGCCCGACGCGGGCCGCCTTGTCGCGAATGGAGAACGTACCGAAGGATGAGATCTTGACCTGCTCGCCGCTAACAAGCGCATCGGACATGTGTTGGAGGACACTTTCGACAAGTTGCGCCGACTCGTTCCGGCTCAGCCCGACCTCACGGAATACCGCGTCGCTCAAATCCATGCGCGTCAAGGTCTTATCAGTCATCCCGTCCCCCTATGGTTCTTGTATTGTCGAACACCATCGGCGCGAAGAAATTCCGAGTCAATATCAAGCGCTTGGAAATGGGCGTTCATTCTGCGCGATGAATAGGAAAAGCTGCATGAATGGCGAATTTCTGCCGGGATATTCTGTGCTGAAGCTGGCTTGCGTGATGCCTGACGACAGTCAATCTTCGCGTGTTAAGATCGCTCCAGCCAGATTTCGTGGCTTGCCGGGGCTTACCACCGCAACACAACGGAGCCCCAGGCCAGCCCGCCGCCGATGGCTTCTGTCACGACAAGGTCACCTTCTTTGATCTGGCCGTTCCGCACGCCAGTTGTCAGAGCCAGCGGTATCGAGGCCGCAGAAGTGTTGCCGTGATCCTGAACGGTCACGACCACGCGGTCCATTTCGACGCCCATCTTCTGCGCGGTCGATTTGATGATGCGCAGGTTTGCCTGGTGCGGCACGATCCAGTCGACGTCATCGCCCGTCATGCCAAGCTTGCCGAGCGACGCATGCGCCGTGTCGGCCAGTTTCTCGACAGCATGCCGAAAGACTTCCTTGCCCTGCATGCGCAAATGGCCTGTCGTCTGGGTCGAAACCCCGCCATCGACATAGAGAATGTCCCGGTGGCTCCCGTCCGAATGCAGGTCGGTTGCCAGAATCCCGCGGTCCGCGTTGGTTCCCGCACCCTCCACCGCTTCCAGCAGAAGAGCGCCCGCGCCATCGCCAAAGAGTACCGACGTCGCACGGTCTTCGAAGTCGATGATCCGGCTGAACGTCTCCGCTCCGATGACCATGACCCGGGTTGCCTGGCCGGAAACGATCAGCGCATTTGCCTGAGCCAGAGCAAAAACGAAGCCAGCGCAGACGGCCTGGACATCAAACGCGAAACCGCCGGTCATACCGATGCGGTGTTGCACCATGGTTGCGGCCGACGGAAAGGTGAGATCGGCGGTCGAAGTCGCGACGATCAGTGCGTCAACCGTTTCAGCGGCGATGCCTGCGTCGGCGAGCGCCTCCAATGCAGCGTTTGCAGCAAGATCTGACGTCGTCTCTCCATCCGCAGCAAAGTGCCGCCGCTCGATGCCAGAGCGCGATCGGATCCATTCGTCGCTCGTGTCGATCTTGTCCTCGAACCACGCATTCGGGACGATGCGTTCCGGAAGATAGTGTCCCACCCCCCGCACAACCGCGCGTGTTGTCATGTTGCCTGCTCGCTGGTGGCCGTTTCGACCTGTTCTTCGCTGCTATCCTGCGGGCTAAGGTCCAAAGATGCAACCCGTGCCGCCAGACGGTCGTTGAACCGGCTTTCCGCCAGTCTGAAGGCCAACTTGATCGCCGCACTCACGCCCGTCGCATCGGCTGACCCGTGGCTTTTGACGACTGTCCCGTTGAGGCCGAGAAAGACCCCACCGTTCACGCGCCGCGGGTCGATCCGCTTCGACAAACGGCGAAGGGAGGTCAGTGCCAAAAGGGCTGCAATCCGCGAGAGGGGGGTGGCGCGAAACGCTTCCCGAAGCAGTTCACGGATCAGCCGGGCTGTCCCTTCGCCGGTCTTCAGGGCGACGTTTCCGGTAAATCCATCCGTCACGATGACGTCGACCCGGTTCGAGGGGATGTCGCCGCCTTCGACAAAGCCGACAAACTCGAACTCGGCGTCCGGAGCAGCGCGCGCTATCGCGTCATGCGCGTTGCGGATTTCGGGGCGGCCCTTGTTTTCTTCCGTGCCAACATTCAGCAACCCGATCCGCGGGCGTTTCAGGCCCAGCCCATTGCGAGCATAGGACGCCCCCATCAACGCGTATTGCACGAGGTCCTTGGTGTCAGCGCGTACGTCCGCACCCACGTCAAGCATGACGTTGAACCCGCCGGGGTTTTCGGATGGCCAGAGAATGCCGATCGCGGGTCGGTCGACTCCGGGCAGCTTGCGCAGCGCCAGCATCGAAACGGCCATCAGCGCGCCTGTATTCCCGCATGAAACAACGGCATCCGCATCGCCGCTTTTGACGGCATCGACCGCGGCCCACATCGTGGTGCCCTTGCCATGCCGCATGACGTGAGCGGGCTTGTCATCCATCTTCACGAACTCGCGGACGTCTCGCACTTCGCATCGGTCAGCAAGTTTGCGTTTGGCAATGAGAGGGGTCAGCTCGCTTTCAGGGCCGAAGACGAGAAAAGCGATATTGGGATTCTTGGCGATCGATTTGGAGATGCCGGCGACAATTGCCGCCGGTCCCAAATCACCACCCATGGCGTCAACTGCAATAGTGACGCGACGGTCTTTATCGTGGTCTTGCGTGGGTTCCGTCATCGCCCTTCCCGGCGCGGACGGCGCGCTTAGGCCGCGTCTTCGTCCAGGTCGATCTCGTCGGCCTGAGCGACGACTTCACGGTCAGCGTAATAGCCACAGGCGCCGCAAACGTGATGCGGACGCTTGAGTTCGCCACAGTTCGGGCACTCGTTAGGGTTCGCTGCCGTCAGGGCATCATGCGCACGCCGGTTGTTCCGGCGGGACGGAGAAACTTTATTCTGAGGGACAGCCATGTCCTAATCCTCGGTTCCGAAGCGTTGATCAGAGGGGTCTTACGCGCTTGCTGCGCCCCTGTCCAACCTAATGTTCCAGTGAGCGGCGGAACATACTGCGATTCCTCTGAAACGCAAGCGCGGAATTTCCGGAATCGACTTGAACAGTTAAGCCGCGTTGCGAGGCGTCCGTCAGCCATTGAGAAGTGGGTTCCGATGCCAGTCTCCAAGCCAAGCAACATCAAGGCTGATCCGCTGTTTTGTGTGAAGCCGCAGGAAACGGGTCGCTCCAACTGGGGGAGGCCCGATAACAGGAGCCATTACCAAATGGAGCAAGCAAATCATGAGTTTTCAGATCAAGCCCTTGGAGGCAGACAAATTCGCCCATCTCTTCGAACTGACCGACGCTGAATTGGCCGAGCTGCATGCCTGTCGACAAGTCGTGACCTCGAAGCCCGGCACGCCGTGCCGAGTGAGCATGGAAGACGTTGAAGTGGGCGAGACCGTGATCCTCTTCAACTATGAGCACCAGCCGGAGAACAGCCCCTATAAGGCGCAGCACGCGGTCTTTGTTCGGGAGCACGCGAAGCAAGCCCAAATTCCCGTCAACGAGGTGCCCGAAGTCATACGTTCACGTGTCATTTCCCTGAGGTATTTCGACCAGCATCACATGATGATCGACGCCGATGTGGTTCCGGGCGAAAGGGTCGCCGCAGAGTTGGAAATGGCCTTCGAGAAAAGCGAAGTCGCCTATGTGCACATACACAATGCGAAGCCCGGGTGTTTCGCGGCGTCGGCGCATCGCACTGATTGATCCACGAAAGGTTTCGGTTCAGACGCTGGCCCACCCAATCTGAGGATGCTTTCCGTTCAACAAATTGTGGCTTGGCAATCTTGATCTGGGTCAAGACACATAGCATATCTGCCATGTATACGGTGGTGGTGATAATTTGAGCGAGCAGGTGTGTAGTGGACTTAGTCAGAGTTACGTTTGAGTGCGAACGCTGTGGTGGTGCCACACTCAAGACGGACGATCATCCGACCAACGACTCCATTGTCTGTTGCAAGGGGTGCGGTTGGGTCTACGGGACCTTCAGTGACCTCAAGAGAAATGCTGTCGAGGATGTCGTCGGTGTCGCTCTTGCTCGAGCCACCGAGCGAATTAACAAACGCAGCAGAAAGCTCTACTGACTTGATATCCATGAGTGCGCGTTCCCTAACTTTTAGGGAATATACGCTTGGCCGCCTTTTTGGATCAGAATTCTAGATGCCGAGAAGGTGCATCCCACAGCTTCGGGCCTAGTCTTCGCCGTCACGGTCCGCGAGTTTGTCCCGTAGACCTTTCAGGGACGCGAATGGACGGGCGTCTTCGTCCGTCATTGGATCAATACCGGGTTCGGTCACGGTGATATCGACCGGGTCTACCCCATCCGCGCGGGGAAAGTCGGGAAGGGCAAGCGCAAGCGCCTCTTCCATAATAGCTGACAGGTCGATGCTTTCTGTCAGAGGCTCGAGGCTGTCATCTTCCGGCATTTCAACCTCGTCGCCTTCGGGTAGCTCGAACTCAGCCATGTATTGACGCAGCACAGGTGTGTCGATGCGCGTGGTCACGGGGTCTCCGGTCACCACACAAGGCTGTACGGCCGTGGCCCCAAGCGTCGCCTCAAGGCGAAGATCACGCGGACCGTCCGGTGCGATCATACCGCTGAAGGACAGCTTCCTCAGCCCGCTCAAACCAAGCCGTTCCACAATCTCGGCACGGCGCGTTTCGTCCGGTCGAATGTCGAATTCGACCGGCTGCACGATCTTGGAAGTCGCCAGAACGTTCGCGTCAGGCATTGCGCTTGTCCTTGAACCGGGGTCGGTCTGTGGCTATGCCGGGGAAATATGGTGAAGGCAAGGGCCGGGAATTCGAATGCGGTACATGTTGAAAACAGTCGTTCTTCTCGTAGGCCTGGTCATGCTGTCGGCCTGCGCGGCCAAGCTGACCGACAGTCACGGCTATGTGCCGGATGACGCCTTGCTGGCCGAAGTGAAAGTCGGCATCGACACCAAGGAAACGGTCGGACGCATACTGGGCCGTCCCGGAACCGAAGGCATCATTGACGACCTCGGATGGTACTACGTGAAATCGGATTACGAGACGTTTCTCTGGCGCGAACCTGTCGAAGTGAACCGTGAAGTCGTTGCCGTCAGCTTTCAGGAAAGCGGTATCGTCGAAAACGTTGAACGCTTCGGGCTGGAGGAGGGCAGGGTCGTGGTCCTGTCACGCCGTGTGACCACCTCCAACACGCGCGGCATCAGCTTCTTGCGCCAGCTCTTCTCGAACCTCGGCAACTTCAACCCGGGTGAGTTCCTCGAAGAAAACTGAGGCGTCGCCGCCTCAGTCTTCCTCTGGCTGAAAGTCGAGGGAGACGCCGTTTATGCAATAGCGCAAGCCTGTCGGGTTTGGTCCGTCCGGGAATACGTGGCCGAGATGCCCGTCACAGCGCGCGCAATGAACTTCTGTCCGGCGCATGAAAAAGCTTCTGTCATCGGTTTCCCCGACCATTTCCGCGTCCATCGGCTGATAGAACGAAGGCCAGCCTGTTCCGCTGTCGAACTTGTGGGCCTGATCGAATAAAGGTGCCCCGCAGCCTTTGCACGTGAAAATGCCCGGTTCTTTCGGGAAGTTGTCGTTTGTGAACGCACGCTCCGTCCCGTGCTTGCGAAGCACCTTATATTCAAGCTCATTTAGCTGTTCGCGCCACTCCGCGTCCGATTTTACAACTTTGTCCACCTGTTCACCCTCTTTGTCGTACGGATGACATATGTTGCATGTCATGTTTCCCGCCAACATATAGTAGGCCATAGGCGCCGACCAAGGGAGCGCGGCATGATGAAACGCAGCTACCGATCACGTTTCGCGGAGACGTCTTCTGATGTCGAGGCTGCACAGCGCCTTCGCTACCTGAGTTTCATCGCGTCAACGGGTGCGGCGGAGCGGCCGGACGGACGTGATACTGACGCATTTGACGGCATCTGCAGGCATGTTCTGATCGAGCACGCAAAGACCGGTGAACTGGTCGCCACATTCAGATTGCTGCCGCTTTCCTCGGGCGCCGATATCTCACGGAGCTACAGCGCCCAGTATTATGAACTCGAGGCGCTCCGGGACTTCGGAAAACCCATGGTCGAGATGGGTCGGTTTTGCGTCGCCCCCGGGTGCAAAGACCCTGACATTCTTCGTGTCGCCTGGGGTGCTGTGACGCGATTTGTCGACGAAGAGGGCGTCGAGCTGCTCTTTGGCTGTTCCTCCTTCCATGGGACAGACACGCAAGCTTACACGGACGCTTTCGCGATGCTCAAAGAACGCCATCTGGCACCTCGGAGGTGGCTGCCACGCATCAAAGCCCCCAATGTCTTCCGGTTCGCCCGGGCACTTCGTCGGTCCCCCGATCGGAAGCTGGCGCTCAAGACCATGCCCCCGCTGCTTCGAAGCTACCTGACCATGGGGGGATGGGTCAGCGATCATGCAGTTGTCGACACCGATATGAATACACTCCACGTTTTCACTGGCCTCGAAATCCGGGCCATCCCGCCTGCGCGGGCGAGGGCGCTGAGGGCCGTCGCCGGGTGAGTGCGCGGAGGCGGTCTACCCCAAACAGCAGTCCCTTGTGCCTCTTGACGCCGTGACGCTCCGGTCTTAGCCCGCGCCCATGGCACGGCCTCCCATCTTGCAACTCGCCGATATCCGGCTTGGATTTGGCGGCGATCCGCTTTTCCGCGATCTCTCGCTGGTCATCCAAGAGGGGGATCGTCTTGCACTCGTTGGCCGAAACGGTTCGGGAAAATCCACGCTTCTCAAAGTGATGGCTGGACTTGTTGAGGCGGATGCGGGAACACGAACCGTGCCGGCAGGAACATCAGTGGGATATATGGAGCAGGAGCCGGACATGGCAGGCTGCCCGACGCTTGGCGACTTCGCGATACGCGATCTGGGGCCAGCCGAGCTTTGGAAAGTCGAGGCTGCTGCCGAAGGCTTGAAGCTTGACCCTGCAACCTCGACCGAGAAGGCCTCCGGCGGGGAGCGCCGACGCGCCGCACTCGCCAAACTACTGGCCGAGGCACCAGATCTGATGTTGCTGGATGAGCCAACCAACCACCTCGATATCGAAGCCATTGCCTGGCTTGAAACCCGTCTCCGTGAAACAAGGCAGGCCTTCGTCACGATCAGTCACGACCGCGCCTTTCTGCGTACGCTCACCCGCGCCACCCTTTGGATCGACCGCGGAGAGGTGCGCCGACGCGACGGCAGTTTCGACGGATTCGAAGCTTGGCGAGACAAAACCTGGGAAGAAGAGGACGAGGCTCGCCACAAGCTCAATCGCAAGATCAAGGCTGAAGCGCGCTGGGCGGTCGAAGGGATCAGCGCCCGCCGTAAACGCAATCAAGGCAGAGTGCGCGCGCTTCAGGCGCTGCGCGCGGAACGGGCCGCTCAGATCACGCGGGACGGCCCGGCTGCCCTGCAATTCGGCGAAGGGCCGAAGTCAGGCAAGCGTGTCATTGAAGCCAAAGGTATTACAAAGGCGTACGGGGATAAGCTGATCTGCCGCAACTTCGACATTCGCGTGATGCGCGGAGATCGCGTTGCCTTTGTCGGCCAGAATGGCATCGGCAAAACCACCCTGATCGAGCTTTTGACCGGTCAGCGCGAACCGGACAATGGAACGCTGACGCTCGGCACGAATATCGAACTCGCCACGTTTGATCAGCGCCGCGCGGCGCTCGATCCGGATGCAACGCTTTGGGAAAGCCTGACAGAAGACAAGGCAAGCCGCGTGGCAGGACGCGCCGACCAAGTCATGGTCCGGGGCACGCCCCGCCATGTTGTCGGTTATCTCAAAGACTTCCTGTTCGACGAAACGCAGGCGCGTGCTCCGGTCCGGGCGCTTTCGGGAGGGGAGAAAGCCCGGCTCCTTCTCGCAAGGATTATGGCGAAACCCTCCAACCTGCTGGTGCTGGACGAACCGACCAACGATCTCGACATCGAGACACTCGATCTGCTGCAGGAGGTGCTTTCGGACTACGATGGTACCGTTTTGCTTGTCAGCCACGACCGCGATTTCATAGATCGCGTCGCAACGACAACCGTCGCGCTTGAAGGGGCGGGGCGGATCGTCGTGCATGCCGGTGGTTGGTCCGACTACGCCCCGAAGCGGCAGCTTCAGGACGCATCGAAGGAAGCCCCCAAAAAGAGCGCTCCGAAACCTGAGGCGACTTCATCAGAAAAGGTGTCATCCGGCCTGACCTTCACGGAAAAACACCGGTTGGAGGCACTGCCCGCGGAGATGGAACGGCTGGAAGCAGAAATCGGTAAGCTTCAGACCCTTCTGAGCGATGCCGAGCTCTACACCCGCGAACCCGTCAAATTTGCGAAGGCGACGGAGGCTCTTGCCGAACGCCAAGCGAAACTGGCCGCGTCGGAAGAGGAATGGCTGACACTGGCGGAAAGGGCCGAATCTTCCTGACCCATAGGTGCGGCAGAGCAGGGGGCACTACGGCATGACCAATTCCGGCTCGTATCCCTCAGCCATGGCGCGCACGGACATCGGCGGTGTCAACACCGTGACAGCGCCGATTGGGCGAGGCGTTGGCGGGCCGTACCCGTCAGCTCTCACTTCGTGAACCGCGTCGTCGAAAATCAGTTTCGGTGTTTCTTCCAAAATGATCGTCCCGTTCGGCAGGCTTTCGACGCCAGCCTGATGGCGTCTCTGCTCGAACCGTCGCGGAATGGCGCGTTCGGCATGGAGAGCGGCATCCATCTCCGCCACTGGGCCGCTCATGCCGGCCGCTTCGCGATACGCGTTGTAATGCTCTCGCCGGCAGAGCGCGCAAGGTCGGTGACCGGCTGCCAATGCAACCGCTTCGTCCCAGAAGAACAGCTCGGTATACGCATTGGGTGACATCACCGTCCGATGCCAGTCTTTCCAGACGAGCCGACACGTGACCCACGACTTATGCTGCCACCTTTGCCTGCCCAATCGCTGATCATTCCCGTGCAAGATGCCGCGGTTGCCCATGAATCGGCCTCGGGCTGGGTGGGCAACGATTTCGCCGGTGGCAAGGACCCGGTTCTGCAATGGACGCGACATGCCGCAAGGCTACGCGCGGCGAGGTGGATTTCCAAAAAGAAAAGGCGCCCCGCAAGGCGCCTTTTCATATGGCAGCTGTTGTCGATTCAGTTGATATCGACTTCCGCCTTGCGCATGACCAATGCGGCGCACTGAAAGAACAGAGCGATCGTGGCCAAAGCACCAAGAAGCGGGAAAAGTCCTCCGCCACTATAGACGACTGAAGCAATGGTAATGCCTGCAGCGACGAAGAAGACAAATATACTTGCAATCATAACGTAACACCTTCACTCGTGTGTACTTTAACTGAACATGAACAGCTTAACCCCGGATTGAGGCCGGTTGAGTAAAATGTTTTGACAGTTCGATGATTTTTCTGGGCGATGTTGCGCCAAAATCATTGGAAATAATTGGGGTATTTTAATACCTAAATTTCAAGTCTTTGAATCTAAACAATTTATTCCGGAATGCCTCTATTGACTGTGTGCCAAAATTCCTTAGAACCCGCCCATCTTAAGAATTTTCACCCCAAAAGGGCACGAACACATGAAGACGTTCACCGCAACACCGGCGGACATCGACAAGCAATGGATCCTGATCGACGCCGAAGGCATCGTTCTGGGCCGCCTTGCCTCGATCGTCGCCATGCGCCTGCGCGGCAAGCACAAGGCGAGCTTCACTCCGAACATGGACATGGGCGACAATGTGATCGTCATCAACGCCGAAAAGGTGCAGGTGACGGGCGACAAGCGCAACAAGCCGAACTACTGGCACACGGGTTACCCGGGCGGCATCAAGTCCCGCACCACCGGCGAAATCCTTGAGGGCAAGTACCCCGAGCGCGTAGTCACGCAAGCCGTCAAGCGCATGCTTCCCGGCAACCGTCTGTCCCGCAAGCAGATGACCAATCTTCGCGTCTATGCCGGGGCAGAGCACCCGCATGAAGCGCAGAACCCCACTGTTCTGGACGTCGCGTCCATGAACAAGAAGAACACCCGGAGCTAATCATGGCAGATGAAGTCAAATCCCTCGACGACCTGAAAGAGGTCGTGGGCGAAACCGCCGCCGCTCCGGCTGAAGCTGAAGTCGCAGCGCCGGTAACCGAAACGGTTGTGAGCCGCGAACCGGTTCGTGACGATCTGGGCCGCTCCTATGCCACCGGCAAGCGTAAGGACGCCGTTGCACGTGTCTGGATCAAGCCGGGCTCCGGCAAGGTCACCGTCAACGGCAAGGACATGGACGCCTATTTCGCGCGCCCTGTGCTGCAGATGATCCTGCGTCAGCCGTTCACGGTTGCAGGCGTTGATGGCCAGTTCGACGTGCAAGCGACCGTCAAGGGTGGCGGCCTTTCGGGGCAGGCTGGCGCGGTCAAGCACGGCATCTCGAAAGCGCTTCAGCTTTATGATCCATCGCTCCGCGGCGCACTGAAAGCAGCAGGCTTCCTGACCCGTGACAGCCGCGTGGTCGAGCGGAAGAAATACGGTAAGGCCAAGGCCCGTAAGAGCTTCCAGTTCTCCAAGCGTTGATCTTGCCCATCTCGAATTTCGAAAAGGCCCCGCATGCCCGGGGCCTTTTTCTTTGACCGGCCCTTGCGTTCACCGCGCAGGCCCGGGATGACTGTCGCAGGAAACAAAGCGCATCTCATGCATGTCTATCTGCACATCGGGACCCACAAGACTGGCACGACTGCCTTTCAACGGTTTCTGCGTGACAAGGCGGATGTGCTGAAGGCACAGCACGACCTCGCTTTCTTCACCGGCCAGCTGTCGCACGCCAACCATGTTGAATTGCACATGGCATCACTGCGCCCTGACCTTGAAACGATCGCCAGAATCAAGTTCGCCAAAAAGGGTGTCACTGCCGACGGTGTCAGGAAACGTATCGCCACGTTCCTTGACAGGGCAGGGACAACTCGTGCGCTTTTTTCCAACGAGGCTCTGAGCTTCATTCGCGAACCGGATGAGGCGCAGCGTCTGCGCGACCTCTTCCCGGATGGGACAAGGTTCACGATCCTTCTCATGCTTCGGTCACCGGAGACCTACCTCGAATCCTACAAAGGCGAGTTGCAGAAATCCGGCTGGCCTCTCAGTGATGATCCGACATCAAGCTTCTATACGGAGCCGGACAGCTGGCTTGCCGACTACGACGCGCTTCGCGCCGCCCTTCAAATCGTTTTCGAAGACGTGCGAGTGATCGATTACATGCCGCGCGAGACCATTCCGCGTCTTCTCGGCGAAATGGACATCCAACTTGCCGACGCGGACATCATGCAGCAGGCGAATGTCACGCCATCCCGCCTCGGTCTCAAGACCGCATGGAAGCGCTTCTCGCGCACGATCCGCTATCGACGAAAGTAACAGTGCGGAGGCGAGATGCGGCTTCGAAACGCGAACGGCTAGATGAAGTTACAAGCCGAATGACGCGGAGTGGACCCTTCGGTGCCAATGCTCACAGTCACCCGGCCAACAACGCTGCATTCCCACCAGCCGCCGTCGTGTCCACACACAAATGGCGTTCGTGGAGAACATGTGCCGTGTCCGGCATCGCCGTTATGACAGGCAGGATCGGTCCATCCCGGTCCGCGAGCGCGACGGCGAAGGCACGTGCCGTTTCCGCATCGCCCCACCAAAGCACGGATGAGAAGCCATCGGCGTCAGCCAGTTCCTCGGGAGACATGCGACCTTCGACAATCCGTGCGACTCCGCCAAGGGCTCTGACCGCCTCAGCTTGCGCGTGCGCAGCATCCGGCCCCGGACCGCAGCAAAGAACCGGCGGTCTCGGGTGCGTGGTCAGTCGGTTCAACTCTCCCGTGGGCCCTGGAAGAAACCGCTCGCTGACAAGGAAAGGGGCATGGGGAGCCGTTCCCGTTGCCGGGCCTTTCGGGCTCGCATCGCTCTCCCATGAGCCGTCGAATTCCGGAGCAGGAGCAGGCGCATAGAACCGCCGGATATACTCCGGTCCGCCCGCCTTGGGACCCGTGCCTGACAGTCCTTCACCGCCAAAAGGCTGCGAGCCGACGACGGCACCGATCTGGTTCCGGTTCACATAGACATTCCCGACGTCGAGCGCCTCGGTCACTTCCTGAACGCGACCGTCGATCCGGGTGTGCAGGCCGAAGGTCAGCCCATACCCCCGGGCGTTCACGTCGCGAACGATCTGGTCCACGTCCTCGCCGTCAAACGTTGCGATGTGCAACACGGGGCCAAAAACCTCTCGCTCAAGGTCTGCGATGCCGTCCACCTCGATCAGCGTTGGCGCGACAAAGAACCCGCTCGTCGGGGCAGCAACCTGATGCAGAACCCTTTCGCGTCTCGCATCAACATAGGCCGCAATCTCGTCTCTCGCTTCGGCGTCGATCACCGGGCCGACATCTGTCCGAATGTCCCACGGGTCGCCGACACGCAGTTCGTCCATGGCGCCCTTGATCATCTCCGTTACATGGGCCGCACTGTCCTTTTGCACGTAAAGACAACGCAACGCGGAACATCTCTGCCCAGCCGATTGAAAGGCGGAGGCCACAATGTCACGAACGGCCTGTTCCGGAAGCGCGGTCGAGTCGACAATCATCGCATTCAATCCACCGGTCTCCGCAATGAGCGGGGTGCCCGGGTCGAGATGTTCCGCCGCGCTTCGGGCGATGATCCGTGCCGTTTCAGTCGAGCCTGTGAAAACGATGCCTTTCACGCGCGGGTCCGACGTCAGCGCCGCTCCAACGGTTGCGCCGTCGCCCGGCAAAAGCTGAAGGGCCGCGCGCGGAACGCCTGCTTCGCGCAGCAATGCAATGGCACCGGCCGCAATAAGTGGCGTCTGTTCTGCCGGTTTCGCCAGCACTGCATTCCCTGCCATGAGAGCGGCCGAGATCTGCCCGGTGAAGATTGCCAAAGGGAAGTTCCACGGACTGATCGCTGTTATGATCCCGCGTGCCGAACCGCTCCGGTTTTCGCCTTCCGCGGCATAGTATCGAAGAAAATCAACGGCTTCCCGAAGTTCCCCAATGCAGTCGAGAAGGGTTTTGCCCGCCTCCCGCGCGAGTAACCCGAACAGCTCACCATGATGCGCTTCGTAAAGGTCTGCCGCGCGGCGAAGCACGCGCGCGCGCTCGGCGGGAGGGGCGGACCAGACGGCGGCGTCTTCGAGTGCCGAGGCAACCGTGGCCGCATCCGCTTCGACAACCGCTCCGAGACGCTTGCCCGTCGTGGGGTCGGTCACGGCGGATGCGCGGCCCGAGCCTTCCGACACCGTGAGCGGTGACCCATCGACGGGAAACGTGTCTCGCACCGCAGCAATCTCGACCAGCGTTTCGTCGTCGGACAAATCCCAGCCCCGCGAATTCGCGCGCGAGGGCTCAAACAGGTCGTTGGGTGCTTTCAATCCCTTCGGAGCGGATGCTTCTGCCAACGCGGCAAAGGGATCGGTCGCGATCTCATCTGCCGAAACGGTCTCGTCCACGATCTGATGGACGAAGGATGAATTCGCCCCGTTCTCCAACAAGCGCCGCACGAGGTAGGCGAGCAAATCCCGATGTGCCCCCACTGGCGCATATATCCGGCAATGCCCGCCCGTGTCCTTCAACACGATATCGTGCAGGCGCTCGCCCATGCCGTGAAGCCGCTGGAACTCGAACGGTCGCCCGTCCGCCATTTCCAGGACAGCCGCCACGGTATGCGCATTGTGAGTGGCAAATTGCGGGAAAAGCCGATCACTCATCGAAAAAAGCTTCTTGGCCAGGCAGATATACGAAACGTCCGTTGCCACCTTGGATGTGAAGAGGGTGAAATCAGGCAGCCCCTGAACCTGTGCCAGTTTCATTTCCGTGTCCCAATACGCGCCTTTCACCAGCCGAATGTTGATCCGACGATCGTAGCGCTCCGCCATATCGTAGAGCACATCCAGCGCCGGGCCTGCGCGCTTCCCGTAAGCCTGCACCACCACGCCAAAACCATCCCATCCGGCGAGGTAGGTATCCGCAAGTACGGCCTCGATCACCTTGAACGACAGGACGAGGCGATCCTGTTCCTCCGCATCGATATGAAGCGCAATGCCGTGATCGCGGGCCGCCCGCGCGAGCCGGGTGACAACGGGGACAAGCTCGTCCATGACCCGCGCTTCCTGCATCACCTCGTAGCGCGGGTGGAGCGCGGAGAGCTTGATCGAAATGCCGGGGATCCGAACAATACTGTCAAATCGCGCCGCCTTGCCAATTGTCTCGATGGCGTGCGCGTAGTCGGCGGCGTAACGTTCCGCATCTGCGCGCGTGCGCGCCGCTTCACCCAGCATGTCGAAGGAATAAGTGTAGCCTTGATCCTCCCATGCGCGCCCTTCCTTCAGTGCCGCCTCAATGGATTCGCCAAGAACGAATTGCTTTCCCATTTCCTTCATTGCACGCTTTACTGCGGCGCGGATGACCGGCTCCCCGAGACGTTTGATCGCGCCCCTCAGCGTGCCAGCGACGCCGGGGCGGGCGTCTTCCAGAACTTTGCCTGTCAGCATCAGGGCCCAAGTCGATGCATTGACGAGCGACGAGCTGGCCGTTCCGATATGCTTGTTCCACTCTGACGGGACGATCTTGTCTTCGATGAGAGCGTCCATCGTGAATGTATCCGGCACCCGAAGCATGGCTTCTGCCAGACACATGAGAGCAACGCCCTCCTTCGTGGAAAGCCCGTACTCCGCCAGAAAGTGCTCCATCAAGGTGGGATCGGACTCCGCCCGGATCCGTTCGACAAGCTGAACCGCCCGTTTGCCGATGGCGGCGCGAAGATCGTCCGAAAGCGCGGCTTCGGCAACCAGATGCTCAAGAACTTCGCGTTCGGGCGCGAATTTCGGATCAAGTCCAAGGGTCGGATAGGGGATCGATGCCACATCTGCCTCCACGTCTTAGGCGCACAACCTGAATTTAGCGGCTAATGAATAGACATTTTCCCTAAAGAATGAAAAAAATAAGACAAACGGCCTAACATTGTGGGAATTTATAGTGTGATCGAGCTTCTTGACCGAACCAACCGCAAGATCATCGGAGCACTTGTGGCAAATGCCCGAATGCCAATCACGGAACTTGCCCGCAAAGTCGGGCTCTCGAAAACGCCGGTCGCCTTGCGCATCAAGCAAATGGAAGATGCCGGATTGATCACGGGTTATCGCGCCATTCTATCGCCTCTCAAGCTTGGGCTCACGCATGTGACCTATGTCACGATCAACCTTTCCGACACGCGCCAGAAGGCGCTGGAAGCGTTCAACGAAGGTGTCCGTAAGGTGCCGGAAGTCGAAGAATGCTACATGATTGCAGGCGGCTTCGACTACCAGTTGAAACTGCGCACGCGGGACATGCCGCATTTTCGAGCCGTGATGGCGGAACAGATTTCAAACCTGCCGCATGTTCATTCCACGTCAAGCTACGTGGCCATGGAAGCGGTGGTGGAAGCCAACTGGGCAATGCCTGTCGAGTAAGGGAGGGATGGCGGTTCGGCGGACAGGGTTGGATTGCCGAATTGCGCGCCTTCCGGCGCACACGATGATGTGCGTCTGCCTGCGGCAGCCGCGTTCAAGTGCGTATTTGAAAAGAGATGAAGAGGCTTTTCTTCCTCGCTCCAATATACCGGGGTACCTCTCGCAGGGAGGCGGGGCAGAGCGCTTCAAACAAGGAATCGCGTGCGCCGGAAGGCGCGCAATCTTGTAACGAAGGGCCCAAAGCGGACACTCGTGCTATCGGTCTCGCGTCGTCCAGTAATCACCCGCCCGCCGCTTCAAGCCGCTCCAGCGCCTTCATCCAGAGCGATTCCGCGCGTTCCAAACCGTCTTCGACATCCGCGAACTTCTTCTGCCAGCTTTCAGTTTCAGTCAGCCGGTGCGCTTCGTACATGGCCGGGTCCGCCAGTTTTGCGGCAAGCTTCTCCCGCAGGTCCGTGAGTTTTTCCACCCGGGCTTCGGCGGTCGAGACGTCCTGGCGAAGCTCGGCAATGGTGGCGCGCGACGGTTTCGCATCCTTGCGCCTGGGTTTCTCCGGTTTCGGCGCGGGCTGATCCAGCAGCATCCGCCGGTACTCTTCCAGATCCCCGTCATACGGCGCGACACGTCCATCTTTCACAAGCCAAAGGCGGTCAGCCAAGTGGGAGAGGAGGTGCATGTCATGGCTGACCAGAACCACAGCCCCCGAATAGGCGGCCAAAGCTTCGATCAGCGCTTCCCGGCTTTCCATATCGAGGTGGTTCGTCGGTTCGTCGAGGATCAGCATGTGGGGCGCGTCGAGCGTGGCCAGCAGAAGTGACAGTCGCGCCTTCTGACCGCCGGAGAGCTTGGCCGCGATGACATCCGCCTGATCCGCGCCAATTCCGAACCCGGCAAGTCGGGCCCGCAGCTTGGCGGGTGTTTCGTCGGGGCGTTCGCGCCGGAGGTGATCGAGCGGCGTTTCGTCCGCGTGAAGTTCATCCAGTTGATGCTGTGCGAAATACCCGATCCTCAGCTGGCGCGCCCGGGTGATGCGCCCGCCAAGTGGATCCAGTTTGCCGACCAACAGTTTGGAAAGCGTGGATTTTCCCTCGCCGTTCTGGCCAAGCAATGCGATGCGGTCGTCCTGATCGATCCGCAGCGACAACTTCGAAAGAACCGCGCTGCCGTCGTAGCCCACCGACGCGCTTTCCATGTTCACGATCGGCGGTGACAGTTCTTCCGGCTCCGGGAAGCTGAACTTCTTCAAGGCCGCTTCCGCAGGTGTCGTGATCGGCTTCATCTTGGCGATCATCTTGAGCCGCGACTGCGCCTGAACGGCCTTTGACGCCTTGTACCGGAACCGGTCCACGAAACTCTGCAAATGCGCCCGCCGCGCTTCCTGCTTTTTGGCTTCTGCCTCGGCGACAGCCAGACGTGCGGCGCGGGTTTCCGCAAAAGTGTCGTAGCTGCCCTGGTAAAGCGAGAGCTTCCGATCTTCGAGGTGCAGGATTGAAGTCACCGCCCGGTTGAGCAACCCGCGGTCGTGGCTGATCGTGATGACCGTATGAGGATATTTGGCAAGGTAACTCTCAAGCCAAAGGGCGCCCTCGAGGTCGAGGTAGTTCGTGGGTTCGTCCAGAAGCAAAAGGTCCGGCGCGGAAAACAGGACGCCCGCCAGCGCCACGCGCATCCGCCAACCGCCCGAGAACGCGGAGCAGGGCATGGCTTGTTCGGATTGCGAAAATCCAAGACCTTTCAATATGGTAGAAGCACGCGCTTCCGCCGACCATGCGTCGATATCTGCAAGTCGCGTCTGGATATCCGCAACCCGCCCCGGATCGGTCGCGGTTTCTGCTTCTGCGAGAAGAGCCGCACGTTCCGTGTCTGCTTCCAGCACCGTGTCGAGAAGCGAGGTCTCCGACCCCGGCACTTCCTGCGCGACGCCACCGATCCGGGCACCGCGCTTCACCGTGATGCTTCCCGACTCAAGTGCCAGTTCGCCACGGATCAATCGGAAGAGCGTGGTTTTGCCTGTGCCGTTTCGCCCGACGAAGCCAACCTTGTGGCCGTCAGGAATGATTGCCGACGCGCCCTCGAACAATGGGCGGCCTTCAATGGCAAAGCGGATGTCGTCGACGCGAAGCATGCCCCGCGAGGTAGCAGAGCACGCGCAGGTGGAAAAGCCGCGAAGCGCAAGCTGTCAGATGGCGAGGCTGCCAACCCCGTCCTGTTCGGAAACGGCGGCACTTGCCAGAACCCGGGTAAGGCTCATGGCTTCGGGACAGATCGTCAGCGCGCCTGCGGCCATTTCCACCGCATCCGGGAAGCGAAACCCGAGGCCAAGCACGGCGTTTTCGATCCGGGCGACCTGCGTGGGATGGCGTTGCTTGAGTTCAGCGAGGTCGACACGACCGAAACACATCAAGCCTTGCACGAGGTCGGCCAACGCTCTGTCTTTTGGCGTCATCGCGTATCCCCTATGCCCGGCCAGTCCACCAGATTGAACACGCTCATGGTAGCCTGCGGTTGCCACCGCGTTCTGTACGTACCCCCCCGGCAACTCCGAGATGGCGGACGCACCAAGGCCGATCAACGTCGTGAACGGATCATCCGTATAGCCCTGAAAGTTTCGACGCAGCCGCCCGGCTTTGGCCGCCCGCGTCAGGCTGTCTGTCTCTGCGCCGAAATGATCGATGCCGATGGGGTGAAGCCCATTGGCGAGGAAACGCGCGCGCGCCATTTGCGCCAAGCGGAACCGCGACCTTGCATCCGGCAAATCATCGCTCGAGATCATAACCTGCCGCTTCGACATCTGCGGAACATGCGCGTAGCCGTAAAGAGCCAGGCGATCCGGAGAGAGTGTCAGGACCCGATCCAGCGTGGCGGACAACGTGTTTTCGCTTTGATGCGGAAGCCCGTAGACGAGGTCGAGGTTGATACTCTTGATGCCGAGGTCCCGCAGCCGATCCACAACTGATTTTGTCTGGTCAAAGCTCTGAAGCCGGCCAATTGTCTCCTGCACACGCGGTTCGAAGTCCTGAACCCCGATACTGGCCCGGCCAAGCCGCCAGTCGGCCAAGGTATGAAGGATGTCGTCCGACGCCTCTGTCGGATCAATTTCCACCGAAAACTCGAAGTCAGAGGCCGGTTCGAACTGGGTGTAGATCGATTCGCAGAGCCGGTTCATCAACTCGACATCCAGGATCGTGGGCGTCCCGCCTCCGAAGTGGAGACGTCCCATTTTGAGCCCGGAAGGAAGTTCGGCTCGAACTGACCGAATTTCCCGAACAAGTGTCTCAATGTAGGAAGCGACCGGCTTCAGTGTCTGCGTGCCTTGGGTCCGGCAGGCGCAGAAGTAACATAGCCGTTTGCAGAACGGGATATGGACATAAAGCGATACAGGCGCATCGGCTTCCACGTCTCTCAGCCAGTCTGATTGATGTCGTCGGCCGGTGTCGAGTTCGAAGCGATTTGCTGGCGGATAACTTGTGAACCGCGGCACTTTCGCCCGAAAAAGTCCGTACTTATCGAGAATGGCTTCATTTTCCATGAGCGATATGTAACTCTCGCAAAAGTTGCTCACCTTGATACAGATCAAGAGATATGAACGTCCAACTGACCGAACGCGTGAAATGCAGCGAATGTCCGATCCGGCATCGGGCTGTTTGCGCGCGTTGCGACGACAGCGAGTTGGACAAGCTCGACAAGATCAAAAGCTACCGCAGTTTCAAGGCGGGCCAGACCATCATCTGGCGCGGCGACGACCTGACACATGTGTCTTCGGTCGTTGCAGGCATTGCGACCCTTTCGAAAACGCTGGACGACGGCCGCATGCAGATGGTTGGTTTGTTGCTCCCCTCCGACTTTATCGGACGTCCGGGGCGCGACACGCTCGATTTCGATGTCACGGCCGCCTCGGATGTGACGCTTTGCAGCTTTGAGAGAAAGCCGTTCGAGCGGCTACTGGTCGAGACGCCTCACATTTCTCAGCGCCTTGTTGAAATGGCGATGGATGAGCTTGATGCCGCGCGAGACTGGATGGTGCTTCTCGGTCGCAAGACCGCTCGAGAGAAACTTGCAAGTTTCGTCCAGATGCTGGTTCAACGCAGCCATATTGATGGCACCGCCATCCCTGAACTTGTTCTGCCGCTCACGCGGGAGGAGATCGCGAGCTACCTTGGCCTGACGCTTGAAACTGTCAGCCGCCAGTTCACGCAATTCCGCAAGGACGGCATCGTAGAGTTCAAAGATCGCCGCAATTTCATAGTCATCGACCACGCCGCGCTTCTTGAAGCCACCGGCGATGACGCAGATGGCGGTGTGATCGTCTGACGCATCAATCCACTTGATGCAGATCAAGGTCGGTAGTCCGACAAGCCCCTAAACCCGTCCCCAATAACCGCGCTTCGGCGCACGGATTCGGGGACAGATATGGGTAACTATGTAAGAGCCTGAATCATAATTAGTTAACATATTGTAATAATTACGTTATTGCCCGCGCCACCCGTCGCATCAGAAACCGGCACGCGGCCAGTTGGACCCAGGCCAGAGAACTGGCCAAGGTCCGCTCCACGTCCTTTGCC
>JAJDZT010000139.1 GCA_022824525.1 Silicimonas sp. | reverse complement strand
CGAAGGCGCTGGCGACCTGTGTCGATCAGGCGATGCTGCTCCCACTCTTCGAAAGTTTTTGCGAAATCATCGATACAACAGAACAAGGCAGTGATAGAGGTGTTCATGAGGGGAATTCCTATCCGTTGTTTAGTATTCACGAATACTAAATCAGGTAACGCCTGATCTGGGAATCCCCTCACCCTCGCTTAAGCAGAATCCGGGTCCCTTAACAAATTTATTTTGTTTGCCTACGTTCGCTTGAGCCCGTCTGTCAGACCACTGCCATGCCGGAGCGATGCGGCGCAGAAACGCGCCCGAACCGGGTGGAGGAAATGAATGCTGATGAACGTGATCGACCTGAGGGAGAGGCCGTACCGATGGAAGTCCATCGTGGCGGTTATCGAGAGCGCGGCCAAGAACAATTCGGCCGATGATGCCGATACCGTGGATTCGTCCAGCGGTGTCGAGATCGATTATGCGGAGCGCGAAGATATCACCGTTCGCGAAGCCGTCTTGTGGGCTGAACAGCTGCAAGGCAAAGTGACCCTGTACCTCTACGACAAGGACGGGGAATGGAAAAAAGCTACGACCTCCTAGAAACGCGATCGGCTGCGGCACGCTCGACTGATCTGGCGCGCGATCTGCCGGAACAAATCATGCGGGCGCAGAACCTGCCCGGATATGCCGGAACGCTTCAGGGTTGCGCGGCAGAGGCTGTCACAACGCCAGAGGCGCTGGCGGATTTGCCGGTTCTGAGAAAATCAGACTTGGTGGCCTTGCAGTCCGACGCGATGCCTTTCGGTGGACTGACGACCTTGGACGCAAGTGGGTTTGATCGGTTGTTTCAATCGCCCGGTCCGATCTACGAACCGGCCCGCGTGGCAAAGGACTGGTGGCGGCTTGGCCGATTTCTGCATGCTGCCGGTGTTGGCGCCGACGATGTCGTGCAGAACTGTTTCGGATATCATCTGACCCCGGCAGGTCACATCTTTGAGAACGGCGCGGATGCGGTTGGCGCGGCGGTCATTCCGGCCGGAACCGGGCAAACCGAGTTGCAGGTTGCAGCCGCACGTGCGCTTGGGGCGACGGCCTATGCCGGGACGCCGGACTATCTGAAGGTCATCCTTAAAAAGGCGGATGAATTGGGTGTCAGTCTCGGCATCGTGAAGGCCGTGGTCTCTGGCGGCGCGCTCTTCCCGTCGCTCCGGGAATGGTACACGGACCGGGGCATCACATGCCTTCAGTGTTACGCCACTGCCGATCTGGGTCTCATCGCTTATGAAAGTGCGGGCGGAGAGGGCATGATCGTCGACGACGGGGTTATCGTCGAGATCGTAACCCCGGGCACGAGCAACCCGGTGCCGGACGGCGAGGTGGGTGAAGTTGTCGTGACCACGCTCAATCCCGACTATCCGCTGATCCGTTTCGCGACCGGTGACCTGTCTGCCGTGCTTCCGGGGGAAAGCCCGTGCGGGCGAACGAATACGCGGATCAAGGGCTGGATGGGCCGCGCGGACCAGACGACGAAGATCAAGGGCATGTTCGTGCGACCCGAGCAGGTTGCGGATTTCGTGGCGCGACATCCGGGTGTCGAGCGGGCCCGTGTCATCGCAACGCGCGAGGACGAAGCCGACCGCATGGTCATTCGCGTGGAAGGCGAGGCGTCGGATGTGGCGGAGCTCGAAGCGTCCGCCCGAGATGTTTTCAAACTCGGCGCGGTGGTGGAGCTTGGAGCCGACCTGCCGCGGGACGGTGTCGTGATCGAAGACCAGCGGAGTTATGATTGAGCGCCCTTTCGGGCGCATACGAGGTTTTGCGCCGCGTTCCGCGTCGCGGTGGGCGAGGGAGGCTCTGCCTCCCTCGCGCGCCCTCCGGGATATTTCGGGGCCGGTAATCCCTTTTTGGCGCTTGCGCTTGGATGGCCGTGGCGGGATGGTCGGTGTATGAAACGGGTTCTTCTTTACGGCGACAGCAACACTTTCGGGATCGGCCCGATGCCGCGTCTCGGCGACGATGTCGTGCATCCGAGGGGTGTCCGCTGGGGCGATGTGATGGCGGACGCGCTTGGGCGCGATTGGGATGTTGTTGTCGAAGGTTTGCCGGGGCGGACGACGGTTCATGATGACCCGATCGAAGGTGCGTATCGGAACGGTCTTGCGGTTTTGCCGGCCATCCTGTTTTCGCACCGTCCCATTGACGTGCTGTGCATTTGTCTCGGGACGAATGATCTGAAAGCCCGGTTCGGTGTGGGCGGGCAGGACGTGGCTCTCGGACTTGCGCGACTGGCGCGGGAAGCGCGGGCCACCGGAACGGTGGGGAGTGTTCTTCTGATCGCGCCGCCGGAGCCCAAGGCATGCGGCGATTTCATCGAGATGTTTGCGGGTGTCGAAGCGCGGAGTGCCGGGATGGCCGGGCATGTGTCGCGATTTGCAGCCGAGGAAGGTGCCGCGTTCTTTGATGCCGGCGCCGTGATCTCGGTCGATGAGACCGATGGTATTCATTGGTCGGCCGAGGCGCACCGCGTGCTGGGATTGGCTGTGGCGGAAGAGTTGCGGGGATTGGCTTGATGCGGGCGGCGATCCTGGGGGGTGGCGTGATCGGCGGCGGTTGGGCGGCGCGGTTTCTTCTCAACGGTTGGGACGTGGCGGTGTTCGATCCGGACCCGGAGGCCGAGCGGAAGATCGGCGAAGTGCTGGACAATTCGCGACGCGCCTTGCCGATGCTGTATGAGACGCGGTTACCAGCCGAAGGACAGCTTCGTTTCGTGGACAGTCTTGAAGAGGCCGTGACGGGTGTCGATTACATTCAGGAAAGCGTGCCGGAAACGATCGACCTGAAACGCAACGTGTATGGTCGCATTGAAGCGGCCAACCGCGATGCCGTGATCGGGTCGTCGACCTCGGGTTTCAAACCATCCGAGTTGGGCGAAGGACTTGAAACCTCGGACCGCCTGATCGTCGCGCATCCCTTCAACCCAGTTTACCTGTTGCCTCTGGTCGAACTTGTCGGGCCGTCGGTGGCGACCGACAAGGCCGCGGGACTGTTGCGGGGGCTTGGGATGTATCCCTTGACCGTGCGGGCTGAAATCGATGCGCATATCGCGGACCGGCTTTTGGAAGCGGTCTGGCGGGAAGCGCTTTGGCTGGTGAACGATGGCGTTGCGACGACCGAAGAGATCGATGCGGCGATCCGGATGGGGTTCGGGCTTCGCTGGGCGCAGATGGGCTTGTTCGAGACCTACCGCATCGCGGGGGGCGAGGGGGGCATGGCCCATTTCGTACGCCAGTTCGGCCCCGCTCTGAAATGGCCGTGGACCAAGCTCATGGATGTGCCGGAGCTCAGCGACGATCTGGTCGATCGCATTGGTCAGCAATCGGATGCTCAGTCGGGTGCGTTATCCATTCGCGAGCTTGAGCGCCTCCGCGATCGGAACCTGGTGGCGATCCTGAGGGCGCTCAAGCGAGAAGGATCGGCGGCCGGGCAGGTGATCGCAGATCATGAGCGAAGCTTGCCCGCAATCGCACCCTCCGGCGCGCCGATGGTCACCATCGACCGCGTCATCCCGTCGGACTGGACAGACTACAACGGTCACATGAACGAAAGCCGCTATGGCCAGCTTTGGTCGGATGCGGCCGATGTTGTCATGGCCCATGTCGGCGCGGACGAGGCCTATGTGGCGAAGGGTTTGAGCTATTTCACCGTGGAGACGGTCACCACGTTCCTGGCCGAGACCCATGCGGGCGAACATGTGCAATGCGAAACCCGGATGACGGAGGGCGCAGGAAAAAAGTTGCGGCTATTCCACGAGATGAAACGGGTCTCGGACGGTGAGGTCCTGGCAAGCTGTGCTCAGCTTCTGATCCATGTGAGCCTTGAAACGCGGCGGTCCTGCGCGCCCGAACCGGACGTGCTGGCGCGCATCGAGGCGCTTGCGCGGGAGCATGGCGCGTGATCGAGGCGATTGTCTTCGACAAGGATGGAACGCTGTTTGACTTTCAGGCCACGTGGGCCTTGCCGTTTCACCTGTTGTTGGCGGAATTGGCCCCCGGTGACTTGCATGCGGCAGCGTCCGATGTGCTTGGTTTCGATGCGGGTTCGGGCCGGTTTTTCGCGGACAGCCCGGTGATTGCCTCGACGACGGAAGAGGTGGCCGGTTTGCTGGCGCCGGTGATTTCCTTGAAACCCAGCGAAATCATCGCCGCGATGAACCGGATCGGGCAGGGGGCACGCCAGGTGGAGGCGGTTGACTTGCGGCTGTGCCTTTCGGAGCTTGCCGAGCATTTTCAGCTTGGACTGGTCACCAATGACAGCGAGGCGCCGGCACGCGCTCATCTGGAGGAAGCCGGGATTCTGGAGTTGTTCGGGTTCGTCGCCGGGTACGACAGCGGGTACGGCGCAAAGCCGGGGCCGGGTCAATTGTTGGCATTTGCGGATCAGGTCGAGGTGGCGCCCGAGGCGACATTGATGGTTGGCGACAGCCGCCATGACCTGATCGCGGCGCGCGCTGCCGGGATGGTACCGGTCGGCGTTCTGACCGGAGTGGCCGCGGCGGAGGAACTGCGCGACCTTGCGCGGGTCATACTTCCAGATATCGGGCATCTTCAGGCGTGGATCGAAATGAGCTTCGGGCCCCGTGCTTGAGACGTCGTCCCGTTTGTGATTGGGCCTCTGCCCCAAATCCCGGGATATTCTTGCCAGGAAGAAGGCCGGTTTGTTCCAGTTGCCGATGACGGTGACGGAGCGCTCTTGCGCCGAAAACGACATGAGGCGTCGGGAACAGGTCCGCCAAACGCCCCTTGGTCTTCGACACTTGTCGCCGACGAAGGGAGATAGCCATGGCCGACGGAACACGGCGGAGACGCGCGGGCGGGCGGGCTGCCAATCTTGGCAGACGCAGCCAGGCTCTTTTCAAACAGATGCCGTGGCGCGTGCCACGGAACACCGACCGGCCAACCGAACCTCTGGACGAAGACGGGGTGGAGCGCATTCACGATGCGGCCATGCGCGTTCTGGAAGAAGTGGGGATCGAGTTCCTGAATGAAGAGGCCTGCGCATTGTTCGCGGAAGCCGGCTGCAAGGTGGACGGTACCAATGTGAAGATGGGCCGGGACTGGGTGATGGAGATGATGGGGCATGCGCCGTCGTCTTTCACGATGACACCGCGGAACGAGGAGCGCGTCCTGATCGTGGGGGATGGTCACATGATCTTCGGAAACGTGTCCTCACCCCCGAATTACATGGACCTCGAACTTGGAAAGAAGGTCAGTGGGACGCGCGCGCAGAACCAGAACCTTCTGAAGCTGACACAGCATTTCAACTGCATCCATTTCGCAGGCGGCTATCCGGTGGAACCGGTGGACCTGCACCCGTCGGTTCGGCATCTCGATGTGCTTTTCGACAAGCTCACGATCACGGACAAGGTCATGCATGCCTATTCGCTCGGGAAAGAGCGGATCGAGGATGTGATGGAAATGGTGAAGATCGCGGGGGGGCTCTCGGAGGATGAGTTCCAGGCCACGCCGCGCATGTACACCAACATCAACTCGACCTCGCCCTTGAAGCATGATCAGCCGATGATCGACGGTTGCCTGCGCATGGTGCGGCGGGGGCAGGCGGTTGTGGTGGCGCCCTTCACTTTGGCGGGGGCCATGGCACCGGTGACGATGGCGGGTGCTGTCGTCCTGTCGATCGCGGAAGCCTTGTCGGCGATTGCGCTTTTTCAGTACGTGAAGCCGGGGTGCCCCTGCGTGATCGGAACGTTTACCTCGAATGTCGACATGAAGACCGGCGCGCCGGCGTTCGGGACGCCCGAATACATGCGGGCGACGCAGATGACCGGCCAGATGGCGCGCTACTACGGCGTGCCGATGCGGGCGAGCGGCGTCTGCGCGGCCAACGTGCCGGACGGGCAGGCGATGTGGGAAACGTGCCATTCGCTCTGGTCGGCGGTGCAGTCGGGGACCAACATGGTCTATCACTCGGCCGGTTGGCTGGAAGGGGGGCTGATTGCCAGCCCCGAGAAATTCGTGATGGATTGCGAAGTGCTGCAGATGATCCTGCGCTATTTCGAACCCGAGGTTGTGGCCACGGGTAAGGATGATCTCGCCGTCGATGTGATCAAGGAAGTCGGGCCAAACGGGCATTACTTTGGCATCCAGCACACGCAGGATCGGTACGAAACCGCCTTTTACCAGCCATTTGTCAGCGATTGGTCGAACTACGAGGCCTTCGAGGCCAAGGGCGGCGTTTGGACGGCCGAACGGGCGCATGGGCTTTTCAAGGAGATTGTCGCGAATTTCGAGGCTCCGCCCATGGATGTCGCGCGGCGGGATGAATTGGCGGATTTCGTTGCGCGCCGGAAGGCGGAAGGTGGCGCACCGACAGACTTCTGACGCGTTTTCCTGTTGGCGGCTCTCGCATCGATCTGATTAAGATGCGCGCAAACCGTGGCGAGGGGCAGGGCGCTTTGAACATTCCGAGAGAGTATCTGGCGGCGCTTCAAGAGGCACAGAACCGGCTGAAGCGGGGTGATGCCAAGGGCGCGGTCTGAACCGTCCCGGGTTTACCGGAGAGTAAAACTCTCGAAGGATGAGCCCTATGGAGAAGAAAAAGTTACCCCCGAAGTACACGGCTGAGTTTCGCGCGCGCGGCATTCGGCTTTATAAAGATCATCGCGCAGATTACGC
>JAJDZT010000140.1 GCA_022824525.1 Silicimonas sp. | reverse complement strand
CGGTGTCGGAGGTTGGCGAAAGACTGGGAACGTACCGTGGAAAGCTCAGCGGCCTGGGCGCTCGTCGCCAGCATCCGCCTCGTAACGCGCAGATTAGCAAGACATTGCCAGGAAACGTAAAACTTTTCGGTCAGGCTCTAACAGGCTTCCCGAACTGGGCGGGATAATGCCGCACAGGGTACGCAAAGTGGTTGTTTTGCCAGCTCCATTCGGCCCGAGCAATCCAAGGATTTGGCCAGGCTCGACCGAAAAGCTGAGGTTCTTCACCGCCGTGAAGCCTTTGTACTGCTTGCTGAAGTTCGTGACTGTAATCATCTGCTTTTTGCTCAACACCATCCGGTTTTCCGGCGGCTTGACGGGCTGGAATGCGTCCCGAGGCCGCTCAATTTGCCGATGTTTTGCACCAGATCATGTCAAATCTAAGTTCAAAACCGATGCTCCAGGTGATTACTGTGATCGGATCAGAGCAAATCAGGGCAAATTTTTGGTTGGCGAATCTGCGGCATCAGTTGACCAGCACCTGGCGCAAATACCGCGAAGATCGAAAAGACCAAATTCTACTGAGCTAGACCTAACTCAAAGCTCGCACTTGCATCGAATGGCTGGAAGGCGATCTGGATCACAGCGTCGTCGGATGCCGCCGAGTGTCTCATACGGACCGGACTTGCCAGCTGAATTCAATGGACCCACCGGCAGCATTGTACGCACACCGGTCACCCGACCAGAACCAATCGCTGCTGCACCGCCGCAAGTCGGCTTCGAGCCCAAACCCACCAAGTGCTACGTGATTGCGAACGACGGCTTTCACTCATGGCGCCACATCTACACAAGCATCTTCATTAGTGCGATCGGCTGTATACCAAACCCACTCAAAGCCCGCACTCAGCCAAATTCGACTTGGGCGTGCAACGTCATCAGGCCGCCGACAGGCCGCGACCTGATGAAATGAGTGGTCGAATTCCTCTATACACCTTCAGCGATTAGAAAATCGGCGTCTGCGTTCGCCTGCCGGATCGCCCGCGCCGCTTGGTATTCGGGCGACTCGTAACAGGCCACTGCCGTATCGTAGTCGTCAAACTCGACAACCACATTTCGATCACGCGCAACGCCTTCGGGAGCGAGGTATCGGCCACCACGGACATGAAACCGGGCGCGGTATTTTTCGAAGGCCGGTCGTGCGGCCTCCAGATAGTCGGGATACTTCTCGCTGTTCCGCACGGAAACCCGCACCACCCAATAACCCTTTGCCATGAAATTTCTCCTTTGAGTTTTTTAGTTCAGGCCGCTTGCTGTTCTCTGAAGCCGATCAATACTTGCGTTCTGATCATGTCCCAGGCCGACCTCCAGGACTGAGCAACGGAGCCGGTCCAACTATCTGCCAAGCCCTGTTCGAGCGTGAACAAAAGCGCGGCGCCAACCGTCGAGAAGCCGTCTTCGCGAACACCGTAGGTTGCATGGCGCGCGCCGAGCCTTTGGAGTGGAAGCGAAAGCGCCTGAGGTTGGTGCAACTGGCTGACAACTGCATCAAGGGCACGCGCCAATTGCTGCCGCTGAACACCCATGTCCTTGCCCGCAAAGAGCGTTCCAATGTCCGGGTCCAATGCGAACAGACGGTCGTAGAAAATCTGCATCGCCGCATCCGAGATGGGCAGAACAAGCGCCCAACTCTCCTGAACCGCAGCAATTTCGTCCTCTGTCATCTCAAGCCTCCTTACTTGGTCTCTTGCTGGTGTCTGCGGTCTATGCCAATAAAACCATCAAAAAAAATGAGAAGTTTTGATGATTCTAATCGATTTTGGAGATGTCAGATGGAGCTATCGGATTTGCGCGTGTTCCGCGCCGTGGTTCAGCAAGGCGGCGTGACCCGCGCGGCAGAACACCTCGGCAGGGTGCAGTCTGCAGTGACGAGCCGCATCCACCAACTTGAAGAACATTTGGATCGCAAGCTGTTCTTGCGCCAGGGCCGAAAGATGGTGCTGACTTCGTCGGGTCAAACGCTTCTGGACTATTCGGAGCAATTGCTTGCGCTTGCCGAAGAGGCCGAACAAGCGTTGCATACCGATGTACCACGCGGCGTCCTGCGCATTGGTTCGATGGAGAGTACCGCTGCTGTTCGATTGCCGGGTCCTTTGGCAGAGTATTCCGCGCGCTATCCCGAAGTTGTTCTGGAAATGCAGACCGGTAACCCTGTCGTGCTTCAAGATGCCTTGCTCAGAGGAGAGATCGACGCAGCCTTTGTCGCCGAACCGGTGGCCGAAAAGCGCTTTGACCAAATCACAGCCTTCACCGAACAGCCTGTCATCGTGACATCCAACACGCACCCCGCGATCGGCGGACCCAATGGGTGCCCCCGAACGATCCTGGTCTTCGAACAAGGTTGCCCACATCGCAAACTGTTGGAGAGCTGGTTTGCTCGACAGAAAGACGTTCCTGAGCGGACGGTCGAAATGGGGTCATACCACGCGATGTTTGGCTGCGTTCTGGCGGGGATGGGTGCTGCCTTGGTCCCCCACAGCGTCATAAGCACCTTTCCGGAGGCGGACAGGTTGCGGGTCACTCATTTACCAAAGGGAAGCAACACGCTTCGGACTCTGTTGATTTGGCCGAAGGGTACTGGTTCTCCGAAAACGGTCGCCCTCAGGAAGATCATTGGCTCTCCTAAGCCGCAGCTGAACGCATAGAGGCCGGCCTACCGGGGACGTGCAGTTCGTCGGTCGCGTGGCAAGCGGTCGTCGAAATGCCAATAGGCTTTGAAGCGGACCCATCGCCGAGCAAGACATACTTAGTTATCTGAAACCTCTACGGCGAATTCATCCAAAACATATCCGTTTGAATAGGTTTTCGTATGTTCTCGCGTAAGGCGTATGGGAGCAGCGAAATCGCCAAACAGCTTCACACCACCCCCATAGATGCATGGTGCACGCTTTAGGACGAGCCGATCGATCATTCCAAGGCGCAGGAGAGAACCCGCAAACGCACCGCCGCCGCAAAGATAGATGGGCCCTTTGGCCTCTTGTTTCAGTCGGTTGATGTGGCATTCATCCACGGTCTTTGCGGCCGTTACGTCGCTGTTTTCCGGAACTTCCAGCGTGTCCGAGAACACGATGGTTTGCATATTAGGATAAGGGTTCTGGCCTGGTTGCATACCGAAGCCATATCCGAACTCATACGTAGACCTTCCCATGATGGCAGTTGTGTAGTTCGCAAGTCTTGCTTGGTAGTCTTCCACCACCGGGCCATCGAAAGCGAACTGGCTGATGTCTCCACCAGGACCAGCAATAAAGCCATCCGTTGAGACCGCAACGTCGTAGATAATTGGTTGCATATCATTCCTTTCTGCCGACGAAGAAACAACCGTGGCATCGAGATTTCACTTTGGGAGGCGTCCGGCGACGATCAAGTACGTCGGACGCCTCACCCTTCTTCTATGCCGCTGCGTGAACCGAAACTTCGGTCTTTGAACGCCGCACGAAGCGCTTGTTGACGGGGCTATGGGGCTTGAGAGACAGCCTCTCTTCGGCGAGGGAACGTCCCAAAGCATGATTACCGCTGCGAAGCGCAGCTTCAACGAGTGTCCAGTCTATGATGTCGCGTTGTGCGTGACTGCCACCGAAGCCGTTAGCGATGAAACGTCCAGCATGCAGTTTTTCGACCGCCTTGGTGTAGTCACCATGCCAGAAAGCAGCAAATCCTTCGATTAGTGGCAGACCGGTCTTATGTGCCCATATTGCGGTTTCCGCCCCTGTTCCCTGCTCAAGAGTGGTGCAGAGATGATCTAGGTCCCCCTCTCGACCCGCTCCAAGCAGCGCCATTGCCGCGTGCCAATCGTTGAAAGGGTAGGTCTTGCCGTCTGCGTGACGGTCCCAGCTATCTGCGAGTTCAACCCATCGGTCGCCGACATCGCAATCGGCCAAGCTGAGCCGCCAAAGAAGTGCGGACGCATCGACAAGATCAAGAGCGACTTCACTCCGACCTTCGCGTACAGGCCCATCGTAGAGGCTGAGAGCTTTGTCAGTCTGGCCAAGATCGAGGTGAAAGAGTGCGCGATGCCACCAATTGTGGACTTGGAAGAAGTTGTCGTCGCCAGACCAAAGCGGTTCCCGAGCAATCATCCATCCAATGCCATCCTCTGCGCGCCCCTGCATTTCCATGACATGAGCGACGGCATGATGGGCCCAACAATCCATAGGTTCTTCTGCGACTGCACGACGACCGAAGTCTTCAGCACGTGCGTAGTCGCCGCTTTCCTCCAGACCGAATGCGTACATGCCCAGAACTGTTGAGTGCCCGGGTGTCTGATGGGACCAGCTCGGAAGCGCACGAGCGATCCGGTCCCGCATGTCGCGGGCGTTGGCGCGGTAAAAGTCCATCAAGTGTCCGCATTGCAGCGCAACAAGATCAAGCGGCCAAGACATTGAATGGTGATCCAGGCGAACCGCGGCAAGGGTCCATTCGCCTTTGGTGAGATGCTCAAGTGCCGTTGCGTTTGACCTTTCTCGCTCGTTCAGGTTCAAGTTCTTGATAGTCGCAAGGATTACGCTGGCATCCCAGGCACTTTCCGGCTCAGTGGCCAAAGCGAAGAGATAAGCTTTTAGTATGTGAGCCATTGCAAAATTTGGCGCTAAACTAATTGCTTGATCTGCCAAGGCGATTGGATCGCCGCGATAGATATTGAAGGCCGTGACAGCCTGATTGTAGTAGTCCAATGCTTCAGGGTTTGCGCCGGTGACGGAGTTGCCTTGCTGGTCGGAGAGCATGTTTGATCCTCAGTTTACGTTTCTGAGGCGGACATAAGAGAGTTTTAAGTTTGGAGCATTGACCGGACCGCCATAAGACTAGACCGAACAGCCAGAGTTAGCGCTCGTGACTGTTTCTTTCACGGTACTGTTGCGGCGTTTCGCCCGTCTCACGTTTGAATGCTCGCGAGAATGACTCAGGTGCATCGTAACCGACGTGGGTCGAAATCTCTGCAAGTGTAAGTGCAGTGTCACTTAACATCAGCCGCGCCTCCTGAATTCGCAACTCAAGCATGTATTGTCTCGGCGAAACCCCAACGAGGTTCGAGAAGCGCGACACGAAGGCGGATCGCGACATACCTGAAATCTCTGCGAGTTCGTTCACAGACCTGTTGGACCCATCCACGCTATGTATCTCAACCAATGCCTTTCCAATTCTCGCATCGGCCATGCCTGCAAGCCAACCTTTGTCAACTTCGGCTCGGCTTAGGTGTGCACGAAGTGACTCGATCATCAGAAGTTCCGAAAGTCGGGACATCATGCCACGAGAAGCCAGCCGCCCATCGCTCAGTTCACGGGCGGCCATAGCTATCGATGCTTCCACCCAGTGCAAGGTGGCGACATCGGTCAGCGAAACCACAAGCAGTTCAGGAAGGGACTGCACTAGTGGGCTTGGCTTGCCCTGGCTGGCGAGAAACCCGCATAGTATCCTTGTTCGCGGACCATCACCCCCGTGTCGAATGCGGACGAGACCGCTCTCGCCCACTGGGAGGAGGAGATCATCCGCAGATACGGGTGGCACTGACGGTGCACTTGCCAATACGTGGGGACTGTTCGCCGGATATATAACCACGTCTCCCGCATGTGCCCACAGTTCTCGATCCGCGGTCGAGAGTAATACCTTGCCTTCAGTGACGACATGGTATGCTATCACCCGCTTTGGGACAGGCATGAAGGGCTTGCAGTCTTCCTCGGTGACTTGTGCCTTAAGCGCCCATGGTGCAGCAAGTTCGGCTTCGAGGAAAACCCCGCCAACCAAATCAAGAGACCGAACGATATCGTTGAGCGGATCGCTGTTCAAAGTTACATCTTCCTGGCGGTCTATCCGGCAACGTAGGCCCAAGCTCGGCTGCCAAAGCGGGCGTACCATAAGCTTCCAAATTACGAATTACTACATCGACATTGGAACGTTGATCAGAAGGAAACTTTCCGTCCTTCTGTTGTGTGTGTTCAGTCTGAATGAACTGAAAGCAAATCCTTGAAGCTATTCATCTGGGGGGACTTCTGCGGAGGCGAAAAACGTAGTGGTGGATTTGCCCGACCTAATCCAGGAAACCCCGGATGCCCTCTGCCACACGGCTATAGTGACTGAAAGCCGAACTCTGTACAGTCGCAGCGAATGTCCGTTTCGTCCCGCACGGCGGTCGTAGCGCGCGGCATAGAACGTGCCGCATCGCCGCAAGTCTGCTTTGAGCCCAAAGTCCCGTACCTATTGTGAATGGTCTTAGTGAACAGTTGCCAAACAAAGTCGAGCATCTCGTAGATACCGACCTTGATCCAAAGACAGCGGAACCGCGCCAAATCGATTAACCCAAGATGAACGAAGTATTTAATCTGGATTAACCGTTGTCGCTTCAAGATCATGCCCGTTCATATGCAACTGCTGAGTGGGGATGACGATGGCAGTAGTAACGGTTATCGGACTCGTTTCGGTAAACGAAGACCAGGCTTATGCGCTGGGAAAATACCTGGAGATCACAGAGCCACTTCTTGCAAGCGTCGGAGCGAGAATTGTGGACCGCTATGTCCTTGAGTCTCAGGTTGTGGGTAACGGCCAAGTTCAGACGGTGGTCGTTGTTGAGTATCCATCGAAAGAGGCAGTTGATAGGGTTTTCCACAGCTCCGAGTACGAACGGGCAATTCCGTTTAGGGATAAAGCCTTCGCTGAGTACAGCGTGCACGTGGCTGCCTGACCGAACCCATCTTGAATAGCAGCTTGCTCTGGTTGGCGGCGCGGGTGTTCGCCATCTCTTTGGTCATGCGCCGATCTGATCTGGACATGTACTCTTGAAAGCGGCCATTGAAAAAGTAAACGTGTTCGGCGGCTTCGTCCGCAAACTCGCCGTTCAGTTCCTTCACCCCTCCGCCTGATCCGCCATCGCTTCGTCGCGTCGGGCTTGAGCAATCTGGCGTTTCGATAGGACTGACGCGACCAAGACGCCGACGGTGACGATCCCGATGATGATCGTCGACAGCGCATTGATCTCGGGGCTCACGCCCAAGCGGACGGAGGAGAAGATCTTGATCGGCAACGTCGTTGCGGAAGGACCGGCCGTGAAGCTCGCGATCACCAGATCATCCAGTGAAAGCGTGAACGCCAGAAGCCAGCCCGCAATCACGGCGGGCGCGATAATCGGCAGGGTCACAGACATGAAAGCCTGAAACCGGGTGCACCCCAGATCAAGTGCCGCTTCCTCCAGCGAATTGTCGAAGCTCACCAGCCGCGACGACACCACGACCGAGACATAGCACATCGCGAACGTCGTATGCGCGAGGATGATGGTCAGCACGCCCCGGTCCAACCCGATGGCGATGAACAGAAGCAGCAGAGACAGCCCGGTGATCACCTCAGGCATGACCAGCGGCGCATAGATCATGCCGCTGAACAGCGTCCGCCCCACGAACGCCCCCCGCCGCATCATCGCATAGGCCGCCATCGTCCCGAGCACGGTCGCGATCGTCGCGGAAAAGAAGGCGACCCGCAAAGTCACCCAGGCCGCGTCCAGAAACGCCTCGTTCCGGATCACCTCGCCATACCACTTGGTCGAGAACCCGGCCCAGACCGTGACCAGTTTGGACTCGTTGAAGCTGAAGATGACGAGGATCACCATCGGGATGTAGAGAAACGCGAACCCCAGCGTCAGCGACACCACGTTGAACCACGAGAGCCGGTTCATGCCCCCCGCTCCCGTTCTTTCGTTTCATGTCGCTGGAAAAGGACGATCGGGATGATCAGGATGAGCAGCAGGATGATCGCCACCGCGCTCGCCACCGGCCAATCGCGATTGTTGAAGAATTCCTCCCACAGCACCTTGCCGATCATCAGCGTATCCGACCCGCCGAGAAGCGAGGGGATCACGAACTCGCCCACCGTCGGAATGAAGACCAGGAAACACCCCGCGATCACACCGGGGCGCGCAAGCGGCCAGGTCACATGCCAAAACGCCGCCGTGCGGGAGCAGCCAAGGTCCTCCGCCGCCTCCAGAAGCGACGGGTCCATGCGCTCAAGCGAGGCATAGATCGGTAGGATCATGAACGGCAGATAGGTATAGACGATCCCGATATAGACCGCCCAGTTGGTATTCAGGATCTGGAGCGGCTCGGAAATCACCCCAAGCCACATCAGGAACTGGTTCAGGAAGCCTTCATTCGCGAGGATGCCAATCCACGCGTAGACGCGGATCAGGAAGGATGTCCAGAACGGCAGAATCACCAGCATGAGAAGTGCGGGCTGCCACTCCCGCGGCGCGCGCGCCATGCCATAGGCAATCGGGAACCCCACGGAAAGCGTCAGGAACGTCGCAATGGCCGCGATCTGCACGCTGGAAAGATAGGCTTTCCAGTAAAGCTCGTCCTCGGCCAGGAAGGTGAAGTTCTCAAAATCGAGCGCTGCGAAAAACGCATTCACCCCGGCCCAACCCTCGGAGAAATCCAGCGTTGGCGTATAAGGCGGTATCGAGATTGCATAATCCGAAACCGAGATCTTGGCCACGATCGCAAACGGCACCAAGAACAGCACCAGCAGCCAGACATAAGGTATCGCGGTGAAAACCCTCAGCATGCTGCCGGTCCGCAGAAAGCCCTCGGGAGGAACGAAGCCGGGCGGCGGAACGCCGTCACCGGGTCGACGACAAGGGCCGCCACGCAGCTCACGACGAAAGCACCAGGCCGGCAGTGTCGCTCCACGACAGCCACACCTCGTCGTCCCAGGAGAAATCACGCCGTGAAAGCCGCGATCGGTTCCCGACCTCGCATTTGATCACCGGGCCTTCGGGCAGTTCCACATGATAGGTCGAGAGGTTCCCAAGATACCCGATGTCGAGAATTTTGCCTTTCACCCGGTTCGGCTCTTCGGGCACCTCGCGACTGATGGCGATCTTCTCGGGACGGATCGCCAGCGTCACCTCTTGCCCCACGGTCAAGTCGCCGACCGGTTTCGCAAAGAACCGCTTGCCCTCGGCCCAATCCAGCATCACCGCATCGCGAAGCTGACGGACCCGTGCCGGGACCAGGTTCACGTCGCCGATGAAATCCGCGACATAGACCGAATTCGGCGCTTCATAAATCCGGTCCGGCGTGTCCACCTGCATGAACCGCCCCTGATCCATCACGGCCACGCGGGAGGCAACCGTCATCGCCTCTTCCTGGTCATGGGTCACGATCACGAAAGTCGTGCCGGTCTTCTCCTGGATATCCATCAACTCGAACTGGGTTTCCTGCCGCAGCTTCTTGTCGAGCGCACCAAGCGGCTCATCCAGAAGCAAAAGCTTCGGCCCTTTCGCCATCGCGCGTGCCAGGGCCACCCGCTGGCGCTGCCCGCCTGACAATTGATGTGGCTTCCGCCTCGCAAGCTTTCCGAGCTGCGTGAGCTTGAGCATCTCGTCCACACGCGCGCCGACCAGGTCCCTGTCCAAACCGTCGCGCTTCAATCCGAATGCAATATTGTCCCAGACCGAGAGATGCGGGAACAGAGCGTAGGACTGGAACATCATGTTCACAGCCCGCTTGTTGGGCGGCACGCCGGCCATATCGGTTCCATCGATCGTGATCCGCCCCGCGCTTGGCGTTTCAAACCCCGCCAGCATCCGCATGAGGGTCGTCTTCCCGCAGCCTGACGGCCCGAGAAGTGCGAAGAACTCCTGGCCGTAGATGCTCAGCGACACATCATCGATGGCCGTGAAATCGCCAAAGGTCTTCGTCACCCCCTCGATCCGAATGAGCGGCGTCGCATCGGGATCATCCCAGGGATGAAAGGCGGCTTCATTCACCACGTCGGCAGTCTCATCAAAACCCTCGCCCCATTATCGGCCCCCAAATATCCCAGGGGGTGTGGGGGACAGCGTCCCCCACCTGGATCGGATCGCGTCAGCGATCCGAAACATGCTTATGTACCGGACTTGATCTTGGTCCAGAGACGCGTCACGACGCGCTGAACGCGCGGCTCGTACGGCGACTTCGTGTAGAGGTTCTGAACCGTCGCTTCGTCCGGATAGATCGCCGGATCCCCGATCACGTCTTCCACGAGGAATTCCTGCGACGCGAGGTTTCCGTTCGCGTAGTAGACATAGTTCGACGCCGCCGCCATGTTTTCCGCATCCATGATGAAGTTGAGGAACGCATGTGCCGCCTCCGGGTTCGGTGCATCGACCGGGATCGCCATCTGGTCGAACCACATGAGCGAGCCTTCCGCAAAGGCGTTATAGGCAATCTCGACGCCGTTCTCGGCTTCCGCGGCCCGGTCACGCGCCTGCAGCACGTCACCCGACCAGCCGACAGCCACGCAAATCTCACCATTGGCAAGCGCGTTGATGTATTCGGAGGAATGGAACTTCTGAATGTAAGGCCGCACCGCCATCAGCACGTCTTCGGCCTTCGCGATCACGTCCGGGTCCTGGCTGTCGGGGTCTTCCCCCAGATACTGCAGAGCCATCGGAATGATCTCTGTCGGCGCATCGAGGAAATGCACACCGCATTCGGCAAGTTTCTCCATGTTCTCAGGCTTCAGGATCAGGTCCATCGATCCAATGGGGGCATCATCGCCGAGAAGCTCGGTCACCTTGCCGACATTGACGCCAAGCCCGGTGGTGCCCCACATGTAGTTGATCGCGTATTCATTGCCGGGGTCGTATTGCGAGGTGCGTTCCTCGATCACGTCCCACATGTTCCCAATATTGGACAGCTTCGACTTGTCAAGCGGCTGGAAGGCGCCCGCCACAATCTGGCGCTGCAGGAAGTCGGCGGTCGGAACAACCACATCATAGCCGGACCCGCCTGCCAGCAGCTTCGTTTCCAGAACTTCGTTCGAATCGAAGACGTCATAGATCAGATCGATGCCCGTCTCTTCCTCGAATTTCGTGAGCAATTCCTCGTCGATATAGTCCGACCAGTTATAGACGCGCACTTCGTCGGCCATTGCCACCGACGCAAGCGCAGTAGAGGCCATGACAGCCCCGATAAACTTCAATCCCATGGTACACTCCCGTTTTTATTGGGGGGATATTTGAGCAAAGCTTTCGGCTTCACAAGAGGCTTGATGCGTTCCTCCGATCGGTCGTTCACGGGTCGCCCGAAACATCAGCATTGCGCAGCCCGATCCCCTGCAAATTCAGCCCATGCTCAATCCCAGTCTCAAGTCTCTCTGCGCCAGACGCCGAACCCGCCCCCCGCAGCGAAGATGGCCCGGCAGCAAAGCGAGCGCGATCCAGATTGACGGGTGCGCAGAATTGGGGATAGTCGCCCCGACCTCTTCCGGAGCCTTCGCCCATGCATCTCACCAACCCGCGCCCGACCGACGAACTGCAGGCGCTCGACGCCGCGCATCACATGCACCCATTCACCACGGGGGAAGATCTGGCACAAAAGGGCGCGCGCATCATCACGCGGGGCGACGGCGTCTGGCTGACCGACAGCGAAGGCAACCGCATTCTCGACGGGATGAGCGGGCTCTGGTGCGTGAATGTGGGCTATGGACGCGCTCGTCTGGCAGACGCCGCCGCGCGCCAGATGAAAGAACTGCCCTACTACAATACCTTCTTCCAGACGAGCCATGTGCCGGCCATCGAACTGGCAGCGAAGCTGGCAACGATCACGCCGGATCACCTCAACCATGTATTCTTCGCAGGCTCGGGCTCGGAGGCGAATGACACCAACATTCGCATGGTGCGCACTTACTGGGCGCTGAAAGGCAAGCCCAACAAGAAGGTGATCATCAGCCGCCGGAACGCCTATCATGGCTCGACACTGGGCGGCGCATCGCTTGGAGGCATGGGCGCCATGCATGCCCAGGGCGGCCTGCCGATCCCCGATGTCCACCACATCGGTCAGCCCGACTGGTGGGCGGAAGGCGGCGACATGACCCCGCAGGACTTTGGCCTCGCCCGCGCCCGCGAACTGGAAACGGCCATCGCCGAGCTTGGAGAGGATCGCGTGGCGGCCTTCATCGCCGAACCCATCCAGGGTGCAGGCGGCGTGATCATTCCGCCTGACAGCTATTGGCCCGAAATCCAGCGCATCTGCGATGCACATGACATCCTTCTCATTGCCGACGAAGTCATCTGCGGCTTTGGACGGACCGGTGAATGGTTCGGCAGCCAAACCGTCGGATGGACACCCGATATCATGACCATCGCCAAGGGGTTGTCGTCAGGCTACCAGCCGATTGGCGGTTCGATAGTCTCCGACGAAATCGCAAGCGTGATCGGTGGCGACGAGTTCAACCATGGCTACACGTATTCCGGACATCCCGTGGCAGCGGCCGTGGCCCTCGAAAACCTTGCCATCATCGAAGAAGAAAAGCTCGTCGCCCGCGTCAGAAACGAAATCGGCCCCTACCTCGCCGTGAAATGGACCGCCCTGACGGATCACCCCCTTGTGGGCGAAGCCAAGATCAAGGGCCTCATGGGATCGCTTGCCCTTACACCGGACAAAGCGAGGCGTGCGGCCTTCACCGCGCCCGCGGGCACGGTCGGTTTCATCTGCCGCGAATTCAGCTTCGCCAACAATCTCATCATGCGCCATGTCGGCGACCGCATGATCATCGCCCCGCCGCTCGTCATTTCGAAAGAAGACGTCGACACACTGATCGAACGGGCATGGAAGACCTTTGACCAGACCCATGCCAAATTGAAGGACGAAGGTCTCCTCTGACGCAGGAGGCATGATCCTTCCTTCACGTGAGCCAAACCGTCAGGATGCCCGCAATACGGACAAAGTGAAGACTACCAGATTGCGCGCCTTCCGGCGCACGCGATCCTTTGTTTGAGGCGCTCTGCCCCGCCTCCCTGCGAAAGGCACCCCACCGTATTGGAACGTGGAAGAATGGCCTCTTCATCTCTTTTCAAATACGCACTTGAACGCGGCTGCCGCAGGCAGACGCAGAGCATCATGTGCGCCGCAAGGCGCGCGTTCTGGCAGCGATGGGCTCAAAACCGACGTTCGCCCAAAAGCGCGCGGCCTGCGGGATGAACAGGCCGCGCGGTCCCCATGGGGACGGCATATGCGCCGGGACAGGCGCGCATGCCGGGGACTGAACCGTGGGGGCGACACCGCTCGCCGCCGCCCCCGTCACTCGCTACGTCACACCCACCCACTCACGATCGGGCGGGATCTCTCGCACTCAGATACTCGTTCAATCTCCACATGCCCCATGCCAGCGGCACGGCGGCAAGACCCATCAACGCCCAGGCCAGCGGTTCGTCAGACATCGTCTCGAACACCTGGGTGTAGGCGTGGATGGCTCCGAAGGTCATGGCGGCGTTGAACAGCCCGCGTCGGTTCGCATGTGCCGCCCAGAAGGCTGCTCCGGCCAGCAGCACGGCCCAGATCACCGTAAACACGTGCTCGGAAATGTGCAGGAAACTCGCTTCGAACGCCTCGCGGGCCGCGTGACGCTCCTCCCAGGACATGTCCGGATCAAACGGCATCTCGAAGAAACTGACGCCGACCGTGTCTCCCCAGAGCGACGCCACGAGGAACGCGAGATTGCCCACGACGGCCGCCATGATTGCAAGGATACCGGCGTGCCGCGCATGGCGGTCCGAAAGCCGCGCGCCAAGCCAGACACAAAGCCCAAGCAACGCCGCCATCTGCAAGATCGTCAGCGTGGGCTCGGGAGAATAGAAGAAATATGCAGCGTGGAAGTATCCGGCACCGGTTTCCAGCGCTTGCGCGAAGGGCACGATCGCAAAGGCCGTCACGAGACGAACGTCCAGAATAACGCCCGCACCCGCGATCACCGCCGCACCATAGAGAAAGGCAAGTGATCTGACGGCATGCTCCATATCGGCCACGATCAAGGCCACGCCCGACAGGTGCAGGGCCACCCCCATCAACAGAACCGACCCGGCTGCAAAACGAGTGGCAGGTCCAGCCCAACGCCAGAACGCCAGCGCCAGACCTGCCACGACACCCCCCAACACACACAACACGGGGTTTGCAATCTCTTCATACTTATCAAGGAGTTCGATGCCGGAGCCCCCAACCAGAAGCCCCGCGCCGATGATGGCGGATGCGTTGCCGATCATCCGGAATTGCGCGTGCCCTTTGAGAAGGACGCCGATCCCCGCCATCAGGAACAAGGCGCCTGACACAGCGACCGCCAACGCATCTGCCAGCCAGAAGATCAGTCCGAGTGTGGCCGCGATGATCCCCGCGACAAGTACGGTGTTCACGGCGAGCGCGACCATGGTCGAACGGGACCGACGTGCGATCTCCCGCGCCTGAGGCTCGCTCAACCAGCCTTCAGCCAACAACTCGTTCGTGTCGACGACATGCGCCATGACTACTCTCCCGTGAACATCGTTCATCGACGGGGTAGCCGAAACCTGAACCGCGTTCAAGAAATACTGAACGCCGTTCACAAATGACGTTACGTCACGGCTTCTCGAAGGTTGGATAAAGCAGCAGACAAGACTTCGCGTGCCGCTTCATCGCTCTCTGCTTCGACGTAGCATCGAAGCTCCGGTGCGTTGCCGGACGGCCTGATATGAAGAATTCGCCCGCTTGCGAATGTCAGCCGGGCGCCGTCGGTCTGATCGATCGCGGCCATGTCTCCAAGCCCTTCGGGCAGAATTGTACGGTCGCCGCCCAATATTCCTTCGACGATCGCCAAGGACTTCTCTCGCGGGATGTCCTTCAACCGATCCGTCGCGGTACGCCGTGCCGGAAACTCGGAAACAAGACCGGTCAGCGAGGTCCCCGCCTCCGCCGCAGCGGCCAGGGCCGCGACCAGCGGCAGGGTTGAATCGCGTGTCATGAGCGCAGGCAAGTTCACCTTGCCGGTCACGTCCCATCCAAGAAGGAAACCACCGTTCGGTTCGTATCCCGCGACTTTCGTCCCGGTCGGCCGGGCTTCCATGGCCGCGATCACGTAGGGCGATCCGATCTTCGTACGCTCGACGCGCTCGAACACCCCCATCAGATCGACAAGCGTATTGGCAGACACGGTCGTTACCACCTCTTCCGCGCCCAGCCAGCGTGCGGCAAGCGGTCCGAGGATGTCACCTGGCAGGACCTCGCCCCGGTCATCGACCATCAAAGGGCGATCCGCGTCACCATCGGTGGAGACAAGCGCGTCAAGCTTGTGTTCGGCAACCCAAGCGGAGAGTTGAGCCCGCGTCTCCGCGTCCACGGCTTCCGTATCGACCGGGATGAAGGTTTCGGACGCTCCGAGCGTCACCACGGTTGCCCCAAGCGCATCAAGGATTGCCGGCAACGCTTCCGTCGCCGCGGAGGAATGGACCCAAACCCCGATTCTCTGACCGGACAGGCACTGTGCCGGAAAGCCGGACGCGAAGCGGTCAACGTAAGCGGCGGCAGCATCGGAGGTGACGGGTGTCGCGGTCGCAGGCTCAAGGCTCCACTCGGCCACGGCATCGCGCAAGGGGGCTTCGTCCGCCTTGGTGAACTCGCCATGTGACGTATAGAACTTCAGGCCGTTCCGGTCGGCGGGTATATGGCTGCCGGTCACCATGATCGAGACTGTGCCCTCGGCAAGTGCCGCGCGTGCCAATGCCGGTGTCGGGAGCACGCCGCAATCCACAACTGTCACACCCTGGCTGGCCGCTCCCGCCGCAACAGCCGCTGCGATGCGGGGCGAACTTTCGCGGTTGTCCTGACCGACGAAAATCCGACCGTTATGGGCGTGCTGGGAAACGAAGGCCGCGGCGTAGGTCGCACAAAGTTCATCGGTCAGATCGGTGGCCAGACCTCGAAGGCCGCTCGTCCCAAACTCCGCCATCGGTCAGCCGTTCAGCCCGGCGCATTCCGGCACCGGAGTTTTGACAGTGCCGTTCGACGTCCATTGATCGAGGTTGTCGCAGACAAGATCGCCCATCATTTCCCGCGTTTCGACAGTCGCGCTTCCGACATGGGGAAGCAGTACCACATTATCGAGGGACTTGAGACCTTCGGTGATCTTCGGTTCTTCTTCGAAAACGTCCAGCCCTGCGCCACCAAGTCGTCCATCTGCGAGAGCTGCCGTGAGGGCCGCCTCGTCAACAACCGTGCCACGCGCAACGTTGATCAGGATACCTTCCGGCCCCAGCGCATCGATCACCTCGGCATTGACCAGATGCTGTGTCGCCGGTCCGCCCGGCGTGATGACGATCAACACGTCCGAGCGGCGCGCCATCTCCACGAGATCGCCGACATACTCGAACGGCAGGTCCTTGGGGCTGCGCGTGTGATAGAGGATGGTCGGACTGAAAGGCTGTATGGTGGCGGCAATCTCCTGCCCGATCCGTCCCATACCCAGTATTCCGACCGTGCGATTGCGGATGGTACGCGTCAGGGGATAGCTGCCCTTCTCGGCCCAATTGCCGGACCGCGCCCAGCGCTCCGACGGCAAAAGTTGACGAGAAACGGCGAGCCAAAGCATCAATGCCGTGTCCGCAACCTCTTCGTTCAGGACAGTCGGGGTGTGACTGACAAGGATACCGCGCGACGCCGCCTCTGCGGCATCTATCGTATCGTAGCCAACCCCGAAGTTCGAAATGATCTTCAGATCGGGAAGCGCATCCAGCACCTTGGGAGAGATCACCCAATGGCCAAACATGGCAATCGCCTCGATCCCCGCGCCATCGACCAAAACCGCTTCAAACGCCTCCTGGCTTTCCGCGCGCGTCATCTGAAATCCTGCGCCGAGGCGCTCGACGTAACGCGCGGCGGGACTTCCGAGCAGCAACAGGCGCGGTTGATCAGCCATCGGCCACGACCTTCTGACGCTGGACACCAAGGCCTTCGATTTCGAGTTCCACGATGTCGCCGGCCTTCAGGTACTTGGGCGGCTTCATCCCCATCCCGACGCCGGGAGGGGTTCCGGTCGAGATCACGTCGCCGGGATGCAGCGTGAAAAGCTCCGACAGATGCGACACGATGGTGGTCACGTCGAAGATCATCGTCTTCGTGTTCCCGGTCTGCATCCGCTCCCCGTTCACGTCGAGCCGCATGTCGAGGTTGTTGATGTCGGCGACATCGTCCTTGGTGACCATCCACGGTCCCGTTGGTCCGAAGGTGTCGCAGGACTTGCCCTTGGTCCACTGACCGGAAAGCTTGGTCTGGAAGGTGCGCTCCGAGACATCGTTGCAGACGCAGAAACCGGCGATGTGATCCATGGCGTCTGCCTTGGAGACATATTTCGCGGCCTTGCCGATCACGATCCCCAACTCGACTTCCCAGTCGGTGGTTTCCGATCCACGGGGCATGACGATGTCGTCGTTGGGCCCGGAGATCGCGGAATTGGCTTTCATGAAGACAACCGGGTGTTCGGGGATCGGGTTGCCGGTTTCCTCGGCGTGGTCCGTGAAGTTGAGGCCGATGCACACGAACTTGCCGATCTGACCCACGCAGGGCCCGAGCCTTGGGTCGCCGTCAACAAGCGGGAGGGACGCTTCGTCAATGCTCCGCAGGTTCTGCAACGCAGCGTCACCGAGAGTATCGCCCGTGATATCGGCCACATGTCCCGACAGGTCGCGCAACTGCCCGTTTCCGTCGATCAGTCCCGGCTTTTCGGCTCCGGCTTCGCCATAACGCACGAGTTTCATCTTGTCGTCTCCCTGTCTTCTTCCTTATCCGGCCCAACCGCCGTCAATGATCATTTCCTGGCCCGTGACAAAGGCACTTTCGTCGGAACCGAGGTACACGGCGAGCGCCGCTATTTCCTCGGGCTTTCCGACACGTCCCATGGGCTGTCGTTCGGTAAAGGCCTTCAGCGCCTCTTCGTAGCTGCCCATCGTCTCTCCCAGAGCCCGCACCCGGTCATGCCAGGAAGGGCTTTCAACGGTGCCCGGACAAATGGCGTTACAGCGGATGCCGCGCGCAATGTAATCCTTGGCAACGGCCTTGGTCAGACCAATCACCGCCCCCTTGGTCGCTCCGTAAACAACACGATTGGGCGCGCCCATGATGGACGAGGCCGCAGATGACATGTTGATGATGGAGCCACTCCCACGCTCAAGCATGGCGGGCACAGCCGCTTTTATCGTTCGGAACATGGACGTGACGTTCAGATCGGTGGCGAAATCCCATTCGTCTTCCGTCGCGTCTTCGATCGTCCCGTGATGCACGAATCCCGCACAATTCAGCAGAATGTCGGGATTGGCGCGTTCGACACCCGCATTGACCGAAGCCGTGTCGCGCACATCCATGACAAATGCGGTGACCTTGTCAGCCGGAAGCTCGGCAAGCGTCGCTTCATTGATGTCGGTTGCGAAGACCTCCGCCCCCTCATCGGCCATGGCAAGCGCACAGGCCCGCCCAATTCCCTGACCAGCTGCCGTTACAAGCGCGCGTTTTCCCTGCAATCGACCCGACATGCGAACCTCCCCGTTGCTTGCCCCATGGGGTAGTGCGTTCGGAGGCGGAATACCAGTCAGGATAAAGCGCGAAATGGTCTTGCGTGGATGGAACCAGGGATTTGCCAAAGGTGAGGCAAAGCCAAAGCATCGCCACCCCGCGAACAGGGGACGCCATGGTTCTATGCGTCAGGTCAGGCCTGAAAGGCCCGACACAGGCGTTTCTTCGCCCCGGTCTGCTTTCTATTTCTCTTGGAAGTCAGCGGCGCCGCTGGGCGCCCTTCGTCCGGTTTCCTTCGAAACGCTCCTGGGTATCAGCGTTTCGAAACGTTTGATCATGTGTAGAGGACGGTTTCCCGCCCCGGACAGTCAGGCTTCAAGCCGCACGTCACGCGGCAAGGTTCGAACGCGGCGCAGTCTGACTGCAAAGTCTTGCCATTTCCTGTGACATGCGCGCGCTGGCTTGACACGCCCGTCCAATTCTCCACCGATGGTGCAAAGACAAGGACGGACTGTGACATGCGAAATATTTTGATCTTTGGCGGCGGCGGCATGGTTGGGCAGAAGCTCGCGACTTCGCTTTCCGAGGCGCCCCTTGCAACAGGCGACCGGGTGACGCTCTGCGACCTCCACTTTCCGGAGAACGGAGCGCCCGTGGCCGAACAGATCACGGGCACGGTCACAAACCCCGCCGTCATAAAGCGGCTCGCCGCGACCCGGCCCGAGATCGTCTACTACCTTGCCGCGATTGTGTCGGGGGAAGCCGAACGCGATTTCGATCTGGGATGGGAAGTCAACATGGCCGCCTTCCAGAGCTTCGTCGACATCTTTCGCGCCGAAGCCATCGCGTCGGGCGGTGAGTACAAGCCCAAGGTCATCTTCACGTCCTCGATTGCCGTCTTCGGCGCACCGTTTCCCGAAAAGATCGACGATACGTTCTTCCATGCACCGCAAACCAGCTACGGTGCGCAAAAAGCCATGTCCGAACTCCTGCTGAGCGACCACATCCGCAAGGGTTTTTTCGACGGCGTCTCCATCCGCCTGCCCACAATCTGCGTACGGCCCGGCAAGCCCAACAAGGCGGCATCGAGTTTCTTCTCCGGCATAATTCGCGAGCCCCTGAACGGCGTCGACGCCATCCTTCCCGTCGACCCGCAGACGCGCCATTGGCACGCCTCCCCCCGCTCGGCCGCGGGCTTCCTGCGCCACGCAGCGACGCTGGATCAATCGGCTTACGAGAGCCGCCCGGCCCTCAACATGCCCGGCGTTTCCTGCACCGTCGCGGAACAGATCGAGGCGCTCTGGGCCATGTGCGGCGCTGACGTCGCCTCCCGAATTCACCACGAACCCGACCCGGAAATCGAAGCCATCGTGAAGAATTGGCCGCGGGATTTCGACCCTCAGCGCGCCACCGCGCTTGGCTTCACGGCGGAAAAGGATTTCCGCGAGATCATCCAGGTGTATCTCGACGACGATTTCGGCGGCTGACGTCCACCGGCGTTTTCTCTTGGCAGAGCGGGACCACGTGTCTAGCGTCAACATGCCGAAACACCGAGGCGTGAGACATGTTGACCGACGCGCAGATCGAACATTTCGAAACCCATGGTTACCTCGTGGTCGAGAATATTCTCGACGCGGCCATACTCGACCCGGTCCGCCGCGAATATCACGCCCTTCTCGGTGATCTCTGCGCCGGATGGGGGATCGACGAGGACAGCTTCGAGGACAACCTGATCGCCGCCTACCGCGCCGGTCACGATTGGTTCCAGCCGATGGACATCTCGCTTCCGGGCGACCGGATACGGGCGGACACGCCGATGCACTTTGGCCCCGCCGTCTTCAACATGGTGACCGCGCCGCGTTTGCTCGACATGGTGCAATGCCTCATCGGCCCCGAAATCACATCGAACCCGATCCAGCATGTGCGGATCAAACCGCCCGAGCGCACGCTGAACGCCGACGAGATCCGCGCCCATGTCGGCGGCACCGACTGGCACCAGGACCGCGCCGTGGCTCTGGAAGACGCCGACGAGACCGACATGATCACCGTCTGGCTCGCCGTCACGGACGCGACGGTCGAAAATGGCTGCCTTCAGGTGATCGGAAACGAAAACAGGCTCCTGCCCCATTGCCCGCAAAAACAGACTGCAATCGCCCCGGGCCTGATCGACACCTCGCGCGCGACACCGCTTCCGGTAAAAGCAGGCGGTGCCGTGATCTTTCACCCGATGACGCCGCATGCATCGCTGCCAAACCTTTCCGACGGTATCCGCTGGTCATTCGACCTGCGCTTCAACGTGACCGGCCAACCCACTGGCCGCGCGCATTTTCCCGAGTTCGTGGCGCGCTCCAAGGCCCATCCTGAACGGGAACTCAGGGATTGGCGTCAATGGAAGTCGCTATGGGAGGCCGCGCGCGCCCGTCTTGCCGAAGAGCCGCATGTCGACATACACCGCTGGAGCGCTGACGCACCGGCCTGTGCCTGAGACGCTTGCGCTTTCTTCCTGGTAAAAATATCCCGGAGGGGTTCGGGGAGGCAGCGCCTCCCCGACGGGTCGACGGGCGAAGCCCGGCGAAATGAGGAAGCATATATGACCGATACCATCCGCCTAGATGCGACAGACAATGTCGTCACCGCCACGCGCGCGCTCGAAGCCGGCACCGCAGTCGAGGAGTTCACCACAACCGGGCTGATCCCCTCCGGCCACAAGATCGCGACGCGTGCGATCCCGAAGGGTGGCGAAATCCGCAAATACGCCCAACTGATCGGCTATGCCTCCGTTGATATTTCCGCGGGCGACCATGTCCACAGCCACAACACCGAGTTCCGCAATACGGATGTCGCCTACGAGTTCGGCACCAACCTCCGTCCCATGCCGGAACCAGCCACACAGGATACGTTCCTCGGATATCGCCGGGAAAACGGCCGCGTGGGCACGCGCAACTACATCGCCGTCGTCACCAGCGTGAACTGCTCGGCCACGGCGGCGCGCCGGATTGCAGATACCTTTGGACCGGAAGAACTCAGCCAGTATCCCAATGTCGATGGTGTCGTGGCATTCGTCCATGGCACCGGGTGCGGCATGGCGGACCAGGGTTCCGACGGGTTCGAGGCACTGCAACGCGTGATGTGGGGCTATGCGCGCCATCCGAACCACGCTGGTGTTCTGATGGTGGGGCTCGGCTGCGAGATGAACCAGATCGACTGGCTGCTGGAGGCGTATGGCCTGAAGCAAGGGCCGCTTTTCCAGACCATGAACATTCAAGGCGTTGCCGGACTTCGCAAGACCGTTGAACTCGGCATCGAGAAGGTCCGCGCAATGCTGCCCGTCGCAAATGAAGCGACACGCACACCCTGCCCGGCCTCCGAACTGATGGTGGCCCTTCAATGCGGCGGGTCGGACGCGTGGTCCGGGATCACGGCCAACCCCGCCCTTGGCCATGCCTGTGATCTGCTTTCCGCGCAGGGTGGAACAGGGGTCCTCGCGGAAACGCCTGAAATTTATGGTGCGGAACACCTGCTGACCCGCCGCGCGGCCAGCCGCGAGGTGGGCGAGAAACTGATCGGCCTGATCAATTGGTGGGAAGATTACACCCTTCGCAACAAGGGCTCGATGGACAACAACCCGTCCCCCGGCAACAAGAAAGGCGGGTTGACGACCATCCTCGAGAAAAGCCTCGGTGCCGCGGCCAAGGGCGGGACCACGCCGCTCACCGGTGTCTACAAATACGCCGAACCGGTCACCGCAAAGGGATTCACCTTCATGGACAGCCCCGGCTACGACCCGGCCTCCGTTACGGGTCAGATTGCGGGCGGCTGCAACCTCGTCTGCTTCACCACCGGGCGCGGCTCCGCCTTCGGATCGAAACCCGCGCCCACGATCAAGGTCGCCACGAATTCCGAGATGTATGGCCGCATGACTGAAGACATGGACGTGAACGCCGGCGAAATTCTCACCGGCGGCGTCTCGGTCGAAGAAAAAGGGCGCGAGATCTACGAGATGTTCCTGCGCGTCGCGTCCGGCGAGATGTCAAAGTCCGAGGCGCAGGGCCTCGGCGATTACGAATTCGTCCCCTGGCAGATCGGCGCGGTGATGTAAGCCCCCCTTCCCCGACAAAAATCTCGTCAAATTGCGTGCCTTCGGCACACTTGATTCTAAGATTGGGGGCTCTGCCCCCGCTCCCGGAGGGAGCGCCCCCGGGATATTTTTCCCAGGAAGAAATCTCATAAGACGTCATCCTGCCGACGGCGGACCCGCCGAAGGCACCGCGACTGCCGGAGGCAGGCGCAAACATCGCGTGCGCCGCAGGCGCGCCTTTTGGGTTGCAAAACGCCCGCAGACCCTGCCCCCTGTCACGAGGGAGGACCAGACGATGACCGAAGTTCTGAATGCCGAGCAGATCGCGCATTACGAGGAGACGGGATACCTCGTTCTCGAACGCCACCTGCCCGATGAAGTAATTGCCAGCATTTGCGCCGAGATCGCCCGCTTCGAGGAGGAGGCGCGCACGATGACCGCCTCCAATGACCGGCTCGACCTCGAAGACAGTCACACGCCCGACGATCCGCGTCTGCGCCGCATCAAGCTGCCACACAGGATCAGTGACGTGGTCCGCGACCTCATGTATTCCGATCACATCCTCGCGCCCGCCCGCGACCTGATCGGGCCGAGCCTTCGGCTGCACACGACCAAGCTCAACATGAAATCCGCGGGCTACGGCGCTGCCGTGGAATGGCACCAGGATTACGCGTTCTACCCGCATACCAATGACGACATCCTCGCCATCGGGGTGATCATCGACGACATGGAAAGCGAAAATGGCCCTCTCATGGTTTACCCCGGCAGCCACAAGGGGCCGGTCTACGACCATCATGTGGACGGCGTTTTCGCGGGCGCGTTCCTGCCCGAAGCGGTTGGTTTGAACCCTGCCGATGCCGTGGAACTGAAGGGGCCCGCTGGCAGCATCTCCATCCATCACGGGCGGATCGTGCATGGCTCGGCCCTGAACACATCCGACCGGTCCCGTCGCATCCTGTTCTACGAGATGATGGCCGCCGATGCCTTCCCGATCATGGGGTCGATGACCAAATGGGACGGGATCGAGGATTACAACACGCGCATGCTCTGCGGCGAACCGACATTGACACCGCGGCTGAAGGACATTCCTATTCGAATTCCACAACCACAGCCCGACGTCCCCATCTCGATCTACGAGATCCAGAAAGGTCTGAAGGCCCGAACGTTCGAAACCATTGAATGAAGATTGCCATTGTCGGAGCGGGCATGATCGGCAGTGCTGCGGCGCGCCATCTGGCGAAGGCCGGGCATGAGGTCACGTTGATCGGCCCCGGCGAACCGGCACGTTTCGAGACGCATGACGGTGCCTTCGCCAGCCATTATGACGAAGGCCGGATCACGCGCATGAACGACCGGAACCCCTTCTATGCCCGTGCTGCGGCCGCCTCCATTGGCCGGTATCGGGAGATCGAGGCCGAAGGTGGTGTGCCGTTTTTCACCCCGTGCGGCGCGTTGATGGCGGGAAGCGCGCCTTATGCTGCGAAGATTGCCGAGGCGACGGCGGGGCTGGAGGTGATCAGCGAAACGCTGAAGGCGGACGACCTTCGCGCAAAGTTTCCATATCTTGCGTTTCCGGAAGGCTACGTCGGCGCTTATGAGGCCAAGGATGCGGGCCATATAAGCCCGCGCAATCTTGTTGCCGGTCAGCAGGAGGCGGCGCGTCGGCACGGTGCGCGCCGGGTCGTTGCGGAAGCGATCAGCATCGCGCCAGGGCGCGTGAAGACGTCATCGGACGCTTTCGAAGCAGACGAAGTCGTCGTCGCGGCGGGCGGCTGGACGGACGATCTTCTGGGGCGTGACGCCCTTAGTGTTTATGCCCGCACCGTCGCCTTCCACGAGATCGGGCCAGCCGAAGCGGAGCGGCTTGCGGGCATGCCCTCCCTGATCACGGAAAGCGCGGACGATATCTACATTCTGCCCCCCATCCAGTACGCGGACGGGAAACTCTGGCTGAAGCTCGGCGGTGATCCAACCGATGATCTGCTCGAAGGCAGTTCCGCGATAAACGATTGGTATCGTTCGGGCGGCGACGCGGAGCGCGGTGAATATCTGACGGACCGCATTTGCGGGATCATTCCCGACCTTGCCTTCGAGAGCCGTTTCCATAAACCCTGTGTCACCACCTGGTCCCATGATCGGATCCCCGAGATCCGGCGATTGGACAAGGGATTGATCGTTGCGGCTGCGGGCAACGGTGCAGGTGCAAAGTGCAGCGACGAACTTGGCCGAATGGCGGCCGCCATAGCAATAGGAGAAGACCCATGAGCAAGCCCAAAATCGGATTCATCGGACTGGGGCTGATGGGCTCCGCGATGGTGGGCCGTTTGCAGGACAAAGGCTACGATGTGACGGTTCTCGGCAATAGGGACAGAACCGGGATCGAGAAAGCTGTCGCGCGTGGCGGCACCGAGGCCGCCAATGCGCGCGAGGTCGCGGAAGCCTCCGATATCGTGATGCTTTGCATGGGCACATCGGATCAGGTTGAAGGCCGGATGCACGGAGAGGACGGCGTGATTGCGGGTCTGTCCGAAGGCAAGATCGTGATCGACTTCGGCACGTCGCTTCCAGCCTCGACCTTCGCGCTTGGTGAGGAAGTGGCAGGCAAGGGCGCGCTGATGATGGATGCGCCGCTGGGGCGAACGCCGTCGCATGCTGTGGACGGACTTCTGAATATCATGGCGTCAGGCGACAAGGCCACATATGACGCGGTTGAGCCGGTGCTGAACGATCTGGGAGAAAACGTCTTCTATCTGGGTCAGCTCGGATCAGGGCATACGATCAAACTCATGAACAATTTCTATGCCATGACCTGCGCCAACGCGATGAGCGAAGCCTTTGCTGTTTGTGATCTCGCAGGCATCGAACGGAAGGCGCTTTACGATGTACTCTCCGCCGGGCCGAACGGGTCGGGCATGATGGATTTCATCAAGGCGTACGCGGTCGATGGCGATCCGGAGAAACTGGCCTTTGCCGTGAAGAATGCCCGGAAGGACGTGAGTTATTACGAGCAGATGGTCCAGACCATGGGCCGCACCTCGATCATGGCGCGGGGCGCGATGGAGGCCACGGGCCGCGCGGTCGATGACGGCCACGGCGACGACCTCGTGCCCCAGATGGTCGACAACTTCAGCCGCTGGTTCAAGTAAAGTGAGCCTCCTCGCCGAGACACGCGCCGACCGCGCCGGTCTCGGCATCGGATTGATCCTGATTGCCTGCCTTTTCTTCGCGGCAGTGGACACTTCGGTGAAGTGGCTTGCCGTTGCCGGGCTCCCTGCCCTGCAACTGGCCTTCATGCGGTACCTGGTGGCCTTTGCCCTGTCTGTCGGACGCGGCGTGCAGCTTGGACAGGTATTCGAATGGCGGTCGCGGAAGGTCATGTGGCTTGTCCTGCTCAGGGGTGGCTTGCTGGTGCTCGCCACTTCCCTCAACTTCATCGCAATCCGGCACCTGCCGCTTTCGGTCACGTCTTCGATCCTGAACTCGGCGCCGATCATCGTCACCGCGATGGCCATCCCGCTTTTGGGCGAACGCGTGGGCGCATTCCGCTGGGCTGCGGTTCTGACGGGGTTCGTCGGCGTGCTGGTCGTCATCCGTCCGTTTGGAGAAGCCTTCCACTGGGCGACGCTCCTGATGGTCGGGGCCGCGATCTGCATGGCGCTGTTCTCGGTCCTGACACGGATGCTGTCCGGGCGGATCGCAACGCAGACCATGCAGGTTTACATGGGCGCTATCGGGACAGTGGTCCTGTTCGTGCCGGCGCTCCTGACCTGGCAAACCCCGGAAAGCCCGGCAGACTGGATGCTCCTATGCGCCATCGGGGGCTTTGCATGGATCGGACATGAAATATTCGGACGCGCCCATGCTTTCGCCGAAGCGAGTGTGTTGGTTCCGTTCAACTACAGCTTCATCGTCTACCTGACGCTTGCGGGCTACATTTTCTTTGGCGACGTTCCGGACGCGATCGTCCTCGTCGGCGCGGGCTTAATCGTGGCCTCCGGACTGGTGATCTGGTGGCGAGAGACTTGGAATAAGGGAGGAACAAGGTGACCAGCTACGATTTCAAGGGGCAAACCGCGGTCATCACGGGCGGTGCTCAGGGCATCGGTTATGCCTGTGCCGAACGGTTGGCGAGGGATGGCGCGGAAGTGGTGATCTGGGACCTGAACGGGGACAAGGCGGCGGAGGCAGCCGCAAACCTCGGAGGACGCTCCGAGGCGTGTGACGTGTCCGACTGGGAGAGTGTTTCCGCAGCGGCCGCGGCCACGGGTCCGGCCACCATCCTCGTGAATTCGGCCGGGATCGCCGGACCGATTGCCCCGATCGAGGACTATGACACCGAGGCCTGGCGCCAGATCGTGGACATCAACCTTCTCGGCACCTTCCACACCAATCGCGCAGTGATCCCGGCCATGAAAGCGTCCGGATACGGGCGGATCGTCAACATCGCCTCTGTCGCCGGCAAGGAGGGGAATCCCAATGCATCTGCCTATGCCGCCTCGAAAGCGGGTGTCATCGGTCTGACCAAGGCGGTCGGCAAGGAACTGGCGGGTATGGACATTGCCGTGAACTGCGTGACCCCGGCGGCAGCCCAAACGCCGATCCTTGAACAGATGACGGAAGAGTTCGTCGATTACATGAAGTCGAAGATCCCGAAAGGTCGTCTGGTTGAGGTCGACGAGATCGCAAACATGGTCGCGTGGCTCGCCTCGGCCGATTGTTCGTTTACGACGGGCGGCGTCTTCGACATCTCGGGCGGGCGCGCGACCTACTAGTTCTTGCGCCACCTGCGGTGCCGCGGTGGCAGGGGGCTCTGCCCCCTCGCCTCTGCGAGGCTCACCCCCGGGATATTTTCGGGCCGATAATCGGGATGGGCTTTTCTCTCGCGGGCGGGTTGGGTATCGGATGACGAGGATGAGGGAGACGCCTGAATGCTGAAGACTGTGCCCGGCTTCGACCGGATCGGGGAGGAGAATGCCTTTGCCGTGCTTGCCCGCGCGGGCGCCTTGGCGGCCGAAGGCAAGGATGTGATCAACCTCGGCATCGGGCAGCCGGACTTTCCAACGCCGGACAATATCTCGGACGCCGCGATCCGTGCGATCCGGGACGGGCATCACGGCTATACACCGGCAACGGGCATCCTGCCCTTGCGGGAGGCCGTATCGGGAGATCTTCACCGCCGCTACCATGTCGACGTGAACCCCGAGCATGTGCTGATCGTCCCCGGCGGCAAGGTCACCATGTTTGCCGCCATCCTGATGTTCGGCGAACCCGGTGCTGAAATTCTCTATCCTGATCCCGGCTTCCCGATCTATCGCTCGATGATCGAGTTCACCGGCGCCACCCCGGTGCCGATCCCGATCCGCGAGGAGAACGGATTCGCGTTCTCGGCCGAGGAAACGCTCTCGCTGATTTCCGAGCGGACGCGGCTGGTCATCGTCAACTCGCCCGCGAACCCTTGCGGTGGCGTCACGCCCCGCGCGGAGGTGGACGCTCTCGTGGCCGGACTGCCGGAACATGTGGCCATCCTGTCGGACGAGATCTACGACCAGATGCTCTATGACGGGGAGGAGCACGTCTCCCTGCTGACTTATCCGGAGATCCGGGATCGCCTGATCCTGTTGAATGGCTGGTCCAAGACCTATGCCATGACAGGGTGGCGGCTTGGTTATTCCGTCTGGCCCGAGGGGCTTTACGACAAGGCGCGCAAGCTTGCGGTCAATTCGTGGTCCTGTGTCAACGCGCCGGCGCAGTACGCCGCTCTGGAGGCGCTGACCGGGCCACAGGATGCGGTGGCCGACATGATGGCCGCGTTCGATGCCCGGCGCGGCCTTGTCGTCGATCTGTTGAACGAACTGCCGGGCGTCTCCTGCATTGTGCCCAAGGGCGCGTTCTACGCGTTCCCGAATATTCGTGATACGGGCTGGAAGGCCAAGGAACTTGCCTCGGCCTTGCTGGAAGAGTCCGGTGTCGCAACCATTGGCGGGCCCGATTTCGGCACACTGGGCGAAGGCTACATCCGGCTGTCCTATGCCAACAGCCAGGACAATATTCGCGAGGCCCTGGCACGCATGAAAGCTTTCCTGAGCGCGGGGTCCTGATCCCTTCCGGGCGACACGTCAGGGGGTAGCGTCACACTTGCAGGCGCGGGGACCGACGCTTCAGGTGTATGGCTTCACGTCCCTGGCGGCGAGAATGCGCGTCAGCAGATGGATGTGCGCGTTCTCTTTTCCTTTCCAAGACACGCTTTCGGATACGGTCAGTGCTTCCGATCGCTTGGCGAGGACGCTTTCGTTGGCTGGCGGGAAGAGGTGCTGCTGATCCCAGCTGAGCACCGCATCGTATTTAGAATGAAACATGCCGGGCGGCGGAAGTCCGGCCCAGGTCGCAACTTTTGAGAGGGCGCGCACCGGGTCTGCCGCGAAGTCTTCGTATCGCATCGTGTGGAAACGGTCGCCGAGAGAGGGCGCCCATGCGCCAAGCCGGGCCTGGCGCGCGGAATACTCCCGAATGCTGCGCGCCGTCGACATCAGTCTTGGAGATTTCTTGTGCCAGCTGACGGCAACCGCACGCGGGTCGCGGATGAGATTGAGCGCGAACAGCGATCCCGGTCGGGCCAATTCCAGCGCGAGGGCCATTTCCGGCATTTTCGAGCTTTCCACGAACGTCGTGCACGCGGTTACTTCGGAAATCACATCGAGCAAGGCGGACAGTTCGTGCAGCGCCTCGGAATGGTTCGCTTCCAAGTTCGCCAATTCCGTCTCGACGGACCACGCTTTCACCTTTTTCGCCGCCTTGAAGAACGACTTCAGACGCCGGTCGAATTCGACTGGATCAGGCGCACGCGGGTCGGCGAAAACCCGTTGGTACACCGCGCAGTTCTGGAGCGTTTGCCCACAGCTGCAGGGCGCATTGAGCAGGAATGCGCTTGCCAGATGGCGCAGCTGTCCAAGGTTGAAAACGTCCTTGCTTTGCGACAGGAGCAACGACAGAAGAGTGCTTCCCGATCTTCCGCTGCCGGTGATGGCGATGAGTTTCAAATCTGTTCGACCTTGTATTCCGACCGAACGTCTAGCACGTTGCCGCTGACGTCTCCATTGGGCTTTCGAATTCTGAATTCATGACCTCAAACGCGCCTCTCTTCCTGATCTGCACGGAACGTTCCGGCTCGAATTTAATGAGCACGATAATGGGTGCGCACCCCGATATCTTTGCGCACCCTCCCCATCATCTGGGCCGCGACCTCATCATGAACATTCACCGGACACTTGGAGACAGCGGTGGTGATGAGGTTCTGCCGATCCTGAGGGCACATGCCCGCGGAAAGGTCGAGAACTTCCTTGGTGGTGGTGCGGTGGCGCGGTTTGACGCGTGGTTTGCAGACCGAAGCACTTTGCCACCCGTCGAGACAGCCCGCTTCATCTGGATGGAGCTTCCCGACGGCATCGAAGGGAAACGCGTTTTCATCAAGGAAAACAATATACACCGGATGCTTCCGTTCCTGATTACCGCCTTTCCGGACGCGAAGTTCGTGTTTCAGGTTCGGGACCCGCGCGACTTTCTTGTCTCGGCCTTGAAGCGGCGCAAGGGGCCGCTCGGGAACAAGTTCGGATCGGTGCGAGAGGCCGTGAACGTCTGGCGCGAAGACAATCTCGCCGGCCTGAATGCGCTGGCACTGCTCGGACCGGAGAAAGTGCATTTGGTGCGGTACGAAGACCTGATCCGTGACCCGGACACCATTTTGCGCGGCATCTGTCAGTTTGAACCGTCCCGGGTTTACCGGAGAGTAAAACTCTCGAAGGATGAGCCCTATGGAGAAGAAAAAGTTACCCCCGAAGTACACGGCTGAGTTTCGCGCGCGCGGCATTCGGCTTTATAAAGATCATCGCGCAGATTACGCC
>JAJDZT010000146.1 GCA_022824525.1 Silicimonas sp. | reverse complement strand
GGTGTCGGAGGTTGGCGAAAGACTGGGAACGTACCGTGGAAAGCTCAGCGGCCTGGGCGCTCGTCGCCAGCATCCGCCTCGTAACGCGCAGATTAGCAAGACATTGCCAGGAAACGTAAAACTTTTCGGTCAGGCTCTGAGCACTCTATTCCGAAATGGATATTCGTGGTTTTATTGAAACAAATAATTTTGAGGGGAGGGCAGCGTGTCCAATACTAAGCAGATATTGGCCATGCTGAAGAGCCGCGCCTCGGGCGATGATGAGTTATTCTATTCCATCGCCTTGCAGGTCGCCGCATCAGAGGCACGCCAAGGCAGGAAAACAACCGCCACCGAGATTCGAGAGGCCGTCCAGGACGCGCGCGGCGAGACAGGGCAATCCCAAGGCGTTGCCATTCCCTTCGGCACGCCAAAAGGCGATCTCGCCGATCTTCTGGAACTGAAAAAACCGCGTTTTAAACTCGGTGATGTCGTTCTCAGCGACAGCATCCGCGATCCGCTTCAGGAGCTTATTCGCGAACAGCTGCGCCGCGACTGGCTGCGCGAGCATGGAAAAATACCCAATAAGCGCGTTCTCTTTGTTGGCCCGCCTGGTTCAGGCAAAACAATGACAGCCGAGGCGTTGGCTCGGCAATTGAATCTTCCCCTTTATGTCATCCGGCTCGAAAGCCTGATCACACGTTTCATGGGCGAAACCGCTGGAAAGGTGCGTCTTGTCTTTGATGAGGTCAGTCGCCAGCGCGGCGTCTATCTGTTTGATGAATTTGATGCTGTGGGCGGAGATCGCTCCGCCACCAATGACGTGGCCGAGATGCGCCGGGTGCTGAACACCTTCCTGCAATTGATGGAAGAAGAGAATTCCACTGACAGCCTGGTTGTTGGGGCGACCAATCATCCGGCGCTCCTGGACAGCGCGCTGCTTCGGCGGTTCGATCTTGTGCTCGAATTCAGTCCGCCGACGCCGGATCAGGTCAAGACACTCATAAAGTCGAACATCCGTCCAATGAAATACCCCAACATTGCGTGGAAGAAAGTTTGTGAGGCAGCCGAGAACCTCAGCCAGTCTGAGATTGTCCGGGCTGTCGAAGACGCTGTGAAGGCTGCAATCCTTGATGAACGGGACCGCGTCACGACCCAAGATTTAACCCGCCGATTGAATGACCGTAACTTAATGCGCGAGGCATTCCGTCAGCGCCGCCTTTAGTATTTGAGAGATATGTCAACACGATTTAACAAGCCCCACCTTCATTTTGAAAAATATAGAACCCGCCGCGATTTCGTCGCTCCAAGCCTGAACCTGAGCGGGGAGGGGGTTCCTAGAACCCGCGAAGAACACGGCGTTCGTCTCCGTGAGGAGCTGCAGGCTGCGTTCAAGGATTTTGAAGAGGTTCGGCCGCAGCCGCCGGAAGAATTCAAAGACGTCGGTGGCGCATCGGGCAGTTTTCTCGAAGTCGAACTGAGACGCGGCACGCCGATTGAGACAGTTGAGCGGAAAAGCAAAGGTGTCGTTCCGACGGCGACCAAACTGGAGCCCAATGAAAACAGAACTGTCGGTCTGTTCGTGCCTGACAAGGCGCGCGACTACATCCTGTCGATGCTTGAGGAGTATGCCCATGGACCGCTGACTGAGAGGGGCAGGGCGCCCAAGCAGAATTTTGCGGAGCCCATCGAGATCATCCGCGCGGCCAAGTTTGACACATATTATACAGATGATCCGGCCTATTTGCCCGAGGACCGGCAGGAACTAGTGTGGTGGGAGGTCTGGTGCGTCAGGTCGGCGGAGGCTCAACTCGAAGCCCTTGCCGAGAGAATTGAAGTACGCCTCGGGGAACGTGCACGACGTCTCTACTTTCATGAAAGCATCGTTATTCCGGTCCTAGCCTCTCAGGATCAAATCGAAGCGCTGCTATTTGCCCGATTCACGATCACCGAAATTCGCCGGTCACGTGACACGCCCACAATGTTCCTGGAAGAGGACCCCGAAGAGCAACTTGGATGGGTCGATAATCTGGCCGAGCGCGTGGTTTGGCCCGGACTGCAATCCCCGTCAGTGTGTCTTCTTGATAGTGGTGTCAACCGCGCGCATCACCTGATCGAACCCGCATTGGCCGAAGATGAAATGGATGCCGTCAATCGTGACTGGGGCGTAGCGGACGCCGATGGTCATGGGACATCCATGGCTGGGGTTGCCCTTCATGGTGATCTCACGGATGTGCTGGGGGGTGCGGGGGAATTGGAGCTCACGCATCGGCTTGAATCTGTGAAGATGCTGCCGCCACCTGGCGCGGCCGAAACGGATGAGAGCTTCTACGGGCCGGTGACACAAGCGGCAATCTCCTTGCCAGAGATCGCACGCGCCGAACGGCAACGCGTCTACTGTATGGCCATCAGCAACGACGAAGTCAGTGGCTACCGTCCAACGGCTTGGAGCGCTGCAATCGATCAAGCTGCGTCAGGAACGATGCCCGGTGACACTGATCCGACCCGCAGATTGATCCTTGTCGCCACGGGCAATGCGCCAAACCACATCGATGCCACGCGCGTCCAAAGCCCAGATGCCTATCCGATTGAGGATCCGGCCCAGGCCTGGAACGCGATTACTGTCGGTGGGTATACAGACAAGACCTTGATCGATGAGCCCCCATTGGCCGGATACCAACCGGTGGCGAGTGCTGGTGACCTCAGCCCACACACGCGTACCTCCATGGCCTGGGCAGGCAAATCGGCATTTAAGCCTGACATTGTTATGGAAGCAGGTAATCGCGCTCTCAGCCCCGCAGGCACCGACATGTTGGACGCGGATTCTCTTGGTCTCTTGTCAACGGGGTCGGAAGTTGACCGCCAGCCCTTGGTGCCGTTTCGTGCGACAAGCGCGGCAGTCGCCGCTGCCGCTCGTTTGTCTGCGCGCCTGATGGCAGACCATCCGGACTACTGGCCGGAGACGATCCGTGCCCTCATGGTGCATAGTGCGGAGTGGACGGCCCCAATGGTCAATGAGTTTACCGCCGCCGGCGGTATGACCGATCGCGCGGGCCTCATTCGCCGATATGGCTACGGCGTTCCTTCCTTTGAGCGGGCAACCGCGTCGGCCACCAACCATCTCGCCCTTATCGCTCAGTCTGAGATTCAACCCTATGCGGTCGAAAAGAAGGCATTCAAAGATTGCCATTTCTACGGCCTGCCTTGGCCTGCTGCTGCCATCGAAGCCATTGGCGATCAGACCGTGCAGATGAAGATCACTCTGTCTTACTTCATCGAGCCCAATCCGGGGTTTTCATCCACCATCGATCCCTACAGGTATCAGTCTTTTGGTCTCCGTTTCGACTTGCGTCGACCTAGCGAGTCCATGCTCGAATTTGCCAAAAGGGTGAACGACAAGGAACGCGTGCGACGTGTGAATGCAGATGGAAAGGAAGTCAAAGAGAAGATCAACGCTGCCAACGATCCCGATCATTGGCAGTTTGGGCCCAAAAGCGTTTCCGCTGGTTCTCTGCACAGCGATGTTTGGACAGGACCTGCCGCCCGTCTGCTCACGCGGAACATGATCTGCGTCCACCCTATCGGCGGGTGGTGGAACAACCGCTCTGTTCAAGATATTCGCGCCCAGAGGACCCGGTACGCTTTGGTTGTTACTCTGAAGACAGATGATGTCTCTATCGATCTTCACACACCGATTGAGACACTGGTGAACAGCGAAGTCACAATCGAAACACCGTTTCAGCCGGGCTCATAAGCTACTTTGACGCCTGCCCGCGGCTTGCAAAGCGATTGCTGCCAATCCTCGCGGCCATGCCCGGTCGCCGGAAGTATATGGCGCGGCCTGCCCGGATAGGCGGGCGTCCGGTAACAAAGATCAATTGCTCATCGGTGCGCATGTCCTGAAGAATTTCGTGAGCCATAATCAGACGACGTTTGTGGGTTTGCGTCGAACGCGACTTGTTCGATGTTGGTGAACCGAAGATCGAATTCCGGTTCTGAAGGCCAGAGGACTTCGAGCGTGTCGTGGTTTCGATTGTGTATTCGCCGCAAAGTCGAGATAGGTCCTCTGCGGTGCGTTCGTCGTTGATAGCCGCAAAGGCTCGGAAGGAGGTTGATTCAAACCAAGACGACTTCGCGTTCTGCTCCCAATTGTCGATCAGCTGGCCCAGAGACTGATAGATCATTAGCAATGTGATGCCGTATTTCCGACCCGCGTCGCGAGCGGTCTTGATGATCTCCATATTGAACCGTCCCGGGTTTACCGGAGAGTAAAACTCTCGAAGGATGAGCCCTATGGAGAAGAAAAAGTTACCCCCGAAGTACACGGCTGAGTTTCGCGCGCGCGGCATTCGGCTTTATAAAGATCATCGCGCAGATTACGCC
>JAJDZT010000051.1 GCA_022824525.1 Silicimonas sp. | reverse complement strand
ATGTTTGCAATCAGCAACAGGGCGGGCAAAGCCGAAACGGGATCACGCAATCACTGCCGAAAAAGCCGAACCCGAACCCGGATGACATGCCGGCACGTCAAACACCGCGTCAAAACCCGCAGAGAAAAAATTAGCCGTGGTCTACTAACTGAGCGGTCTTTTATCGCCGTTCACGTTAGTTTAACCTTGCTCCGTCACTTCGCGCTTGCCCGGTTTGTATACCGGGGGATGCGATAAGGTATCTTTGGCTCGGCACATGTGGGATGGACATGGACGGACGGATTGAACAGGAAAAGGAGCTGGCGCGCCTCGGGCGGCTCATCTCCATCGTGATCGCGGCAACGATGATCCTTTGGATGGCGGCCCAATGGATCGGTGGCGCCATCGGGCTTCCTGACGAATACGTTTTTCTGTTCGATCTTTTCGCCTTAGCGGGTTTCCTCTGGGCTATTTTCGTGACATTTCAGCTTTGGCGAAAGCGGCGCGAACTCGACAAGCAATAAGCGCGCGGTTCAGCCGGTTCGAACGCAACGGAATGGGAACGTATCGATGCTCGAGGACAAGGATCGTATCTTCACGAATCTCTACGGCATGCACGACCGGACTCTGGCGGGCGCCAAGGCTCGTGGCCATTGGGACGGAACGGCCGGGATCATTCAGAAGGGCAAGGACTGGATCGTCGAACAGATGAAGGCCAGCGGCCTCCGTGGTCGCGGGGGCGCAGGCTTCCCGACGGGTCTGAAATGGTCCTTCATGCCGAAGGAAAGCGACGGACGCCCATCCTATCTTGTCGTGAACGCCGACGAATCCGAACCGGGGACCTGCAAGGACCGCGAAATCATGCGCCACGATCCGCATACGCTGATCGAAGGGTGCCTGATTGCGTCATTCGCGATGAACGCGAACGCCTGCTATATTTACCTGCGCGGTGAGTACATTCGCGAGCGCGAAGCGCTACAAGCTGCCATCGATGAATGCTACGACGCCGGGCTGCTCGGCCGGAACGCGGCCGGTTCCGGCTGGGATTTTGACCTCTATCTGCATCACGGGGCAGGGGCCTACATCTGCGGCGAAGAAACGGCACTTCTGGAAAGCCTCGAAGGCAAGAAGGGTATGCCGCGCATGAAGCCGCCATTCCCGGCTGGCGCAGGGCTCTATGGCTGCCCGACCACCGTGAACAACGTTGAATCCATTGCCGTCGTTCCGACTATCCTGCGGCGCGGACCGGACTGGTTTGCCGGTTTCGGGCGTCCGAACAACGCGGGCACAAAGCTTTTCGCCATCTCCGGCCACGTGGAAAACCCGTGCGTCGTGGAAGAAGCGATGTCTATTTCGTTCGAGGAGCTGATCGAACGGCATTGCGGAGGCATCCGGGGTGGCTGGTCCAATCTGAAGGCGGTGATCCCGGGCGGTTCCTCCGTGCCGTGTCTGCCAGGGGCGATCATGAAAAACGAAGCGATCATGGATTTCGATTGGCTTCGCGAACAGCAGTCGGGCCTCGGTACGGCCGCCGTGATCGTCATGGACAACTCGACCGATATCATCAAGGCGATCTGGCGGCTGTCAAAGTTCTACAAGCACGAGAGCTGTGGCCAATGTACGCCCTGCCGCGAAGGCACGGGCTGGATGATGCGCGTCATGGATCGTCTGGTGAAAGGTGAGGCGGAGGTCGAGGAGATCGACATGCTGCTCGACGTCACCAAGCAGGTCGAAGGTCACACCATCTGTGCACTCGGCGACGCGGCGGCTTGGCCGATCCAAGGACTTATCCGACATTTCCGGGACGAGATCGAAGACCGGATCAAGCATAAGCGCGGCGCCACCATCGCGGCGGAGTGAGCTGGCGCATAACCCCTTCTCGCACAAACCATCCAAGCTTGTGACGCGAAAGCCATTGAGTTGGGCGGCAGCCTTTGGCAGGTTTCTCGATGATTGAGTAAGGCGCGTCCGCCATAGACTGTTAGGTATTCGAATTGATCCGATTTCTGACACTGGGTTTCACTGTCTTCGCAATGGCCATTGGCCTGTCTTCGACCCAAGCCAAAGCGCGGGTTGCCTGCGCGTTCGAGATCGACATCCCGGGTCAATTGCCTGAAGCGAGGATTGTCTACACGCTTGAGTGCCTTGTCGTCGAGTTACACCGCGTGCGGCAGGAAAACGCCCGGCTGAAGCAACGTCTTGAAGCGGCAGAAGCGCTTTTGACCGAGTTGCCCGGCGAGTTTTCCAACATTGACGGCGTCATAACGGAAGACCCTGATCGGGCCATCGGAACGGCGAAATTCGGTCTGAGCGCTCGTTCCACAGGCGGTGCCAGCGCCCTGCCGATCGACGAACGCGCCTTGTTCGAGATTTGCGGCGCAAGTGGCGGCTGTGCGGTCTCCATCGCGTTCCGGCAGATCGGGCTTTTCAATGATTAGCCGAAGGACAGCATCCTCACAGGTCCCTGCCAGTTCAATTACGCAACCGACAGCAAGGAATGGACGCTAGGTGAAGGGTGCGGAACTGGTCCGCTTTCGGGAAAGGATGGCGACCGGCTGGCGGGATCGGTCTCGGCAGGCCCGGTGATCGCTGCATCTGGCGGAGCTTGCATTTTCTCCGAAAGTGAACCGAGCCGGTCGGTCGGAACAGAAGACGGGTTTCAGCGCGACACAGCGCCGGGCCTGTTCCTCGTGGCGATGCCAGCGCGCCAGCCGAACGGGATACGCCGCTTCGAGTGTGAACTTGTTCTGAATTGACGCTTGGCCGCCCGGGGCAGCCCGTGATACACGCTGTTCCGGACGGGAGAGGGCCATGTCTTTGAAACGCTGGATCATTCTGGGTTCGATTGCGCTGATCGTCAGCGGTTGTGGTGTGCGTGAACGGTTGTTCGGCGGAGGAGGGCAGTCCGACCGTGCGCTTCCCTATCGCACAACAATCTCAAAGGGCGAGGATCGCCGGGACTTCTCTGTGCGGGTTGTCCGTGCGGGTGGTGTGACTGTCGACGATGTGCGCGAAAGCGCGCGCTTCGGAGCCACGCGATACTGCCTTACGACATTCGGCGGGGCGGATGCACGGTGGGCCATCAGCCCGCAAACAGGAGATTGGGCCTTCACACGCGACGGTCAGGACATGATCTTCCAGGCTCGATGCACGGCGCGGTGAGATTTTTCATTGCTCTGTTGGTGGCAGGCCCCTCGGTGGGGCATGCAGATGTGGAGATCGACTGCAACAAGCGCAGCGCGCGCTGCGAACTCCCCCTCATGGCGCAGCCGAAGGATGGCAAAGAACACGACGATTTCGTGTCGCAGGTTTACATTTCATTCGAGACGGCAGCGCGGCCGATGCACTTCGAAAATGCGGACGCGTTAAAACGCTTTGAGCCGCACCCGCATCTCTACTTTCACTACGGGAAACCGGAATGATCCGCCTTTGGGACGGGATTTTGAGCGCAATTGCAGCGCTTTTGACGGGTGGTATCGTCGGTGTGCCCGTTTGGGGGGCGTTTATGGCGCTTCGGGCCGAGCTTTTGCCTATTTGGGCCTGGGGCCCACTTTTGCTCCTTGGGGCTGCAGGCCTTGTGATGATGCTCTCCTTTCTCCGCAAAGCCAGTCGCGGCGTGCACCCGCTCCGCGAACGACGCCGGTGAGGTTCGGTAACAGTTCTCACAATCTGTGATCTTAGGAAAACGCAATCAATTCAATTTATTAGTCAGGCATTCTGGCGAAAATTCGCACTGTGCCACCAATTGCACAATCGCTGCCTCCCGTCTGCCCAGATCAAGCCCTATATCTCTCTCGCGGCAGAGCGGGGAGCGGGTCCCGGGTTTTGCCGAGTGAGTTGGAAAGAAAATTGTCATGTGGAAGACGATTTCAACCTTGGTTTTCATTGCCGTTGCAGCTCCCGCTGCGGCGCTTCAGCCCCTGCATGAAGACACGCGTGTCTTGAACGGATTCTATGTCATCGGATTCGCCGACGAGATCAGAAAACGTTGTGATACAATCGAACCGCGTATTTTTCGGGCAATCGGGTATCTCCGTTCGTTGGAGCGATATGCGTTGAAAGCTGGGTATACCTCTGAAGATATTGATGAACTTCAAGAGAATAAGGCCGAAAAGAAGAAGCTGAAGGCGCGGATTCGCGCTGATTTGGCCAAACGCGGTGCGACACCGGAAACGCCCGAAGGCTATTGCACTGTCGGGCGCGAAGAAATAGCCAAGGGCAGCGCCGCGGGTCGCCTTCTGAAAGCGAGATAATCGCATGGGTTCCCGTGGCATGAGAGATGCCATGAGGACCGTTGCCCATGTCCGAACTTCGGAAGCTCGTCATCGACGGTGAAGAGATCGAGGTCGATCCCGCCCTGACACTTATCCAGGCCTGTGAACAAGCGGGGATCGAAATTCCCCGCTTTTGCTATCACGAACGGCTCTCCATCGCAGGAAACTGCCGGATGTGCCTGGTCGAGGTTGTTGGTGGGCCGCCCAAACCTGCAGCCTCCTGCGCAATGCAGGTACGCGATCTTCGCCCCGGACCCGAAGGCCAGCCGCCCGTTGTGAAAACCAACTCGCCCATGGTCAAGAAGGCGCGGGAAGGAGTGATGGAATTCCTGCTCATCAACCATCCCCTCGATTGCCCGATCTGCGACCAGGGCGGCGAATGTGACCTGCAAGACCAGGCGATGGCCTACGGGGTGGATTTCAGCCGCTTCCGCGAACCCAAGCGTGCGGTCGACAATATGAACCTCGGCCCGCTTGTGGGCACGGCGATGACGCGCTGCATCTCATGCACGCGCTGCGTCCGCTTTATCACCGAAGTGGCGGGCATGCCGGAGCTTGGCCAGACCGGGCGCGGCGAGGATGCCGAAATCACCTCGTATCTTGGCCAGACGCTCGACAGCGAGATGCAGGGCAATATCGTTGATCTTTGCCCGGTGGGTGCGCTGACCTCGAAACCGTATGCTTTCACGGCCCGGCCTTGGGAACTGACCAAGACGGAAAGCATCGATGTGATGGACGCGCTTGGTTCGAACATTCGTGTCGACACCAAGGGGCGCGAGGTGATGCGCATTCTGCCCCGCAACCATGACGGGGTGAACGAGGAGTGGCTTTCGGACAAGTCCCGCTACGCGTGGGATGGTCTCCGGCGTCAGCGGCTCGACAAACCGTATATCCGCGAAAACGGCAAGTTGCGCGCCGCAAGCTGGTCGGAGGCCCTCGCCAAGACGGCAGAGGCGATGAAAGGCGGCAAGGTCGCTGGCCTCATCGGCGATCTGGCTCCGGTTGAAGCGGTCTACGCTTTGAAAGAACTGGTCGAAGGGCTTGATGGCTCCGTTGAATGCCGGTTGGACGGGGCAAAGCTGCCTGCTGGCAACCGCTCGGCCTATGTTGGCACCGCCAGCATCGAAGATATCGAAAGCGCGGAAGCCATCATGTTGATCGGCACCAATCCGCGGGCCGAAGCCCCCGTGCTCAACGCGCGCATTCGCAAGGCCTGGACGCGCGGCGCGAATATCGGCCTGGTCGGCCAAGCCGCTGATCTCACATATGAATACGCCCACCTTGGCACTGGCCGTGACGGGTTACGCAAACTCTTCGACATGTCGCCTGAAAACGCGCATGGCAAAGACACGTTGGTGATCATAGGGCAGGGCGCTTTGGCAAGCGATGGCGGCAAAGGTGTCTTGGCTGACGCCATGCGGTACGCCGAAGCGACGCAATCCAAGTTCCTCGTTCTGCACACGGCGGCCAGCCGGGTCGGCGCGCTTGATCTGGGCGCGGTCAACGCCGGAGGTGTCGAAGGCGCACTCGATGGCGCTGACGTGGTCTACAACCTTGGCGCAGATGAAATCGACATTCCCGATGGTCCGACGGTGATTTACCAGGGCAGCCACGGTGATCGGGGTGCCCACCGTGCAGACATCATTCTGCCGGCCGCTGCGTGGACTGAAGAAAACGGGCTTTTCGTCAATACTGAAGGGCGTCCGCAACTGGCCATGCGCGCTGGTTTCCCGCCGGGTGACGCCAAGGAAAACTGGGCGATCCTGCGGGCCTTGTCTGCCGAGCTTGGCGCGACATTGCCTTATGACAGCCTCGCGCAGCTTCGGTCGAAGCTGGTCGAGGATGTACCACATCTGAAAAACATCGACAGCGTGCCGGAAAACGAATGGCAGCCAGTTGAAGCCTCCGGCGATGGTTCCGGCGATTTCGGCGAAGCGGTGACGGCGCATTATCTGACAAACCCGGTTCTGCGCGCCTCGAGTCTGATGGCAGAACTGCAATCGACGGCACGAAACCGGCAAGCAGGAAAGCTCGCCGCTGAGTAGGAAAAGTAGTTAACGAAACGGCATTGAGGCTGGAAAATCCGGGCAAGATGCGGTTAAGGGAGCCGGGGGCAAAACCCTCGCCCCAATCAAAGGGAACAAGAGGTTAGATGGACAGCTTCTGGAACGAGCCCTTAGGCATCGTCTTGATCGTGGCGGCGCAGACGCTTCTCATGGTCGCGTTCGTGATGGTTTCCCTTCTTTTTCTGGTCTACGGCGACCGGAAAATCTGGGCGGCAGTCCAGATGCGACGCGGTCCGAACGTGGTTGGACCCTGGGGCCTTTTGCAGACCGTCGCCGACGCGCTGAAGTATATCGTCAAGGAAAACGTCATCCCGGCCGGGGCCGACCGCGCTGTCTTTATCCTTGCACCTCTGATTTCCTTCGTCCTTGCCATGATCGCATGGGCCGTGATCCCGTTCAGCGAAACCTGGGTGCTCGCCAACCTGAACGTCGCGATCCTGTTCGTCTTCGCTGTTTCCTCGTTGGAGGTTTACGGGGTGATCATGGGCGGTTGGGCGTCAAACTCGAAATATCCGTTCCTCGGCTCGCTCCGCTCTGCCGCGCAGATGATCTCCTATGAAGTGTCCATCGGATTGATCATTATCGGGGTCATTATCTCGTCCGGGTCGCTGAACTTCGGGCAGATTGTGGCTGCGCAGGACGGGGGCTACGGCCTCTTCAGCTGGTATTGGCTGCCGCACCTGCCGATGGTCTTCCTGTTCTTCATCTCGACGTTGGCCGAAACAAACCGCCCACCCTTCGACCTGCCTGAAGCGGAATCGGAACTCGTGGCCGGATACCAGGTGGAATACTCCTCGACGCCGTTCCTCTTGTTCATGGCAGGCGAATACATCGCGATCTTCCTGATGTGCGCGCTGATCAGCCTGCTGTTCTTCGGCGGTTGGCTGTCGCCCATCCCGTTCATCCCGGACTCGCCTCTCTGGATGGTGGCGAAGATGGCGTTCTTCTTCTTCCTCTTCGCGATGGTGAAAGCCGTGGTGCCGCGCTACCGCTATGACCAGCTGATGCGGCTTGGCTGGAAGGTCTTCCTTCCACTCTCGCTCGTCTGGGTCGTCTGGGTGGCATTTGCCGCGAAGTTCGAATTCTTCGGTGGCGCCTATGCACGCTGGGCGATGGGGGGCTGATGCATAGCGCGGTTTCCATAGCATTCGTCGCGCTTTTCGGCGGACCTGTCCTCGCGGACAGCTCGTTCGTCGAACTTGCGGCCTGCGGGGCGGCACCGATCGCGACCGAAGGTGGCTGCACTGCATCCGAAGCGATGGAAGCCCTGTCCGGCCTGGAACCCGAATGGGGCTACCGCCTGAAAGCAAGCGCCGGTGTCGAAGCCTACGCGATGGTCTCGGTCCTTGGCAGCCTTCAGCAGGGGTTTGAAAGCTGGGCCACGGGCAATTGCGACCGCGCACAGGAACTCGCTTATGGCGCAGGGGAAATTTGGACCTGGTACATTTCCATGAGTGATGATGCGACCGAACAGGGGGCCATCGATTTCAGTACGGTGCAGAACTTCACCGACCTCGCGATTGGCTTCCTTTCAGATCCACAGCCGGGGTCCTGCCCATGACCCTGTTGACCCCCAAGACTAGGCCATTTCTCTTTGACGAGGCTTGCAAATGACCCAGATCGACTGGAACCGCGCCGGGAAGTACTTCCTGCTGATGGACATGTTCAAGGGGCTCGGGCTGGGCCTCAGATACTTCTTCTCGCCCAAGGCGACGGTGAACTATCCGCATGAAAAAGGCCCTCTGAGCCCTCGCTTTCGTGGCGAACATGCGCTGCGCCGCTATCCGAACGGGGAAGAGCGCTGCATCGCCTGCAAGCTGTGCGAGGCGATCTGCCCGGCACAGGCGATCACCATCGATGCGGAGCCACGGGAAGACGGCTCCCGCCGGACGACGCGCTACGACATCGACATGACCAAGTGCATCTATTGCGGCTTCTGTCAGGAAGCCTGCCCGGTGGACGCCATCGTCGAAGGCCCGAACTTCGAATTCTCGACCGAGACCCGCGAAGAGCTTTTCTATGACAAGGACAAACTCCTTGAGAACGGGGAACGCTGGGAAGCCGAGATTGCCCGCAACCTTGAAATGGACGCGCCGTATCGCTGATGAGTATCCATGGTGTTCATAGCTTCGAAAACGAGGACGCACGTGAGTGGTCCCAGGCCTATCGCGAAATGGGCCTGCCGGTCGCCAGCAGCACGATCGACGTGGCACTCGGCGATTTTCGGCAGTCGAACCTGAGCGCCAGCATCGCATGTCGCGCCGTGGCGGCGGTGGAAGCTGTCACCTTCGCTCTCGGGCGGGGCTCCGAGGAGGCGAGGAGCGCGTTTCGTGGGGCGCCTGAGGCGGATCCGAATGCTGCGCAGGCACTGATCGACAAATGTAACGAGGCAATCTCAGCCATTGTCGGTGGCTCAGGACTGTCGGCTTACTGGACAGAAGCCGCACCCGGCCAACATGACGCGTGGGTCGCTGCCATGGACGCCCTGCGGGCCCGATTGAATGGAAGTGGGGCGGAAGAACAGGTGCAAGTCGCTGAACCTCAGGCCGCACCGCCTGCAACGCCCGCGCCGGAACCAAGGCGCACCACCACGGACGCTTCGGTTCAAGAGCAATTGGCCGATATTCGAAATGCCATCAGCAGTCTTGAGGCGGATATCGAAGTCATGCGTCAGGAAGTCCGTGAAGGACTGATCGAAATTGCAAAACGCGTCGCACGGGGGTCCCAATGACTGACCCCAACAATCCTTTCTCTGCCATGATGGCCATGGGGCAGGATTGGGCGCGTGCCATCAATCCGGCGCTCCAGAACTTCACGCCACAGGGGTTCGAGGCGCTTTGGCCGACCATGCCGCGCGATCTGATGGAAACGATGATGGGCAAGACCTTCAATCCCGAAGGTCTCGATGCCAAGACCCGGCTTCTGCTGACGCTCGGCGCGCTGACCATCCTTGGCGCGCAGGCGGAAGCGCAAATCCGGTTGACCGTGCGACACGCATTGGAAGCCGGCGCCACGAAACAGGAAATTGCAGAGACGATTGCCATGATGGGCGTCTTTGGAGGTGTGCCTGCCATGTCGAAGGCGATGGAACTCGCAAGTTCCGTCATGGACACATCCGAGGAAGAGATGCCTGAGGAGGACAAGGAATGACACCGGTCGTGCTGACCTTCTATCTTTTTGCCATTGCCTGCATCGCGGGTGGGCTTTTCACGGTGATCTCGCGAAACCCGGTCCACTCGGTGCTCTGGTTGATCCTTGCCTTCCTCTCGGCCGCAGGGCTGTTCGTACTTCTGGGCGCGGAATTCGTGGCGATGCTTTTGGTCATTGTCTATGTGGGTGCGGTCGCGGTGCTGTTCCTGTTCGTCGTGATGATGCTCGACGTCGATTTCGCCGAATTGAAGGGCGAATTGGCGCGTTACATGCCGCTTGCCTTGCTGATCGGTGTGGTGATCCTGATGCAGTTGGCCATGGCCTTCGGCGTCTGGCAGACGGCAGATGGCATCGAGATGGCGGCGGTGCCGGATGCGGTTGCCGGTGGAGGCGATCACAACACGGACGCTCTGGGCCGGATACTCTATGACGACTACTTCCTGCTGTTCCAGCTTTCGGGCCTGATCCTGCTGGTCGCCATGGTGGGCGCCATCGTGCTGACGCTCCGCCATCGCACCTACGTCAAACGCCAGGATGTGCTGGCGCAGATGTACCGCGATCCGGCCAAGGCGATGGAGTTGAAAGACGTCAAGCCGGGGCAGGGATTGTGAGGCGGTTTGCGTTCATAGCTGTCGGGCTGGCCTTTGCCGGTGCCGTGGGCGCGCGCGTGATCGACGAACCCGCGCTCGGGCCCGGTGCCGGATCATTCCAGGCACCCGCCGAAGTCGCGGTCTGCCCGCTTGGGAGTGCGTCCTGTTGATCCGTCTCGCGCTCATAATGGCGGCGTTCGCCGCGCCAGCCTCGGCGCTGACGCTGGCCGAGTGCAGGGCAATTACACATGTCTCACACGGAGGCGTGGCAGGGCATGTGGATTACGGCGCCGGCCGTGTCGGCTGGATCAACTGGTGGAGCCAGGAAGGGGTGTTCACCGACGTGACCGTGGCCGATTGCCGGACCGGTGAGTTTCTCAAGACACGCGTCCGGGAGGACAACATTTCGGCGCGTCCGCCCTTTGATCGGCGCGAGGTCGTGCGTGAGATCATCGAGACTGAAATGGCAGGTGCACCTGCACTTTTCAGTTTTGAACGGCTACGGGATGCCATTCATCCGAAGGGCAAGGATATCGAACTGGCGGTTCTGGAAGAAGAACCCTGCGCCTGCGCTGCGGCCTACCCGGAACTGCGCGGTGAGAAGACACCATACGAGGTGAGCGAATGATTGGACTGGAACACTATCTCATCGTGGCGGCGACGCTGTTCGTGATCGGGATCTTCGGGATTTTCCTGAACCGGAAGAACGTGATCATCCTTCTGATGTCCATCGAACTCATGCTTCTGGCGGTGAACATCAACCTCGTCGCCTTCTCGGCCTATCTGGGTGATCTGACGGGGCAGGTGTTCACGCTGTTCGTGCTGACCGTGGCCGCCGCCGAGGCCGCCATCGGCCTGGCGATCCTTGTCTGTTTCTTCCGCAACCGCGGCACCATCGATGTCGAAGACGTCAATGTGATGAAGGGGTGAGGAATTGCGTATTTTTGAAGAGATGAAGAAGGCGCGCGTCTGATGGAATCAATCATCCTCTTTGCCCCTCTGGTTGGCGCGCTGATCTGCGGATTTGGCTGGCGCTTTATCGGGGAAGTGGCCGCGCAATGGACGGCGACGGGCTTGCTGTTCCTCTCCGCCTTCCTCTCATGGATCATCTTCCTGACCTTTGACCCGTTCGCGCATGAAAACGGCGTTTACACGGTGCAGGTGCTCCGCTGGATCGAGAGCGGGAGTTTGAGCACCGACTGGGCGATCCGGATGGACCGGCTGACGGCGACCATGCTGATCGTGATCACCACGGTCTCGGCGCTCGTGCACCTCTATTCCTTCGGCTACATGGCGCATGACGACAATTTCAACGAGGAAACCGAGAGCTACCGGCCCCGCTTCTTCGCCTATCTGTCGTTCTTCACCTTCGCGATGCTGATGCTGGTGACAGCTGACAACCTCGTGCAGCTCTTCTTCGGCTGGGAAGGTGTGGGTCTCGCCTCCTACCTGCTGATCGGGTTCTATTTCCGGAAACCTTCCGCCAATGCTGCTGCGATCAAGGCGTTCGTGGTCAACCGCGTGGGTGACTTCGGCCTCGCATTGGGCATTTTCGCGATCTTCCTGCAGGTCGACAGCATCAACTTCTCCGACATCTTCGCCGCCGCGCCCGAGATTGCAGAGGCGGAAATCGCCTTCCTCTGGACCACCTGGCCTGCGGTCGAGCTAATCTGTTTCCTCCTCTTCATCGGCGCCATGGGCAAATCGGCACAGTTCATCCTGCACACCTGGCTGCCGGACGCGATGGAAGGCCCGACGCCGGTGTCGGCGCTGATCCACGCGGCGACCATGGTGACGGCGGGCGTGTTCCTCGTCTGCCGGATGTCGCCGCTTATGGAATATGCCGACTGGGTGCAGAGCATGATCGTCTGGGTCGGGCTGATCACTGCCTTCTTCGCGGCGACCGTGGGCCTCGTGCAGAACGACATCAAACGCGTCATCGCTTATTCGACCTGCTCGCAGTTGGGCTACATGTTCGTCGCCGCTGGCGTCGGTGTTTACTCGGTCGCGATGTTCCACCTGCTGACACACGCCTTCTTCAAGGCGATGCTCTTCCTTGGTGCAGGTTCGGTGATCCACGGAATGCACCATGAACAGGACATGCGGAACTATGGCGGGCTGAAGGACAAACTGCCCTATACATTCTGGGCGATGATGATCGGCACTCTGGCGATCACGGGCGTCGGCATTCCGCTTCTTTATGTGGGCTTCCCCATCGGATTTGCGGGTTTCATCTCCAAGGATGCGATCATCGAAAGCGCCTTCGCGGGCGGAACCAGCGCGTCCGCGGTTGCGTTCTGGGGGCTGGTCATTGCCGCGCTGTTCACCAGCTTCTATTCGTGGCGCCTGATGTTCCTGACCTTCTTCGGGGAGGCGAGGGGCGATCACCACACCCACGATCATGCGCATGAAAGCCCGATGGTCATGGTCGCACCGCTTGGCGTTCTGGCCGTGGGAGCCATCTTCGCGGGCATGGTCTGGTACAAGCCGTTCTTCGGCAGCCAAGAGGCGGTCGACAAGTTCTTCGGTATCGCCAAGGGCGCAGACGAAGCGCATGCCGTTCTGATGATCGGGGCAGCCCATGCGGCGGGCGCAGAAGACGAGGGCGACAAGGAACACGCCGAGCGGCACACGGAGCCGGGGCAGGGCGCGCTTTACATCGCGGACGACAATCATGTGCTGCACGATGCGCACTATGTGCCGAAATGGGTGAAAGTGTCCCCGTTCATCGTGATGCTCTTGGGCTTTGGCGTTGCGCTTTCGATGTATATCCAGAACGTCCCCTCCTGGGCCAAGCTTGGGCTTGGTGCACTGGCGGGTGTTGTCCTGCTGATCGCAGCGGTTCCCTGGTGGGCAGCGGTTCTGTTCGGGGGGGCGATGGCCGGGTTCCTGTCCCTCGTTCGTTACGGGTCGAACGTCACCCTCGCGGAAAATCAGCCCTATCTGTACAACTTCCTTTTGAACAAGTGGTACGTCGATGAGATTTACGACTTCCTGTTCGTGAAGCCCGCAATGTGGGTCGGCCGGTTCCTCTGGAAGAAGGGTGACGGAGCCACCATCGATGGCGGTCTGAACGGCCTTGCCATGGGCGTCGTGCCGTTCTTTACGCGGCTCGCAGGACGGGCGCAGTCAGGTTACATCTTCACTTACGCGTTCGCGATGGTGCTGGGCATTCTGGTGCTCGTCACCTGGATGACGCTGGCAGGAGGCAACTGAGATGCTTCTTGATAACCTCCTCAGTATCATCATATTCATCCCGCTCATCGCAGCAGCGATCCTTGGCTTGTTCCTGCGCGGCAATGACGAAGCCGCTCAGAACAACGCGAAATACGTGGCCCTCGCTGCCACGCTGGCGTCACTTCTCGCCTCGCTTTTCCTGCTGGCAGGGTTCGACCCCAGCAACACGGACTTCCAATTCGTCGAAGAGGGCGAGTGGATCCTCGGTTTGACCTACAAGATGGGCGTCGACGGCATCTCGGTCCTGTTCGTGATGCTGACAACCTTCCTCATGCCGATCACGATTCTCGCCTGCTGGGACGTGAAGGACCGGGTGAAGGAATACATGATCGCCTTCCTCGTGCTCGAAACACTCATGCTCGGCGTGTTCTGTGCGCTGGATCTGGTGCTGTTCTACCTGTTCTTCGAGGGTGGCCTGATCCCGATGTTCCTGATCATCGGCATCTGGGGCGGCGCGAACCGCATCTATGCGGCGTTCAAGTTCTTCCTCTACACCTTCTTCGGCTCGGTCCTGATGTTGGTCGCCATGGTGGCGATGTATGTGGATGCGGGCACGACCGACATCACGGCGCTTCTGAACCACAACTTCGGATCGGAGACGCTTGAGATATGGGGCTTCCAGATCCTCGGCGGCTTGCAGACGATCCTCTGGCTGGCCTTCTTCGCATCCTTCGCGGTGAAGATGCCGATGTGGCCGGTGCACACCTGGTTGCCGGACGCCCACGTTCAGGCCCCGACGGCTGGCTCTGTCGTGCTGGCGGCGATCCTTCTGAAACTCGGTGGCTACGGGTTCCTGCGGTTCAACCTGCCGATGTTCCCCGTTGCCTCGGACATCCTCGCGGACTTCGTGTTGTGGCTCTCCGCCATTGCCATCGTCTACACGAGCCTCGTGGCGCTGATGCAGGAGGACATGAAGAAGCTGATCGCTTATTCGTCGGTCGCCCACATGGGCTACGTGACGGCGGGTATCTTCGCAGCGAACCAGCAGGGCGTTGACGGCGCGATCTTCCAGATGATCAGCCACGGCTTTATCTCCGGTGCGCTCTTCCTCTGTGTCGGCGTGATCTATGATCGTATGCACACGCGGGAGATCGATGCCTATGGCGGCCTCGTGAACCGGATGCCGGCCTATGCCGCCGTCTTCATGCTCTTCACCATGGCAAATGTCGGCCTGCCGGGAACCTCCGGGTTCGTCGGTGAATTCCTGACGCTGATGGGCATGTTTCAGGCCAACACCTGGGTCGCCGCCGTGGCGGCCACTGGTGTGATCCTGTCGGCGGCCTATGCACTCTGGCTTTATCGTCGGGTCGTCATGGGCGATCTGATCAAGGAAAGCCTGAAGTCGATCACCGACATGACGCCGCGTGAAAAGGGCATCTTCGCTCCGCTCATCATCATGACGATCCTCCTGGGCGTTTACCCGAGCCTCGTGACGGATGTGATCGGGCCATCGGTGGCTGACCTGCTTTCGCAGCAGCAGGCCGCTGTTTCTGAACTCAATGCCGCGAACCAGTTCGCGGAAGCGGGAGGCAACTGATGGGTGCCGATCTGAATATCATCCTGCCGGAAATTCTCCTGTCCGTTTTCGCCATGCTGGGCCTGTTGGTCGGCGCCTATGGCGGTAAGGACAAATGGGCGCCGATGTTCGTCTGGGCGACGAGCGCGGTTCTGGTTGCCACTGCGGCTTGGATCGGGCTCCAAGGCGCAGGCACGGCACGTGCCTTTGACGGCATGTTCGTCGATGACGGGTTCGCGCGCTTTGCGAAGGTCACCATCCTGCTGTCCGCCGCAGCAATCCTCTTGATGAGCGAAGGCTACATGGCACGCCGTGATCTGCTGCGGTTCGAGTATCCGCTTCTGATCGTGCTGGCGAGCGTCGGCATGATGGTCATGGTCTCTGCCGGTGATCTGATCGCGCTTTACATGGGGCTCGAACTACAGTCGCTGTCGCTCTACGTGGTGGCGGCCCTCCGCCGCGACAGCGTGAAATCGACCGAAGCGGGCCTGAAGTACTTCGTGCTCGGCGCTCTTTCCTCGGGTCTCCTGCTCTACGGCGCATCGCTTGTTTACGGCTTTGCCGGAACGACGCTTTTTTCGGGCATCATCGAAGCGGCACAGGGCGAAACGCCTGTTGGCCTTCTCTTTGGTCTCGCCTTCATCTGCGCCGGTCTGGCGTTCAAGGTCAGCGCTGCGCCGTTCCACATGTGGACGCCGGATGTCTACGAAGGCTCGCCGACACCCGTGACCGCCTTCTTCGCAACCGCACCCAAGGTCGCGGCGATGGGGCTGTTCGCGCGGGTCGTGCATGACGCCTTCGGTGGCGTTGTTGGGGACTGGCAGCAGATCCTTGCAGTACTTTCCGTGGCGTCCATGTTCCTCGGAGCCGTTGCCGCGATCGGGCAACGCAATATCAAGCGCCTGATGGCCTATTCGTCGATCGCCCATATGGGCTACGCGCTGATGGGTCTCGCAGCTGGCACGGCACAGGGCGTGGAAAGCATGCTGATCTACATGGCGATCTACGTCACGATGAATGTGGGCACCTTCGCCTTCATCCTGTCGATGGAGAAGGACGGCGCTCCGGTTGTCGAAATCGATGCCTTGTCGCTCTACTCCAAGCGTGAACCGATGAAGGCGCTGGCGATGCTGGTCCTGCTCTTCAGCCTCGCAGGCGTGCCGCCGTTGGTTGGATTCTTTGCGAAATATTCCGTGCTTCTGGCCGCCGTCGAAGCGAACCTCGTCTGGCTCGCCATCCTCGGTGTCATCGCCTCTGTCATTGGCGCGTTCTACTACCTCCGCATCGTCTACCTGATGTATTTCGGCGCAGAGGAAAGCGAGTTGGACAAAGGCGGGTCGGGTGTCCTTTGGGGCTTCCTTGTCGCAAGTGCAGCGGCCATGGTTCTCGGTGTCATCAACCTGTTCGGGGTCGAAGGTGCAGCGGCTGCAGCGGCGGCTACTCTTGTCAACTAAGGCAAGATTTCCAAAATCCGGAATTCTGCGCAATAGTCTGACATGACCGAACCTCTGCCCTGGCCAGACCGGACGGACCGGCTGATTTTCGACGAACTCGACAGCACCATGGCCGAGGCGGCGCGGATTGCGCCCGACCTGCACCGTCCCACCTGGATCATGGCCCGTCACCAAACTGCCGCGCGCGGTCGTCGCGGTCGTGTCTGGAGCAACCCGCCGGGCCATTTTGCGGCAACCTTTGTCTTTCGACCGGAGGGCACGGCGGCCAATGCAGCCCTGCGCTCCTTCTTTGCCGCCAACGCCGTTTACGAGGCGCTGGCGATGAAAGTTGACCGTGATCGCCTGTCGCTCAAATGGCCAAACGACGTTTTGCTCGACGGCGGGAAAGTGGCCGGTATCCTTCTGGAAAGCGTCGGCACGGCCAGCGCACTCGACTGGCTCGCCATCGGTATTGGCGTCAATCTTGGCCAATCCCCGGCGGGTATTCGAGACGCAGCGTTTCCGCCGGTCGGTCTTGAAGATGTGGGTGGAGAGCCCTGCGATCAGGATGAGTTCCTCTCGCTTCTTGCATCCAACATGGCGACGGAAGAGGGGTTGTACCAAAGGCTCGGCTTTGGACCCATCCGCAAGAACTGGCTCCGTCGTGCGGCACGCCTTGGCGAAACCATTACGGCCCGAACCACGCGAGAGGAACTCACCGGCACGTTCAAGACGATCGACGACACGGGCCAACTTGTGCTTCAGACGCCAAAGGGGCAGGTTTGGATACCAGCGGCGGAAATCTTCTTCTGAAAGGCCTTCATGCTTCTCTGCATCGACACCGGTAACACAAACACCGTGTTTGCCATCTGGGACGGATCGTCCTTCATTGGCACATGGCGCGCCTCGACCGAGCATCAGAGGACGGCAGATCAGTACTTTGTCTGGCTGACGACGTTGATGCGGGCGAGCGGCCTTGAGGACGTGAAGATCGAAGAAGTCGTGATTTCCTCAACGGTGCCGCGTGTCGTCTTCAATCTGCGTGTGCTTTGCGACCGATACTTCAATTGCCGCCCGCTTGTGGTGGGCAAGCCTGAATGCTCGCTGCCGGTTCCCTATCGTGTGGACGAAGGTGTGAAGCCCGGCCCGGATCGTCTTGCAAACGCAGCGGCGGCGTTTGATCGCTATGGCGGTGACGCCGTCGTGGTCGACTTCGGCACCGCGACCAACTTCGACGTGGTGGCAAGCGACGGCGCTTATGTCGGCGGGGTGATCTCGCCCGGCGTGAACCTATCCCTCGAAGCACTGGCTGCGGGGGCCGCGGCACTCCCGCACGTCGACATTTCCCAACCTGAAAAGGTGATCGGGACGAACACAGTGGGGGCCATTCAGTCGGGCGTGTTCTGGGGTTACAGCGGCCTGATCGAAGGGATCGTGGCACGGATCCAGGCAGAGTACGGAACGAAACTGACCGTAATCGCTACCGGTGGCCTCGCGCCTCTGTTCGCACAAGGCGATATCGACTTCGATCACATTGATGACGATCTGACGATGCATGGGCTGACGGTGATCCATGCCCACAACAAGGAAAACACATGAGCAACGAGCGGTTGATTTATCTCCCCCTCGGCGGAGCCGGGGAAATCGGGATGAACACCTATGTTTATGGCTGGGGCGCGCCAGGCAAGGAACGGCTCATCCTCGCAGATATCGGAGTGACCTTCCCGGACATGGATGGCTCACCGGGTGTCGATATCATCATGGCCGACATTGAATGGCTCGTGGAGCGTGCAGACCGGATCGAAGGCATCTTCATCACGCACGCGCACGAAGACCACGTGGGCGCCGTGGGTCATCTTTGGGATCAGCTGAAAGCGCCGGTATACGCGCGCGCTTTCACCGGTCACCATGCCCGGCGCAAGATCGAGGAATACGGCCATAACCCGGAAACGGTTCGGATCACGCCCGCATGGCCCGAACAGGTGGAGGCGGGGCCGTTCAAAGTCGGCTTTGCGCCAATCAGTCATTCGATCCCGGAAAGCTCGGCGCTGATCATTGACACGCCCGCAGGCCGCATCGTGCATACGGGCGACTTCAAGCTGGATGAAACGCCGCTTGTTGGCGAACCGTTTGACGAAGGTTTCTGGCGCGGTATCGGGAAAGAGGGCGTCCATGCCCTTGTTTGTGATTCCACCAACGTCTTTTCGCCGCTTCCAGGGCGCTCGGAAGCCTCGGTTGGCCCCGAAATCGTCAAGCTGGTTCGCGACGCACCCGGTATGGTCGTCGCGACGACCTTTGCCTCCAACGTCGCGCGCGTGAAGACCCTTGCCGATGCCGGCGTGGAGGCCGGGCGCTCGATCTGCCTTCTGGGTCGTGCGATGCGACGGATGATTGAAGCGGCCGTTCTGACGGGCGTCGTGACCGACTTCCCGAAGACCATCTCGCCTGAGGAAGCCGAGGAAATCCCGCGCCAGAACGTCATGCTTCTGGTCACGGGGTCCCAAGGCGAACGGCGCGCAGCGAGCGCGGCGCTGTCGCGGGGCAAGTATCTCGGTCTCGAACTGGCAGAAGGGGACACGTTCCTTTTCTCCTCGAAAACCATTCCCGGCAACGAAAAGGGCGTCATCCGCGTGATGAACGCGCTTTCTGAAAAAGGCGTGGACGTGGTCGATGACAGTTCCAACCTCTACCACGTCTCCGGTCACGCCAACCGCCCGGACCTTGAGCGAATGCACGAGATCATCCAACCGAAGATGGTGATCCCCATGCATGGTGAGCATCGCCACCTTCGGGAACATGCCAAATTTGCTGCTGCAAAAGGCATGGGGGCGATCCTTGCCGTCAACGGTTCCATGGTCGATTTGACGGGAGATGTGCCTGATATCGTTGAATATGTTGAAGCGGGGCGCACCTATCTGGATGGCAAGATAAAGATCGGCGCCCTTGACGGTATCGTGCGCGACCGAATCCGCATGGCGATGAACGGCCATGTCATCGTCTCGGTCGTGATGGAAGATGACGAGATGTTGGGCGAACCGTGGGTTGATCTGATGGGGCTGCCGGAAATCGGCATGTCAGGCGCGCCTCTTTCCGATGTGCTGGAAGAAGACCTCAGCCAGCTTATCGGGCGCTCCACCCGGACCACGCGCTCCGATGACGATGATCTGGAAGACGACATCCGGAAGACCGTGCGGAAATCGGCGGATGATGAGATCGGGAAGAAGCCGGAAGTGACCGTGGTGATCAGCCGCCTGTCATGACAGCGATCCTCTTCGATCTGGACGGCACGCTCATCGATAGCCTGCCGAACATCACGGACGCGGCGAACGCCGTGCTTGCGCGCTGGACGCTGCCATCTTTGCCACCACAAACCGTGGCGGGCTTTGTAGGGCTGGGTGAAGAGGTGTTCGTCGACCGATTGATCGAAGCAACAGACCTCGACCTCGGCGAACGTACCGACATCCTCGCGGCCTTCATCGAGCACTACAAGGTCCAGGCAGGGAAAACAGCGTTGTTCCCGGGCGTTGCGCGGGCTCTTCACGTGTTGAAGCAAGATGGCCTGCCGCTTGGGCTTGTCACGAACAAACCGCGCGCGCCCTTGATCCCGACGTTGGAGGCGGCGCATCTAACCGACGCCTTCGACATCGTACTGGCCGGTGATGATCTGCCTCTGCGCAAGCCAGATGCCCTGCCTTTGGTGACTGCAATGGAGCGTCTTGGCCAAAAGAGTGCGGTCTACATCGGCGACAGCGAAACAGACGCGAAAACGGCCGAAGCCGCACAGATTCCCTTCGTGCTGTTCACCGAGGGCATTCGTACCTCGCCAGTGGCGAGCCTAACGCATGCTGCAAAGTTCAGTGATTTCAACGAACTACCGGACATACTCCGACAGTTCGCTTAACTCGCCTTCCGCTCTTCAAAGCTCATGGCAATGAAACTGGGCATGTGATCGCCCATGCCGACCGTCTTGTTGCCACCACCCTGACCGCGGCGACCGCGCTTTTCCGGCTTTGGTGCATCGGTCTTTTCGACCTTTTCTGCGTCCACGACCTTATCGGCCTGAGCCTCTGCCTGATCGGCCTGAGGCTCCGCCTTGTCTGACTTGCGTCCACGGCCGCGAGACCGCTTCGGTTTGTCCTCCGTCGCCTCAACCGTCTCCGCTTTCTCGGTTTTGAGCGGGTTGTCGGCGCGCGGGATCGGCTTGTCGATCAGCTTTTCGATGGCTGCAAGGTTCTTGTCGTCCACAGGTGCCGAAATCATGATGGCCTTGCCGTCACGCCCGGCCCGCCCGGTTCGACCGATGCGGTGCACATAGTCTTCCGAATGCGACGGGACATCGTAGTTGAACACGTGGCTGACGCTCGGAATGTCCAGTCCACGTGCGGCAACATCCGAAGCAACCAGGAACCGCAATTCCCCGTCGCGAAAACCGTCGAGCGTTTTCATCCGCTGTGACTGGTCGAGATCCCCGTGAATGGCAGCCGCGTTATAGCCGTGCTTTTTCAGAGACTTGGCGACGATGTCGACATCAACTTTCCTGTTGCAGAAAACGATGGCGTTGGTGCAGGCGTCGCCTTCGCGCTCTACAAGAGCGCGCAACAAGTCACGCTTCTCCTTGGCTGCACGATCCCGGCGAGATGGCTTCATCAGCACCACTTCCTGCGCAATCGTCTCCGACGCGGTCGCCTGGCGAGCGACTTCGATGCGTTCGGGATTGGACAGGAAGGTATTGGTGATCCGCTCGATCTCGGGCGCCATGGTGGCGCTGAAAAACAGGGTCTGGCGGGTAAAGGGCGTCAGCGAGAAGATGCGTTCGATGTCCGGGATGAACCCCATGTCGAGCATTCGGTCAGCTTCGTCGACCACCATGATCTCTATGCCGGTCAGCAACAGCTTCCCGCGCTCGAAATGGTCAAGCAGGCGACCCGGCGTTGCAATCAGCACGTCGACACCCCGGTCGATCAATAGGTCCTGTTCCTTGAAGCTGACACCGCCAATCAGCAAAGCTTTCGTCAGCTTCACGTTTTGCGCATATGTGTCGAAATTCTCGGCCACCTGTGCGGCCAACTCGCGTGTCGGGCAAAGAACCAAGCTGCGCGGCATCCGCGCCCGCGCACGCCCCCGCGCCAGCATGCTGATCATCGGCAAAGTAAAACTGGCGGTTTTGCCCGTTCCCGTTTGCGCAATTCCCAAAACGTCGCGGCCTTCAAGCGCCGGTGGAATGGCGCCAGCCTGAATTGGGGTCGGTGTCTCGTAACCGGCCGCTTCAACGGCCTTTAGTACTTTTGGCGAAAGCGCCAGATCGGAAAACTTCGTCATATCGGTCCATGTAAGTACGGACCAACTCAAGGCCCGTCGGCTGAGCGGCGCGGGTCCGGATGACCACAAGCTTATCCACAAGCTGCCGCAGTGGGGATGAGGTAATTGAAAGCGCGCAGGGCGTCAATGTGCTTGGCGATTCTGTGAACAATTCCCGCCAATTAGCGGGATTGTTTCGCAACTTTCCAAGAGAGAATGTTCTGCCAACCGTCTGATTCAAAACAGTTTTAATTCTGCCCGTTTCAAACGCTGACTTGAGAGGCGTTTTATCGCGCCCGCGCAACGACTTGACGTAGGGTAATCTCGCCCCAGACAGAAAATGCAAAATGAAAGACTCAACCGGGGATCGAGCAAAACTGTACACATCCCTTGACGGGGGCAGGTGTCAATTTGATCAGAATGGCCATTTGCTGGGCATGATACCAACGCCAAACGTCACTTCGCGCGGTTGCTCTCGGCGTCAGGCGACCTGCATTTCCTTCGTGGCCGACAGCTTCAACTCCGGATGGTCGCGTTCAATCCGGTCGATATCCCACTGCAAACGCGTCAGGAAAACCACGTCACCGTCATTGTCGTGCGCAATGTGCTGCTTGTTGGCGTTGATGAACGCGTCAAGCTTGTCCTTCGGCCCCGTGACCCAGCGGGCGGACGTAAACTGCGATGGCTCGAAACGCACCGGCAATCCGTATTCCAGCTCGATCCGGCTTGCCAAAACCTCGAACTGAAGCTGACCGACAACTCCGACCACGAATCCGGAGCCAATCGAAGGCTTGAACACCTTGGCCGCGCCTTCCTCGGCGAATTGCATCAGCGCTTTCTCAAGGTGCTTGGCCTTCATCGGGTCTCCCGCGCGGACGCCTTGCAGCAATTCGGGCGCAAAGCTGGGAATGCCGGTGACCCGCAACGCTTCACCCTCGGTCAATGTGTCGCCGATCCGAAGTTGTCCGTGGTTCGGGATGCCGATGATGTCCCCGGCCCAGGCTTCTTCCGCCAACTCGCGGTCACTTGCCAAGAACAGCACAGGGTTTGAAATCGCCATCGGCTTCTTCGATCGCACATGGTGGAGTTTCATGCCGCGCTCAAAGTGGCCCGATGCCAAGCGGACGAACGCCACCCGGTCGCGGTGTTTCGGGTCCATGTTCGCCTGCACCTTGAAAACGAACCCGGCGACCTTGTCCTCATCCGGGCTGACTTGCCGGGGTTCCGCTGATTGAGGCTGCGGGACGGGGCCGAAATCCCCGATCCCGTCCATCAGTTCCTTCACCCCGAACGAATTGATCGCTGACCCGAACCAGATCGGTGTCAAAGTGCCGTCCAAAAACGCCTGACGGTCAAATGGTTGCAACAACTCGCGCGCCATTTCCACTTCTTCGCGAAGCTGTGCCAGAAGCTGCTCCGGGATCAACTCATCCAGCTTCGGGTCATCCAGCCCTTCGATCTTGATGCTCTCGGCCCGCTTGTTCCGGTCCGCGCGCTCCATCAACTCCAGCCGGTCGTTCAGCATGTCGTAGGAGCCCAGGAAATCGCGCCCCATCCCGATGGGCCAACTGGCGGGCGTCACATCGATGGCGAGGTTTTCTTGAATTTCGTCAATGATCTCGAACGTGTCCCGGCTTTCACGGTCCATCTTGTTGCAAAAGGTCAAGATGGGCAGGTCGCGCAAGCGGCAAACTTCGAAGAGTTTCTGCGTTTGGCTTTCAACACCCTTGGCCCCATCGATCACCATGATGGCAGCATCGACTGCGGTGAGCGTACGATAGGTGTCTTCCGAAAAATCGGAGTGGCCCGGCGTGTCCACCAGATTGAACCTGAAGTCGCCGTAGTCAAAGGACATGGCAGAGGCGGAAACCGAAATGCCCCGATCCTTCTCCATCGCCATGAAGTCCGACCGTGTGCGCCGCGCCACACCCTTGGCCCGCACCTGACCGGCCATCTGGATCGCGCCACCATAGAGCAGAAACTTCTCGGTCAGCGTTGTCTTGCCCGCATCCGGGTGCGAGATAATGGCGAACGTCCGCCGCTTCGCAATCTCGGGCGGCAGGTCGGGAATATTCGAGGAACGGTCCAACATGGGCGGGCATATAATCCGCCGACCCGACAAGTGCACGTGGATTGTTGTTGCTTCGATGGGAAGAAAGGTTAACATGAGAACATACCAAGAACAAATTCGAGCGGTTTGACACCTCAACACGCAGGGAGAACCCCATATGAATACTCAGGAAATTGCTCAGAAACTTTGCGAACACTGCCAGAATCACACCGAGATGCAGGCTCTGGAAGAGCTTTACGCCGAAGACGCCGTCTCGACCGAGCCGATGGCGCCCGAAGGGATGGATCCGGTCAGCAACGGCCGTGACGCCATCAAGGCCAAGCACGAATGGTGGGGCAACAATTTCGAAGTGCACGGCGGCGATATGGAAGGCCCGTTCATCAACGGCGACAAGTTCAGCCTGATTTTCGAGATAGACGCGACCGACAAGAACAGCGGACAGCGCTGGAAATCGAAGGAAGTGGCCCTCTACGAAGTTGAGAACGGCAAGATCGCACGTGAAAGCTTCTTCATGCTGCCGATGAGCTGACGGGTTCGTCGGGGCTTCGCCTCGTCGATCCGGGCGAGGGGCGCTGCCCCTCGCGCTCCCCGGAGTATTTCTGCCAAGAAGAAAGGCTCAGTCGCGTATGGCAAGCGCGTGCAGGGCGGTAAGTTCACTGTCGAACCCTGCACCGCCGAACGCGGTACCGGCGCGACGGTCCCAATAGGCCGCGTTTCCGTGGTCGCCTTCGATCCGGTGGAGCATGGCGTGTATGGCGTCGAAGAGCGGTTCGCCCTCATGCGCCTGAGCGATCTCGTGGGCCTTTTCCCAATCCGCGTTGACTTTGAAACCGCTCGCACGCAGCGCGGTGAGAGCTGCGATGGCATCTGAATTGGCTGGCATGTCGGCGTTTCCCGGTGGTAAGCGATACGAAAGACAGGGAGGACGATCATGGATCTTGGCATCAAGGGCAAGCGCGGTCTGGTCTGCGCATCATCCAAAGGCTTGGGCAAAGGGTGTGCGGAGGCGTTGGCCGAAGCGGGCGTGAACCTCATTCTGAACGCGCGCGGAGCTGAGGCACTCGAGGCCACCGCGGACGAGATCCGGTCCAAGTACGGGGTCGAAGTCACGGCGGTTGCCGCTGACATCACCACCGATGAAGGCCGCGCCAAGGTGCTGGAGGCCGCTGGCGATCTGGATATCCTGGTCAACAACGCAGGCGGGCCGCCGCCCGGCATGTGGAGCGACTGGGAGCGTGAAGATTTCATCAAGGCGCTCGATGCGAACATGCTGACGCCGATCGCGCTCATGAAAGCGGTACTGCCGGGCATGATGGAGCGTGGCTGGGGCAGGGTGGTCAACATCACCTCGCAATCCGTGAAGTCACCCATTCCCGTGCTGGGCCTTTCGAATTCTGCCCGAGCCGGTCTTACCGGTTACGTCGCCGGAACGGCTCGGCAAGTGGCGCCCTCTGGCGTCGTCATCAACAACCTTCTCCCAGGTATTCATGCCACGGACCGCGCTGTCGGGCTGGACCAAGGAGCGGCCGATGCGGAGGGCATTACGCCGGAGGAAGCCAGGAACAACCGCGAGCAAACCATTCCCGCCCGCCGCTACGGTACGGCGGAAGAGTTTGGCCAGACCTGTGCGTTCATGTGTTCCCAGCATGCGGGCTACATGATCGGCCAGAACATCCTTCTCGATGGCGGTTCGGTCAATACGACCATGTGAGCGTCTTGCACCGGGCTCGCCCGGTTGGTATCAGCCCGTGATTTCCGATTGTTACGGTCGGATTTGGCGACGAGGGTTCCTTGACGACGGATAATGACGGGCTGGTTGTCGAAGGACTGTCCTTCGCAGTGCAAGGGCGCGAGATCGTCTCTGACGTGTCTCTTCACGTCCGCCCCGGTCAGGTAACGTGTCTTCTGGGGCCGTCCGGCTGCGGCAAGTCGACCACGCTTCGCATCATCGCTGGTGTGGAGAGACAGGACAGTGGAACCGTTTCGCTCAATGGTCGCCTGCTTTCCGACGGGCGTACACATCTGCCGCCGGAAGAGCGTCGTATTGGACTGATCTTCCAGGATTTTGCCCTCTTCCCACATCTCACTGTCGCGCAAAACGTCGGGTTCGGACTGACCGGCAGCAAGGCTAAACGGGAGGCGCGCATCAGCGAGACGCTGGAGCGTGTCCACCTCGAGGGCTTCGCCCGCGCCTATCCTCACGAGCTTTCGGGCGGCGAGCAGCAGCGTGTGGCGCTTGCGCGCTCCATAGCACCCAAGCCCCGCGTCATGCTGATGGACGAGCCTTTCTCGGGGCTGGACAACCGCCTGCGGGATGGCATTCGCGACGAAACGCTCGACATTCTGAAAGAGGCTGGGACCGCTGTCGTCCTCGTGACGCACGAGCCGGAAGAGGCGATGCGCATGGCCGACAACATCGCGCTCATGCGGGATGGCCGGATTGTCCAGCAGGGCGCACCATATAACCTCTACAACGCCCCGGTGGATCGCCTGGCGGCAGCTTTCTTCAGCGATATCAACGTGATCCCCGCGCGCGTTGAAGGTGCGCTGACATCGACGGCGTTCGGTGAATTCCTGACACCCGGTGTGCCCGACGGGACGGACGTGGAGATCATCATTCGACCACAGCATGTCCGCATCGATTTTGATCGAAGTGGGCGCGGCCCGAACCCGACGCCGGAGGACGGCGTGCCCGCGCGCGGTGTGGTCATGCGCGCGCGTTTCATGGGGCACGAGAGCCTCGTGGAATTCAAAATGGACTACGACGGCTCGATCATGAAGGCGACCGTCCCATCGGTTTTTCTGCCGAAGCCCGGCACCGCGCTTTGGCTCATGATCCGGCGTGGCCGTTGCTTCGTTCTTCCCGTGAAAGCACCGTGAGACCCGGTTGCCCGGTCACGCACCGCCCGCTTAGCCTGAACCGCATAGAAATAATGCGATTTCAGCTATGGTGTCGAAGAACCAGACAATTTCTCCCTGGGCTCTGGCAATATTGATCCTCCCGCTGCTGGTCCTGACCGGTACGGAGATGATGCTTGGCTTCTGGGGGGACAGTGGGGTCAATGTCGCTACGGATGTAACCCCCGAGCCGGCCCGGTTGGAACTCACGGCGCGATACCGGGCAATGGCGGCTTTCGTGTTCTTCCTGACGGTCGCGCTCGCCGTGACAGCCGTGTTCTTCGCTGATGTCTTTCGTCGCTTCACCGGGTCGTCCCAGTTCAAGATCGTTGCGGCATTGGGGATGACGATCCTGATCAGCATGATTTTCTCCGTCCTCGAACCCGAGGAACTTCAAAGTTTCGAAACCTATGAGCTTCTGGGACAAGACCTGTTCCTGGCAGCCCTCGGTCCGGGACGGACGGGCGCTTGTTTCCCGGATCGGGCCACCTGTGACACCGGCACCGCTTTTGATGCGATGGTGGCCATGATCGACCTGTCGAACCACATCGTGTCTCTCGCTGCCGCATCGGTGCTCGCGGGGATCATACTTTCGTTGTCGAAGGGTCCGCATGCGCCGCAGACCATCGAGGAACGCGCGCATGATCTCAGGGAAGCACGCCGCGTTGCGAAGCGGTACCTCTATTGCGCGGGAGTGCTGCTGACGGCCGGAATGGTCTGGGTTCAAGCCTGGATGTCATGGCCGTCCAGCTTGATCGTTAGGGAACAGGCGCGTGGCGAGTTCATGGACATGGTGAACGCCTTTGCGTTGTTCCGGGGAACCACGTTCAGTTTGCTGATCCTGTCCGTCTACCTGCCAGTCAATCTGGCGCTTGCCATACGATTTGAGACCTTCTGGCGAGAAGTACCCGTCGATCCTGCCTTGGCCGAGGACGAAACGCTTGAGCGGATTTCCTACACGGAAGCGCTCAAAACGGTCACGGCGATCCTCGCTCCGATCCTGATGGGCGTGATCGGTTCAACCTGGAGCGTGAGTTTTGGGCTCTAGCTCCAACTGGTCCAGATAATCGGCAAGGGTCTTGCCCGGTTCTTCCTCGAAAGTGTCGAAGCTGATGTCGAGGGTTTGGATGCGATCGACCCGGAACACTCTGAAATCGTTTCGCAATTCGCACCATCCTGTCAGCGTCCAGACCCGCCCCCAATATTCCATCTGAAGCGGGCGAACCGTGCGCGCCGTCTCCGGCTTTTCCGGCGCGATGTAGGTGATGTCGACCTTTCGGCGTGAACGGATCGCGGCCCGCAGGGGCGCCATATGAACGAACCCGCGCGCCGCTTCGGCAAAGGGATAGACCGCGAAGCCCCAGCCCGACGCCGGGGCGGAGCGATCTTCCGGCAGCACCGCATCGACCTTCTCTGACAGCGTCTCGGCCGCGCGCTGCAATTCCTCGTCTGCCGCTTTTGACACGACCGAGAGCCCGAGATGCAGCGCCTCCAGTTCGGTCAATGTCAGGTTCAAGGGCGGCAAGGTGATCGGCGCCGTCATCATGTAGCCCAGGCCGCGTTCGCCCTCGACCGGGATGCCGGAGGCGATGATCGTATCCATGTCACGGTAAAGCGTCCGGACCGACACGCCCAGTTTCTCGGCCAGGTCCTTTCCGCGATGCAGACGTCCATCGCGCAAAAGCTGGATCAGTTCGAACAGGCGGTCGGTCCGGCGCATCCGGCTATGCCATCTGATGTTGGACGGGGGCGTGCCGCATCTGCACGCTGGCGCCGTCGATCATGGCGCCAAACGGTCCAAAGAGCGGGTCTTTCACCAATTCCTCGGCAGCCGATTTGGCTTCTTCCATCGTGCTCCACTCGACGATGTCGGTCCAAAGCCCATCATCATCCACGACCAGGGTGCGGGCCGTTGCGGTGCCGCGCCCCTGAAGCAGCGTATCGATCGCTTCGGCGGCCTTGCGAAACTCTTCAGCATCCACGCCGTCGTTCAGGCGGAAAGACACGATTTCCATCACGCGGGTCTCGCCGTTTCTCATATCCATCATGGTTTTTGGGTCCTTTTGCGTTTCGGCCAATGATTCGGCCATTTCGAGGCCCAAGCCATACGACACCCCAACTGACACTAACCTGTCAGTTGTCTTCGTGCACCCCTGTTTTTGCGGCTTCTGGCGCGTCCGTGCGTTTTGCCGCTTTCACACCTCGCGCTCCGCCCTTACATAAGCTCCGATATTCGAAACGGAGACCCAGGACCCATGCTGAACAATATCGGACTTCCCGGCCTGCTCTTGATCGCCATTGTCGTGCTCGTCCTCTTCGGACGCGGCAAGATCTCGTCGCTTATGGGCGAGGTTGGCAAAGGCATCACCGCCTTCAAGAAAGGCGTCGATGACGGCAAGAAGGAAATCGAAAACGAGGCTGCCGAGGTTGCCCGTGACGTGACGCCGGAAGAAGAAACGGAAAAGGACAAGGCCTGAGCGGCCTCTGACCATTTCACCCCATGTTTGATTTCGGCTTCGGCGAACTTCTTCTGATCGGCATCGTGGCGCTGATCTTTCTGGGAGAGGATCTTCCAAACGTGTTCCGCCAGATGGGGCGGTTCACCGGCAAGATCCGTCGTATGGCACGCGAGTTTCAGCGTGCCATGGAAGACGCCGCCGACGAGGCGGGTGTCAAGGACGTCACCAAGACCTTCAAGGATGCCGCCAACCCCTCGAAGATGGGCCTGAACAAGCTCAGCGAAGCCGCTGACAAGTTTGAGAAATGGGACCCGACCAAGCCGTCCGAAAAGGCCAAGGGCATCGGGTCCGAAACCGCACAGCTCAGCGAGGAACGCGCCGAAGCCGCCCGCAAAATCCGCGAATACTCGGCCGAGAAAACGAACGAGCGGATCGCGGCGGAGAAAGCAGCCGCCGAGGCCAAGGCAGCGGCTGAGGCCAAGACATCCGCGGCGGATACCGCACCGGAGGTGAAGGACGGGGCATGAGCCAGCCGGACGAAATCGAAGACAGCTCCGCACCGCTGATCGAACACCTCAAAGAGCTGCGGATGCGGCTCATAAAGTCGGTGATCGCCTTTATCATCGGCATTGTCCTGGCCTTCACCGTGGCCGAGCCGATCCTGCAATTCCTGCTGAAACCGATCGAGGAAACGCTCCGCGATCTCGGTGATCCGGCACCGGTTCTCCAATTCACCGCGCCACAGGAATATCTGTTCACCCTGTTCCGCATTTCCATGGTCTTCGGCTTCGCGCTGGCCTTCCCAGTGATCGCACACCAGCTTTGGCGGTTCGTGGCTCCCGGGCTCTATCGCACCGAAAAGGCGGCTTTCCTGCCCTTCATCATCGCGTCGCCCATCATGTTCCTTTTGGGGGCGAGTTTTGCCCTGTTCATCGTCGTCCCGCTTGCGATGCAATTCCTGCTTGGATTTGCCGACTTCTCGTTTGCGGGCGCACTGGGCATGCTGAGCACCGCCGTCGGCATAAACGTCGAAGGCGCGCCGACCGACCCCATTGTGAATGAGGGGCTTCAGATCACCTTCCTCGGCAAGGTGAACGAGTCGCTCGACCTGACGCTCAAGTTCATCATGGCGTTCGGGTTGTGCTTCCAGTTGCCCGTTCTGTTGACGCTGATGGGCAAGGCGGGCCTTGTGTCGGCACGCGGTCTCGCCTCGATGCGGAAATACGCGATGGTCGGCATCCTTGTTCTCGCCGCCCTTGTCACGCCGCCCGACGTCATCACGCAGTTGATCCTCTTCGTGGCGGTCTACGGCCTCTATGAAATCTCGATCCAGCTTGTGCGCATGGTCGAAAAGAAGCGGGTCCAGCAACTTCGCGAAGAAGGCATTCTTGGCGAAGACGAAGACCTCTATTCCGAGTTCGATGATGACGAGGGCGAGGCCGAGGCAGAAGCGGACCCGAAGACGTGATAGACGACCCGATGGAACGCATCGCCGCCGCGCTCGAGCGGATGGCACCTGCTCCCCTTGCCGCCCCGGACTATGACGCCGCAGACGCCTTTGTCTGGCATGTCAGCCCAGACCGTCTGGAACCCGTAGGCAAGGTCAACCGGGTCGAGATTGACCTGCTTGTCGGCATCGACCGATCCCGCGACACTCTTGTTGAAAACACCCGGCAGTTCGCCCGTGGCCTTCCGGCGAACAACGCACTCCTCTGGGGGGCGCGCGGCATGGGCAAATCGAGCCTTGTCAAAGCTGCCCATGCTGCCGTGCTGGCCGAGGGTCTGAACATCAAGATCGTGGAAATCCAGCGCGAAGACCTGCCCTCGGTCGGGCGGCTTCTGAACTTGCTTCGCGGGTCGGACGCACGTTTCCTGCTCTTCTGCGACGACCTCTCGTTCAGCCATGACGACCAGCACTACAAGTCGCTGAAAGCCGTGCTCGATGGCGGGATCGAAGGGCGGCCGGACAACGTGATCTTCTACGCCACGTCGAACCGTCGCCATCTTATGCCCCGCGACATGATCGAGAACGAACGGTCCTCGGCGATCAACCCGTCCGAGGCAGTCGAGGAAAAGGTTTCACTGTCCGACCGTTTCGGTCTCTGGCTTGGGTTCCACCCCTGCACGCAGGACGAATACCTTGCGATGATCCGGGGCTATTGCGATGCGCATGGCGTGACCATCGATGACGACACGCTGCGCGCCGAGGCCATCGAATGGCAGGCCACGCGCGGTGCACGATCGGGCCGCGTGGCGTGGCAGTACTTTACCGATCTGGCCGGGCGCAAGGGTGTGGCGCTTTAAGAAAACCGGGCACCGGGCTCGCGATAGCAAGCCCCGCAAAGGAGGTTTTTCGCGTTGGCTCGCTTTCTTTGACCGCTTTCGGTTTCAAATGTCGGGTGACACCGATGATCGAAACCGTTGCGAAGAACACCTGGATGCAAAGGGAGCCTACGTTGAAATCTTCGAACAGGCTGACCAGCATGCAGGATGCTGCAACGAACTGCATGACAAAGTACTTCGGAGCGTCGCCCCGCAATTTGTCAAAGGCCAGAAGAAAGTAACTGGTTGAATACATCGCTGCGCCCACTAGGCCGATGATCTGGCTTTGGGTGAAATCAATTGTCTGGCCGTCCAACAAAATACACTCGTCCGTTCGTCTTGCCTTCTCTGGCTAGACGACCGACTGGCGCACGTCTTCATTGGATCCCCTGCTTTCACATCGGAATCACGAAGCGCTCACACGACTTTCAGGAATTCACTTTCGGAACTTGTCCAAGCTTACGACTTCCGCGTCCTTGGGCGCATCGACCTGTTCCTCGTCGTCATCCTCGACGGGCGTTGGCGTTGGATCGTCGTCTTCGTCATCCTGGGTTTCGAAGCGAAGCCCGAACTCCACGGAGGGATCGACGAATGTGCGGATGGCCTCGTAAGGCACGTAAAGCGGCTCTGGGGCGTCGCCGAAATTCAGCGTCACCGAAAACCCTTCATCCGTCACATCGAGGTTCTCGAACCAGTGCTGCATCACGATGGTCATTTCTTCGGGGTACCGGTCGGACAACCAGTCCGCGATTTCGACGTCCGGATGCATGGTGTCGAAGGTGATGAAGAAGTGATGCTGGCCCGGCAGGCCCTCTACCGCGACATCGCTCAGCACATTCTGAATAAGCCCGCGCATCGCGCGGTGCATCAGGTTGCCGTAGTCGATTGTTCCGCTCATCGGTCTCCACTCATCCATCTGACCTCAGCATAGGGGATTCACCCGGGAAGGAAAGGCGGCTTGGTTGAGATCAGGTTAAAGGAAGAAGCGAAATCATGCCCATTGTCGCACCGGCCAGAAGTGTGCGTCCAAGGCCAATCCGCAATCCCAACAGAAGAACCGCTGCAACGAGGGCAATGGTTGCAGCCAGCCAGTCGACGGACGAAAGCTCCGGTTTCAGAATATGCATCGGGCCGATCTCCACCGTGTCGATGCGAGCGAAGAAGACATGCGCGCTGAACCAGATCGACAGGTTGAGAATCACGCCGACCACGGCTGCCGTGATCGATTGCAGGGCACCGGACAGGCGCGGCATGTGCAGCAGCCTCGCGACGTAGGGAGCGCCAGCGAAAATCCAAAGGAAGCAGGGCACGAAGGTCACCCAAAGTGTCACGAGTGCAGCCAGAAGCCCCAGAAGCAATCCGCCTTCGCGGTAACCGGCGAGGAACCCGACGAACTCCGTGACCAGGATCAACGGTCCGGGGGTCGTTTCCGCAAGGCCAAGCCCGTCCATCATTTCGTCCGTGGTGATCCAGCCGAAATCCTGCACGATGGATTGGGTCATGTAGGCCAGCACGGCATAGGCCCCACCGAAGGTCACGACCGCCAGCTTCGAGAAAAAGAGTGCAATCTCCGTCAGAAGCGTCGCGTCGATCAGCACCAGAAAAGCGATGGGCGCGCCCCAGATACCCATCCAGACGGCAATCGTTCGGAAAGTCCCGGCGAGGGGCACAATGGTGGTGTTGGGGGGTTGCTCGTGTACGGGGTCCCGTTGCATGAGCGCGCCCCAGATCGCAGCCATCGCAATGATCAGCGGAAACGGAAGTGCGAAGGCAAAGATTGCCACGAAGGCAAGCGCTGCAATCCCCCAATCCGCCGGGCGTCGGATTGCTTTCTTGGTCACCTTGAGAAGCGCTTCTATGACAATGGCGACAACCGTCGCCTGAACTCCGAGAAAGAGTGCGTCGATAAGAGGAACGTCGCCGTAGAACGCGTATATCGTCGAGAGCAGGGCGATGACCAAGGCGCCGGGCAGCACAAACAACCCGCCCGCGACCAGACCGCCCAGCGTTCCGCCCTGGCGCCAACCGGCATAGGTGGCCAGCTGCATCGCCTCCGGTCCGGGCAGAAGCATCGAAAAGGAGAGGGCATTCAGGAATTCCTTCTCGTTCAGCCAGGCCTTTTCATCGACCAGCACGCGATGCATCAGCGCGATCTGGGCAGCGGGACCGCCAAAGGAAAGAAGACCGATCCGCCCGAAAGTGGAGAAAAGATCGTTCATGGCCAGCTATGCCCCTCGTCATGGCCATCGCGCGCCCAGCGATAAAGCGCGTCGTAAAGTGAAACGCCTGCCTCTAACTGTTCGGAATCGTTTGGATATTGACGAGACAGACCAACGGAAACGGCCAAAAGGCCCGCAGCCTCAGGTGCCAACTCGTGCCGGTTGGTGTCTGCAGCGCGGACAATGCGGGCCAGCCGGTCCAGTGGCTCCGTGCGCAGATCGAAGACGTCAAGCATGGTGTCGAACGTGCACCTGTCACCGTGATGGGTGAAGGTGACATCTTCAATGTCGAACGGAGTTGCGCCGAACCGTTCGCTCACATTCAGAACCTCTGCGGGTGAGACAAAGAGGAACCTTGCTCCGGGGTCGATGAACCGGCGGATCAGCCATGGGCAGGCAATCCGGTCAATCTTTGGCCGGTGCCGCGTGACCCAGAGCGTGCCGCCCTCTGCAGCCGCAGGCAGTTTTGAGGCCGGAATACGCGTGGTCTCCGCCGCGTCGCGCCACCCGTGCATCCCGCCTTCCAGATATTCTGCCTGTCGCCCGTCGCTTCGAAGCATCGCCGCAAGACCCTGGCTAAGCTTGAGGCCCCGCTGACATACTATGATTGCGGGTGTTTCACCGATACGGTCCAGAAGGCCCGAAACGTCGGTGTGAGCGTGCCGAACGGAGCCCGGAATGAGATAAGGGTCGTCCTCGAAGTCAGGTGCAATCGAGATGTCGATGACGTGTGGACAATCGGGCGTGCCGATTAGGCGGTTCAACTGGCTGACGGATATGGCGTTCAAAGCAGGCATGATGGTGCATCCTCCCATAAAGAGATCAAAAGGATGCGAACCTTGGGCCTGAGCCTCACGGGGCGGTCGCTGGCCCCATGCGCCTTCCTAGCCAGCGAGATTATGTGACACAAGTGATTTGCTGCTAATGGTCAGCTAGCTCAATTTTTTCGTATCGAAAGCCAAACTGACCCATTTGGCCAGTCAATTGCAGTTGGCTTCCAGGTTTCAACAGGGCCCAAATTTCTGGAGGGACATCGCAAATCCGGCTTTGGCTATCGTTCCAGGCGACCGTGACGGTGTGATCGCATGCCCGGTAGTTCGAGTCCGATCCGATGCGCGTAACGGTGACAAAAAGAACCTGTGTGGTTGTGCTTTCAAGGTGGTTGACGATCCACGGAAATCCACGTCGGACTGCCGAGCTGGCGTAGGCCGCGAAGATCAACCCAATCATTGCGACCGCAATGATGTTCAACAACGACGAGTCGTTTAAGACATGGATCGAATATGCCGTGTAACTCACCACGATGAGCGGTATGAGCCATATCAAATTGGCGTCCACCCAACGAGCATAATCCGGCGTCGGGAGTATCCATCCGAAGCTTCCGCCAGCTATGAATGGGATCACGGGCGCAAACATGAGGAAGCCGCCGAACTCTTTCCATCTAGCGCTACGTGCTTTGCTCTTGGCTTCTGCGGAAAGGGCTGCCCGCGCTTTGGCATAGGCCAGTCCCGGCAAGGCGAAGGTCATGAAGAACAAGACTGCAAGCAAGGCAAGCCCCGCCATATGTTCCTGCGACAGTGTCTGGTAAGGCGCGACGATGGTGAAGACGGCGAAAGCGAGTTTCACGAATGTCCATGTCAGGAACCACCTACGAGAACCCCACGAAAACGTGCGCTCAATCTTGCGGCTCAGCTTTGCAGGAAAGGCAAATTGACTTGCCCAAATCAGCATCAGGATCGAAACGAATGACGCGATGAGCATTTGTGTAATACGGCCTTCACTCAGGTGAATGCCTGCCAGTCGGGCATTTTGGTAGAATGCGCCAAGAAAGAGAAGACTGACGAGTGTCACCGTCAGGGATGTTGTAAATCTTGAGAAAATCATTTTTGGCCGCAAGATCGAATTTTTGCCCAAATCGGCTAGAGGGGCTTTGTGGCAAGACTTTGGCGTTTAGTCTGGAAGGTGCAGGCTTCTGTTGCCAGGTGCCTGCGGACCCCGCCTTACGCGGCTAGGCGCAAGGGCTTAGATTTCGGCGTTACGCACTGCTTACGCAGCGAGTGCAACCGGAGCTTTGTTGTCGTTTGCAACTAGCTTATGTGCGCCGATAACGGTGGCTTCCAGCCGAGACAAAGCAATCCCCTTTAGACGTCCGTCGATCCTGTTTCGTCCCCATGAACCCCAAACGAAGGTTTTTGGTGGAGACGCCGGGTACCGCCCCCGGGTCCGATCCGCTTATTACGAGCGCGTTTATGTCCATAGTTCCCGAGGGAACGGACAAGATATAAGCGAAGGGGCGGTTCTGATCAAGAATTGTGCGCCTTTCGGCGCGTTTCTTTGTCTCGTCGTCGGCCTTGTGGCCTCCTCCTCGGTGGGCGGCGGCTTTGCCTTCAAGTGCGGTGTGGCGAGGTTGGCAATTGCTGGCCGAGATGTCTGAAGAAGCTGCTTTTCATCGGCGTCCGTGACGACTAACTCTGGTGCAATCAAATTTGAGAGGGCTGTCATGATCCGGGCGTTGATTGTCGAGAAGGAAGAGCAAGGGCAGACCTCTGCCTCGGTCGAAACGATTGATGAGGCGCGGCTGCCCGAAGGCGATGTCACCGTTGCCGTCGAGTACTCGACCGTCAACTACAAGGACGGGCTTTGCATCGGGCCGGGCGGAGGCCTCGTGCGCAACTATCCGCATGTCCCGGGCATCGATTTTGCCGGTACCGTCGAAAGCTCCGACGATCCGCGCTATTCTGCCGGTGACAAGGTTGTCCTGACGGGATGGCGCGTCGGTGAAGCGCATTGGGGCGGCTATGCCGAAAAGGCGCGCGTCAAAGCCGACTGGCTGGTGCCGCTGCCAAGCGGGCTGACCACGCGGCAGGCGATGGCGGTCGGAACCGCAGGGTTTACCGCGATGCTGGCGATCATGGCGCTGGAAGATCACGGGCTTCAGCCAGCTCAGGGCGAGGTGCTTGTCACCGGTGCCGCCGGAGGGGTTGGCTCGGTCGCAACCGCCATTCTCGCGAATCTCGGGTACGAGGTCGCGGGCGTCACCGGTCGCCCCGAGACAGAAGCGTATCTGAAGGACCTAGGCGCGTCCCGCATCGTGCCCCGCGATGAGATTAACGAAACCGTCAAGCGTCCGCTTGAGAGCGAGACCTGGGCCGGATGTGTCGATGCCGTAGGCGGTGCCATGTTGGCCCGTGCCCTCGGCCAGATGAAATACGGTGCGTCTGTCGCGGCAGTAGGTCTGGCCGGCGGTGCGGGCTTGCCCGCAACGGTGGTGCCGTTCCTGTTGCGTGGGGTGAACCTGCTTGGGATCGATAGCGTGATGCAGCCCTACGACAATCGGGTTCGGGCCTGGGAACGGATTGCAAAGGATCTCCCGATGGAGAAGCTCGAGGCAATGATCCAGGAAGCCGGTCTGGGAGACCTGCCGAAATTGGGTGCGGACATACTCAAGGGACAAGTGAAAGGTCGCGTCGTCGTCGACGTAAGGGCCTGACGTAAAAGAAAATAATAAGGGAGGGGCAGATGAGCCTGGCATTCGTGTTTCCGGGACAGGGGGCGCAGACCATTGGAATGGGGCGCGATCTTGCGGACGCTTACCCGGCGGCCAAAGCCGTTTTCGATGAAGTGGACGACGCGCTTGGCGAAAAACTCTCGGCGCTGATCTGGGAGGGGGATGCGGACACGCTGACCCTGACGCAAAATGCCCAACCCGCCTTGATGGCGACGTCGCTGGCGGCGGTCAGGGCATTGGAAGCGGACGGCGTATCGGTGGATCGCGCGTCTTTCGTGGCCGGGCATTCGCTTGGGGAATACTCGGCGCTCTGTGCGGCCGGTGCAATCGGCCTCGCCGACACGGCCCGGCTTCTGCGACTGCGGGGGCAGGCGATGCAGAGTGCCGTGCCCGTGGGTGAAGGGGCCATGGCGGCGGTGCTCGGTTTGGACATCGCTGCGGTCGAGGCCCTTGCTGCGGACGCGGCGGAAGGCGAGGTCTGCGAAGTTGCGAACGAGAACGACCCGGCGCAAACCGTTGTTTCGGGAAGTAAATCTGCCATCGATCGGGTGGTTGCGCTTGCGAAGGAACGAGGCGCGAAACGGGCACTGCCCCTGCCGGTCTCGGCCCCTTTCCATTGCGCCCTGATGCAGCCTGCCGCGGACGCGATGGCGGCGGCTTTGGCCGATGTATCGATCGAAGCCCCTTCCGTGCCGGTGGTGGCCAACGTACGGGCCGAAGCGGTGAGCGATCCGGATATCATCCGATCGTTACTGGTCGAACAGGTTGCCGGTCGCGTGCGCTGGCGGTCATCGGTCGAATGGATGGCGGGGCAGGGTGTGGATGCCTTCTGGGAACTGGGAGCGGGCAAGGCGCTATCAGGTATGATCCGGCGGATTGCGAAGGAGGCCGAAACACGCGCTGTGGGCACGGCAAGCGATGTGTCCGAGGCCGCGTCGGCTTTGAACGGCTGAATTTGCGTATTTTTGGCAAGATGAAGGAGGGGTCATGTTTGATCTGAGCGGGAAATCGGCCTTGATCACGGGCGCGTCTGGCGGGATCGGCGCAGACATCGCACGGGCTTTGCATGGGGCGGGGGCGACTGTCGGATTGTCGGGGACGCGCACCGACCCTCTCGAGAGCCTCGCGAGTGAACTGGGCGAGCGGGCGCATGTCTTGCCCTGCAACCTCGGCGATGCCGAGGCGGTCGAAGCTTTGCCTAAGCAGGCAGCCGAGGCGATGGGTGCGGTGGATATCCTGGTGAACAATGCAGGTATCACGCGCGACAACCTGTTCATGCGGATGAGTGCCGATGAATGGGATGAGGTTCTGAACGTAAACCTCAGAAGTGCCATGATTTTATCGAAAGGTGTGATCCGCGGCATGATGAAGGCGCGTTGGGGGCGGATCGTGAATATCTCCTCCATCGTGGGGGCCACGGGTAACCCCGGACAGGCGAACTATGCGGCGTCGAAGGCCGGGCTGGTCGGCATGTCGAAATCCATCGCTTACGAAGTCGCAAGCCGCGGAATCACGGTGAATGCCGTCGCACCAGGCTTCATTACAACGGCGATGACGGACACGCTGACGGACGATCAGAAGGCCGGTATTCTGGCGCAAGTTCCGGCAGGTCGCATGGGCGAGGCGCGCGAGATTGCGGCGGCTGTGCTCTACCTCGCCAGCGACGAGGCCGGTTATGTGACGGGTGCCACGTTGCATATCAACGGCGGAATGGCCATGTTGTAGGCGCTAGTTGCCGCTCGCAATAGCATTTGCGTTTCAATGCGCGATGGTATACGCGGCGGCTCATCTGAGCCTTCGGGCGGAAATACCGGCCAGTCCGGTGGACGAATTGTCGGGGTTTTGCCCGAAGAAAACGTGAGGAATTGACATGAGCGACATCGAAGATCGTACAAAAAAGATCGTCGTCGAGCATCTGGGCGTTGAGGAAGACAAAGTGTCTGAAAACGCCTCTTTCATTGACGACCTTGGCGCGGACAGCCTCGACACCGTGGAACTGGTCATGGCGTTCGAAGAAGAGTTCGGAATTGAAATTCCGGATGACGCTGCCGAGACGATCCAGACGTTTGGCGATGTCGTAAAGTTCATCAAAGAAGCAGCCTGATTTCATCTGGAAATCGGGACCTAGGCGGCGCCGTTTTCGGCGCCGTTTTTGCATTTCGATCTTTCGACCGAACCTATGCCTCCTTCAGGGTCTTCAGTTCCTGTTTGTTGAGCACTTCGTCGAACATGATCCCTGCGTAGAAATTGTTGGACCAGGCGACCTGACACAGCCGTTCGCGTTGTAGCAACTGGAAGGATACGGTCGTACCGGGCGGTGGTGGGTCGTTCCAATTGACCTTCATGCCACCGACGGAAATGTCCAGAGTTTCGACCTCAGCTTGCTTCATTTGACCGTCTTCCGACGTGAAAGTTGCAGTCAGCGACAGCGAGACAGGACTTCTTGGCAATCGCTCCACCCGGCGGCGGCGCATCGAAAGTGATGTATAGAACTTGTATGCTCCGAAAAGTGCGACCAGTGCGCCAACGAAGAGCGCCGGCAGAATCAAGCTGGTGTAATTCAGCGAGTCCGGTGAAGAACTGTCCGACGACCCGTTGGTGCCGGTGCCATAGTTCCATGAAGTGCCCACCACACTTTGGCTCGCGGTGGCCTGACTGTTCCGGCAGCCAGTGGCGTCAAAAAGCTCGGCAAGATACTGAACGTTAAGCCCATGGTGGAATGTGCCGTTTTCCGCTGGCTCGCCAGAGAGTGTCCGGATGGCGAGCGTTTCCGCGTCGGACAGGATTTCATCGAGCCGTTCTTCCGATGCTTCAACGCCCGCACGTGTCGCGTGCTCGGCCAGTCTGACACCACTCTGTTGGCCCACGAAAACAAGAAGGGATGTGGCAGCCAGCTTTTGCGGTTGACCGGTTTCGAACACTGTCGCCCGATAGGCGTTGTGCAGACCGGCCAACTGCACCGCGCCCTCACAGCGGGCTGCGGCCCGCAATGGCATAAGCGCCAGAACGAGTGACGCCAGTACGAGAACCCGAATAGTGACCATGTTTCAGCAACGTTAGGGCGATTGCCGCAATGTTTAGGCGAGCTGATTTTCGCTTTGGTTAACGGAGGCAGAGGCGGGCTCAGATTGCACCTGTCCGTGGGCGCGTGTATGTCTTTCGCCAAGAAACAAGAGGAGCTGGGGCATGCGTCGGGTTGTTGTGACAGGGCTAGGAATGGTCTCGCCATTGGCGTCCGGGGTCGAGGAGACCTGGACGCGTATTCTAGCAGGCCAATCGGCTGCAGGGCCGATCACGCGGTTCGATGCAGGTCATCTGGCAACGACCTATGCCTGCGAAGTGCCGCGCGGCGATGGGTCCGACGGGACGTTCAATCCTGATGTGTGGATGGAGCCCAAGGAACAGCGCAAGGTCGATGAGTTCATCCTCTATGGGATGGCGGCCGCAGAACAGGCGGTGAAGGATTCCGGTTGGGCGCCGACAGATACCGAAAGTCTTGAGCGTACCGGGGTCATGATCGGCTCCGGTATCGGCGGGTTGCAGACCATTGCGGATACCGCGGTTCTGTTGAAAGAACGTGGGCCGCGCCGCGTGTCCCCGTTCTTCATTCCGGCAGCACTGATCAACCTCGTTTCAGGGCAGGTTTCCATCCGCTTTGGCTTCAAAGGCCCGAACCACTCGGTTGTTACCGCGTGTTCCACGGGTGCGCATGCAATCGGAGATGCGTCACGGCTTATCATGCTGGGAGATGCGGACGTGATGGTCGCAGGCGGCGCAGAGAGCCCGATTTGCGAGATCGGGATTGCCGGGTTCAATGCGTGCAAGGCCCTTTCGACCAAGCGAGGGAACGAGCCGCAAAAGGCATCGCGCCCCTACGATGCGGACCGTGATGGGTTCGTGATGGGCGAGGGCGCGGGCGTTGTCGTTCTGGAAGAGTATGAACACGCAAAGGCGCGGGGCGCCAAGATTTACGCCGAGATACTTGGCTATGGCCTGTCCGGTGACGCCTATCACATCACCGCGCCGTCCGAGGATGGCGAGGGGGGTGAACGGTCGATGCGGAACGCCTTGCGCTCCGCCGGTCTGTCGGGGGCAGACGTGCACTATATCAATGCGCATGGCACCTCGACGATGGCCGATACCATCGAACTCGGCGCGGTGGAACGCGTGATGGGCGATGCCGCGAAAGGGGCGACGATGACGTCGACCAAGTCGTCGATCGGTCATTTGTTGGGGGCGGCCGGCGCGGTTGAAGCCATCTTCTGTATCCTGGCGTTGCGCGATCAGGTGGCCCCGCCGACCATCAACCTCGACAACCCGGCCGTGGAGCCGATGCTGGATCTTGCTCCCAACGCGAAACGGGAGCGGGAAATCGGCGTGGCCCTGTCAAACAGCTTCGGGTTTGGCGGCACGAATGCCTCGCTGGTCATGGGACGGATTGACCGCTGATGTGGCGTAACCTTGCTTCCAACATGCTGACCTTGCTGGTCGTGGGCATGATTGCCGTTGCGGGGCTGGTCGCTTGGGGCCAGTCGCAATATGTCGCCGAAGGCCCGCTGGAAAGCCCGATCTGTTTTCAAGTGCCCAGCGGCGGGTCGATGACCCGTGTGGCAGATGATCTGGCGGAGCAGGGCGCGATCAGCAACGCCACTATTTATCGGCTTGGGGCGGAGTATTCCGGGCTCTCACCTCGGTTGAAAGCAGGGTCGTTCCTGATTGAACCGGGTACGTCGATGGAGGAGATCGTCGCCACGGTCACGGGAGACGGACGGTCCACATGTGGCACGGAAGTTTTGTACATCATCGCTGTGAACGGTCAGGAAAAACGGGTTCGCGAACTCGACCCGCAGACGCAGAGTTTCGAGGTGATCGCCGAGTTTGATCCGAAGGACGATGCCGAACCCCCGGCAGAATACGTCGAAGCGCGCGACGATGTGGCCACGCAGTACCGTGTCGTTATCGTCGAGGGTGTGACGAGTTGGCAGGTGGTGGAAGGACTGAACGCGACCGACCTGCTTGAAGGTGAGATCGCCGAAGTCCCCGAGGAAGGGTCTCTGGCCCCGCGCGAGTTTGCCATCCGGCCGGGACAGGATCGAAACGAAATGATCGCTCAAATGAAATCGCTTCAGCAAGAGCGGCTGGCTGCGGCCTGGGCGATCAAAAGCGATGCGGCAGCGGTCGAGACGCCCGAAGAGGCGTTGATTCTGGCATCCATCATCGAAAAGGAAACCGCGCTGGCTGACGAGCGGCCCCTGGTGGGCTCGGTCTTCACGAACCGGCTGCGGCGAGGCATCAAACTGCAGACCGACCCAACGGTGATTTACGGCATCACGGAAGGCAAAGGCGTTCTTGGGCGCGGTATTCGCCAGAGCGAGCTGAGGGCGGAAACGCCGTGGAACACCTATGTCATCGACGGTTTGCCGCCGACACCGATTGCGAACCCGGGGCAAGCGGCGATCGAAGCAGCGGTGAACCCCGCCGAGTCGGATTACATCTTTTTTGTTGCGAAATCGCTTGATCCAAGAGACGGTCACAACTTTGCGGTGACATTGGATGAGCACAACCGGAACGTGGCGGCGTATCGCGAGTTGGAGCGCGCCAACCAGTAAGCCATTCTGGAGACTGGGAAACCCCTCGCCGTTAACCCGCTGTTAACTGCTCAGAACGGTATTTGTCAATTCAATCAATAACTTAACGCTTGACCTTTCGAACGGTCTGACGTATACCTTCAGGCAAGCTAGGAGACGTGGCAGCGCGGCAGGGGCCAGACCCCGGGCCGTGTTTTTTTTACTGTACTCAAGAAATCGGCGGACCGTCTCATGACCAAAGAACCCAATGTTCTGGGGGAGACGGCGCGTGCGCGTTGGATCCTGCAGCAATCGGAGACGGCGCTGGAAGACATCCTCGCCGCCTTCGACTTGATCAGTGAACGTATATTGGAAGGCGAAGATGTCTCGTTGGCGGACATAACGAAAGCGCGGATTGCCCTTGGGCAGGCGCGTACGCAGCTCATTGAAGAAGTGAGGAAGTATGAAGAGCGAATTGCACGTGACCGGGGACTCGTCGCTGATGCCCCTCTCGACTTCGATGCGCTCCGAGAGAGTATCGGGCGCAAGCTTGATCGCATCCGCGACGCCAGAGAAGCGACGTGAGTTTCTGGGAAGCCTGAGCCGCGATGAACTGCGCGGGCTGCCCTACCTGTTCGAGTTCTGGGCCTTGCCGCATCAACTGGCGCCTGAGGGGGACTGGAAGACCTGGGTGGTCATGGGCGGGCGCGGGGCGGGCAAGACGCGAGCCGGGTCCGAATGGGTCCGCGCGCAGGTCGAAGGCGCAACGCCGGACGAGCCGGGTGTGGCGAAGCGCGTCGCTTTGATAGGCGAGACTTACGATCAGGCGCGCGACGTCATGGTGTTCGGCGAGAGCGGTATTCTGGCCTGCACCCCCGAGGATCGGCGTCCGAAATGGGTGGCCGACCGCCGGAAGCTTGTCTGGCCGAACGGGGCAGAGGCCAAGGTGTTTTCGGCCCATGACTACGAGGCGTTGCGCGGCCCACAGTTTGACGCCGCCTGGGTGGACGAACTGGCGAAGTGGAAGAACGCGGAGGATGCCTGGGACATGCTGCAATTCGCGTTGCGGCTGGGCGATCATCCGCAGCAGGTGGTGACGACGACACCCCGCGATGTTCCCGTGTTGAAGCGTATTCTGGGCGCTCGGTCGACTGTGATGACGCAGGCGGGGACTACGGAAAACCGCGCCAATCTGGCGGCGTCTTTCCTTGAAGAGGTTGAGGCTCAGTTTGGCGGCACGCAGCTTGGGCGCCAGGAACTGGAAGGGGTTCTGATCGAGGAACCCGAAGGTGCGCTTTGGACCCGCGCGCGTTTGGCGGCGGCCGGTGATCTGGAGGTTGTGGAACCGGACCGGATCGTGGTCGCGGTGGACCCGCCGGTTTCGTCGAAGGCGACATCGGATGCCTGCGGGATTGTCGTGGCGGGTGTGAAGTTTGCCCCCGACAAGCGGAACTGGCGCGCGGTGGTGTTGGAGGATGCCAGTCTGAGGGGGGCGTCGCCCATGGTCTGGGCGTCCCGGGTTGTGGAGATGTTCCACAAGCATGGGGCCGATCGTGTCGTGGCAGAAGTGAACCAGGGTGGCGACCTGGTCGAGGAGATGGTGCGGCAGGTGGATGGAAGCCTGTCATATCAGGCGGTGCATGCGCGGCATGGCAAGACGGTGCGTGCCGAGCCGGTGGCGGCCCTTTACGAGCAGGGTCGTGTGGCCCATGCCAAGGGCCTCGGCGATCTGGAAGCGGAGATGCTCTTGATGCTGCGGACGGGGTTTCAGGGCCGTGGTTCGCCCGACCGGGTTGATGCGCTGGTTTGGGCTTTGACCGACCTGATGTTGAGGCGTGACGTGAAGGGCAAGCCGCAAGTGCGGGGTTTGGGGCCTTAGAAGCATGTCCGGGGCCTTGTGCCTCGGAGAAAGTTCAAGGGGGCTCTGCCCCCGTCACCTGCGGTGACTCCCCCGGGATATTTTGAGGCCGATAATGGCCATTGAATTTGCGTCTGTCCGGCAGGCGGAAGGAGAGCTTATGGCATTTGATTTCTTGAAGCGACGGATGGCGGAGGCTCCCGAGGTGAAAGCGTCCTCGGCGGGGCCGGTGATTGCCTATGCGGGGTCGGGGCGTGTGGCGTGGTCGCCGCGTGACACGAATTCGCTCATCCGGCAGGGTTTTTCGGGCAACCCGGTGGGGTTTCGGGCGGTGAAGCTGATTGCCGAGGCGGCGGCGGCCTTGCCGCTGGTATTGCAGGATGCAGAGACGCGTTACGAGACGCATCCCTTGCTGTCGCTTCTGGCGCGGCCCAATGGCGGGCAGGGGCAGGCCGAGTTTCTCGAGGCGCTCTACGGGCAGATCCTGCTCTCGGGCAACGGGTATGCCGAAGCGGTTCTGGACGAGGCGGGTGCGCCCTTCGAGTTGCATGTGCTGCGCTCGGACCGGATGTCGGTGGTGCCGGGCCGCGATGGCTGGCCGGTGGCGTTCGAATATGCGGTGGCGGGGCGGAAGCATCGGTTTCCGGTCTCAGATGGCGTTTCCACGGTGTGCCATGTGAAGGCGATGCATCCGCAGGACGACCATTATGGGCTGTCGCCGATGCAGGCGGCGGCGTCTGCGATGGACGTCCATAATGCGGCGAGCGCCTGGTCGAAGGCGCTTCTGGACAATGCGGCACGTCCGTCGGGGGCGATTGTCTACAAGGGGCCCGATGGCGATGTGATGACGCCCGAGCAATATGACCGGGTTTTGTCCGAGATGGAGGCCTATCACGTCGGCGCGCGCAATGCCGGGCGGCCGATGTTGCTGGAAGGCGGGTTGGACTGGAAGCCGATGGGCTTCAGCCCCAGTGACATGGAGTTTCTGAAGACCAAGGAAGGCGCGGCGCGGGAGATTGCCGTGGCCTTCGGGGTGCCGCCGATGATCCTCGGGATACCGGGCGATGCGACTTACGCGAATTACCAAGAGGCGAACCGGGCGTTCTATCGGCTGACCGTCTTGCCGCTGGTGGCGAAGGTCACCGGGGCGCTGTCCCACTGGCTGGGCGGGTTCACCGGGGACAGCGCAGTGTTCAAGCCCGACCTGGATCAGGTGCCGGCCTTGTCGGTGGAACGCGAAGCGCAGTGGAAGCGGGTGGCGAATGCCGACTTCCTGAGCGAAGCGGAGAAACGCACACTGCTTGGTTTGCCAAAGCTTCAAGAGGAGTGAGAGCGATGGAACTGGAGCGAAAGTTCTGCCTTGTGGAGACGAAGCTGGCGGTGACCGAAGGATCGGTGATCGAAGGCTATGCGTCCCTGTTCGGCGAGGCGGACCGCGGTGGCGACGTGGTGGAGCGCGGGGCTTATGCCGCGTCCCTGGCGGCGCTCGAGGCCAAAGAGCGGCGGGTGCGGATGCTGTGGCAGCATGACCCGGCGCAGCCCATCGGGGTCTGGGACGAGGTGCGCGAGGATGCGAAAGGCCTTTACGTGAAAGGCCGGCTTTTGCCGGACGTGGCACGGGCACGGGAAGCGGCAGCGCTTTTAGAAGCCGGTGCCATTGAGGGGCTGTCGATCGGCTACCGGACGGTGCGCGCGACGAAGGACGATACAGGAAGGCGACGCCTTCACGAACTGGAGCTTTGGGAGGTGTCCCTCGTCACCTTCCCGATGCTTCCCGATGCGCGGGTGGGCGCCAAGGGGGACGACCCTGAGGCATGCCTGATGCGCGACCTTGCGGCGGAGATCGAAGCGGCGCGCCGTGACTTAGCAAAGGGCTGCTAGCAGCCTCTCAACCAAAGGAAACTCAAGATGAGTACACCCGAGACGACGTCCCGGGGCGGAGAGGCTTTGCCCGCGCCCAAGACGGCGGCCGAGGAGGTGAAGACCGCGCTTGCGGGCCTCGTTGGCGACATCACCCATCAACTCAAGAAACAGGAAGAGCGACTGACCATGCTGGATCGCAAATCACTTTCCCAATCGCGCCGTCCGGCGCTTGCCGTGAGCGCTGACGCCGAAGCGCCGCATCAGAAGGCATTTGCGGCTTATCTGCGGACCGGAGAGGATGGCGGCTTGCGCGGTCTCGACCTTGAGGGAAAGGCGATGTCCACCGCGGTTGCCGGCGATGGCGGGTATCTTGTTGATCCAAAGACCAGTGCGTCCATCCAATCTGTTCTGCGCGGTGCGGCCTCGCTGCGGCAGGTGGCCAATGTTGTGAATGTCGAGGCAACGTCTTATGATGTTTTGATCGACTCGACGGATACCGGTGCGGGTTGGGCGTCCGAGACGGCGGATGCGACCGAGACGGCGACACCGACGATCGACCGGATCAGCATTGGCCTGCACGAACTTTCGGCGTTGCCCAAGATCAGCCAGCGCCTGTTGGACGACAGTGCTTTTGACATCGAGACCTGGTTGGCGGGGCGGATTGCCGACAGCTTCTCCCGTTCGGAGGCGGCAGCGTTCATCAATGGCGACGGTGTCGACAAGCCGATGGGCATTCTGAACCACCCGACGGTGCTGCACACCAGCTGGAGTTGGGGCAATATCGGCTACATTCGCACCGGCACGGATGGCGGGTTCAATTCGACAGATCCGGGCGCGGGACTGGTCAATATGGTCTACAGCCTTGGGGCGCGCTACCGGGCCAATGCGACTTTCGTGCTGAACTCCAAGACGGCGGGTGTTGTTCGTCAGATCAAGGATGCCGAAGGGCGTTTCCTCTGGACCGATGGGCTGGCTGCTGGCGAACCGGCGCGGCTGCTGGGGTATCCGGTGCTGATCTGCGAAGACATGCCGGATATCGCGAACGGGTCGGACTCGATTGCCTTCGGTGATTTCAACGCAGCCTACACGATTGCCGAGCGTCCGGACCTGCGTATCCTGCGCGATCCGTTCTCCGCGAAGCCGCATGTGTTGTTCTATGCGACGAAGCGCGTAAGCGGCGATGTCAGCGATTTCGCGGCGATTCGTCTCCTGAGGTTCTCGCAGACCTAACGAGTTTTGAGGATCGGCCCGTCTGACGGGCCGGTTCCGGGCGCGCGCCGGTCCGGTGTGGTTTTCGATCAGCTTGTGTCCGCTTTTGCTGCCTCGCGCTTTCGGCGCGAACGCAAGATCGGGCGTTTGTCTTCTACTTCGATCGAAAAACATCGGAGCCCCGCGTTTCTGCTGCTCCCCTCTGTCCAAGTGATGCGGGGAGGTGTGCGCCCGGGTCTCCGCCATCAGGCGGCGCAGGGATTGCGGCCCAGAGGGGCGCATAACGGAGGTCAGGTGAGATGATATTGATCGAGCAGACCGAGGTGCCGGATACGGCGCTGCCGGTCGCCGAATTTCGGGAGCATTTGCAGCTTGGGTCCGGGTTCGCGGACGATGGCTTGCAGGACAGCGTCTTGATCGCGGAGCTGCGAGCAGCGATTGCGACCGTGGAAGGAAAGACGGGCAAAGCTCTGATTTCGAGAGATTTTATGCAGGTGAATTCGGCGTGGCGGGCGCTGGGGACGCAGGTGTTCCCGGTGGCCCCTGTCAGCGCGATCCAGTCATTGACGATCGTTGATGCGACCGACACCGCGACAGAGATCGATGCAGGTGCCTATCGTCTGCGGCAGGATGCGCATGCGCCCGCGCTGGTCAGTGTCGGGTTGAGTTTGCCGATCATTCCCGTCGGCGGGTCGGGCGACATCCTTTTCACCGCCGGGTATGGCGATTGGACGGATGTGCCCCCTGATTTGCGCCAGGCGGTGCTGATGCTGGCGGCGCATTACTACGCGAACCGTTCGGCGGTGGATGCGCGTGCCACGGCTCTGCCGATGGGCGTGATGGCGATATGCCGTCGCCACACGCCGATCCGGCTGGTGGGAGCGCGGCGCCTATGAAGCGGTTCAGTCGAATGCTGGAACTGGAAGCGCCGGTGCGGAGTGCCGACGGGGCCGGAGGTTTTTCCGGATCGTGGTCGGTTCTTGGCACCCATTGGGGAACGGTCGAACCGGGTTCCGGGCGGCTGGAGAGCGGCGAGGGGTATCCGCGCGCGCGTGTGCCCTATCGGATCATCATCCGGGCGGTGCCGCCAACGAGCGTGGCGCGCCCGAAGCCCGGTTATCGCTTTCGGGACGGGACTCGCGTTTTCGAAATTCGTGCGGTGCAGGACAGCAGTGATGCGCGGTTCCTGACCTGTCTCGTGGACGAGGAGGAGGCGTCATGAGCTATGGGGCATCTTCTGCGCTGCAAGCCGCAGTCTATCAGCTTCTGGCGGGCGACCCGGGCGTTCAGGCGTTGGTCGGTGCGGCGGTTTTCGATGAAGTGCCGCCGGGGCCGGTGAGCGGCACCTACCTGAGCCTTGGCGAGGGTGAGGTCCGTGACTTGTCGGATGCGACCGGCGGGATCGGAGAGCACCGCTTTGAAGTGAGCGTCATGAGCGATGCCGAGGGGTTCGCCACGGCCAAAGCAGCGGCGGAAGCGGTGTCTGACGTGTTGGTGGATGCCGCTCCGGCGTTGAGCCGGGGGCGGGTTGTTTCGCTTAGGTTCGTGAAGGCGCGCGCGCGTCGCGTGCGGGCCGGGCAGGTGCGGCGGATCGATATGGCGTTTCGCGCGGTAGTCGAAGATAACTGAACAAATTCAATGGAGTGAGGGCCGATGGCGGCACAGAATGGCAAAGACCTGTTGATCAAGCTCGACATGACGGGCGGCGGGCAATTCGAGACCGTGGCCGGTTTGCGCGCAACGCGGCTTTCCTTCAATGCAGAGCAGGTCGATGTGACCTCGCTGGCGAGCGATGGATGGCGGGAGCTTTTGGGCGGGGCGGGCGTGAAGGCGGCCTCGATCAGTGGATCGGGGGTCTTTCGCGATGCCTCGACCGATGAGCGAGCGCGCCAGATCTTTTTCGACGGAGAGACGCCGGAGTTTCAGGTGATCATCCCCGATTTCGGGATTGTGGAAGGGCCGTTCCAGGTGACCTCGATCGAGTATGCGGGCAGCCACAATGGCGAGGCGACCTATGAGCTGTCGCTGGCTTCGGCCGGTGCGCTGACCTTCACGGCGCTTTGATGGGCAATCCCTGGGCCGGTGAAGTGGAGGTGATGCTGGATGGCGAGCGCCATGTCATGCGCCTGACGTTGGGCGCGCTGGCGGAACTCGAGGCAAGTCTTGAGGCGGACACGCTGATCGGTCTCGTCGAGCGGTTCGAGGGCGGGACCTGTTCGACCCGAGATGTTTTGGCTGTGATCGTCGCCGGTCTGCGTGGCGGCGGCTGGAACGGGCATGTGCGTGATTTGCTGACAGCAGAAATTGCGGGTGGGCCGATGGTGGCAGCGAAGCTTGCGGGTCAGTTGCTGGCGCGCGCTTTCGCGATGCCGGAATGACGCGTTTTGCCTGGTCCGAGCTGTTGCGCGCGGGCTGTGCGCTGGGCTTGCGACCTCGCGAGGTGTGGGACCTGACGCCTGCGGAACTGGCGTTCCTCTTGGGCAAGGACGGGAGCGGCGCGCCGTTGTCGCGGGCGCGGCTGGAGGAACTGGCTGCAGCCTTCCCGGATGAAAGAAAGGATGCGTGATGGCGGATGGGGATCGGATCGAGGAGTTCGAAGCGCAGCTTGCCGAACTGGAGGGCGCTTTTGCGGCCACCGGTGACATGGCAAAGGCGCTGAAGGACGGTCTTGAGGAAACGAGCCGCGCGTTGAAGGCGACGGAGCAGGACACGAAAGTGCTGTCGAGAGGCTTGTCGCGCGGCTTGAGATCCGCCTTCGACGGGCTTGTGTTCGACGGCATGCGGGCGTCCGACGCGATGGAGACCGTGACGCGATCCGTGGTGAATACGGCTTACTCCGCGGCCATCAAACCTGTGACAAAGCACTTTGGCGGTTTGATCGCAGAAGGGCTCACCGGGCTCTTCGCGAATGGCGCTTCTTTTTCACAGGGACGCGTGATGCCGTTTGCAAGTGGCGGCATCGTCTCGGGACCGAATTATTTCCCGATGCGGAACGGGACGGGCCTTATGGGAGAGGCCGGGCCAGAGGCCATCTTGCCATTGTCGCGTGGGGCGGACGGGCGGCTCGGTGTCCAGACGCAAGGCGGGGCGCGATCGGTGCAGGTCGTGATGAATATCCAGACGCAGGATGCCGCGAGTTTCCAGCGGAGCCGAAACCAGATCGCGGCACAGATGAACCGGGCGTTGGCGCGGAGCCAGCGGAACGGCTGACCCCCGGCGTGGCATCGGATCCCATGTCGGGAAAGTGCGTATTTTCAAAGAGATGAAGCGGCAATTTTAATTGAATTGTCGATGTGACGGAGGTGGGGCATGTCCTTTCACGAGGTTCAGTTTCCGACGAGCCTGAGTTTCGGTTCGGTCGGCGGGCCGGAGCGGGTGACGGAAATCGTCACGCTGGCCAACGGGTTCGAAGAGCGCAATACGCCATGGGCGGATTCCCGGCGGCGCTATGACGCCGGGATGGGCATGCGTTCGCTCGCGGATATCGACACGCTGATTGCGTTTTTCGAGGCGCGACGCGGCCAGCTTTACGGATTTCGCTGGAAGGACTGGTCGGATTACAGATCTTCAGGTTCCTTGGTCGAGGTTGACTTCGACGACCAGGTGATTGGAACTGGGGACGGCGCGACCAGAGCGTTTCAGCTATGTAAAACATATACTTCTGGCTCGGCCTTCTACCAGCGTGAGATCCGGAAGCCGGTGCAGGGAAGCGTGAGCGCCGGTGTTCAGGGCGATGTGAAGGCCGAAGGTGTCGAGTTCGAGATCGATCTGGCAACGGGTTTGTTGACCTTCGATGAGCCTCCGGGCCCGGGCGCTACCGTGACCGCCGGCTTCGAGTTCGATGTTCCGGTGCGATTTGCGACGGACTCCATCCAAAGCTCGGTCGCGAGTTTCAAGGCTGGCGAAATTCCGAATGTGCCGATTGTCGAGGTGCGGATATGAGCCTTGCGGAGCATTTGGCAGGTGGTGTGACGACGGTCTGCCGGGCCTGGGCCGTGACCCGGCGCGATGGCGTGGTTTTGGGTTTCACCGATCACGACCGGACCTTGGCGTTCGAGGGAATCGATTTCGCCGCGTCTTCTGGTCTGACCGCGCGGTCGGTGGAGCAGACGACCGGCTTGGCCGTGGACAACTCGGAAGCCATCGGGGCGCTGAGTGCGGCCTCCATCCGTGAAGACGACGTTCGCGCAGGTCTGTTCGATGGGGCCGAGGTGCGGAGCTGGCTGGTCAACTGGGCCGAAGTCGCTGAGCGTCGACTGGTGTTTCGCGGATCGCTTGGCGAGGTCGAGCGGCAAGGCGTTCAGTTTCGTGCCGAGTTGCGCGGCCTTGCGGAGGCCATCAACCAACCACAGGGGCGGGTCTACCAGCGGCCTTGCGGTGCCGTTCTTGGGGATGAGGCCTGCCGGTTCGACACGTCTCAGCCGGGGTACTCGGTTGAGGTTGAGATCACGGATGTTCGGAGCGCGGCGGAGTTTCTTGTGTCCAGCCAAGCCGGTACTGCGGAAGGCTGGTTTCTTCGCGGACGGGCGACCGTTTTGTCCGGCTCGGCGCTTGGCCAGGTGGGCGTTGTCAAGCGTGACCGGGAGGTCGAGGGCGGACGGTTGGTCGAGCTTTGGGAAAGCGTGGCCGGCGGGGTGTCTGTGGGGGACCATGTGCGGTTGGAGGCAGGCTGCGACAAGCAATCTGAAACCTGTCGGGGAAAATTTGGTAACTTCATGAATTTCCGTGGGTTTCCCAGCATACCAGTTGAAGATTGGCTGGTGTCCTATCCGGTACGGAACGGCGTGAACGATGGCGGGAGCCTTGGGTGATGAGAGACCGGATTGTTGCCGAGGCGCGCCGGTGGATCGGCACGCCCTACCGCCACCAGGCCTCGGCGTTGGGAGCGGGGTGTGACTGCCTTGGTTTGTTGCGCGGTGTCTGGCGCGCAGAATACGGACCGGAGCCGCCGGTGCCGCCCTATTCGCCGGACTGGGATGAGGTGGCGCACGAAGACGTTCTGCTTGGTGCGGCACAGATGCATCTCGTGGAGATCCCGGTCAAAGCATTGCGACCGGGCGATGTCATTCTGTTTCGCATGGCACGCGGCGCTGTCGCGAAACACCTTGGCATCTGCTCTGGCGCGGAAAGCTTCATACACGCCTATTCCGGCCATGGGGTGGTTGAAAGCAGGCTGACCCATCCTTGGCGCCGACGCATTGCGACTGCCTTTTCCTTTCCGGCCCCAACCGTCCCTGACTTGCAAGCGAGGTCCTGATGGCCACCATTGTTCTTTCTGCGGCGGGCGCCGCTCTTGGCGGTTCCGTCGGTGGGTCCTTTCTTGGCTTATCGGCAAGCGTGCTGGGTCGGGCTGCAGGCGCCACGCTGGGGCGTGTCATCGACGCGCGCATCCTGGGAGCAGGGTCGCCCGCTGTCGAAACGGGCCGCATTGACCGCTTTCGTCTGACCGGGGCGAGCGAAGGCGCGCCGATTGCAGATGTCCATGGTCGTGTGCGGGTGTCGGGTCAGGTCATTTGGGCGACGCGTTTCAGGGAGGATGTCACGGTTTCGGGCGGAGGCGGCAAAGGCGCTCCGTCTCGACCGAAGGTAAAGGAATACTCCTATTCGGTGAGCCTTGCCGTCGCTCTCTGCAAGGGAGAGATCACACGGGTCGGTCGCATCTGGGCAGACGGGACGGAAATCTCCAAAACCGATCTGAACCTGCGCGTTTACCCGGGCTCGGAAGATCAATTGCCGGACCCAAAGATTGAAGCCGTGGAAGGGGCCGGGCTTGCGCCCGCTTATCGCGGCACCGCTTACGTGGTGATCGAAGATTTGCAGCTCGGGCCTTTCGGGAACCGAGTGCCGCAGTTCAGTTTCGAAGTCATGCGCACCGGCGAAGGCGATCTGTCGGATCTGGTTGAAGCCGTGGCGGTCATTCCGGGGACGGGAGAGTATGCGCTTTCCACAACACCGGTGCACTTTCAGGAGGCCCCGGGTCGTGTGCGGTCTGCCAATGTGAACACGCCGTCCGGGTTGACCGATTTCGAAACGTCATTGGACGCGCTGTCGGAGGAATTGCCGAACTGCACATCAGCGTCCTTGATCGTTTCCTGGTTCGGGACCGATCTGCGTTGCGGAAGCTGCGAAGTTGCGCCCCGGGTCTAGCAGTCGGGCCTTGATGGGTCCGTGCCGTGGTCGGTTTCGGGTGTGTCACGCGCCTCTGCCGGGGTTGTGCCGCAAGAGGACGGGCGACCGATCTATGGCGGGACGCCGTCTGATGCCTCGGTTTTGGAAGCGATCGCCGCCATGTCCGCGTTGGGCCAAAAGGTGATGTTCTATCCATTCATTCTGATGGAGCAGGTGAGCGGCAATGGGTTGACCGACCCTTGGACCGGCGCATCGGATCAGCCTGCCTTGCCTTGGCGCGGGCGGATCACGACGTCGCTTGCGCCGGGGCAATCCGGGTCGCCGGATGGAACGGCGTCCGCCTCGGCGGAGGTGGATGCGTTTTTTGGAACGGCAACTGCGGCGGAATTTTCGGTCGGCCCCGGGAGCGTGGACTATACCGGAAGCGATGGCTTCAGCTACCGGCGGTTCATTCTGCACTATGCGCATCTTTGTGCCATGGCGGGTGGGGTAGATGCCTTTTGCATAGGGTCCGAGATGCGCGGGCTTACGCAGATCCGGGGAGCGGGCAACAGTTTCCCGGCGGTCGCGCAGATGCGAGCGCTTGCGGCGGATGTGCGCAGCATTCTGGGGCCGGAGGTGAAAGTGGGGTACGCGGCGGATTGGTCAGAGTATTTCGGGTATCATCCTCAGGACGGGTCCGGCGATGTGTTTTTTCACCTGGACCCGCTTTGGGCGGACCCGGCCATCGATTTTGTCGGCATCGACAATTACATGCCGCTGAGCGATTGGCGCGACGGGTGGAATCACGCGGACGCGACATTCGGATCGGTCCATAACCTGTCGTATATCAAAGAAAATATTGCCGGTGGAGAGGGTTTCGATTGGTATTACCCGTCGCCGCAAGCCGAGGCGGCGCAGCTGCGCAAACCGATCACGGATGGCGCATTCGGCGAACCATGGGTGTTTCGATACAAGGATCTGAAAAGCTGGTGGTCCGAGCCGCACCACAACCGCATTGGCGGTGAACGGCAGGCTGCCTCGACAGATTGGGTGCCGGAGAGCAAGCCGTTGTGGTTCACGGAACTCGGATGCGCGGCCGTCGACAAGGCGACCAATCAACCGAACAAGTTCCTTGATCCCAAGTCCTCGGAATCTTCACTACCGAAGTTTTCGAGCGGGGCACGGGACGATTTGATCCAGATGCAGTACCTGCGCGCCATGTCGGAGTATTGGGGCGATCCCGAGAACAACCCGATGTCCGCGAGCTATGGCGGGTCGATGGTTGCGACGGATCGGATGTATGTCTGGGCCTGGGATGCCCGCCCGTATCCGTTCTTTCCCGGAAATTCCGAGCTTTGGAGTGACGGTGACAATTATGCGCGGGGCCATTGGTTGAATGGGCGTGTCACGTCGCGGGCGCTTGGGGGCTTGATCGCCGAGGTTTGTGCGCGCGCGGGCTGTGGTCCGGTCGATGTTTCCGGGGTCCGGGGGCTGGTGCGCGGCTACTTCCTCGACGGGAGCGAAACACCTCGTGCGGCGTTGCAACCGTTGCTGTTGGCGTTCGGAATTGATGCGATCGAGCGTGACGGCACTCTGATATTCCAGAACCGGGATGGGTTGCCAACGCAGTCGTTGGTCGAAGCGAACCTTGCACGTGGCGAGAGCGAAGTGCTTCTCACAAGAACGCGCACGCCCGAGGCTGAGAGCGCTGGACGCGTGCGGCTGAGTTTCGTGGAGGCCGATGGTGACTACGAGACGCGGAGCACCGAAGGCATATTCCCAGATGAGGCAACGACAAGTGTCGCTCAAAGTGAGTTGCCATTGGCGCTCACGCGTGGAGAGGCGCGCAGTATTGTCGAACGCTGGCTGGCGGAGGCGCGGGTGGCGCGGGAAGCCGTGGCGTTTGCCGTGCCGCCCTCTTCGACGCTTGCCGCGGGCGACGTGGTGGAGATCGAGGGCGACAGTCTGAGGATCGACCGTGTGGAAGACGACGGGGTGAAACTGATGGAGGCCGTGCGCGTGGAGCGCGGGGTTTACCAGAGCTACGTCACCGAAGACGTGGCAACAGTGCCGCCGCCGGTCACGGTGCCGTTGCCTGTCTGGTCGCTGATGATGGATTTGCCGCTTTTGACGGGTTCGGAACTGCCCGAAGCGCCTTGGATCGCGGCAACCAGTGAACCATGGCCGGGCGTAGTTTCGGTCTACTCCTCACTGGACGGGCAAACCTGGAGTTACGAAGCCGAACTGGGCCGCCGCGCCATTATCGGAACGACGTTGACCGCCCTTGGTGCCGGGCAGACCGGGGTGCCGATGCGTGGTGCGGGGGTCGATTTGCGTTTAGCTTACGGTGCCTTGGGTTCCATTGACGACCTGGCCTTTCTGGCCGGTGGGAATGTGGCTGCGATCAGCGATGGTTCCGGGCTTTGGGAGGTGCTGCAGTTTCGGGATGCCGAACTGGTCGATGAAGATACATGGCGGCTTTCGCATCTTCTGCGCGGGCAACAGGGAACCGAGACTGTCATGCCGTCGGTTTGGCCTTCCGGATCGACGATCGTGGTGATCGATGCATCGCTTTTGCAGATCCCTGTGCCAACGTCGCTCCGAGGGATCACGCGGCGGTACCGGATCGGGCCTGCATCGCGACCCGTGAATGACGGGAGCTACGTGGAGTTGACGCATGCGGCCGGTGCTCTCGGTTTGAAACCATTCGCGCCGGTCCATTTGCGGGCAACACCTGATGGCGCGGGCGGGCATGAGTTCAGTTGGGTTCGGCGAACGCGCATCGGCGGCGACACCTGGGACCTTGCGGATGTGCCCTTGGGCGAAGCGTTTGAAGCGTATCGGTGCCGCATTCGAAAGAACGGTGCAGTTGTGCGGGAAGAACAGGTCAGTTCGGCGTCCTGGAATTATGACGCAGCGGCGAGAGCGACTGATGCGGTGAGCCTGCCGTTCACCGTGGAGATTTCACAGATATCGGACCTTTACGGTCCCGGAAGCGAAGCGAGGATGACCGTCAATGTCTGAGACAGCAAAGCTTGGCCTGCCGCTGGTTGCAGCGGCACAGGCGCAAAAACATGTCACGGTGAATGAGAGCCTGACGCGACTAGATGCGCTCGTTCAGTTGTCTGTATCTTCGGTCGGGGCCACGGTTCCGCCCGGTTCGCCCGGCGAAGGCGCGTGCCATGCAGTTGGCGTCGGCGCGACGGGGCTTTGGGCCGGTCAAGATGGCAAACTGGCGATCTTCGTGAATGGAGGTTGGGTGTTCACCGTGCCTGAGGCTGGCTGGCAGGGCTGGTCAGGCGGCACGCGAGTGCAGTTCGACGGGGTGGAGTGGGTGGAAGGTGCCGGGGCGTTGTCGCCAAACGGGGCCGGATTCGTACACAGGACGATCGAACTGGATCACGGGGTGAGCGCTGGGGCGACGTCGACGGTCATCGGCGCATTGCCGCCAAACTCCGTTGCGTATGGAGTGACGGGACGGGTGCTTGCCGACATCGGCGGGGCCACAGGTTTTCAGGTTGGGGTCGCCGGATCGGCTGACCGATACGGTAGCGGCATTGGCACGAACGCGGGATCATGGCTGCGTGGGCTTACGGGATCGCCGCTGACTTACTACACGGCGACGGATTTGGTTCTCACGGCCGAAGGTGGCGCGTTCGACGGTACGGGGACCGTCAGGCTTGCCGTTCATATCGCTGAACTGACGCTGCCGCGCGCCTAACCTTTCGCACAACTCACGCAAGTCGGCAGTGTTGGATCGAGCCTGAGGCGCTTGAGGCCGATTTCCTCGCCGCAGTCGACGCAATATCCGAATTCATCTTCTTCCATGCGGGCAAGCGCGGCTTCGATGCGGGCCGCGCGACCTTGTCTGCGCCGTTCCGTGGCTTGCGCCATGGCCTGGCGTTGAAGGGCGTCCATGCGGCTGAGACGACCGACCGACTGTTGATCGAGCATCACGGTCGCGCGATCTTCGGCAGTGCCGGTGTTTTCCGTGGTCAGGGCGGCCATCTCTTCCAGAAGAGCCGTTCTGAATTGTTCCAATTCTTCGGCTTTCAGCATCGTGAATAGCTCTTACAAGGGTTTTTCATTGGTCCGACGCACCTATCTGTTCTAAAAGGCGAACAGATGACAAGGAGTGTCTCATGGCACAGAACCAGCCTCGCCCCGCGGCGCTAGACCCGGTCTGGCAACGCATTCAGGATGATGCGCGCGCAGCGATCGCGTCCGAGCCGTTGATCGGCGGCATGGCGCATGCCTCTGTTTTGCATCACAAATCTTTGGAAAGCGCGCTCTCCTATAGGATTGCGTCCAAGCTGTCTTCGGCGGAGATGTCGGGCCAGCTTTTGCGCGAGATTTGCGAGGAAGCCTATGCATCCGACACGTCTTTGGCCGAGGCGGCGCGGGCCGATATCGTGGCCGTTTACGAGCGTGATCCGGCGTGCCATTCGCTTCTTCAGCCGCTTTTGTTCTTCAAAGGATATCAGGCAGTGCAGGCGTATCGCGTCGGGCACTGGCTCTGGAAGAGCGGACGGAAAGACCTTGCCTACTTCATTCAGGCGCGCGTGAGCGAAGTGTTCGGGATCGATATTCACCCGAATGCGCGCATCGGGCGCGGATTGATGATCGATCACGCGCATTCCATCGTGATCGGTGAAACGGCGGTGGTTGGCGACAATGTCTCCATGCTGCATTCGGTGACGCTGGGCGGAACCGGCAAGGAAGAAGAGGACCGACACCCGAAAATCGGCGACGGTGTTCTGATCGGTGCCGGGGCAAAGGTACTTGGCAACATCAGCGTGGGGAATTGCAGCCGGATTGCGGCTGGTTCCGTGGTGCTTCACGAGGTGCCCTCGTGCAAGACAGTCGCCGGTGTTCCCGCAAAGATCGTTGGAGAGGCGGGCTGCGATCAACCTTCCCTGACGATGGATCAGATCCTGAACGGCGTTCCGGCCGAATAACCGGACGCCGAACCATTTTCCGTTGAGCGTGTTGTTTGCGGTTTTGCAGACCTTCCCGTGAATACGGGACTGCAAACCTTTCGAAACCTGCTAACCTCGGTCCGTAATCCGAGTGTGGGGAGCGAAAAATGAGCATTCGTCAGACCAATGGCCGTGGCAAGTTCGATAGCATTCTGGACACGGTTGGGGACACGCCCGTCGTGCGGATCAACCGGATCGCGCCGAAACATGTGTCCGTCTACGTAAAATTCGAGGCATTCAATCCATTGGGGTCTGTCAAGGACAGGCTCGCGCTCAACATCATTGAAGCGGCAGAGCGCTCTGGTGCGCTGAAGCCGGGACAGACGGTGGTTGAGGCCACGTCCGGCAACACTGGCATCGGGTTGGCCATGGTTTGTGCGGCGAAGGGGTATCCTCTGGTTTGCGTGATGGCCGACAGTTTCTCCATCGAGCGGCGGAAGCTCATGCGGTTCCTTGGGGCCAAAGTGGTGCTGACGCCACGGGCCGAGAAGGCCTATGGCATGATGCAGAAGCTGAAGGAACTGGTGGCGGAGCATGGCTGGTTCAATGCGGCCCAGTTCGAGACTTCGGCGAATGCCGACATTCATGAAAACACGACGGCGCGCGAGATTATCGGTGATTTCGCGGGTGAGCGGCTGGATTACTTCGTGACCGGCTACGGGACAGGCGGCACTTTCTCGGGAGTGGGGCGCGTGTTGCGGAAAGAACGGCCCGATACGAAGATCATCCTGACCGAGCCTGCCAACGCCGCCCTTGTCGGGTCTGGCACACCACAGGAACGGAATGCGGACAACACACCCGCGGCGGGTCACCCGGCATGGGAACCGCACCCGATCCAGGGCTGGACGCCGGATATCATCCCGCATGTTCTGCAAGAGGGGCTCGACAAGGGCTTCTATGACGAGTTGCTTCCCGTGGCCGGTCCTGATGGCATTGCCTGGTCGAAAAGGCTTGCAGCCGAAGAGGGGATTTTCACCGGAATTTCAGGCGGATCGACCTTTGCGATTTCGATGCAGGTCGCCGAGACCGCGCCAGAGGGTTCCGTGATCCTGTGCATGTTGCCGGATACCGGAGAGCGTTATCTTTCCACGCCGCTTTTCGACGGGATACCAGAGGACATGACGGACGAAGAGATTGCGATTTCGCGGTCAACGCCGGGCGGGCAGCTCTAGGTTTTTGCGCCAAACGGGCGATCGATCACGTTCACATCAACAAGGTTCCAGGTGAGATCCTTGTTGCGAAACAGACGTTTGCCTTTGCGCGGATAGTCGGACACATCATGGTTCTTGCGCTGGCTGACAACAATGCAGCGCAGAACCTCTTCTCCTGTGTTTTTCAGGCTGTGGGCAAGGCCGCCTTTCCGGAATCCGACAAAATCGCCTGCACGGACTTCGACGCTTTCGGCCCCGATGCGAGCGGTGCCCTCACCATCGAGGATATAGACGCACTCTTCCTCGTGGTAATGCTTGTGGTGCTCGGTCGATTCATTGCCCGGGTCAACTTCGATCAGGCAGAAATCAATCTCACTCAGCCCGGTCATGCTGCCAAGCGACTTTTCCCGTCGGCGGGCGTGGTCGTTCAAGAAGTGGGTCTTTTCAGAAGCCGACACTTTCCGAATGTCGTCGGCGGACAGGTGATAGTCTTCGGTGCGCATGCCAGTCTCCGGGCTCAGGGTCCGGAGGGCCATACCCTCAAAAACGTGTGGATTACGTTAAGTCGCTATTTCTTGGCGCCTGCCTGCGGGTGTTCAAGCGCGTCGATGTCGGCCAAATCCCAGGGCATGCCTTCGTTTCGGTAGATGCGTTTGCCGAGGTGAGTGTAGTCCGCAACATCCTGCGCCAGGCGTTGGCCAATCACGAGGCAGCGCAGCGTTTCGGTGCCGGTGTTGCGTATGCCATGAGGAAGTCCATTCTTCCGGTAGCCGATGAAATCGCCAGGTCCGATATCGTGGTGTTCGTCCCCGATTTCGGCCGTGGCTGTTCCTGAAAGAACGTAGACCGCCTCATCTTCGAAATAGTGCACGTGGACTTCGGTGGTGTCGTGTCCCGGCTCAACCTCGATAATGTGGATGCCAAGGCCGGTCAGGCCGGTCGCATCGCCGAGCGATTTGTTGATCCGCTTGGCGTTCGGGTTAAGAAAATGGGTCTTGGCCAAACCCTCCATCGCGGCAATCTCGGACGCCTTCAGCAGATAGGGAGTTTCCGACATGTCCCTCTATCCCGCCATCTGATCACAAGCGTAGCTGCTTTGCCCATCCGTGAGACGCGCCGTGCGGAAACCCTCCGACGCCCAGACCATGCCGGGCTTGGCGTAGACCTCTTCCTTGTCGGTCGGTGGCAGCAACTCGGAGCGTCCGTCGCCGAACGTGATAAGCGCACCAGCTTCGGAATAGGTGATGGCAAGGTCCGGCCCGTTCGGGCAGGTGTAGGTTTCGCGCGTTTCTCGCTCGCCGCAAGCGGCGAGCAGAGCGAGAGCAGGGATCAGGAACAGGGGTTTCATGCGAGCATAGCCACCGGGTTTTCGAGGTTTTCTTTGATGGCTGTAAGAAACTCTGCCCCGAGCGCGCCGTCAATGACCCGGTGATCGACGGAGAGCGTGACGGACATGACAGTGGCGACGCCAAGTGTGCCGTCTTCCTTGACGACAGGCTTCTTCACGCCCGCGCCGACAGCGAGGATCGAGCCGTGTGGCGGGTTGATGACGGCGTCGAAATTGTCGATGCCGAACATGCCGAGGTTGGAAATCGCGAAGCTGCCGCCCTGGTATTCATGCGGCGCGAGTTTGCGGTCGCGGGCACGGGTGGCGAGGTCTTTCATCTCGGCCGAGAGGGCGGAGAGCGACTTCATGTGGCTGTCCTTCAGGACCGGTGTGAAGAGGCCGCCTTCGATGGCGACGGCAACGGCGACGTCGGACGGCTTGAGCTTCAGGATGCGGTCGCCCGCCCAGACGGCGTTGGCGTCCGGCACGGACTGAAGTGCAAGGGCGCAAGCCTTGATGATGAAGTCGTTGACAGAGAGCTTCACCCCACGGGCTTCAAGCTGCTTGTTGAGCGTCGAGCGGAACTTGAGAAGCGCGTCGAGTTCAATGTCACGCCGCAGGTAGAAATGCGGAATGGTCTGTTTGGCTTCGCCGAGGCGGGCAGCGATAGTCTTGCGCATACCGTCGAGGCTGACTTCCTCGAACTCGCGATCTGCGAACATGGCGGCGACCTGATCGGCGGATGGGCCGGATGGCGCGGCGGCTGCCGCAGGCGCACTTGCGGCCGCTGCAGGAGCGGCGGCAGGGGCGGCACCCGGTTGGGCATTTTCCACGTCGGCTTTCACGATCCGGCCTTTGGGGCCCGTGCCCCTGATCTGGCTGAGGTCGAGGCCCTTGTCAGCGGCGATGCGGCGCGCGAGTGGGGAGGCGAAGACACGGTTGCCATCATGGGCAGGTGCCGCAGGGGCCGGTGCGGCCTTCTCAGCCACGGCTGGGGCCGGGGCTTCGGCAGCCGCGTCAGACGCCTTTGGCGCTCCCGGAGCAGGCGCCGAGGCCGCGCCGATATCGTCGGCGTTTTCGCCGTCTTCCAGGAGAACCGCAATCGGCACGTTGACCTTCACGCCCTCGGTGCCTTCGGCCACGAGTATCTTGCCGACCGTGCCTTCGTCCACGGCTTCGAATTCCATCGTGGCCTTGTCGGTTTCGATCTCGGCCAGAAGATCTCCGGAGGAGACGGTATCTCCCTCTTTCACGAGCCACTTGGCGAGCGTGCCTTCCTCCATCGTGGGAGAGAGGGCGGGCATGAGAATTTCGGTGGGCATGTCAGCTTTCCTTCAAAAGCACGATCTGGTCGAACGGCGCGCGGGGTTTCTCACCATGCGCCAGTTGGGTGATCGCGGTCTCAATCTTCGTTTTGTTGCCTGCCATCCAGACATAGGCGTCCTGATGCGACGGCCGTGCGCCGGTGAGCCGGAGGTCGGCGGCAAAGCGTTCCGGCACGAGGGCGGAGACGGTCTTGCCATCCACGTCATGGGTGACGCGGTAGCATTCGGTCTCGGGATCGCGGCCTTTCACATCCATTTGGCTTACCGGTAGGTCACGGCTTTGACGGCGTCGATCACCTCTTTGGTGCTGGTGAGCGCCAGTTTTTCGAGGTTCGCCGCATAAGGCATGGGCACGTCCTTGCCGGTGCATTTCAGCACGGGTGCGTCGAGGTAGTCGAACGCTTCGCGCATGATCTCGGAGCCAATGTGGTCGGACATGGAGGCGACCGGCCAAGCTTCTTCGACAGTGACGCAGCGGTTGGTCTTCTTCACGCTTTCGATCACCGTCGCCATGTCGAGCGGGCGGAGCGTGCGGAGGTCAATGACCTCGGCGCTGATCCCTTCTTTTGCCAGTTCATCTGCGGCTTCGAGCACGTATTTCATGCCGACGCCCCAGCTGACCAGCGTCACATCGGTACCTTCGCGCCAGACGCGGGCCTTGCCGAAGGGGATGGTGAAATCATCAAGCTTCGGCACGTCGAACGAATGGCCGTACATGATCTCGTTTTCGAGGAAGACGACCGGGTTCGGATCGCGGATCGCTGTTTTCAGGAGGCCCTTGGCGTCCGCCGCCGAGTAGGGTTGGACGACGCGGAGACCGGGAACGCTTGCGTACCATGCGGCGTAATCCTGGGAGTGCTGGGCGGCCACGCGAGCGGCAGCGCCGTTCGGGCCGCGGAACACGATGGGCGAGCCCATCTGACCGCCGGACATGTAGAGCGTCTTGGCGGCAGAGTTGATGATGTGGTCGATCGCCTGCATGGCGAAGTTCCAGGTCATGAACTCGACGATTGGACGAAGGCCACCCCAACTGGCGCCAACACCGATGCCGGCAAAGCCATGCTCGGTGATGGGCGTGTCGACCACGCGTTTTGCGCCGAATTCGTCGAGCAGACCCTGACTGATCTTGTAGGCGCCCTGGTACTCGGCAACTTCCTCACCCATCAGGAACACGTTCTCATCAAGGCGCATCTCTTCGGCCATCGCGTCTCGAAGGGCTTCGCGGACCGTGGTGGAGACCATTTCCGTGCCTTCAGGATAGTCGGGCGAGCGGTCAACAACAGCGGCCACAGGCGCTGCGGCTGCCGTGGCAGGTGCCGGTGCTTCCGCCGGAGTTTCTGCAGCGGTCGGGGCAGCGGCGCTGGACGAGATGTCATCCGCGCTTTCGCCTTCTTCGACCAGAACGGCGATCGGGGTGTTTACCTTCACACCTTCCGCGCCTTCGGCGACAAGGATCTTGCCGACGATGCCTTCGTCGACGGCCTCGAATTCCATCGTGGCCTTGTCGGTTTCGATTTCCGCCATGATGTCGCCGGACGACACGGTGTCGCCCTCCTTGACGAGCCACTTGGCGAGTGTGCCTTCTTCCATCGTGGGAGAGAGGGCGGGCATGAGAATTTCGGTAGCCATTGGTCCTGTCTCCTCCGGTTAAGCTTCGATGATGATGTCTGTGTAAAGTTCGGACAACTCAGGTTCCGGGCTTTCTTTCGAATAGTCGGCCGCCTCGTTGACGATGTCCTTGATTTCCTTGTCGATCGCCTTGAGCTCGTCTTCCGAGGCCCCGGTATCGAGCAGGCGCTTGCGCACCTGTTCGATGGCGTCGCGTTCTTCCCGCATCTTCTGCACTTCATCGCGGGTCCGGTATTTCGCCGGGTCGGACATGGAGTGGCCGCGATAGCGGTAGGTCATGACCTCAAGGATGTAGGGGCCTTTGCCTGCGCGGCAGTGTTCGATGGCGCGCGCACCGGCTTCTTTTACCGCCAGCACATCCATGCCGTCGACTTCTTCGCCGGCGATCCCGTAGGCGGCACCGCGTTCCCAGAGGCTGGGCGACTTGGTGGCGCGCTGAACGGAGGTGCCCATTGCGTATTTGTTGTTCTCGATCACGAAAACCACTGGGAGTTCCCAGAGCTGGGCCATGTTGTAGGTCTCGTAGACCTGGCCCTGGTTGGCCGCGCCGTCACCGAAATATGTAAAGGTGACGCGGTCGTTGCCCTTGTACTTGTCAGCGAAGGCAAGACCTGCGCCGAGCGGCACGTTGGCGCCGACGATGCCGTGACCGCCGTAGAAATGCGCCTCTTTCGAGAACATGTGCATCGAGCCGCCTTTACCTTTAGAAAGCCCGCCCTCGCGTCCGGTGAGTTCTGCCATGACGCCTTTCGGGTCCATGCCGCAAGCGAGCATGTGGCCGTGGTCGCGGTAGGTGGTGATGCGCTTGTCGCCCTCTTCGGTATTGGCTTCGAGGCCGACCACAACGGCCTCCTGACCGATGTAGAGGTGGCAGAACCCGCCGATCAGCCCCATTCCGTAAAGCTGGCCGGCCTTTTCTTCAAACCGGCGGATCAAAAGCATTTCGCGGTAATATTTTAGAAGTTCTTCTTTCGACACATTGGATTTTCGCGTCGATTTCGTGGCGCGCTTGGTGGCCATCGGGGCATTCCTCCCACAAGTTCGCAAAAGTAGTTCAGCGTTAAACTATCCTTTACAGCACGACGTTGCGTAATGCACGTGATAAGTCGTCGCGGACGGGCAAAGCCGCTATGCAGGGGGCGCAATCGTCGGCCATTCCCGGCCGGGCGCAAGGTGACTTGTCGAGACTGCAAAAACGGGTCGGGCTTGGTCGGCGCTGCTGCGAGGGCGGGACTGAGCGGAAATTCGGGCGCAAATGTCGTTTCCTCAAAGAGTCCGTCTGCCCGACACCCCCTCGTTCATCCTCCGTTCATTTACGATTCATTAATAATGTAGCATTGTGTGTGCTTATAAGGGGGTTACCATGAGAGGGTACTTGGCTGCCGGTTTGGCAGCTGTTGTGTTCGCATTAGGAGGCGGTTCGGTATCCGCTTCCGTGGTGGACTTCGAAGATGGTTATTCTTCGGGCAACAAATATTTTGAGGACGGCTTTGTCTTCGAACAACTAGGCAGCGGCAACGTATCGACCCCGAGAGGGTGCGTATACGAGGGCGTAAATTCCGAGTGCATGCTGCTCCAGAACTCCAGATCGGGAAAGATCGTCAAAATGTACCGTGAAGACGGGGGTGCATTCGATCTTCTGTCGTTCCTTTACGACGGTCGAGATGGACAAGGTCCGGCGCTGTACGTTTCCACGGAAACGACGGGAGGAACGCTTTTCTCCGAAGATAACGTTGCCAATGACATGATATCGAGCGGCCCACTGGATCAGTTCAAAAACGTGACCATGATCTTCTTCCGCGATGCCGACAACGGCTCGGCCAGGGTTGATAGCATTCATGCAGTTGCGGTTCCGCTTCCGGCAGCAGGCTTCCTGATGCTTGTCGGACTTGGTGCACTTGGGGTGATGCGACGCAGGCAACGCGCCGCCTGAGGTGCAAACCCATAAGCAAAGAAGGGGCGCTTCCGGGCGCCCCTTTTCATTTGATGACGATTTCGTCCGGGCGGATCAGGCCAAGGATATCGCGGGCTTGCGCATCGAGCAGATCAAGGTCGAGATAGTTGTCCGAAAGGCGGCGTGTCTTGTTTTCGAGCATCGCCACCTCTTCCGTCAGGCGGTCGCGTTCGTCCGTCAGCGTTGTGAGCTCGGCTTCGATCTGCACCCGGCGGAACAGGCCAAAGTCGCCCTGCACGCTGGCGAACATGAAGTACACGCCCAGCGAAAACATGAGAGCGAAATAGGCGAGTGCGCCGTAACCCGGTCGTTGCATAAGTGCTCGTCTGCCCTTCGGTCGCCCTCTTATGGGGCGCTTCGAAGGACCATGACACAAAGTGATTCGCCTGTGAATCCCCTAAATATTGCGTTTGGCTGAAACCTGCCCAGAAACGACAGCGATCAGGGCTCGATGCGGAAGATGAGTTTGACGGTTTCGGTGCGTTCGATCTCGCCGGGGATGACGTCGACACCTGTTTCAGAGATTTCCCCAAAGTCCTCCATGACGGGTTCCTCCATGACCATTGGCTCTTCAATTTGTTCGGCTGCGTTGAGCCGATTGCGCTCTGTAGGTTCGGTCCCGTCGGTGATCAGGAGCGGTGGTCCGAGTGTGACACCTGCAGCGCTTGCGAGCAGTTCTGCAGTCTCCAATCCGTCTCGCACGGCGTTCCGTCTAGCTTCGTTGCGAAGGGTGACTTTGTCCTCGATGTCGAAGTGGGGGCCGTTGACGCTGATCGCATTGTCGCGCGAGAGGGTGGCGACAAGATTGCCCAAGCGGGACAGGTCGCGGACGTCGACGATCAGGTTTGTGCGGGCGGAATAGCCGGCGAAAACGCGTGTCCCTTCTTCGTATTGCCAGTCTTCGCCGACAGAAAGGCTGGTGGTTTCAATGTCGGCCTCCGAAACACCGTAGTTGCGGAGCGCCGCCATCACAGTGTCCGATGATATTGTAATTTGCTCCATCGCGAGCTCGCTTTTGCGCGCGTTGGCTACCACTTCAATCCGCAACGTCGCCTTGTCGGCCGGAGCGCTGGCAAACCCTCGGCCGGTAACAACGATCTGGCCGGGCTGGTCCTCAGCATGGGTGGGCGAGGCGACCAGTATGGTTAGAGCAATCAAAATGGCCTTGAAACGCATGTTCTTCCTTTCAAAAGAAAAGGGCGGCAAAAATGGCCGCCCGTTTCGTCAGTCAAATATGTGCCTGTGCGAACATCTCAGGTAATCGATGCCTTATAGATGCTGTCGATCGTGCTGGCGATCATGGCATTGAACTCGTCATCCGATTGGCCATCGCTCAGACCCTCGGTCAGGGCGCGGCTGAAGCTTGCGATCATGCCGTGGTTCTTGGACAGGAGGTCGTTTGCCTCGTCCCGGCTGTAGCCGCCCGAAAGCGCCACAACGCGGAGGCAGTTCGGGTGGTCGATCAAAGGCTTGAAGAAGTTGGCTTCCGTAGGCAGCGAGAGTTTGAGCATGACAGGCGTGTCGAGCGCGTCGAGCCCTTTGTGGATTTCGTCCCGCATGATCGCTTCCGCCTCGGCCTTGTCGGCGATCTTGATGTTCACTTCGGGCTCCAGAATGGGCACAAGGCCGTGCCCGAGGATCTGCTGCCCGATCTCGAACTGCTGCGCCACGTTCCGCGCGATGCCGGTTGCATTCGCGGCATTGATGACGGAGCGCATCTTGGTGCCGAAGACACCCTTTCCCTTGGCGCGCGAGAGCAATCCGTCGAGGTCACCCATCGGTTTCATGATCTGGACGCCGTCTTCTTCGGCTTCGAGGCCCTTGTCGCATTTCAGGAACGGCACGACACCGCGGTTTTCCCAAAGATAGGCCGCTGCATCTTTCCCGCCGAATTCGCGATCCATCGTCATTTCGAAGAGGATCGCACCGATCACCTTTTCACCGGTGAAGGCGGGGGCCGCGACGATACGGGAGCGCATGGCGTGGATCAGGTCGAACATTTCGGCGTCATTGGTGTAACGATCTTCGCTGATGCCATAGAGCCCCAGTGCTTTGGGCGTGGACCCGCCAGACTGGTCCAGCGCGGCGATAAAACCTTTGCCGGAGCGCATTTGTTCGGTTTGCTGATCTACTTGTGACATGGGAACCCTCGTTCATACTACGTTTGCGCGTGGTCTGAGGGAGCGGGCGGGCCAAGTCAACGCAGGTAGCGGTAACAGGCTGAAATTCCTTGCTTGTGCCGATTGGCTGCAACAGTGATTTCATGGAATTCCGAACGGATTCCGCCGGTTGGAGGCAAGGGCTCTTTCCGGGCGAGCCTCAGCCCTGGTCGAGCGCCGCCACACCTGGGAGGGTCTTGCCCTCCATCCACTCAAGGAAAGCGCCTCCGGCCGTGGAGATGTAAGTGAAATCTCCGGCAACGCCCGCCCTGTTGAGCGCGGCGACCGTGTCGCCGCCACCTGCAACGGTGACGAGAGACCCCGCGACCGAAAGCTCGGCCGCTTTTTGTGCCGCCGCGTTCGTGGCGGCGTCGAAGGGTTCGATCTCGAACGCCCCGAGGGGACCGTTCCAGATCACCGTGCGCGCGGTTTCGAACGCGGCGGCGATCTTGGCGACGGTTTCAGGTCCGGCATCGAGGATCATCCGGTCCGATGGGCAGGCCTCCGCTGGCACCGTGACATGATCGGCGTTGGCAGCGAATTCCGTGGCCGCGACGATGTCGGTTGGCAGCAGGATTTCACAGGCTGCTTCATCGGCCTTGTCCATGATTTCGCGGGCGGTTTCCGCCATGTCGTGTTCGGCGAGCGATTTGCCCACTTCGATGCCCTTGGCGGCAAGGAAGGTATTGGCCATGCCGCCACCGATGACGAGCGTATTCACCTTGCGGACGAGATTCCCGAGGAGGTCGAGCTTGGTGGAGACCTTGGCCCCGCCCACGACGGCGACGACGGGGCGTTCGGGCTGCGTGAGGGCGGCTTCGAGCGCTTTCAACTCGGCTTCCATCAGGCGGCCTGCCGCCGAAGGGAGAAGCCCGGCCAGAGCGGTGGTCGATGCGTGGGCGCGGTGCGCCGCAGAAAAGGCATCGTTCACGTAAACTTCGCCAAGCGCGGCGAGGGAGGCGGCAAACACGCCGTCATTGGCTTCCTCGCCCGCGTGAAACCGCGTGTTCTCCAAAAGAACAACATTGCCGGCTTCCATCGCTGCGACGGCTTTCTTAGCAGGGCCGCCGATGCAGTTTTCGGCAAACGTGACCTTGTGCCCAAGAACTTCGGCCACCTTGTCGGTGATCTGGGACAGCGAGTATTCCGCCACTTCCTGCCCTTTGGGCCGCCCGAAATGGGCCATGAGAACAGGCTTGCCGCCTTTTGCCAGAATGTCGTCGACCGTCTGCTTGATCCGTTCGATCCGCGTAGTGTCGGTGACCAACCCGTTCTCAACGGGTACGTTCAGGTCGACGCGCACCAGCACGACTTTGCCGTCGAGGTCGATGTCGTCGAGCGTTTTCCAGGCCATGGCAGCACCTCTCATATCCGCCCTCGTGGCTTTACGCGAGTGGCGCGGAAGGTCAAGGCGGGGTTTCGCCGCGCGATGCGCGCCGATCCGCCGGAGGGGCGCTGCCCCTCCGGACCTCCCCGGGATATTTCAGGGCCGATAATGGTGATGGGTTTCCCTTGGGCCTGAGGCGGACTAGGGTCCGCGCAACTGACAACATGGAGGGTGGGCGCATGGCCGACTACGACGATCCCGAGAATACGATCCTGATCGAGTTGAAAGATGGCACGGTGGCGCTTCAGCTTTTGCCGGATGTGGCGCCTGAGCATTGCGCCCGAATGAAGGAACTGGCGCGCGCAGGCGAGTACGACAACGTCGTTTTCCATCGTGTGATCGATGGGTTCATGGCGCAGAGCGGTGATGTGCAGCATGGTGATTTCGTGGACGGGTTCGATTTGCGCCGTGCCGGGACAGGCGGGTCGAGCCTGCCCGATCTGAAGGCGGAGTTTTCCAAGATCCCGCATGACCGTGGCACGCTTGGCGCCGCACGGAGCCAGAACCCGAACAGCGCCAACAGCCAGTTTTTCATCAATTTTTCGGACAATCACTTCCTGAATGGCCAATACACGGTCTATGGCCGGGTGATTTCCGGCATGGAATTCGTGGACAACATTGCGCGGGGGGAACCGCCGATGAACCCTGACCGGATGCATAGCGTGAAGGTGGCCTCAGATGCGTAAGCTTTTCCTTCTTGCGGCGCTGGTTGCGTCCCCCGCCATGGCGCAGGACGATGGGCCGGGGCCGAACCTGATCATCGAGGTGGCTGGAGAAGCCAATGGCCGGATCGTCATCGACATGCTCGACGACGTGGCCCCGGGACATGTGGAACGGATCACGACATTGGCGGAAGAAGGGGCCTATGACGGCGTTGTCTTCCATCGGGTGATCGATGGTTTCATGGCGCAAACGGGCGATGTGGAGTTCGGCAAGCTCGGCGGAGATATGCGCATGGCTGGCCGGGGCGGCTCGGACAAACCTGACCTCGCCGCGGAGTTCTCGGACGTGCCATATGATCGGGGCATTGTGGGTATGGCCCGTGCACAGAACCCGAACAGCGCCAACAGCCAATTCTTCATCATGTTTGCCGAAGGTTACTTCTTGAACGGGCAATACACGGTCGTCGGGCGCGTCGTCGAAGGCATGGACGTGGTTGACGCGATCAAGCGTGGCGCCGGACAGAACGGTTCTGTGATCGGACAGCCGGATGTGATGCAGACTGTTACAGTCGAGCGTTGATCGTTTGAACAATACGCGCGCCATCCTGCTGATGACCGGCGCGATGGCCAGCTTTGCGCTGGTCGACATGTTCGTCAAACTCGCCAGCGAAACTCAAGGGGCCGGACAGATCATCGCGATCAGTTCGGCCGCCACTCTCGTGGTGTTCGTGGCCTGGGTCTGGCGCGATGGCGGAAAGCTCCTGTCTCGCCAGGCATTGGGCAAGGCACTTTTGATCCGGTCGGCTGGTGAAGTCGTCGGGTCAATTGGAATTGTCATGGCTCTGGCGCTTGCGCCGTTGTCGAGTGTCGCGGCACTGGGGCAGGCGCAGCCCTTGGCCGTCACCATGATGGCTGCTCTTTTTCTGGGGGAAAGGGTCGGTTGGCGGCGTTGGACCGCGGTCATTCTCGGTTTCGTGGGTGTTTTGATCATCATGCGACCCGGGTTTGGCGATTTTGATCCCAATCTTCTGTGGGTCTTCCTTTATATCTTTGGCCTTGCCGCCAGGGATGTGGCGAGCCGGGCCTTGCCATCGACCGTATCGACGCCTTTCGCCGTCGCATGGGCCATGATCCCCATGACGTTGGCGGGCGTGGTCCTGATGCAATTGCAGGGTGGGGCCGAGCCTGTCGGCTACATGACGGTCATCTGGTATGTTTGCCTGACCGCGGCGGTCGTGGTGGCGCTCTGGATGATCACGTCGGCGCTGCGCACGGGCGAAGTCTCGATGGTCGCGCCCTTCCGCTATACGCGTATTCTCTTTGCGCTGGCGATTGCCTTCGTCGTGTTCGGAGAGGTTCCGGACCTCTGGACGTGGGTTGGTGCGGCTCTGATCGTCGGATCCGGGCTTTACGCGTTCCTTCGCGAGCGGCAGCGTGCAGCAACTTCCGGCTGAACGGTCCGGTTGTCTTTAGCGTTAACACTGCTATGAAACGCGCGAAACCTGACCCAAGGGAGCGCCCCCCATGAGCACAATCATCGATATTCACGCCCGCGAGATTCTGGACAGTCGCGGCAATCCGACTGTCGAGGTCGATGTCACGTTGGAAGACGGCACCATGGGCCGCGCTGCAGTTCCCTCCGGCGCGTCGACGGGTGCCCATGAGGCAGTCGAAAAACGCGACGGGGACAAGGCGCGCTACATGGGGAAGGGCGTTTTGCAGGCGGTCGAGGCCGTGAACGGAGAGATCGCTGACGGGCTTGTCGGTTTCGATGCCACCGAGCAGGAGGCAATCGACGGCGCGATGATCGCTGCGGATGGGACGGCCAACAAGGGACGCCTCGGGGCGAATGCGATCCTTGGTGTCTCTCTGGCGACGGCCAAGGCGGCAGCGGAGTATTTGGGGCAACCGCTTTTCCGGTATGTGGGCGGGACGTCCGCGCGGGTGTTGCCGGTGCCGATGATGAACATCATCAATGGCGGTGAGCATGCCGATAACCCGATTGATATTCAGGAATTCATGATCATGCCCGTCAGCGCGGCCAATATCCGCGAGGCGGTCCGCATGGGATCGGAGATTTTCCACACGCTGAAGAAGGAACTGTCCGCGGCTGGCCTTTCAACCGGAATTGGCGATGAAGGCGGCTTTGCCCCTAATCTGTCGTCGACCCGGGATGCCTTGGATTTCATTCTGAAAGCTGTCGAAAAAGCGGGTTACGCCCCTTCGGACGACGTGGTGCTGGCACTCGATTGTGCGTCGACAGAGTACTTCAGGGATGGCAATTACGTGATGGCTGGTGAAGGCAAGACGCTGAGTTCCGAGGAAAACGTCGCGTATCTCAAGTCGCTTTGCGACGACTATCCGATCGTTTCGATTGAAGACGGGTGCGCCGAAGACGATTGGGACGGATGGGCGTTGCTGACGAGAGAGCTCGGAAGCCGCGTCCAACTCGTTGGCGACGACCTGTTTGTCACCAATCCGGAACGGCTGGCGCGCGGTATCGATGAGCGCTGCGGCAACTCACTTCTGGTGAAGGTCAACCAAATCGGCACCTTGTCCGAGACATTGATGGCGGTCGACATGGCGCATCGGTCGCGCATGTCCGCTGTCATGAGCCACCGTTCGGGCGAAACCGAGGACGCGACGATTGCCGATCTGGCTGTCGCAACGAATTGCGGGCAGATCAAGACAGGCTCGCTGGCACGCTCGGACCGGTTGGCCAAGTACAATCAGCTGATCCGTATCGAAGAAGCGCTGGAGAGCACGGCCTTCTATGCCGGTAAGTCAATTCTTCTTTAGAATGAGGCGCTAAGCTGCGCGTGTGGTATACTGCCCGCACTTGGTCTTGTGCGACGCGGAGGGTCCGCGAACTGGTGCAGACGTAAGGCTGTCGAGGGGCAAGAGTGATGCGCGCGTTCATCTTCGATGTATTTGGGACCTGCGTAGATTGGCGAACGTCCGTGGCGCGAGAAGTGGCGGAGGTTTTTCCGGAAGTGGACGCCTTGGGCTTCGCCGATGCCTGGCGCGGCGAGTATCAACCAGCCATGGAGCGCATTCGCGCAGGCGGTCGCGGATACGTTCGGCTAGATGTCTTGCATGAAGAGAACCTCGTGCGGGTTCTTGATCGCTTTGGTGCCCATTGTAACGATCTTTCCGCGCTGAACCGTGCATGGGAGAAGCTTGACCCTTGGCCGGATGTGGTTCCTGGTCTGAAGGCACTGCGAGACAAGGCGCTCATTGCGCCCTGTTCGAATGGTTCCATCGGCATGATGGCACGGTTGGCGCGCTGGGGCGGATTGCCGTGGGATGCGATCGTGGGCGCCGATATCGCTGGCGACTACAAACCGAAGCCTGCGGTGTACTTGCGTTCGGCCGAGGTGCTGGGTCTGGCGCCGGGTGACGTGACCATGGTCGCCGCGCATAACGACGACCTGAAGGCAGCGCAGCAGGCCGGACTTCGGACCGCGTTTGTTGCGCGCCCGGAGGAGCATGGCGCCGGACAGGAAAGCGATCTGGTTCCCAATGGGGACTGGGATATCGTTGCCGATAACTTTGTTGATTTGGCGCGGCGCGCGTGACCGCCGAAGACATCATAGCCCGTCTTGATCTGACGCCGCATCCCGAGGGCGGGTGGTATCGCCAGACCTGGGTCGCAGGAGATGGCCCGCGGGCAAGTAGCACCTGCATCTATTTCCTTCTGGCAGAAGGCGAGCGGAGCCACTGGCATCGTGTTGATGCAACGGAGGTATGGCACTTCTATTGCGGTGCGCCTTTGATGTTGAGGTTGGCGGCCGACGACACGGGTCCCGTGGAACCTGTCATGCTCGGGCCAGACCTTGCAGCGGGCGAAAGGCCCCAAGTGATTGTTCCAGAGCATCATTGGCAAAGTGCGGAAACGCGCGGTGCGTGGACACTTGTCGGCTGTACCGTGTCGCCCGGGTTTCTCTTTGAAGGCTTCGAATTGGCGGCCCCGGATTTCGACATTCCCGAGGCCTGAGACAGGCTTGCGTCACTGGGATACTGGCGTTAAACAGCCGCTTCGGCGGGTGATTAGCTCAGTGGTAGAGCGCTTCGTTCACATCGAAGATGTCAGCAGTTCGAATCTGTTATCACCCACCATTTTCTCGCCTGTCTTGCCATGTCAGAAGCTGGTTTCCCCGTGCTTCACGTTCTTCGCTCGCCCCGCTGACGAATGCGATGTTTCTTTGCAAGGCGGGCCAGAGCCTCGGCGCGTCCGATGCTGTCCACCTCGTTTTGGACCGCTTGGCAGACAGGGCCGCATTTCACCGGTGCGGCGAAGGCGTTTTTGAGCCAACCCATTACCATTGTTCCGGTCTCCTTGGTTCGCGGGGCTGGTAGGGCAAGCCGAGATCGCGGGCGAGATGGGGGTCCGACAGGACTTCTTTCAATGCGCGTCTGCTCCGAAGTTGCGTGCGCCGTTCCACGATGCGGTCGGCGAGGGAGAAGAGTGGAAATGCCATGTTGAAACTCCTTGATTCGGCTTTTGATGTGTTCCACGCTACGACCTCAAGTGTACTTGAGGAAAAGAGCTTTTTGAGAGAGGCGGGGACATGGCGACCAGCGATCTGACTGTAGGCGAAATGGCTGAGCGGGCCGGAGTGCCCGTCTCGACGCTGCATTTCTATGAGGCGGAAGGGATTATCGAGAGCTGGCGCACCCCTGCGAACCACCGCCGGTTCGATCGGCGAGAATTGCGACGCGTGGCGATCGCGCGCGTGGCGCAGTCGGTTGGGATCACTTTGGCCGAGGTGAAGGCCGTTCTCGATCGGGTGCCAAGAGGGAAGGCGGTTAGCAAGGAAGCCTGGGCCAAAGCCGCGGAACCCTGGGTGGCGGAGTTGGACGCACGGATCGCGTTTTTGACGCGTCTGCGCGATCAGATGGGGTTTTGTATCGGGTGTGGATGCTTGTCGCTGGACAATTGCCCTCTCTACAACGCTGACGATGCACTCGGCAAAAACGGTGCCGGACCGCGTCGATGGACAGGGAATGACGATGAGCGGGTTGCTCATGACGGAGCAAGCGGCTAAAGGAAGCGCGGCGGGCGATTAGCTCAGTTGGTAGAGCGCTTCGTTTACACCGAAGATGTCGGGAGTTCGAGTCTCTCATCGCCCACCATTCCGCTTAGTTTCCTGTTTCATTTCATGGGTTTCGTGTGGCGCGCGGGTTTTGCGCCCCGTCCAAATTCGCGATATCATGATGCTTCTAATCGCGGATGGAGCTGGACTCAGCTCCGGTGCGGATGACCCCGGGGGGGAAGAGACCTCGAACCTGCTTGCTCAGGTACGGCCTTGTGGGGTCAATGATGCGAACGGTTTGCCGACTGTTTGAAGATACTCGGCCTCGTCCCAGAACCCGATAAGGATGCCTGTTTCCGCGGCGCGCTTCTGCCGTGCCAGCACACTGGGTGTGGCGGTAATTCGCGTGTGATGGCGCGTTGCCCACTCCAGCAAAGCGGCTTCCATCCTCGCGCGCGTTTCGACATGCGCAGGCTCTTCGGACGCGCCCAAATCCACCAGCTCGTCGGGGTCTGTCTCCAAGTCCCAAAGCATCGGACGGAAACCTTCGCAGCGGATGTATTTCCAGCGCCCGTCGAAGATCATCGTCGTATGAGCCTCTTCTTGCGGCTGATCCAACGCGGCGGCCATGTCGGACCAGTGGTAGTCATGTTCGCTGATCACGTAGCGACGCGAAAACCCATCCTTGCCATGCAGAATTGGCGTTAGATCACGCCCCTCGATAACATGTGGTTTGGGGGGACATCCAAGCGCCTGCATGAACGTCGCCGGCAGATCGATCATCTCGACCAAGGCGTCGCTGACATGCCCGCGGGTAACCTCGGCTTCAGGTCTCGGGTCGTGGATGATCAAGGGCACCTTTACCGCGGCTTCGTGATAGAAATCCTTGTCGCCCATCCAGTGATCGCCCATGTAATCGCCGTGATCGGACGTGAAGACGATGATCGTGTTCTCGCTGAACCCTTCGGCCTCCATCCACGCAAACAAGCGTCCAAGGTTGTCATCGAGCTGTTTGATCAGGCCCATGTACGCTGGAATGACGTGCTCGCGGACATGGTCGCGAGAGAAGCTTTGGCAAACCCGAGCCTCGTGATAGGCGCGCAACAAAGGATGATCTGTCTGGCGCTCGGCTTCGGAGCGGACGGGCGGAATGATATGCCGCTCGTCGTACATGTCGTGGTAAGGCGCCGGTACGATATAGGGCCAATGCGGCTTGATATACGACAGGTGGCACATCCACGGTCTTCCGTCGTCACGGGCTTCGCGCATGAAATCCATGGCACGATTGGTTGTGTAAGCCGTTTCCGAATGTTCTTCCGGCACGTTTGCCTCAAGACGGGAGTTCTTCAACAACCACGCGGACAGCGGTTCGTTGCCTTCACCGAGACCGGAATTCGCAAAATCCTCCCACGGATTGTCAGAGACGAACCCGTTGGAGACGAGGTAATCGTCATAGGCCGACCAGCTCTGGCGGTGGCTGTCGGGATGCAAGCCGTCGTCCCGCTCGAACGGTTCGAAGCCGCATTCCGAACGCGCCACACCGATCTCGCTTTCTGGGTCGATCCCGAGCCATGCCATGCCTTCAAGATCGGCGGTCATGTGTGTCTTGCCCACAAGAACGGCGCGCGCGCCGATTTCCCTAAGATGGTCGCCCAGCGTGGGCTCGCCGACGCGAAGCGGCATTCCATTCCAAGTCGAGCCGTGGCTTCGGACATAGCGCCCGGTATAGGCCGACATCCGTGAAGGACCGCAGACAGGTGATTGGACATAGGCGTTTGTGAACCGCACTCCACGATCCGCCAACGCATCGATATGCGGAGTCTGCAAGTGCGGATGGCCGTAACAGCTCAGGTAGTCATACCGAAGCTGATCCGCCATGATCCAAAGGACATTGGGTGTTTCGGTCATGCGTCGTTTGTCTCGAGAATCTCTTCGATGGGCATACGCAGAAATGCGTCGAGGCGGTCGAGATAGCCTACGAACTCCACCAGTTCCTGTTCGGTAAACACTTCGCGCAGCGCCGCGCGGCGGCGTGCCATTGTGGGAGCGGCACGGTCATAGGCATCGCGGCCCTTTTGTGTAAGAGCGACGATGGTCTGGCGTCCATCTTCCTTGCTGCGGCTCATGGTGACATAGCCCTTGCGGCGCATGTCCGGCAGCGCCCTGCTGAGCAGGGAATGATCTGAGCGCTGGATCAAAGCGAGATCGCGGATCGTCATTGGCCCGACTTCGCGCAAGTCCCAAAGCGTGCGCCATTCGACAATCGACAACCCGCCCCCGATCTGAAGTAGATGCTGACCCTGGGTCCGAGACGCCGCGTAGACAGCGGGGAGACGTGAAAACACGTTGTAGCCCTCACGAGTGCGCCGTGCCTCGATGCTTTCGATGTCGCGTTCCTTGACGGTATCCATCCGTTTCCTCCTCCCCATTGATTAAGCATCAAAACAAAATACGTGACAAGTCATATATTTTGTGCAAGCCTTCTGACCGAGCCCTCAATGTCAGGGCCGTTGTTCGTCGAAACGGGCAGCACAAAAGGGAGGAAAACATGATCAAAAAGACGCTCTTGGGCTGTGCAATTGCGCTTGCGCCCTTGGCCGCATCGGCTCAGACAACACTCACTGCCGAAACCACCACGCCCGGCTCAACGCCGCACTACATTGACTCAACGCTTGCGGCGGTTCTCGACAGTGCAGGTGTCGCCACGATGCAAATCACCGAAGGTGCGACGCTCACAAACTCGGTTCAAGCGGTTGCCGAAGGGCGTCTGGATATGGCGCCAGCACCCTTGATTCTGCCGTTCCTTTTGTCGAAGGGCATTGGCCCTTACAGCGGCATTGGCCCGGAAAAGGGCGCAGAGCTTGCCTCGAATATCCGTGTGATCTTCTTCAACGCCGGATCGGCGCAGATGTTTGGCTACTACAACAGCAACCCTATCGAAGACATTCGCGACCTGTCGGGCAAGCGCATCTGGAACGGTCCTCCGCGTGGAGCGGCCCTGACCTCGGGACGCGCGATGATCCAGCTTTTGTCAGGGATCAAGGACGGTGAAGGTTATGAAGGCATTCAAAGCCCGTGGCCCGACACCGTTCCCACCATTACTGGTGGCGGCGTGGATGCCTGGACGATCCCGGAGGGTCTGCCATCGGGTCGTGAAATCGCTATCGCTGCGGCAGGTGGCATCACCATCCATGATGTTCCGTCCGATCTTCTCGCCAGCGAGTTGGGCCAGCAGATTTTGAAGGCTCCCGGACACGCGCCTTATTCGGTTCCAATCGAAGACTTCCGCAATGCCTATGCGGGCAACGACATCACGGTCGTGGTCGATGACGACAGCTTTGACAGCTTCGCCACGGCCTTTGGTCAGATCGTGCCGGCTGGCATGGACGAACAATTGGTCTATGACATCGTAACGGCTTTCCTTGCAGGCGAAGAGCGCTTCATCACCGGGTCTCCGCGTGGCCCGTTTGCGCGGATCAGCTTCGGCGACATTGACGGCGCTTCGCAGGGTGCCTGTGGCGCGGTTCAGGTCAAGATGCATCCCGGCGCCATTCGCGCTTACGAGGATGCTGGCCACACGGTCGCTGACTGTTTGCGCCCCTGATCCCCAGCCTTAAGCAGACAGGGCCGGCGCGTTCCGGCCCTGTCGTACAAGGTGGAAACATATGTCCGACCAACCGCAGAACAGTGACCTCGGCCAACGCATTTCAGTTGTGCTGGCTTTCATCCTTGTGGTGGTCGGCTTGGTCAACACGATGCCCGAAATCCCGGGTCTGCAAGACCTCGCAAGAGATCTGACCGGGCGTCCGTTTTTCAGAGTTTCGGGATTTCCTCCCGAGTATTTCTACCCTCCGATCTTTCTGCTGATGATGGTGATCGTGGCACTGGATGCCAGCGTTTACCGGGCCTGGAAGAATGACCGGCCGGGCTTAGCTTGGCTTGGCCTCATGCTGGATGCCGGTCTGATCCTCGCCGCGTTTCTGGCTGCCTTCGGGTTTCTGGTCGAGATCGACTCCATATGCCTCATCGACCAGATCACCGGCGAACGGGCGCGGCTCATCCAGGAAGCCGCCGAACGGTCCGAAGGTGTCATTCCAGGCATCTCGTTCGAGGCGGAAGTGCCCGCGTGCCAAGCCCGCTTCGGTATCTGGATCATACCGCTGCTGTTCACGATCATTACGCTGTTCTTCCTTTACAATGTGCGTGTCTGGGGCCTGCCTCTTGTAATGGTCGCCAGCGTCGTGGTGCTCTACACCGTAGGCACCGCGCTGATCTGGATGTTCGACCTCAGCGACAACAATTTCCTGCTGACGAAACTTGGGGCCGATGGCGGCGATGTCCGAGCCGCGGCCATCCAGAAAGCCACCAACGTTTTCATTACGCCCGATGGGTTCATGGGGCGGTTCATGGATATCGTGGTCAATCAGGTATTTCCTTACGTGATCCTCGGAGCCCTCTTCGGGACTTCTGCAGGTGGGACTTCGTTGATCAAACTGGCGGTGCGCGCGACCCGGCACCTAAGAGGCGGCCCAGCTCATGCCGCCATCGTCTCATCCGCCATGTTCGGGACGATCACCGGAGGCCCGGTCACGAACGTGCTCTCCACGGGCCGTTTGACGATCCCGATGATGCGCCGCAACGGCTTCAGCCCGCAATTCGCCGGTGGAGTCGAAGCGGCGGCGTCTTCCGGCGGACAGATCATGCCGCCGGTGATGGGTGTCGCCGCCTTTGTCCTCGTCGCACTGACCGCGGTGCCTTACACCAAGGTCATCACAGCCGCGTTTCTGCCAGCGATGTGCTTTTTCTTCTCGATCTTTCTTGCCGTCATGTTCCAGGCACGGCGCGAGAAGGTGGAAGCCATGCGCGAGATCCCGGACGATCTGATCATGAAGCGCCAAGACTGGTTGAATTTGGTCATCATCTTCTTGCCAATTCTGACGATCCTGCTCCTATTGCTTGGCAACAAAGACACCATAAGTTCAGGTGTGCTGGCGGCGGTTCTGCCGACCTTCCTGACCCAAACCATCGTCAACGCGACCGGCGATGCTGTTTCTGCGGGCTGGTGGGCCGTCGCAGTTCTGATCCCGCTTTTGTTTCTCGATCCCGAGACCCGCGCTCGACCGGTCAAGGTCATTCTGTCGCTGGCGGACGGAGGCATCCTGATCTCTCGCCTGTTCCTGCTTTTGTTCGCGGTGTCGATCATTTCGGCCTTTCTCAACGAGAGTGGCCTGACCGGAGAACTGACCCGCGCGGTCACGACATGGCTGGAGCAAGCCCAAGTGCTGCGCATTTTCGGGTTCGAGATCAACATCGTAGGCGGTGTTTACCTGATGCTGGCACTCACCTGCGCGATGGCCTGTGCGATCCTCTTGGGCATGGGGATGCCAACGGTTCCGGCCTATGTGAACGTGGCACTTCTTCTCGGCCCGCTCCTCGCCAACCTTGGTGTCAGCTTCTTCACGGCACATATGTTTGTCTTCTACTTCGCCGTTGCCTCCGCCATCACGCCGCCGGTTGCCATTGCTGCCTTCGCGGCGGCCTCGATCACGCGCACCGAACCCATGCGTACCGGTTTCGCTGCGGTGCGTGTGGGTATCGTCATGTTTACGATCCCATTCGTTTTCGCCTGGTATCCGGAGCTTCTGTTGATCGAGGAAGCCGTGACGATCACCGACGAGACGGGGCGGCGTGCCTTGATCGAAGGGTACTCCGGCACAGTGGATTGGCCCGCATTGGCCGCGCTCGGCCTGCGCATCTGCCTTGCGCTTTACCTAATGGCATCTGCACTGGCCAAGTTCGACAAGACGGCCATGAGCCTTGCCGAGGTCGCGCTGCGATTGCTGGCGGCAATTCTGATCCTGTGGAAGACTGCCACCGTCATGTGGATCGGCCTTGGTCTGGCAGTGTTATTGATTGGCATGCACTATGCTCTGGCCAGAACCCGATCCTCGAGCGCGCCGGTTTGATGACCTAAGCCTGCGCCACCGTCTCTCCATTGCACCGATTGTTTGATATGCGGGCCCTACGTTCTTTCGTAGACGTCTTCATACCTGACGATGTCATCGTCGCCGAGATAGGCCCCTGTTTGCACTTCGATGAGCTGGAGAGGGACCCGTCCGTGATTGGCCAGACGGTGTATTTCTCCCAGCGGTATGTAGACGGACTCGTTTTCTGAGACGAGGCTTTCCTTGCGCCCGATTGTCACCGTGGCGGTGCCTTCGACAACGACCCAATGTTCAGACCGGTGCACGTGGCTCTGGAGCGACAGCTGACCGCCCGGCTTCACAACAATGGATTTCACCTGAAACCGGCTGCCAAGCGACAGGGTTTCGTAATGCCCCCACGGGCGTTCACATCTTGGGAATTCCTCCGCCTGACGGCGATTCTCCGACTTCAGGACTGGCACGATCTGCGAAACGGTTTGGCTGGCATCAAGATCCGTCACCACGACAGCGTCGCCAGTGGCAATCGCCGCGATGTTGCGCAGGCCGACACCCACGAGTTCCACTTGGTTGTCGTGAGAGAAGAGAAGCGTGTTTTCACAATCGAGCGCGTGGCACGCGCCGTGCATGGCGACCCCGGTTTCGTCCTTTGAACTCTCCTCCCAAAGTCCCTTCCAAGACCCAAGATCCGACCAGCCGGCCGCCATTGGCACGACCTTGCCCTCGGTTTTTTCCATGATGGCCACATCGAACGCGACCGATGGCGCGTCTGCGAACTCGGCTCCGAGGCGGAGGAAATCGAGATCAGCTCGGGCTGCGCGTACCGACGCACGCACGGCGGCGCGGATCTCGGGTGCGTATTTTCCAAACGCGGCACGGATCGTGGCGACCGTAGCCAGTAAGATTCCCGCGTTCCAAAGGTAGTTTCCGCTCTCCAGCATGCGCTCGGCAGTGTCGAAATCGGGTTTCTCAACGAAACGACGGAACGATTGGGCACTGTTGGTGGTTCCATGATGAGCGAACAGCTCAATATGACCATAGCCGGTTTCAACGCGTGTTGGACGCACGCCGAATGTGACGATCTCACCGGCGCGGGCGGCGTCCGTGGCGCGCGCGACCGCCGCCGAGAATTCCATCACATCGCCGATGGTGTGGTCGGAGGGTGCGACAAGCATGAGCGCCTGTGGGTCGTCCCGCGACAGAACTTCGGCCGCGGCGCAAATGGCCGCCGCGGTGTTGCGCGCTTCGGGCTCGATAAGGATTTTGCGTTCCGTCACGCCAATTTCTTCCGCCTGTGCGGCAACGGTAAACCGATGATCCTCTCGGGTCACCAACACCGGCAGGCCGCACCCTGCATCCTCGAGGCGACGAAGCGTGTCTTGCAGGAGCGTGTCCTGTCCGTTCAAGCGGGCAAACTGCTTGGGCATCGACTTCCGGCTGACCGGCCAGAGGCGGGTGCCGTTGCCACCACACAGGATGACGGGACGAATAGGGGAGACTGACATGGGCTTGTCCTTTCGAGTACTGGTTAACTTGCGGTGGAACCTGACATGCGTAGCTTCGCGACGACGCAGAAGCACATCAGAATGGCAACGGTGGCCTGACATACGGCCTTAATGGTGATCAGGTCGCAGAACGAGGCGGGATCGCCAAGTGACATTGCACCGATTTGAATAACGGCTCCGATGACGATCAGGCTGATGCCCATCATGTCTTTCAGGGCGATCAAAAGCGTGGCGACAAGATAACTGAAGGTGAAGAATGCGGCTGCAATCACCGCTGGCAAAAGCGCGTCCGCTGCCGGTGTGTAGGCAGAACCGACCAACAGCGTGACCAGTAGCTCCGGCGCGATGACTGCGGAAGTTGTCACGGCGAAGCTAACGGCTCCAAAGAGTGCAAAGACGGGAAGGGCTGCATCGAATGCACTTTCATCGCGCTGAACCGCGGCAACGACGCGAGGGAGCAGTACGCTTGCAAGGGCAAAACACGCAAAGAACTGGATTCGCTGAAACAAGGAGAGGGCGGCTATGAAGCCGGCGTCTTTTTCGGGCAGAAGAACATTCGCCACGAAAATCTCTCCATCGAGGGCTGCAACTTGTGTCAGCTGTAGAAACGCGAACGGAACAGCGGCCAACGCCACATGTCCGGTGTAGCGTTTGACTACCGTGGCCGTCGGGGCGGCGGGCAAGAGATCGGCTAGAACCACCCAGCCTGCGACGATCGACAGGCTGATGGCGAATACGACCCCCTCGATTCCCAAGCCAAGCCCCCAGGCAAGCAGCGCTCCGACAAGGCGAACGCCCATTTCTACGTTTGCAGACAGAACTATTCGTCCGGTTCTCAAATCGCCAAACGCGACACCGCGAAGGACGCTGAGGGCAGCGCCGAACGGGACCGATACGAGCAGAATTGCCAGAAGGTGGGGTTCCATGGGCAGAAGTCGCGCACCAACCGCTTCACCGAGCGTGATGCCCGTCGTGAGTATGATCCCGAAGAAGAAAATTCCGAGAAAGAGGAAGCGGTTGATGCGCGACAGCGCCTGCTCGACGTCCGGTCGCTCATCCCCTGTGCAGGATGCCACCATTTGGCTGACGGCCATCTGGATGGCCCCCATGACGCCGAGCAAGGCGAGTTTGATCGTCAGAAGCAAAGCGAGGGTTCCGAATAGTTCGGGGCCCATCAGGCGGCTGAAGATCATGTTGAAGGCAAGGTTGCCGACGTTCACAAAGTTGGACGACAGGAAGATGATGACCGCAGGCGATGCGGCCAGAGCAAGCGCTGCCGGAAGACGAGGGAGGGGTGACGTCGACATGTGTGCCATGGACTTAGGCGGCCTCTGCCGAAGACGCTGGCGGTGTCACAAGCACTGTTCCGGACGAGGCGGTAACGGTCGCAGCCGGGCCAATGGAGAGACCTAGGCGGTTCTTCGCGATGAGCCGAAGCATGCAGAAACCGCTTTTGAGAATGGCCGTGGCAGATACTTTCGAGCCGGCCACCTCGGTCCATTCCGCAAGGGGTTGTTCGTAGAATGCAAAGCGCCGATCGGTCATTCGTGATGAAAGTCGCGCGAAAAGCTCGACGTCGAAGAGCCAGCCTGCCGTGAATGGCTCGGAGATTGCGCCGCGTAGGATCGCCGTGTTTCGCATGAGCTTCGCACCGCATTGCGTGTCACCGATGGGCAGGCGAACGGCCTGACGAGCAAGCATCGCGCAAACACGAGAAACAAATCGGCGCGCAAGTGTCCGATCGATACGGTGGCCAAGCATCGTTCGACGTGCGCCGAAAACGACCTGCGTCTCGGCGAACTTCTCCAGAACGCGCGTGAAATCGTCGATGGCATCCAATGGGGTGGCCAGGTCGGCATCCCAGTAGCCAATGAATGCCGCGCCAAGTTCGGTTGCGACCAGAAGGCCCTGGCGCACGGCTTCGGCTTTGCCGGAATTCCGATTGAGGTCGATGACCGTGACGCGACCGGGTGCGGCATCGCGGAGCGCGATGAGAACGTCGAGCGTGTTGTCTCGGCTGCCATCATTTACGAAGACAAGATCTGTCTTTGACGACATGCCGAGGAAGGTGAGAAACGCCTTCGCATCCAGTCGGGCTTCCTCGTTGTAACACGGCACGACGATTGCCGTTCGGCCCGAGGAGCTATGGGCATTTGAGAAAGCAGTTACGGCGTTTTCCTGGACCGGGAACTGGGACATGACACTACCTTTCATTTCGTTGAAAGTGTGTTGCCAGAAGGCCCTTCAAAAGTCGCTGTAGCGGAGGAATAGGTATTGGTATCAGAGGGATATATGGTTTCTGAAAGGTTAATGGAGACGCCCGAAAGCAGAAGCGGCTATCCCTTTGGATAGCCGCTTTGTCTTGTTTCAAACTGATGCCGGAGTGGGTTCCTTTGCCGGTCGGAGTTCGCGTCGTAATCGGTCGACATGAAAAGCGACGACGCTCGACAGTGGCAGTTCCATCGAGGCGATCTTGTTCGCGGCGGCAAGCGTGTTGGCCTTGTCGAGATCGCTCAGAATTTCTCGCATCGCCTCAGCCATTTCTTCGGCGTTGTCAGGTGCATAGTTGGCACCGTTCAGACCTTCATCCCGACAAACATCCACAAAGTCACCAATGGCGGGAAATACGGGCACTGCGCCATAGCATGCCGTTTGGTGCAACACTCCGCTGCTGCCGGTCGTGGCCGAATAGTCGAAGATGCTTGCCCGTGCGTCACCAAAGAAACCTGGGATGTCTTCCTCGGCAACATATCCGTGGAACACGACGCCAGAGTCGCCCGAACGGACGGCTTCGATCCCCGCCATGTAGCCGGGGGTACTTGGGTGATCCGAGCCGCCGATCACGAGTTCGTAGTTGGCGAATTTCGGGTCCTCCCTGAGAAGGTCGAATGCAGAAAGCAGAGTGTCCAGCCGCTTGTAGGTTCCGAATTTACCCATCGTGACCAATCGTTTTGCACGGGCTTCAATAGGAGTAATTTCCGATGCCCTCGTATCGAAGGTGCCATGCGGCACGAGATGTACTTCCTGATTTGGATACGCCGCGTTCAGGTGATCCGCGTAGCTCTTGAGCGTCACGGTCGTGTAATTGGCCGCGAGCATCGCGCGCGTCACGATTGCGCTTGCGCCTTTGATGACCGCCTGGCGCAGATGCTGGCCTTTGAGTTGCGTGTTCTCAAGGTCGATACCGGCGAGAATATTATGTGCGATCACGCCACTTGGTGTCCCAAGAAGGCGCGCCGCAGCCGGGGCCATAAGGCCGAGGGCCGCTTGGATTTCCCGGTCTCCGAAGCTCGCGGTTTGGATGTTCCAGAGCGCCGCGTCGACGCGTTCACGTTTCAGCGCGCGCAAAATGGATGGAGCCGAGGTGAAGCCGTTGAAATCCCAACAGCGGACAACGCGAATTTTTTTGTCCAGTTCCAACTCGGATGTCGTTTCGGAGAGCCGGTCTGCCAGAACAACAACCTCGGATACGTCAGGCCGCGCGGCCATCTCGCATGCGAGATGCAGTCCGTATTCATTGAGACTTTGACGCCCCGGCGGAAAAGCCGAAACAAGAGCGAGCTTGAGAGTCATAGTACCATCTCCAATCGTCAATGCGTTCGGAGCAAAGTACTTCCATTCGGGCGCTTTACCGACTGCGCAAAGGAATGTTCGTTCGTTCAGAAGTGTAACGAACTATACTTCCGGATATCAGTTGTTCTTGGCGAACCAAGAACGCAGCACAGCAGCGGCGCGCTTGTCGCTGGCATCGGCGCGAAGAACGCCGAACGAGGACTGCAGTCGTTTCACCCATGGTGAGCTGCCGATGACCGTTGGATCAACCTTCGGGAAGTCGAACAAGGTCCAAACCATCACACCGTCCGCCGCTTTGAGAGCCTCCATTCTTTCGGCCAGTCGATCCGCCTGAGCCGCCTCCGAACCTGGGAAACCTGCGGCAAGGGTGAAACTGCTTTCGCCGATTTCGGTCACATAGACTGGCTTTCCCCCGGCTCTTTGGCGAAGCTGGGCCAGTCGGTCTTGAGCGCCCGAGATATCCGCGTAATCGTGGTATGTGATGACATCCAGATCGTTGATCAGTGTTTCCGCGCTTTCTGCATTGGACCATCCGATTGTCAGCGGTTTGTTGGGAGCCATCCCACGCGTCAACGCGATCATTGATTGAAGCCACGCTTTCACCTTTGCCGGCCCATGGGTTTCAAAGTCGAGGTCGGGTTCATTCTTCACATCGATAAAGCCAACTGCGGGCGAGGCTTCGAGCACCGGCAAGACACGTTCGAGATAAAGCGCATCGTCTGCCCATGTGCCCAAGGAAAAATCCTGTTTCAGATCGAAAAGAGTTGGGACTACCGTCAGTTTCTTTTCTTGTGCCAGTTCCAGAAGCGTTCCGAGATTTGTTAGCGCGCCCTCCGATGCGTCACCAAGGAAGTCATCCCGCGAGAGGAATATGCGCACGCTATTGGCGTTGAGCCGCTGTATCAGTTCCAGGTCCTTGGCGATGCTGCTTGCATTGAACCCCGGCCAAAAGTCACGCCATGGCGTTTGGGACGGATAGTAGTTGAGCCCCACGAGCCGGCCCGAAAAGGCGACATGCGTACTCTCCAACGGGACCGATGAGCGCCGCTCCCACGACAACACGCGCCAGCCGTTCGATTCCTTGCTGAGCGTGGCGACACCGCTATCGCGGGTGACATGGAGTGTCTTCAGAGCGGTGCCATCATCCGAAAGATACCGCACCACGTCCATCTCGATCCGGGTTTGAAACAGCGAGCCATCTTTGTGGAAGAACACGGGTGTCGCCGTTTGTGACAACACGACCATGCGACCGCCAAACTGTTGAGCGTCACTGATCGAAAGAAGCGCGCGCTCTTTTGCGACGCCTGTGAAACGATCGGACAGCAGCGCCTCAGCACCGGTTTCCTGCGCAATGGCCAGCAATTGCCATGCCTCCCGAAGGGCACGCCCGATCAGTATGGCGTCGACCTCGGAGAAGGGGCGAACAAGCTTCTTCTCCGGCGCTTGCCATACGACGGCATCCGGGGAGGTCGGCAAAGGGGAGAGCGCGTTCGCGATGTACTTGTAGGTCACGCGTGACTTTTGCGCGGCTTCAAATGCTTGTGCCGCCGTCCATAGCATCGCAGCGGATGCAATGAGAAACAGGCAAATGGCGAGCAGGAGACGCATCACTCGGGTCCTCTGATTTTGGCGGGTGCCGACGTGCTGATCGTGACCGCTCGCCTCTCGGAACCAATCGGGGTGTCGAACGTGACCATCAGCCGCTCCGCTTCCGAGGGGCGGCGGACGATCGCTTCGAAATAGCCGTCTTGAAGCCATCCGGTGGCTTCGACGCGCGTGCCCGCGTCGTCTGACAAGATGATCTCAACCGCCGCACCGTCGGTCAAAAGGTGCCCGGCGGTTGTCGTGACCGGACCAAGCCGCACTCCGATCGCATCGATTTCTGGGACTTCCCAGAGCTGGAGGCGCGGCGAAGTCTGGGCTTCGACCGGGCGGAAATCGAAACTGCCCGTGCCGGAGGCCGAGGCAAGATTGAGAAGGAGGGTGCCTTCAGCTTCCAGGTCGCGGGCAAGAAGGATGGCTTCGGCTTTCGCTTCGCGCACCGGCGCGGACAGCAGGGATGTTTCGCCGTTCTCGTGGCTAAGAAGCAGGGTGGTTCCGATCCCATCTTCCACTGGATTGCCGAACTTGTCCTGCAGTGCAGTGCTCGACAAAGTCGTGAACATCTCGGCGCGGAGCGTGGGCGCGCCGTCCGGTGTGGGCGAAACGCTGCTCAGGTCGGCCGTCACGCGGTAAATGGCCCGCGCACTTTGAACGCCGCCGACCGTCGCCCCGCTCGCATAATCACCGGCCGTTGGCTCCGGCATGAACTGAACGTCGGCAATTCCGTCAGTGACACGCGCGCTCAATTGCGCACCGGTTTCGATGGAGAAAACCGCGCTTTCATTCTGGACCAAGTTGCCGTGGAGATCAAAGGAGAGGGCGACTGCGTGCGCTTTATCCTGTCCAGCCACCAGGGCCTTCGGACCGACAAAGACCAACACACTGTCGCTTTCGTCGGGTTCCACGAGAACCGGTCCGTCGTGGTTTTGCAACCCGGCCCAAGCGGCGCGATCTTCGGATACTGCCGTCGTGGGGAGAATCCCAAAAGCGTCTGCGACGTATGTTTCGGCTGAAGCGGATGATGCGACGCAGCAAAAGAGTGTCAGTAATCTGAACATTTCGAATCCTCAGAAAAGCGGGTCAAACGTCATGGTGGATACGTGAAGGCGAACGGCAGAGTAGCCATCGACTTTCGCGAGAGGCATTGCTCCTACAGTCAGGTCGGGTGCCATGTTGCCGGTCTCTTGTCCGCTTCCGTTTACGATGGCCTTTGCCGGGTCGAGGTCAGCAACGACCTTGATTTCGTCTCTGCCAGGGAGATGCAGGGCAAACGGTGCGCTTTGACCGGGATAGATGTTGGTTTCAACATATCCGGCTTCTGTCCAGATCGGTTCGCCGGTCTCATCGAGAAGCAGCGCAATGATACGAATGATCGTCGCCGTTTCGGTTCCCGTGTTGACGGCAATGCCGGTGATCGTGAGGCCACTCTGATCCTCGGTCACACGCATGCCGTTTAGCGCAACATGCCGATAAAGATCGTTGCCGGTCACCAGCGCGCGCGCCTCTACCTTTGCGCCCGTGGGAACATCACCGAGTTCGGGCGGGACAAAAAGGGTTGGGTCAAACGTATCGGCCGCGTCCTCGAGAGAGAGGACACCTTCGAAGTCGACGCGAAATCCCGAAGTCTCCGCTGGAAGGAGACGTTGCTCGATCACCTGTCCGGCAGCGGTTCTGACAAGGCGGTCTTTGCCTGACACCAGTTCGCCAAAAAGGCTGGTCATCGCAGGATCCGCATCCGGATTGGTCAACGCGCCTATGAGACTGTAGCGCCCGTTTCTTTCGACAAGGCGCGCGCCGTGCAGCGCAATTCGTGGACGGTCGAGGCGATCACGATGCAAATCGGTCTCAATTCGTGCCTGACGCCGTCCCGCAACGTTCCAGGTGACTTCATTGCCGCGTTGCAGGCGTGCAGGGTTTTGCGCAGGACGCAGGCTGGTGGGGGCGATGTGCCAAACACCATCGCGCTTCACGGTCGTGATCTCGACATTTTCGGTGCGAAGATCGATGGACGTCAGCCACGAAAGCTCAACACTCCAAGTGGCGAGCGTTTCGGAAGCCGAAAGCGGTTCTGCAGACAGGCTTTCAAGCTTGCCGTAAGAGGCGACAAGGCCACCACGCCAACGCCAGTCGAACATGACGTCATCGAACTCCGGTCGCGTGGCCGGATCAAGATGCTGGTACGCATCTTCGAAGCGCCGAAAGTCAAGGTCGTCGAAATAGGCTTTGATGACACCTTCTGCCGACAGTGGTTGTTGGAGAACGCGATACAGCATCCAACCGCCTGTTGCCGCGGCTGCCAGCATAAAAGTGATCGTAAAAATCGTGAGAATCCTGAAGAGACGGATCGAACCGCCGCTCACCAGTTCTGAGGAAAGCGCGTAGTCGACCGACCGAACACGCAGGCTCAGGGTGAGTAGAATTATCAAAAGCGCGAGGCCGAGAGCCAGCGGTGGCAAGGTGCCCCACATCGCCAGATGGACAGACGGAAGGTCACGGCGGGGGAGAATGGATGGCAACGGCGTGACATCGGGTTTTTCCCAAACCGTGACGCCGTTCGGAAGTTTGATGAGCCGCACCCAGCCGTTGAAATGCAGTGTCGGATCGTAGAAGTCGTCATTCGAGAAGACGTATTTCAGGTGATAGCTGTCGGCGTTCACCAGGAATTGTTGGAGGGAGCCAAGGCCTGGAACGCCGAGGTATTTCGCATTCTCCAGCCGCTCAACCGAAAAACGGGTCATGTCCGGGAGGCGGCGGGCGGAGTGGTAATTGCCGTCAACCGAAAGCGCGGTTGTCTGGGACGAGAGATACGCGAACTGGTCTCCGAAACCGAGCGTCAGGTAACGCCAGCGGTCGTGCTCATCTTCGTCCAGGAACTTAACAATTGGAGCTGGATCGATGAAGCGCGGCTGTGTGGGTTGAATGGTCGGCAGGATGGCTGCGAAAACGGCAACAGAGACCGTCGCAAGGAAATAGCCGCCGATCATCACGCGATGTGTCTGGCGTCCGAACACAGAGCGGAGTGTTTCGCCGGAGCGTCCGTGCAGCATTCCATTGATTAGCAGGCCGGTGAAAGGAAGGACCAGGATCGTAGCCCAGAAAGTGAAACGATCGAGCGTCAGGATGTCGAACGCACCGCCCAAGAGCGCGCGCGGGACCGGTGTCGTCCCTCCGGTGCCGAGCACGAAGCAGAGCAGGACTGAAAGGCCAAGAGGCCAAAGGCGGCTCGTGACAGTCTTGTACGTCATGTAGGGCAGGATCAGCAGTGCGGTGCCCCAAGGCAGCAGGAAGAAGATGAAGCCGAGGTCCAGCCGCTCCAGAAAACTCTCGCGGCTGCCGTGAGGAATGGGAACTTGTGTGATCGGATCGTTCACAGACCAGGACCAGTAAGGGAACACGGTAGCGACGATCGCAGCCAGCATGAAGATGGCCAGCACAAGCCCTCGGCCAATCGGCCAGCGCAACGTGCGAAGCGCAGTGCGTATTCCGCCCTTGGCATTGTCCGTCAGAACAGCGCTCAGCGCATGCAGCCCGAGCGGGAGGATGAAAAGGACACCGCCGAAGATCGTTGTCACGTGATGAGCGGCTGTTGTTGCCGCCGCAAAAGTGACGGCGCCGATGAAATCGAGCCAATGACCAGCAACGATCCAGCGATAAACGTAGGGCAATCCGTTCAGGAAGATTCCGAGCGACAGCGTTGTCGGGAGTTGTCCGAACAAATGAACCGTTTCCGAGATGGATGACGCCAGCACAAGGGAGATCGCCGCGTATCCGGCAGCCCGCGCGGTCACCCAGAGGCGCGAACAGCGGAACACGCCAACTGTCAGAAGCAGAAGCGCTGCAATCTGCACGATCACAAAGGCAGCGCGAAGCGGCATCACGTACATTAACAAGGCAATCACCATGTGACTGCCCGGCGGATATGACGTCGTGGCGAAACCGGTGTACCAGCGCGGCTCCCAAGGATCGAACCAACTGCGATGGTAGCTGTCGGCAAAGAACATGTGGATGAAAGCGTCGTAGGTGTTGCCATGCGTGAAAGGCAGCAGCCCACCGTGGAACAGCACGCACCCGGCCAGCGCGACCAGAAGAAGTCGCAGGCCGTCACTGTCCTCGGACGCGAGACGTCCGGGCGCATATACGCCGTTGTCGGCCATGTAGGGGCTAGATCAGACCAGCTTGCGGTCGCGCGCGATCATCGCCGCTTGCGTGCGGTTCTTGGCATCTAGTTTGCGGCACAGTGTCTTGACGTGGAGCTTGATCGTGACTTCCTGCAAGTCGAGATCGCGTGCGATTTCCTTGTTCGACTTGCCTTCACAAAGTCCGCGCAGAACTTCCGTCTCCCGCTCAGTCAGGTTTGCGACGGTCTTGGTTTCAGCCTGCTGCATATACTCGTAAGGGACGAAAGTCTCCCCAGCCGCCATAAAGCGGATGGCGGAGACCATCGACTTCGCGCCCAGCGTTTTCGGGACGAAACCGGCAGCTCCGGCCGCAATTGCATCCTTTGCGATCTGCGGTGTCGCCGTGCCCGACAGGATTGCGACGGGCCGATCATCATTGGCCTCTTTCATCTTGGCGAGGCCTTGCAACCCGTCCATGCCGGGCATGTTGAAGTCCAGGAGAACGAGGTCGAAGCTGCCGGATTGATCGGTCGCTGCAATCGCGGCGTCAAGATTTTCGACACTCACGATCTCGGCCACACCCTCGGCCTCGAGGAACATGGCGATCGTGTCGCGCACGAGATCATGATCGTCTGCAATTAGGATACGCATATGTGCCGAACTCACTGCCGCTTTTCTATCTGCATCATTCAATGCACGAAAGGATACCACGTTCTGCATTCTCTACTCCGAAAACAAGTAATGTTGACTTTCGAGACGCATATTAACCTTTCGTTTGTATTTAGTCGCACTCGCCTTGGTATGCCTCAGGCGGCAACCGGATAGTCTGACTATACGAAAGGATATAACGATTATCCTTCAGTGACAGAGACTTGCGGCATGTTCTCTGACACATTTGCGTAAGTATACAACGTTACACGTTTCGTGATGAGGAACCGCTATGATCTCGACCATTTCCCGCATGTTGCTTGCGACCACTGCACTTACTCTGACTTGCCAATCGGCGTTGGCGGGCGAGGCTGTTTTGACGGTCACCCACGCAGGCGAAGTAACGACGCTCGACATGGACGCGCTTCAAGCCATGGACGTCGTCGAGTTCGAAACGAGCACGATTTGGACGGAAGGGACGCAAACCTTTACAGGTGTTTCTCTTTCGACGTTTCTGGACGACTTGGGCGTGACCGAGGGCAATCTCAAAGCGACTGCCATCAATGACTATGCGGTGGAAATACCGGTCAGCGATGGTGTAGAGAACGGCCCGATCATAGCCTACATGCGGAATGGCGAGCTCATGTCCGTGCGTGACAAGGGGCCTCTCTGGATCGTATATCCCTATGATGCCGACCCAACTTACCAGACCGAAGTCGTTTATTCCCGCAGCATCTGGCAACTCGACCGGATCGAAGTGATCGAGTGACAGCCCATTTCCATGTCTTTCGGACCCTTTCGGTATGTTTGACCGTTTCGTGACAAAGAAAGGTCTCCTCGGAAGCCTTGTCACATATATGGCTGTCGTCATTGTGAGTGCGACGGCCATTTGGGTTCTGAGCGCCGATGCCCGCGAAGAAGTCGAGTCGCTTGCGGTCGCCAACGCGGACAGCACGCAATGGTCCCTTGCCCAGTCCGAGGTGGAGTTCCTTGCATTTGCGAATGCGGCGCGCGCCGTGTCGGCGGGGCAGGCCGATCCGGAAGATGCGCGTCGTCGTTTCGATGTCATGTACTCGCGTGTCCAAACGCTTAAGGCAGCGCCGGCATTCGCCGAAATCCGAGAACGTCCGTCGGTTGCACAATCGCTTCGAAACATTGACAGCTTCTTGGAGGCGGCGGTCCCGACCATTGATGCCTCGGACGCGGCTTTGATGGCTGGGCTTCCGGAAATGATCGAGGCGTTTCCGCCGGTCCAAAAGGATTTTCGCAGCATCTCCCTCGTTGGCGTGACCGTTTTTTCTGAGCGATCGGAGGCGCAGCGCGGGGCGGTTTCCGGGGCGCTCACTGATCTTGCGGTGATCTCTTTTGCACTTTTGGCGCTTTTGCTTGCCGTCGTGGGAGTGCTTTTGATGATCAACCGCGCGTCGCAGCGCCAAACCTCGGAGATTGCGCTGACCCAAAGCCGTTTGCAGGCGATTATCTCGACGTCTCTGGATGCCATTCTGGTGGCGGGTACGGACGGTCGTATTCTGGACTTCAATGGTGCTGCTGAAGGTGTCTTCGGCTACTCGCGGGAAGAGGCGATCGGCGCGGATATGGCCGATTTGATCGTTCCGGATCACATGCGTGATGCGCACAATGCCGGGATGAAACGCTATCGTCAGTCGGGCGAAAAGCGCGTTGTCGGGTCCGGATTGCTGAAGCTGGAGGCCAAGCGCAAGGACGGCACTGAACCGTCCCGGGTTTACCGGAGAGTAAAACTCTCGAAGGATGAGCCCTATGGAGAAGAAAAAGTTACCCCCGAAGTACACGGCTGAGTTTCGCGCGCGCGGCATTCGGCTTTATAAAGATCATCGCGCAGATTACGC
>JAJDZT010000099.1 GCA_022824525.1 Silicimonas sp. | reverse complement strand
TACCCACGGCGACCTTCGGGAAGCCTATTTTCTGTTGTTCGGCGAACTCGGGGAGGACGAGTGGGAGCTGCGCGTCGGCGTCGACCGGATATTTTGGGGTGTCATCGAATCGAATCATTTGGTCGACATCATCAATCAAGTCGATGTCATCGAGCACCCCGACCACGAAGTCGAATTGGGGCAGTTGATGGCGCATCTTACCTTGTCGGGAGAGTGGGGCATCGCGGAGTTGTTCATCCTGCCGCACCACCGGGAGCGCACATTCCCCGGGCGTGACGGCCGTCTGCGCAGCGGGCTGATCGTGGACGAAGACCACCCGACTTACGAGAGTTCGGCCGAACAATGGCATACGGACTTCGCGCTCCGGTACAGCCACAATTTCGGGCCCTTTGATGTCGGCATCAGCGTGTTCGACGGCACCAGCCGGGAAGCGCTTCTACTGCCACGCTTCGGGCCGGGCGGAACGATAGAGGGGTTGGTTCCGCACTATGAGCAGATCCGCCAATTTGGCCTGGATGCGCAAATGACGTTGGAAGACTGGATATGGAAACTGGAAGCCATTCATCGGTCCGGCGCGCAAAACCTCAGTTACGAGGAAGATGACTATGCCGCGCTCGTCATCGGAGTGGAATACACGTTTTACTCCATATTCGACTCTCCTGCGGACTTCAGTTTAGTGTGGGAATGGAATTACGACGAACGTGGAGATGATGCGACCACCATATTCGACGATGATCTGTTTTTTGCGATCCGTTACGCGCTCAACGACCTTCACGATACGGCTTTTTTCTTCAGCATGATGCAGGACAGAGAGCATTCGACAAACGTTTTGTTTCTTGAATTTGACCGCAGGCTGACCGATCAATGGTCGATGAACATCGAGGGGTTTCATCTGCTCAATTCGGATGAAAAAGATGTGCAAGCCGATTCGATACGTCGCGACAACTTTCTGGAGCTGCGGCTAAACTATAATTTTTAGTCCCCCTCCCCGAAACCCGTTCCACCGTTTTAAAGTGACTCTGGCTACAGAACTTGCCCCATTGCGACAACGGATCATCGATCGGTTGGAGGAGGTCCTGCCAAAATCTGAAGTCGCGCCCGAGCACCTGCATGCGGCCATGCGGCATGGAGCGCTGGTTCCGGGCAAGTGTGTGCGGGGATGCCTTGTTTATGCTTCCGGACGAGCTTTAGGGATAGAGGTCGAGCGCCTCGACCGCTTCGCCTGCGCCCTGGAACTGGTTCATGCCTACTCTTTGGTGCACGACGACTTGCCGTGCATGGATGATGACGATATCCGGCGGGGGCGCCCCTCCTGCCACGCAGCTTATGGCGAGGCGACGGCCCTGCTGGCGGGCAACGCCCTGCTGCTGTGTGCCATTGCCGAAGTGTCAGGCGACAGGGAATCGTCAGGAGAACAACGCAGTGCAAGTATCGACCGGTTATGCCAGGCGGCGGGTTCGTTTGGCATGATGGGAGGGCAACAACTGGATATAGAGTTGGAAGACGCTGAAGAGTACCAAATCGACTTGCTTAATGAAGTGTATCGACTCAAGACCGGATGCCTGTTCCATGCCTCGATCATGCTGCCGACGGAACTGGTGCAGGCCAGCCCAGAGCAAAGAGACGCGCTGGACACGTATGCGAGAAAAATTGGTCTGGCCTTTCAAGTGCGTGACGATCTCGAGGATATGGAGCAGGATGCCCAGCTTGCCAGCGACGGAACGCGCCCGACTTATCCGGTCCTTCTCGGCGTCGAAGCAAGCCGCAAGAAGCTCTCCGATCTAGGTGTGGAAGCACTGGCGGCACTCGACGTGTTTGGAGACCAGGCCGACTTGCTGCGTTCGCTCGGGCGATGGCTGACCTCAGGCTCTGCGGATAAGGTGCCGTAAACCGGGCGACGGTACACAACGAACGGGATTCCGGTTCGCATGCCTACTTCCATCTCGAAGAGTCTGCAAGACAGTGACGGCGACCTCGCCTATCAGGACGCCATCTTGCAAGGTGTTTCCCGCACCTTTGCCCTCACAATACCCCGGCTCCCCGACGCATTGCGCGACGTGGTCGGCAATGCCTATCTCCTATGCCGGATTACCGACACCATCGAAGATGAACCCAGCCTGCCCCCGGAACAAAAGCAAATATTCTCAGAGCGCTTCATTGATGTCGTCGCCGGCCGTGAAAACGTAGAACCTTTCGCAAGTGAACTCGGTTCCTCTCTGTCCGCATCGACCACCGAGGACGAACATAATCTGATCGCCAATACCGACCGGGTCATCCGGATTGCTCATGGATTCCGCCCCAACCAGCGAAAGATCCTTGAGCGTTGCGTGGAAATCATGGCACGAGGGATGTCCGAATTCCAACGGAACGCAACTTCCGACGGCCTGGAAAATCTGTCCCATCTCGATCGCTATTGCTACTATGTCGCCGGGGTCGTCGGCGAGATGCTGACGGAACTCTTTTGTGACTATTCCGCGGAGATAAATGAACGGCGCGAGGAACTTCTCACGTTATCGGTCTCGTTCGGGCAAGGATTGCAGATGACGAACATCCTCAAGGACATGTGGGAGGATCAACGCCGCGGTGCCTGTTGGCTGCCGCGCGACGTCTTCCAGGCCGCAGGTTACGATTTGAGCGCCATGTCCGCTGGGGAAGCCAATCCCGCTTTCGCCAAGGGATTGACCGAACTCGTGGCGGTCGCCCGTTGCCACCTGGAAAATGCACTCCGGTTCATTACCCTTATCCCTCGTCACGAAACCGGCATTCGCCTGCACTGCCTGTGGGCATTGGGAATGGCGGTTCTGACCCTGCGCCGCATTCATGCAACTCCCGCTTTCCATAGCGGGCAGGAGGTGAAAATCTCGCGCCGCAGCGTACGGGCTGTTGTCGCCGTCACCAACGCATCGGTTCGCTCCAACTTGGCTTTGAAGGCGCTCTTCGGGGCACTGGCCTCCAAACTTCCGCGCACTCAGGTGGACTGCCTCCCGCAAGCGCAACCGTGACGAACCTGCCGTATTTGGTGCAAATCTGGCACAATGTAACCCTGAAAGCGGGGCCCACAAAGACATGATGAAAGTAATCCTGGCTCAGCCACGCGGTTTTTGCGCCGGTGTCGACCGCGCCATCACAATCGTTGAGAAGGCGCTGGAACTTCATGCCTCTCCCATTTACGTGCGGCATGAAATTGTCCATAACCGTAGGGTTGTAGAGAATCTGGAAGCGAAAGGTGTCGAATTCGTGGATGAAATCGAACAAATCCCGGATGAGGCGGTGGCCGTGTTCAGTGCCCATGGCGTGTCGCAGAAAGTGGAGCAGGATGCTTCGCGGCGGAATCTTCAATCCATCGACGCCACGTGCCCTCTGGTTTCGAAAGTTCATAAAGAGGGGCAGCGCTATGCTGCGCAAGGCTACGACATCATCCTGATCGGCCATGAAAACCATCCCGAAGTAGAGGGAACTCTCGGCCGGATCTCGGGGCCCGTTTTCCTGGTCAGCTCCGTAGAGGATGTCGAAACCCTCGACGTGCAACACCCGGAAAAAGTCGCCTATATCACCCAAACCACTTTATCGGTCGACGATACGCGGGAGATTATCGAGGCGTTGCGTAAACGTTTCCCGGATATTGCCGGGCCGGATGTCAAGGACATTTGTTATGCCACCCAGAATCGCCAGGCCGCCGTGCGCGCGCTTGCCGAGCAGGTGGATCTGATTCTCGTGGTCGGCGCGAAGAACAGTTCCAATTCCAATCGCTTATGCGAAGTCGCATCCGACAGCGGAGTATCCAGTTACCTGATCGAAGACCCCTCGGCGATTGATCCCGAATGGCTACGCGGGAAAGAGTCTGTCGGGATTACCGCCGGGGCCTCGACCCCCGAGGAATTGGTGCAGGATGTCATTGAAGCATTGCGGAAGCATGCCGAACTGGAAGTCTCCACAATGGACGGAATCGAGGAGAACGTACATTTCCCTCTCCCCTCTTCTTTGCATCAGGCAGCCAAAGGAAAAGCCAGCTCGGCCGGGAAGACGGCATAAGGCGGCAAATCTGCTGCCCGGATTTCCCAACGCTTACTTCCTTGAGTTTTTTCGCCCGCTTCATGTCGAGCAGGCATTTCATCTTCGGCCTGCGCGGGAGGAACGCGGATCACCGCTGACATTGCCGGCAGTAGAAACTTGAGCGTTGCCCGATCACCCGGCTGCGCACCGGCTCCCCGCACCGGGGGCATGCCTCGCCGGCCCGCCCGTATACCTGAAGTTTCTGCGCAAAATAGCCCGGTTCCCCTTCCGCCTTCATAAAATCCCTCAACGTCGTCCCGCCCGCCTTTATCGCCTCACCCAGGACCACCCTTGCGGCCCCGGCCAACCGCCGGTAACGATTCAGACCCACCCGCCCGGCGGCGCGAACCGGCGAGATTCCCGCTTCGAACAACGCCTCGCTGGCATAGATGTTGCCAAGCCCCACCACGATTTTCGAATCCATCAGGAAGTTCTTGACGGCGCCGGAGCGTCCCCGCGACCGGGCATACAGCCATTCCCCGCTGAATTCTTCTCCCAAGGGTTCCGGGCCGAGATCCCTCAGCAATCGATGCCGCAGCGGGTCGGCGCGGGTCCAATGCAGGCTGCCAAACCGCCGCGGATCCCGGAATCGCAGCGTGGCGCCCTTCTTCAGACAGACATCGACATGGTCGTGCGTGCCCGGCGGAGGAGGATTCTTGAGGACCCGGAACGAGCCCGACATTCCCAGGTGCCAGATCAGGTGTCCGTCGTCCAGTTCAATCAACAAGTACTTGGCCCGGCGTTCGACCGCATGGACGTGCTGGTTTGCCGCTGCAACCGGAAGTGCCCGGCTGATCGGCCAGCGTAACTGCCGTTGTCGGATGACCATCCGGTCGATGACTTCTCCAACCAGGTGCGGCGCAATTCCGCGGCGCACCGTTTCGACTTCCGGCAGTTCCGGCATCAGCAGCCCACCGGGATCGTCGCGAAGGTGGCCATCACGTGGCGCGCCTGCTTCTCATCGAGCCATTGTTCGTGCCGGGTCTGCCATACCGGCACCTCGCCAAGCCGGCTTTCGAGGACGGGGAGATTTCCGAAATCTCCGGTACTCGGCCTTATTTGGTTGAGAATGACGCCCGCCAGCTGGCAGTGCGACTTTTGCACCGCTTCGCAGGTCAACAGGACCTGGTTGATCGCGCCCAGCCGATCCTCGGCCACGACCAAGACCGGCAACCCCAACTCCGAAGCGAGCGCCTGAACGTCTCCGTCCTCTGCCAAGGGCGTCCTCCATCCCCCTGCCCCCTCGACGACCAGCAACCCTTCCCGGCGGCAGAAACCGACCAGGTCCTGCAACCGATATTCCAGCCCCTCCTGCCGTGCCGCCAGCATCGGCGCGATCGGGGCGCGTAACTTGTAGCGCACCACCGGCTCCGTCTTCGCCAATCGCGCTGCCTCGCGCAGGGCTTCTGCATCCAGCGCCCGCAATTCCTCGCCTGAAGCCTCATCGATTGCCACGCAACCGGACTCCACGGGCTTCAGGGGGCGAACCTCCGGCACCTGCTCGCGCAAATCCCGGATCAAATGGGCCGCAACCCAGGTTTTCCCCACTCCGGTATCGGTTCCCGTCACGAAAACACCGCGCAAATCGGAAAGCATCACATATAATTCCGGTTTGACCTGAAAGTCGAACAATTTTACGCCTGTCCTCATGAGCGAGCCGGATTCCATGCTTTCCCCCCGCCGAAAATCCGTGGCAGTACGGATTGGCTCGGTCATGCTCGGCACCGACCACCCCATCGCCGTGCAATCCATGACCGACACTCCCACCGCCGATGTCGCCGCGACGGTAGCGCAAGTCGAGGCCTTGACGCGTGCGGGATCCGAACTGGTTCGGTTGACGGTCAATGACCGCGACGCGGCGGCGGCCGTCCCCCTGATT
>JAJDZT010000024.1 GCA_022824525.1 Silicimonas sp. | reverse complement strand
CAGGTTCGAGAGATCCATTGCGGCCTCTGATTCGAGTTCAGTCAGAAAACGTCATAGACGGTTGACAGAAGAATGTCCAGCCGGTTCAGAAAACCCAATGTAAAAATAGACGATCATGCACAGAAAAAATTCGCCGTGGTTCGTGCACATCCACACGTTCAGGTCATAACTCATGGGCATGTTGTGGGACATGTTGTGGCAAAAACCAATCGCCTAGATGCGGCACTTCCTCCTGCAGAGCGGTTGGAACGCGATCTCGGCGATTTTTTACTGCTGAACCGCTGGTTTGCGCCCACAGTGAAACCCTCAACTGTCTTCGGTGAAGCTTGGCTCGGATAGCTCGTAACCTGCGGCCATAAGCAGCACGATTCATAGGGTGACAGGGGCACTGGGATAAGTTACGGACCTTTTCGGATAGGAACGGAGTAAGACGAATGTCCGACCACAAGCACGGCGAAATGGATATCTCGGTTCAGGAGAAGACCTTTGCAGGCTTCATCACCTGGTCGAAGAACGTTGCCATTGTCAGCATTGGCATCCTCATCTTCCTCGCGATCTTCAACTCGTGACAGCGCGGCGCTGGGTCGCCGCCTTCTGCTGCTTGCTTCTGACTGCCTGCGGTGCGGCAGAGCCGCGCTGGGCATCCGATGATGCCGTCAGGAAGTACAGTCATGCGCCCACCTCCGGGCCGGAGATACGACTGTTTACTGTCGTCAGCACACGTAACGGTTCCGGGGCACATTCCGGACTTCTGATCACCACCAAACGCGAACGCATCCTGTTCGACCCGGCCGGCACTTTCAGCCTGCCGTTCGCGCCGGAGCGGAACGATGTCCACCACGGGATCACACCGCGCGTTCTTGCGATCTATCTCGATTATCACGCGCGTGAGACCTTCGATGTCATCGAGCAGCGTCTACGCGTGACGCCTGAACAGGCAGAACAGATCGCACGCGCCGCCAAGACCTATGGAGCTGTTCCGAAAGCACAGTGCTCAATTGCCATCAACCGTGTCCTCAAGGGCATTCGAGGTTTCGAGTCCATGCAGGTGACGTACTTCCCAAACGCAACCAGCGAGCGCTTTGGCATGCTGCTCGGCGTTTCCACACGGGTGATCTCGGACGACGATCCCGATCGAAATGAGGATATTCTGGTTCGGGCAAAGAGAGGCTAACGCGCGTCGGAAAGATCCATCGACTCACGTCATCCAAAGGAGCGACGTCAACGTGACGGCCCCCGCCGCCGCCCCTGCGAGCATGTTCTTGGTCCACCACGCCACCACCACAGTCGCGCCTGCGGCTGCAAACCGAACCGGGTCCGGATCACCTCCCGTGGCTTTGGGCCAGAACACCAGTGGCGCGACCAAACCGGGCAAGATCGCAACCGGGGTATAACGCAGGTGTCGCAATACCCAGTCCGGCATCTTCCTGTCCCCGACCAGACCCAGAAACGAGAACCGGATCAGGTATGTACCGACCCCGAGGATCGCGATGATGGCCCAGATCGTGGCGTCCGAATAACTCACGTCCGCCTCCGCTCAATCTCGGCACCGACGGCCATCGCAACAATTGCCGCAAAAAGAATGCCCACCCCTGACGGGAGGAATGACAACAGCAAAGCGCCCACGATCGAAGTGACGGCCGCGCCCAGATGCGCCAGCGTTTTGACCATCGGCGCGGTGAGGGCGAGGAACATGATCGGCATCGCAAAGTCCAGGTCGAGGCCTTCGGGAAGCGCGTCGCCAGCCGCCGCCCCGATCCATGTGCCGATGACCCAAAGCGGGAACATCAGAACCATCGTGCCACAGAAATAGAGAAACTTGTCCGTGACCGGCCAGTCCGGCTTCTCTTCAAACTTCAGGATGCCAAGCGCGTAGCTCGCATCAACATTCAGATAGGCGGCCAGTGCGCGTTGCGGCAGCGTCGCGCCACCAAGATGCGGCTGAAGGCTCGCCGAATACATCGCCATCCGAAGGTTTACCGCCAACGCGGCGGCGAGAACGATGAAGACGGGCGCGTTTTCCGTCATCAACTGGATCGCCGTGAATTGGGACGCACCGGCAATCACCAGAAACGAAAATCCGATGGTCTGCGTGATGCTCAAACCGGCTTCGGTTGCGACCACACCAAAAAGAACTGCGAACGGAACGCCGATCAGCAAAAACGGCAGGCCGGCAAGGAACCCGGCGCGGAAGGCGGAATTTCGGGTGGTGGTGGCCATGGGCTCGCCCTAATCTCTGGCTAGACGCCTAGCGCAGGCGGGAGAGGGATACAAATCATGTCGCGTGATGGCACCGATCATTATCTGATTGCTCCAAACCCGGGGTCTGCCCGACTTACGCGACCTATCGAGGGGACTGACGAAAGTGGTGCCACCCAAACGATAGCGGTGGTGGAAGAACGTCCGCTCACGATCTTCCTCAATGGTCAGGAAATCGTGACGGCAATGACCATCGGGGACTATCCGGAGTATCTCGCCCTTGGGTTCCTGAAAAACCAGGGGATGCTCGGGTCGGATGAAACGGTCAAGGGCGTGGACTACGATGACGACCTGGAAACCGTGGTCGTCCGCACCGACGGCACAACGGTCTACGAAGAGAAGCTCCAGAAAAAGACCCGCACCAGTGGATGCGCTGTGGGCACGGTGTTCGGGGACATGATGGAAGGGCTGGAAGACCTGACGCTTCCGGCCGCGGACGTCCGCACGAGCTGGCTCTACACGCTTGCCTCCACGATCAACCGCACACCGTCGCTTTACCTTGAAGCGGGCGCGATCCACGGCACTGTCCTCTGCCAGCAGGATCGGCCGCTGGTCTATATGGAAGATGTCGGGCGCCACAACGCCGTCGACAAGATCGCCGGTTGGATGCTGTCGGAAGGCGTCGGTGGAGCGGACAAGATCCTCTATACCACCGGACGGCTCACGTCGGAGATGGTGATCAAATGCGCCCATATGGGCATCCCCGTTCTTGCCAGCCGATCCGGCTTCACCGCCTGGGGCGTGGATATTGCGCGGCAGGTCGGTTTGACCCTGATCGGTCGGATGCGCGGGCAACGTTTCATGTGCCTTTCAGGTGAAGAGCGCCTTATCCGCGATGCCGATCCGGCACATGTTTCTGCGGAGGACCGCAAGCACCGACGCAAGAGTGCGGAGGGTTAAGCGTGTGAAAGACCGCTCCGCGACACCTGACACCGATACCGTCACCCTGACCTTTTCTCACGACCGCCCAAAGTGGAGAAGCGCGATGGTCGCAGTGCCGGACCGTGCCTTGCCAGACGCAATCAATGCGACGACATTCCGAGCGCGATTTCGAGAATGGAAGAGACAATGAGTCATCTACAAGGGGCAAAGGCGTGAGCGAGCCAATCAAACTTACTCCTAGCTATCCCCCCGCTCTGGAACGAGAGGGTGGATGCTATCCCGTGAAGTCCATGCCGCTTTCTTACAAGATCATAAGTTGGCTGGTTTTGTTCCTCATTCTTGTCGTTTCGTTCTCGTTGGCAGGTGCTCTCTTTGCGGGAGAAAATGCGGGGCTTGCTGTCTATCCGGTTCTGATAGGAGCATTCGCGGCCTTGCTTTACAGTGTGCTCGCGGGACGCTTGAACCTCCGCCATGTCACTGCGATGCAAAACGCGGCGCGCGAAAAGTGCAAACCCATTATGTTTCATTTCTCCGAGGACGAATTCCTCATCGACTGTCGCAATTCAAAAACAAGATACAATTGGTCGGCGATTGATGAAGTCGTGCAGCTTTCGACCGGCACAGGGCTTCGTGTCGGTGTATGGGTCTATCCCGTATCTGACTCTGATTTGCCTGAAGGATTGAGCGGGCAAGACTTTCGAGCGCAGCTTGAAGCATGGCGTTCAGCATGACCCAACCGTATGGCATCATTCTGGCGGGCGGACTGGCCACACGGATGGGCGGCGGCGACAAAGGGTTGCTGACGCTTGGAGACAAACCGATCCTGACCCATGTAATCGAGCGTTTGTCGCCTCAGGTTGCCGATGTCGCCCTCAATGCCAATGGTGACCCTGCTCGTTTTGAAGACTACGGTTTGCCGGTTTTGCCGGACAGTATCGGAGACTATCCCGGCCCGCTCGCCGGTGTTCTTGCCGGCCTCGATTGGGCGGCAGAGCAAGGGGCGACGCATATCGTGACCGCCGCCGCCGACACGCCGTTTTTTCCCGCCGACCTGGTGCCGCGCCTGATGTTGGCCGCTGAAACCGAAGACAAACCGATCGCGCTTGCACGTACCGAAAACGGCCGCCACCCGACTTTCGGGCTTTGGCCGGTCGATCTTCGCGATGATCTGCGCCGCGCCCTCGAAGAGGGAGTCCGCAAGGTCGTGCAGTGGACCGACAGTCATGGCACCGCGATGGCAGACTTTCCGGCGCTTGGTTTCGATCCGTTCTTCAACGTCAATACACCTGATGATCTGGCGGAAGCCCAACGATTAATGGAGCGCGCATGAAGGTCTGGGGTGTCACCGGTTGGAAGAACTCCGGCAAAACCGGGTTGATGGAACGGCTTCTGGCCGAGTTTGTCGCACGCGGCATCTCCGTATCCTCTGTCAAACACGCGCACCATGTCTTTGACGTCGACCAGAAAGGCAAAGACAGCTATCGCCACAGGGAAGCAGGCGCGACCGAGGTTCTGCTGTCGTCCCGCAAACGGTGGGCCTTGATGCATGAGCATCGCGGTGCGGAAGAGGCCACTCTGGACGAACTTCTCGCGAAGCTTTCCCCGGTCGATCTGGTCCTGGTGGAAGGTTTCAAGCGCGAGAGGCACCCAAAGGTGGAAGCGCACCGCGCTGAAACCGGCAGTCCTCTCATTGCAACAGACGACGAAACGATCCGCGCCATTGCGTCTGACAGCGCGGCGACGGTGACCGGACGGACCACCTTCGATCTCGACGACACCAAGGCGATCGCCGACTTCATTTCGGATGAGTTGGGTTTGTGAACGCGTTCGACAGCTTCGTTGTGGTCGATTGGTCCTCAGGAAATGATACAGGTCCGAAGCCAAGGAAAGACGCTGTCTGGGCTGCGGGGCAGCTTGGCAAACAAACGATTGAACCGCTTTATTTTCGCAACCGAGACCGCGCAATCGACTGGCTCGAAGATACCATCTCTGGTGAGATTGCCGCAAATCGCCGCCTCCTCATCGGTTTCGACTTCCCGTTCGGCTATCCAAAGGGCTTCGCGGAGCACGTCACCGGGTCTTCCGACCCACTCGCGGTCTGGGCCATGTATCGGGACGCGTTGATCGACACGCCGAAAACCAACAACCGGTTCCAATTGGCCGGGGAATTGAATGCGCTGTTTCCGGGCGTCGGCCCGTTCTGGTTCAACGGCGCAAAGGCCGACGTTCCCCATCTGCCGCGCAAAGGTCGTGATCGGCGCGCGCATGGCCAAAGAGAACGCCGTCATGCCGAGGAGATTGCAAAAGGCGCCTTTACGTGTTGGCAGATGGGGGGTGCCGGCGCCGTCGGCGGACAGGTTATGACAGGCATGGCCGCCCTCCAACGAGTGCGAGATGCGTTTCCTCATCAAATCGCGGTCTGGCCGTTCGAGAAGAAGCCCGCGCCAGTCCATTTTGTCGAGATTTGGCCGTCTCTGATTGATCCGGTCGTGAAGAGGTCAAATGACCTGATCCGGGATCGCGCCCAGGTGCTGTTGCTGTCTCGTGCCCTTGCGGGATTGCCTCCTGAGCGACTGGCGGCGATGTTGGACGTGACCGCGCCCGAGGAAGGATGGATTCTTGGTCTTGGGCATGAACAAGAACTACAAGAGGCTGCATGTCGGACCTGAAGCCCCCGCAGTTGAAAAACGACTGTTTTGCACTGCCGCCCGGTGTCGATTGGACCCCGGTAGATGACGCTTTGGATCGCCTCAAAGATCGCCTGACACGTGTTGTTTCCGAAAAGATCGTTCCGGCAGCCGAAGCCAATGGGTGCATACTGGCCGCCGACGCGAAAGCGCTCCGGTCCAATCCCCCCGGGGCGAACGCGGCAGTCGACGGATACGGGATGGCGCATGCGGCCACCGGGGATGGCGACCAACTGTTGCCGGTTGTCGAAGGTCGCGCGGCTGCGGGAGCGCCGTTTGATGGCACGGTACCGCTTGGCTCGGCAGTCCGTATCCTGACCGGCGCCCTTCTTCCGAACGGTGTAGACACGGTCGTCTTGCAAGAGGACGTCTCGTCCGACGGTTCGCGCATCGCCTTCAAGGGTCCGATCAAATCCGGCGCAAACACGCGCAAGGCTGGCGAGGATGTGCAAGCTGGGAATGTCATTTTCGCGAGCGGAACAAGACTTGGCCCGACCGAACTTGCGCTTTTGGCCGCCACCGGCGTTACCGATGTATCCGTCTATGCCCCCTTGAGGGTCGGTGTGCTGTCGACGGGTGACGAACTGGCAAGCGCAGGGGAGAGCTTTGATCCTGCGCGTACCTTTGACGCGAACCGCCCCATGCTTCTTTCCCTGATTGAAGATTGGCGCATGTCGCCCGTGGACCTCGGCCATGCGCCTGACGACCGGGTAGCTTTGCGGCGCATACTCGACGCAGCCGCAGAGCGCTCCGACGTCATCCTGACCTCAGGCGGTGCATCGGGCGGAGATGAGGATCACGTGTCTGCCCTTCTGGAAGAAACGGGCAGTCTCGCCGATTGGCGGATAGCCCTGAAGCCAGGGCGGCCTTTGGCATTGGGGATTTGGAAAGGCGTGCCGGTGTTCGGGCTGCCAGGAAATCCGGTGGCGGCGCTCGTCTGCACGATGATCTTTGCACGACCGGCGTTCGGCGTTCTGGGGGGCGAAGGGTGGAAAGAGCCTCAGGGCTTCTTGGTGCCAGCGGCCTTCGAAAAACGGAAGAAGCCGGGGCGGCGGGAATATCTGCGCGCCCGGATCAGGGACGGGCGCGCAGAGGTGTTCAAATCGGAAGGGTCGGGGCGGCTATCGGGTCTCGCCTGGGCAGACGGGCTGGTGGAATTGCCGGACGGTGAAATGGACGTCACGCCCGGCACACCCGTGAAGTACCTGCCCTACAACAGCTTCCGTTAAGGGGCTTCTCGAAATGCAAACTCAACTAAGTATCGCTGACCGCGTTGGAATCTACGATTTCAGGCAGCGGTCAGGGATGCAATAGAATTCGAAAGACCTAGTCCTCGACCGGGCCGCCCGCGTCTTTCCACGCCTTGAAGCCTCCGACGTTGGAGACGTTGGTAAAGCCCATCTCCTTCAACGTCTTGCCAGCAAGAGCCGCCTGACCGCCTGCGCCGCAAATGAGGACCAGATCCGCGTCCTTCTTCAGATGATCGATATGGAACGCCTCCATCGCCTCATCGGCGTGGAACTCGATCATCCCGCGTGGCGCGCGGACTGCACCGGCGATGGTGCCGGTTTCGGCGATGCTGCCGGGGTCGCGGACGTCCACGAAGACCGAGCCGCCGGCCTTGTGCTTGGCAATCCCATCTTCGGTGCTGATCTTCGGCACGACAGCATGGGCTTCTTCCAGAAAGTCTTTGGCGGTTTTCATGAGTGGTCTCCTGTTTTCCTCGGCAGAACGGTAGAGCATATCGGCCAAATGGAAAGCATCTTGAAGCTGGAATTGCCGCGAGAGTGAGGGCACTGGCCAATCGTGACTCTGCTGCCTAAAGTGCGGCTCGAGCGAACTATCTGCGGCCCGCACAAACAAGGGAGAGGGTGCCCATATGGCGGATCAGGCGACCGTTTCAAAGAATACATATGCCAAAGGCGACAGGTACTATGGGAAGGCCGCCGAGCGATACGAGCGCAAGCGGAAAAAGCAAGACTGGTGGCATGTCGAGCATGAAGAGATGGGACGACTGCTCGATCAACTTCCAAAAGGCCTCAAGGTCGTGGATATCCCCTTTGGCACGGGCCGGTTTGTCCCGCTTTACCGAGAGCGCGGATATACAATTGCCGGTCTCGACGCATCGCACGAAATGCTTGGTGCGGCTGAGCGGGCGCTTGGGTCGGAAGCTTTCGCAGCTTGTGAGACGACAACCGGGAACGCGATGGCGCTGCCGTATTCGGACGGCGAGTTTGATCTGCTCGTCAGCACTCGCTTCCTCCGCGACATCATTCTTTTTGAAGATGCCAAGAAAGCCTTGGCCGAGTTTGCGCGTGTCTCACGGACATACCTCATTCTTCAACTGGGCGAGGCCATTGAAGGAGGGCGGGTGCCGGATGGTGACGAAGTCTGGCACTCCAGTATGTCCGCTGACATGAACCGGGAGCTTCTTTCCAGCCATGGACTGGAGATCGAAGAGAAGCGGTTGGTGAAAGAGGAAGCTGACATAAACTCGCGTATTCACCATGTTCTGTGCCGCAAAGTCGGCTGAATGTATGTTGAATTCATCGGTCTGTCGGGGAGCGGCAAAACCACTCTAGCGAAGTCCATGATGTCGTCGGTCAGAAAACGCGGGTTTAAGGCGCGGAGTCTGAACCGGTACGTCGATGGCGCCGCGCCCAAAGACCTTCACAACTGGAACAAGCGGCGCAGCGAAGAAAAAAGTCGGATGCGCCACCGCCTTCTGGCGCTCTGGGAGGCCTGTGCCAAGCATCCGGAATTTGCCTCGAATGCTTTCTTTGCGTCCATGACGTTGCCTGCGCAGCATTCGGATTTTGCTGTGGCGCTCCTTGCCTGGTCCGAGGCCCAGATGTTGGGACACCGAAGGCTTCTCGTGGCGACGGATGAAGGTCTTCTGCATCGGGGCATTGCCGCACATCAGGCGGCGGAGGATGGGGGTGCTTTTCGGGCGTTTCTGGAAAATGTGCCGATGCCGGATGTGCCACGGCTAATTTTTTCTCTGCGGGTTTTGACGCGGTGTTTGACGTGCCGGCATGTCATCCGGGTTCGGGTTCGGCTTTTTCGGCAGTGATTGCGTGATCCCGTTTCGGCTTTGCCCGCCCTGTTGCTGATTGCAAACA
>JAJDZT010000090.1 GCA_022824525.1 Silicimonas sp. | reverse complement strand
GCGTAATCTGCGCGATGATCTTTATAAAGCCGAATGCCGCGCGCGCGAAACTCAGCCGTGTACTTCGGGGGTAACTTTTTCTTCTCCATAGGGCTCATCCTTCGAGAGTTTTACTCTCCGGTAAACCCGGGACGGTTCACTTTTTCAGTTTCATCGCCTTTGTCCTCCGAAGCATTTGAAGTCTCTTGGGGCGGGCGCCAGCATTTGCATCAAGCCGCCATGCGTTGAGGTCTTCGCCCTGAGCGTCGGCGGGGGCGTCGTTTTACCTTGGACTTTGGCCGATCGGCGCCGAGCCATGGCGCACCGCCCGCAACCTCGATCCGCGTCCCGAGAACTTTCTCGATCGCCTTCAACTCACTCATATCGTCGGCCGTGCAAAAGGCGACGGCCTGACCCGCGCGGCCCGCGCGGGCGGTTCGTCCGATGCGATGGACGTAGTTTTCAGGCACATTCGGAAGTTCGAAATTGTAGACGTATCCAACGCCCGGAATATCGATACCGCGCGCGGCCACATCGGTGGCGACAAGAACGCGTGCCGACCCGCTCTTGAAAGCGGCGATGGCGCGATCGCGCTGCCCCTGACTTTTGTTGCCATGGATGGAGATTGCAGCAAACCCGACCTTTTCGAGATGTTTCATTAAGCGCTCGGCACCATGTTTTGTGCGCGTGAACACGAGCGCGCGGTCATCGAGATGTGCGTCAAGCAAGGAGATAAGTAAGTCCTGTTTCTGGTCAGGAGTCACAAAATGAACAGCGTGGCTCACTTTGTCAGCAACCTTTCCGGGAGGCGCTGCTTCGACGCGTACAGCATCAGTCTGATAGTCTTGCGACAACGCCGCCATGGACTTTGGCATAGTCGCGGAGAACATCATGGTCTGGCGGTCTTTGCTCAGGGTCGGGGCAATGCGGCGGAGCGCGTGGACGAAGCCGATGTCGAGCATCTGGTCGGCCTCGTCTAGGACTAGGAAGCGCGTGCGGCTTAGGTCGACGGCAGAACGGTCCATCAGGTCGATCAAGCGTCCCGGCGTTGCCACGAGAATGTCCGTTCCGCGGGACAAACGCTGGGCTTGAGCATTGATCGATTTGCCGCCCACGACAAGCGTGATGCGCAAGTCAGCCGTCAGGCTGCGCAGCGTATCAACGATTTGTGTCGCCAATTCGCGCGTTGGTGCCAGGATCAGGCCACGTGCGGATTTCGCCGCTGTCTTTTCCTGCCGTTTAGAAAGCGCTACCACCAGCGGGATACCGAAGGCCGCCGTTTTGCCTGTGCCGGTCTGTGCAATGCCGAGCACATCGCGACCTTGAAGCGCGTGAGGGATGGATTTGGTTTGGATCGGCGTCGGTTGTTTCAGTCCCAAGGCACCGAGCCGTGAGACGAAGCGGGCGTTCAGCCCGAGTTCTGCAAAATTCATATCAATCCTTGACCGGAACACTGTCCGGCGTCACCGGAGCGCGCTTGAACGCCCGGTTGGGGTGCACCCGCGCATTCGCTCACGACACCGGATGTGTTGAGAGCCGCGCCGGGCGGCGTCCCCCCTACGTGATGTGGGAAAACTGTGCGTCACGGCCGGGGGCGGATATGGACCCGCCTGCTCACGCGGCAGAGCGATGACACGTGGGTTAGGTGGTGTCTGAAGAGCGCAAAGTCAAACAGTATGTCTCTAGAAGTAGAAATGAGCAACGCACCAAGTAATTTTGTCACGGCTATTGTGGTTCACGACGAAAGGGTTCATCTGCAACGGGCTATCGTTTTTCTTTTTCGAACCTCTGCCTCCGTTCATTCGGCGCTCAGTCGATCGACCCAGTCTGACTTTGCCAGGTTGCCGCATTCTGCGGGCAGCAATAGAACAGGAGACCACGGATATGGCCAACGGCACCGTGAAATGGTTCAACACCCAAAAAGGCTTCGGCTTCATCGCACCGGATACGGGCGGCAAGGACGTCTTCGTCCATATCTCGTCGCTTGAGCGTTCTGGCCTGACTGGCCTCGCCGACAATCAGAAAGTGACCTTCGACATCGAAGAAGGCCGCGACGGTCGCGAAAGCGCGATCAATCTCGCTTTGGCTTGAACTGAAGAAACGGGCGTTCGAGTGAGCGCCCGTTTCTTCATGACCATACCCATTTCTTCATAGGAAGCCTATTTGCAGCCTCATGACTGGTCGCGGGTCTTGGCCCCGTATCGCAAACCTATCTTGTCGCGTGCGATTTTCGAACTCGCTGTGACTTTGGTTCCATTCTCATTTCTGTGGGCCTTGGCCTGGGCGGCGCTGTCGTTCAGCACGATACTTGCCGTCGGCACTGCACTCGTGAACGCGGGATTTTTGCTACGTATTTTCATGATCCAGCACGATTGCGGTCATGGGTCATTCCTGAAAAGCCGGGCGTTGGGTGACTGGATTGGCCGTTTTCTGGGTGTTCTGACGCTCACGCCATACGACGTCTGGCGCAGAAACCATGCGACCCACCATGCAGCATCTGGAAACCTTGACCAAAGGGGCATCGGGGACATTCCCACGCTCACCGTGAAGGAATACAGAGCGCGCAGTTCAATCGGGCGTTTGCAATACCGGGTCTTGCGCCATCCGCTGTTCCTTTTTGTCATTGCACCCATCTACATCTTCTTTTTCCAGTATCGGCTCCCGGTCGGCCTGATGCGCGCCGGGCTTCGCTACTGGCTTAGTGCCTTTGGAACCAATCTCATGATCGCGCTACTGCTCGCCGTGCTCTATCGTTTTGGAGGTATGGAGGTCCTGATTTTCGTCTTCCTGCCCACCACAATGCTCGCCGCGTCTGTTGGTATGTGGCTGTTCTACATTCAGCATCAGTTCGAAGAAACGGCCTGGGAACATGATGCCGATTGGAATGTTCAGAAAGCTGCCTTTGAAGGCAGTTCATACTACGACCTTCCGCGCGTTTTGGCTTGGCTCACGGCAGATATTGGCGCGCACCATGTACACCATCTGGCTAGCCGCATTCCGTCCTACAGATTGCGCGAAGTTCTGACTGAACATGATGCGCTGACACAGTGCCAGCGCCTCACCCTTAGCGAGAGCCTTAGATGCGTGCGATTGCACCTCTGGGATGAGACGGCGCAACGTCTGGTGTCATTCTCGGAGGCGCGGGCTACACCCGCCTGATCTACCCGTCAGTGCAATCGGGCGCGCACCAGATAACCTTCCACCATTTCTTCCCCCAAGGCGCGCAAGGCCTCAAGACGGTGCAGCCCTTCAATCAAAACGAAGCGCTCACCATCCGCGCGCAGGCGGATTGGGGTAGTCTGCCCGTGCTCCAGAATGTCATTTGCAAGAGCGAGTACTTTGCCCGGATCAAGCGTTTTCGCCCGCTTAGACGGCACGTACACTTTCTCGATGAGGAAACTCTTCTTTTCCAGCATTTAGGTTTTGCCTGTCAGAGAAACGTGCAGAACTTCGCATTGCGTTAGCATGCTAGTGCATCCGCCAAATAGCATCACGCAACTCCTGGTGCAGAACCAAATGCAACGCCGCGTCGGCTTCCTTTGACTTTTGGAACCCCAAGACACGAAGTGCCGGGTTCGGAAGTTGTCCATTTGCTTTTGGCAGCTCTAGTCCGATGAAGTCGGCCATCAGCAGTCCTGTTTTCGCAAGCGCTTTGATCGCAGCGTCCTGGGATTTGTAACCGCCCGCGTTCATGATTGAGACTGCAACCAATCCATCTTCGCCGGACAACGCATGTGCCTTTAAGATAGATCGCTGGGCCGCCGACAGGTTTGTTTGGAAAAGCGCTTCGAGAAACTCTTCTTGCGTGGGGACAGAGGACTGGGATCGTTCCTCCCATCTTCTTGTAGTGACCCGTTTCTCTTCGCGTTCAGCCAACAAGCTCTTTAGTGACGCAATTGCATCGGTTTCTGATTTGCCTGTCGTTTCTGCCATCAAACCCTGGCTTCTTGCGCTGTGCCTCGGGAACGCCCGTGCAACGAAAACGCCGTTGAGTCGTCCGGCCCGGATTTTGTAATTTCCGAACTCATCTTCGACGATACCTCCGACGCTTGCGAAACGTGCGCCCGGACCCCTTTTCTTGTCTTCTTTTGTCTTAGCCAAACTCTTCTCCATGGTTGGTAATGGCCGCTATTAGGCGGGAACGAGCAAGAGAACGACGGCGAGTGTAATGCCCAATATCAGCAACAGCCCCATCAAGACGTGACGGACGTCTTTCCAAACCCGAGCGAGCCTTTTGCCTCTGAGGTTTTTTCCAAGCCGATCATTCAATCCGTCGTTCGGGTCGCTCCTGCGTATCACCACAGGTGGGCCGTTCGAGCATCGATATTTGTGTTTGTTGTACCTAACACCAAGCGACCTCCAGCCTGAACCGCTCCGAGATCAGAGACTACTATTCCGGTAGAAAGCGCTGGAAGTCAAAGCAGGATCGGTGAGCACGATCTCAAAGGTGCTTCGTCTAACAATTTGACAGATAATCACTTTTGTGGCGCATTGCAATGCCGGAGGTCCAGCTCTCCGGTCCACCGATCCGTCGTTCGGCTTGTGAACTCATGCGATCTCAGGTAAGAGCATCTGGCAACGTTGTTCCCAACGGCACGCTGTCACTCTCTACTTCAGTCTGCTTTTTTGAACCGACCTAGCCGGGTTGTCGCGATGTGTGGACAACAGTGACGCGGGGAGATTCTTGCATGACGAAAGGCATTGTGAAGTGGTTTGATACCACCAAAGGCTTTGGATTCATCCAACTGGAGGACGGCGAGAAGGATGTGTTCGTCCACAAATCTGCACTGGATGCGGCTCGCATAGATCGGCTTGCTGACGGTCAAGACGTGACTTTTAGTATTGAGACGGATGGCGACGGTCGCAACTTTGCCGCCAATATGGCGCTCGCATGAGCCGCTATACACGATTTCCAATTGGCCACGACCTTGACGACAACCCGCTCCCAAGGAGCCTCAAGGAAAACCCGATTGATTCCGAGCGATTGTTTCGCCGGAAACCTGCAGTTCCTTTGACGCGCGAAGAGAGAACGACGCAGGTTGCGAAGCAGATCGTCATGGAGGAGTCCGAAAAGCGACGAACCCTGTCAGAAACTCTCAGGGCCGCTCGCTTGGAGCGCGCGGAGCGATTTGCGGAAAACGCCCGAAAAAAGCACGGATCGAAGCCATATCAATAAGCATCCCTCGGTCAACGGTGCTCTCAGTTTGAGACGTCCGGTTTTGGTACACACTGCAGAACGGAGCAGTGCGCAGTCCAAGGGAGGGGCCGGATGGAGAAGCGGCGAGGTCATTTCTCGCCGCTTCTTCATGCTGTTCGAAGTGATCGTCAAACATCCATAGTGTTGTTCGATTGCGTTGCGTCACCGGCATTTGCTTCGGAGAATTGCAACCAGATCTTGATACTTCGATCAGCAGAAAGCGATCGACTTGAGCTCTTTCAGTCTCGCCTTGCTCGTCTTAGACGTTAGTCGTTGGTCCCCGATCGGCGTTCAGTTTCTCGATCACGCCGTTGGGGTCTGCCTCCAAGAGATAGAGCAAGCGGTACGCGGCTCCTCCGGGCTTGCGCAAACCTTCCTCCCAATCTTCGTATCCCGACGTGCTCATTCCCAATACAGATGCCATTTCAGATCGGCTCAAACCGGTCTTTTTGCGAACTGTCTCTGGGCTGAGTTTTCGAAATGTCTTCTCAGTGTCAGTCATGAAGTTCACCTGTATTTGCGTTGGCATTTGATTTTCGGCGCGTGCAGAAACAAATTGCGGAAGAATCCCGGTAGCAATCTTTGACCCGTTTTGTCTGATTTGACGGGTCCTACATCCACAGACCAGGCCGTGAATTGCCTGCGGGTGTCTCACATCAATCTCAAGCGTCTTCTAGCTCGATAGTGATTTCTCGACAGTCGCCATGGTTGCTCAGACCAGGTCTATAGCTGACAGATTGGATACAATCTTATGAAGCACTCGACCTCTATAGTCAAAAGACACCAATCCCGCAGAAGTTCTAAACGCTGGACGGCGCGCCAGCGCGTCTTGAGAAGCGGTCGTTCGCTGCGCTATGACGAATGTACAATATGGGCTCTGAACTGCCGTTGGAGGCGACGCAGCATCCAGGCTAGCGCCAACTGATATGCATCAACTAACGGCCCAAAGCCGACGTTAGTTGTTTGATCTAAATGCCGCAGACGCAGCCCGCTTTGCGGACATTCGTGGTGGTCACAAAACTCTCGCCATGTTTTCCGTCAACGGCTGCTGGAAAACAATGACTGAACGCATTCGCGGAGCCATTGGTGCGAAGGGTCTTCATTGTTCTTTCTGTGCCAGAACATACGGACAAGAATAGCGTCTTGCTCTAAATCGATAGGCAGCACTCTCACGTTCCCTGTCTTGGCAAGGTGGCTTGCAAATTGCTCCGGCAAAAACGAAAGCAGCGGAAAATCAAACAGGAGCGGCGCAATTGCGGAGATATGGGCCAAACGGGTCGCGATTTTCCCTTCTAATCCAAGCCGTCGGACAAGCCGTTCAATGTCGTCGCCGTAACTCGTTCCCGGAGCGGAAAGAACGAAGCGGTGATGGTGCAATGCGTCAATGGATGACGGCGCGTCCTGCAAACCAGCACCTGCAACAACAACGTAGCTTTCTTCAAAAAGGTCCTCCGAAACAACGTCCGCATTACCCAATTCGATCAACCCAATAGCAAGATCCACTTGGTTCGTCCGAAGGGCTCCAGCCAAGTTCTGGGTAGCGACCGGCGCATTTTGAAACCGGATATTGGGCGCGTGCTTAATGGTCGATGCCAGCAAGCCGGGCATAAACATTAACTCACCTAGCCCCGATAGCGATAGAGTGAAGGTGCGCGAGCTCGTCGCAGGCGTGAACTCTCCTTCATCGGAGATGGCTGCGAAGACCCCCTCAACATGTCGTTTGAGTTCGGGCAACACGCGCGCAGCAGCGGCACTTGGGATCATGCCCTCTTTGGTTCTCACGAACACCGGATCGCCCAAGGCCTGCCGTAACCGCGCCAAGGCGTTGGACGTGGCGGGCTGGCTCATCCCGATAATGTCAGCGGCGCGCGAGATCGATCGCGTCTCCCAAATGGCTAGCATGACTCGCAGCAAGTTAAGGTCGAACGTTTTCAGGTTTATAATCATGGTGAATACATATCATTCATACATTAAAGTTCACTTTATTTTTGGTCCGGGGCTAGTGTTGTCTGACTGAGGTAACAGGGGTGCCCAGGTGGAAGTCTCTTTCGCAAAAGAAATCCAAAAACTGAAGCTGGGCGATGGTGACAAGTTTGAAGGCGAAGGTATTCTTGCTGTCACAAAAGCGCTGCTGCAGTCGGGCGTGACCTATGTGGGCGGCTATCAGGGTTCGCCTATTTCCCATTTGATTGATGTGATGGTGCAGGCTGCGCCAGAGATGGCCGATCTTGGGGTCTATGTTGAGGCCTGTACCAATGAAGCCTCGGCCGCTGCGATGCTTGGGGCCTCGGTGATGTACCCTGCGCGTGGTGCCGTCGCTTGGAAGTCCATAGTTGGCACCAACGTCGCAGCAGACGCACTGTCGAACCTTGCGAGCCCCGGTGTGATGGGCGGCGCGCTCATCGTTTTGGGAGAGGATTACGGCGAAGGCTCTTCAGTTATCCAGGAACGTAGCCACGCCTACGCGATGAAATCCACGCTGTGGCTAATGGACCCGCGTCCCAACCTGCCCACAATCGTGAACATGGTGGAGCGCAGCTTTGAACTGTCAGAGGCCTCAAACACTCCGGTGATGATGGAGCTGCGCATCCGCGCATGCCATGTGCAGGGAACGTTTGAGACCAAGGACAATGTGGCTGCAAAAGTCTCGATGAAAGAGGTTCTGGCAGAGCCCGCGCCCCATGAATACGAGCGTCTCGCGCATCCCCCGGTGACCTTCGGCCATGAGCGCAAGAAATCAGGGGAGCGGATGCAAGCCGCGAGGGGCTTTATAGCCGAACACGAACTCAATGAGGTTTTCGCGGGTCAGCAAAGAGATGTCGGCTTGATCGTGCAAGGCGGGCTCTACAACTCTCTCATGCGTGCGTTGAATGAGCTTGGCCTGGCGGATGCTGAGGGCAATTCCGACATCCCGATCTATGTACTCAATGTTGTCTACCCTCTGGTGCCAGACGAAATCCTTGAATTTGCTTCTGACAAACGCGCGGTTCTGGTACTGGAAGAGGGCCAGCCTGAATACATCGAGCAAGAGATCGGTACGATCCTGCGCCGTGCTGGCTCGGACGCGGTCCTTGCAGGCAAAGATGTCCTGCCGATGGCGGGTGAATACAAGGCGGAGGTGATCGCCGAAGGGCTTGGCCGGTTCCTGCGCCGGCATTTGCCGCAAGTTGGAAACCGGCTTGAAGACGCGGCCTATGCGGATGAAGTTGCCGTGCTAAAAGCGCAGGCGGCAGACCTTCTCAAAGCGCCTGTTCCGCCCAGACCGCCAAACTTCTGCACGGGCTGCCCGGAGCGCCCGTTTTTCGCCGCACTCAAACTGACACAGCAGGAAATCGGCCCCGTGCATTATTCCGCTGATATCGGCTGCCATGCCTTTGCGACCTTTGCGCCTTTCAACTTTGGCAACTCGATACTTGGCTATGGAATGAGCCTCGCCTCCAATGCCTCGGTGGCGTCGTTTCAGGAGAAACGACCACTTGCGGTGATGGGTGATGGCGGGTTCTGGCACAACGGGCTTTTGTCCGGCGTGACCTCTCGCCTACTTAATGGCGGCGACGGCGTGCTTGTCATCATGAAGAACGGCTATACCTCGGCGACTGGCACGCAAGAGGTGATCAGTTCGCCCGACAAAGATCTCAGACTGGCGTCAGCCGAAAAGAGCGCGACCCATGGCGAGACGACGATCGAGGATGCGCTTAAGGGCGTTGGCGTCAAATGGCTGCGCACAGTGCATACCTACAAGGTCTCAAAGATGCGCGACACCCTACTGGATGCCTTCAAAACGCCGTTTGGTGGGCTCAAAGTGATCGTAGCCGAAGGCGAATGCCAGTTGGAACGACAACGCCGGATCAAACCAATACGGGCGAAAGCGCTGAAGAACGGCGAACGCGTCGTACGCCAACGGTTCGGTGTCGATGAAGACACCTGCACCGGAGATCATTCTTGTATGCGCCTGTCGGGCTGCCCGACTCTGACGATCAAACCAGCCGCGGACCCGCTTAAGACCGATCCGGTGGCCTATGTGGACAATGGCTGCGTCGGCTGCGGACTTTGCGGGGAACTGGCCCATGCCGCGACCCTTTGCCCGTCGTTCTGGCGCGCGGATATTGTCTCGAACCCAAACCTCTTGGACCGATTAGGCAATTGGGCCCGCCGCACCTTCACCGGGTGGGCAGGAGCTTGAGCGACAACGTCACACGAATTTTGGTGGCCGCGCTCGGCGGCGAAGGTGGCGGCGTTCTGATGAACTGGGTCGTGTCCGCTGCGCGGCGAGCAGGGCACGTGGTGCAAGCCACCTCTGTTCCCGGTGTGGCTCAGCGCACAGGCTCGACAAGCTACTACGTCGAGGTTGCACCCATTGACGCGCCAGACACGGTTCTGGGTCTGGTACCTTTGGCGGGACGCGTTGATGTCGTTGTCTCCTCAGAGCTGGTGGAAACCGCTCGGGTCTTGGCGGCAGGGTACGTGTCGCCCAGACACACAACGGTTGTATCCTCGACTGCGCGGTTCTTCTCGACAAACGAGAAAATCGCCATGGGCGACGGGCGCTACTCAAAAGAAAGCGTCCGCCATGCTGTCGATACGATGGCACAGGCAAGCTTCTTTCTCGACCTTGGCAAAATCGCAAAAGACAACGGCACCTTCGTCAGTGCCACGATGTTCGGCGCCTTGGCGGCCTGCGGTGCGTTACCCTGGTCTGTCCAACAGTCCCGCGACGTGCTGGGCGATGAGCGATCCCGCGCCGGGTTCGATGCCGCCGCCAGAGCGGTTGAAGTCATAAGATCAGGCGCAGCAGAGGTGTCTGCCCCCGAAAGCGCCAAAGTACTGGCTTTCGCAAAGCTGCCTTCGGGGTTGCGCGAGGTCATGCATCATGGCGCGGAACGCTGCGAGGACTATCAAGACGTCGCCTACCGGGATTTTTTTATCAGTCGTTCAGAAGCACTGATCGCAGCGATCGACCTGAGCGATCACCGGGCTGTTCACGCCGTGACCGAGGCAGTACGGCGACTGGCGCTTTGGATGGCCTATGAGGATATCGCGCGGGTTGCAGACCTTAAAACCCGGCCCGAGAGGTTCGCGCGCATCCGTGACGAGGTGAAGCTGGAGGAAGGCCAGATCCTCCGCGTCACGGAGTATATGAAGCCTCGCGCTGAAGAGATCGCGGATATTTTGCCAGCCTCTATCGGCAAGCGCATCATGGCCCGGGCACAACATGGCGGCTGGTTCCCCTTCTTGGGGAAGGGCCGGTTTATTCGCTCGAACGGGCTTCTCGGGTATCGCTTGCTGCGGCTGACTGCGGCGCTCAAGCACATCCGACGCCGCTCTTTGCGTTATCAAGAAGAACAGAGCGCTATTGAGGAATGGCTGGACGCCTTACTCTTCGCGCTTGATCAGGACTTGGACTTTGCCATGGGACTTGGGGAATTGCCGCGGGTTCGCAAAGGTTATTCTGATACGCTGCAGCGTGGCCTCCGGGCCTATGACCAGATCATGGCTCATATCGTGCGCCCGGCACGTGGTGCCAAGTTTCATGCCGGAGTTGCCAAGCGCCTTCGGGACGCCATCGGTGCTGCACTTGCCGATGACACCCATGCCAAACTGGATGCCGTGATCACTGGCACGGTTCCGGAGCCCGAGATACCAATGCTGAAGAAGGTAACCAATGTCTGAACCGTTCGTGAGCCAAAGGACCGTGAAGATCGAATGGGGCGACTGCGACCCGGCAGATATCGTCTTTTACCCGAACTACTTCCGCTGGTTTGATGCTTCTACCGCGCATCACTTCGAGGCCGCTGGCCTGCCCAAGCCAGAACTCATCCGGCGCTACGGGGTTGTGGGCTTTCCAATGGTCGACACCTCCGCCAAGTTCCATATACCCAATCGCCACGGCGACGAGGTGTTGATCGAAACCACGATCACGCAATTTGGGACAGCGAGTTTCAGTATCGAGCACCGCTTGCTGCGCGAGGGAAAAATCTCCGTGGAAGGCTTCGAAAAGCGGGTCCTTGTCAAGAAAACCGAAGATGGAGGCGGGATCACATCCTGCCCTGTACCCGAAGAGGTGAAAAGCCTCTTTGTCGGCGCTTTATAGCGCCAAGAACCAACGAAAGACCAATCTACCAGGGAGGAAAACATGAACATCTTGAAATCCGTTGCCGGCGGCATTGCGGCGCTGACGCTGGGCTCTGTCGCCTACGCAGAAGAATTGAAACTCGCACATTTTGGCTCGACCAAATATCCGCTGCATGTGCAGGTCTTTGTGCCGTTGGCCGAAGAATTTGGCGCAGCGACGGGCGGCGCAACAACCATGCGTGTCTATCCTGGCGGCGAATTGGGCAAAGGTCCGGTCAAGCAATATGACCGCGTGCTCGACGGCGTTGCAGACGTGGTCTACGCGCTGCCTGGCTACACCGCATCGCAATTCAAAAAGACCCTGCTTGTGGAGCTGCCCGGCGTGATTCCTGAGGGCTCTGACTTCACTGGCGAGGTTTGGGAAGACATTGCGATGCTTGACGACGAGTTCCAGCGCACCAAGCTACTGGCCCTTTGGACATCATCGCCCGGAATGTTGCTGATGGCCGAGAAAAAGATTGAAAGCCTTGATGATTTGGCCGGCTTGAAGATCCGCGTGCCATCCAAGAATACCGGCCGTGTGGTCGAGGCCTGGGGTGCAACAGCGGTCTCAATGCCAATCACACAAGTCTATCAGTCTATGGAGACAGGCGTCGTAGATGGCGTTCTGGTCGACCCCTCGGTTCTGTCCAGCTTCAAGCTGGGTGAGGTCACCAAATATGTCACGCGTGGCATGACTGGTACCAATTCTATGTTCATGCTGGTGATGAACCGCGACAGCTGGGACGGTTTGGATGCCGATACGCAAGCCAAGCTCGAAGGCCTGACCGGGCTTGAGCGCTCAATGGCAGGTAATGCCACCATGGCGGGCGACGGGGTCTCGGCGTTGGAGAAATGGGTGGCGGCCGGTGGTGAGGTCGTCGACTTGTCGGCTGACGCGGCCGCAGCTTTCAATGACGCCTCTGCAGGTTTGGCCGCCGAGGTGATTGCAGAGCTTGAGGCCGATGGCGTGAACGCGCAGGCTTGGGCCGACGCGCTCAAGGACTGAGCCCTTGGACGCGTCCCCACCAACAAAACGGCCCCAAGGAGCGCTTGGGGCCGTTTTATGGCTCACTGCATTGGCAGCCGGGATTGTATTGTTCGCGATCATGCTGCTCGTGGCTTGGGCTGTGTTCACCAGATACGTTTTAAATGATCCGATTCTGGGTGATCAAGAGCTCGTCGAGATTGGCATGAGCCTTGTGGTTATGCTCGCCATTCCTTTTGCGACCTATTCGGGCGCACATATCAGGGTCGATATTCTTGACAAACGGCTCGGCGATTGGGGGCGCTTTCTGGGCGATTTGATATCGCGACTCTTGGGTGGGTATATCCTGTCCCTTCTGGTCCAAAAGACATGGGATAAGGCGCTGGATGCCCACAAATACGGCGATGTGACAAACATGATCGAGATACCCGTATGGATTGCCTATAGCGCGATTTCTATCGGGATGGCCCTTTTTGCCCTGCTTCTGCTGGGTCAAGTGGTGCTTCAGTTCCGCCCACGGCTAATTTTTTCTCTGCGGGTTTTGACGCGGTGTTTGACGTGCCGGCATGTCATCCGGGTTCGGGTTCGGCTTTTTCGGCAGTGATTGCGTGATCCCGTTTCGGCTTTGCCCGCCCTGTTGCTGATTGCAAACA
>JAJDZT010000019.1 GCA_022824525.1 Silicimonas sp. | reverse complement strand
TGTTTGCAATCAGCAACAGGGCGGGCAAAGCCGAAACGGGATCACGCAATCACTGCCGAAAAAGCCGAACCCGAACCCGGATGACGTGCCGGCACGTCAAACACCGCGTCAAAACCCGCAGAGAAAAAATTAGCCGTGCCGACCAGCGCCTCATCCATTTCAGCGACATAGGCATGATGGGCCGTCCAATAGTTCAGCGCATCATCCCGCGAAATCCCGGGATCGATCGCATAGGTGTCGCCCGCCCGGAATACAGGTTCCAGCATCGACCAAACCGGATCGGTGTCCTCTGGCTGAAAGGCGCGTATCTGCATCATTCGCCTGTTCGAAAATATCCCAGGGGGTCTGGGGGACAGCGTCCCCCAGACGGTCGTCGAGGCGAAGCCTCGGCGAAATCAGTAAACAACAACGCTTCGGATCGACTTGCCTTCGTGCATCAGGTCAAAGCCCTCGTTGATGTTGTCGAGGCTCAGCGTGTGCGTGATCATCGGATCGATCTCGATCTTGCCGTCCATGTACCAGTCCACGATCTTGGGCACATCCGTCCGGCCACGCGCGCCGCCGAACGCCGTGCCGCGCCAGACGCGACCGGTGACCAACTGGAAAGGGCGCGTGGAAATCTCGGCACCCGCCGGTGCGACGCCGATGATGACGCTTTCCCCCCAACCCTTGTGCGCCGATTCCAGCGCGGCCCGCATGACATCGACATTGCCGGTTGCGTCGAACGTATAGTCTGCGCCGCCCTTGGTCAGATCGACAAGGTAAGGCACCAGATCGCCCTCGACCTCTTTCGGGTTCACGAAGTCGGTCATTCCGAACTTCTCGGCCATCGGCTTTTTCGATGGGTTCACATCGACACCGACGATCTGATCGGCACCGGCAAGGCGCAGGCCCTGAATGACGTTCAGGCCAATGCCGCCCAGTCCAAAGACAATGGCGCGACTGCCTTGCTCGACCTTGGCGGTGTAAATCACCGCACCAATGCCGGTGGTCACGCCGCAGCCGATATAGCAGATCTTGTCGAAGGGCGCGTCCTCGCGAACCTTGGCAAGGCTGATTTCGGGCAGCACGGTGTGGTTCGAGAACGTCGAACAGCCCATATAGTGCAGGATCGGATCGCCATCGAGCGTCGAGAAACGGGACGTGCCATCCGGCATCAAACCTTGACCCTGGGTGGCGCGCACTTTCTGGCAAAGGTTCGTTTTCGGGTGCAGGCAGTATTCGCATTCGCGGCACTCGGCCGTGTAAAGCGGGATCACGTGGTCGCCGGGCTTCAGGCTGGTCACGCCTGCGCCCACCTCCAGCACGACACCTGCACCCTCGTGGCCAAGGATCGCCGGGAAGAGACCTTCGGGGTCGGCCCCGGACAACGTGAATTCATCCGTGTGGCAAATGCCGGTGGCCTTGATCTCGACCAGAACCTCGCCGGCCTTGGGGCCTTCCAGATTGACGTCCATGATCTCCAGCGGTTTGCCGGCAGCGGTTGCAACGGCGGCACGGGTTCGCATGAGGTATTCCTCCCTTCCTCTTCTTGCCTTGACCCTGCGCGAAGGCATGGGCGAAATCAACGCAAAGAAGGACCAACGCCGATGCGATTCACAGTTCCTGCGCTTTTATTTCTAGCAATGACGGCCTGCGCCCCAAGCACACCGGATGACCGCGAGACTGACGAACCGGTGGCAGGTGGCGAGCGCGCCTTGCCCGGGCCCAGCGAAGGGGGCGGTGGGGGCGAGCTTGCCGAGATCGAGCTGTGCGACGCCAAGAACTATCGGGTTCTTGTCGGTACGGATGTCAAGCTGACGTCCTTTCCGGAAGGCGCGAATCTCCGTGTTTTCGGCGAGAACGACATCGTCACGCAGGACTACATCCCGCAGCGGACCAACATTGTGCATGACACGTCGGACCAGATCATTCGGATCTATTGCGGCTGAGGCACCTGCGTTCCTGGTGGTCTAGGCGGTAACTTGCTGATTTCTGTGCATTTGCGCTCACATCATGTTGAGCCTTGGCGGCTTGTTTCAGGCGCTGAACGCGCCACTTTGCACGACATATCCCAAACTTGGAGTGCTCCACTTATGAAACCCCTTTTCCTTGCTGCTATCGCCGCCGCATCCCTTGGCACCTCGGCCATGGCTGCAGACAAGTACACGCTCGATTCGAGCCACAGTCAGGTTGTCTTCAGCTATGACCACCTTGGGTATTCGACGACCTATGGCATGTTCTCGGGCTTTGAAGGCGAGATCATGTTCGATCAGGACAGCCCTGCCAATTCATCCGTTTCGGTCTCGATGCCCGTGATGTCCATGTTCACCGGATGGGAACAGCGCGACGGTCATTTCATGTCGGGCGACTTCTTCGGCGCGTCGGAGGGTGACCTGATCACCTTCACCTCTACCGCGATCGAGGTCACCGGCGACGACACCGCCATGATCACGGGCGACCTGACCATGAACGGCACGACGAAGTCGGTCGTTCTGGATGCCAAGCTGAACCTGACCGGCACGCATCCGATGGCCCAAACCGAATGGGCTGGCTTCGACGCGACAACAACGCTCCTGCGTTCAGACTTTGGCCTTGGCGCATTCGCCCCGGCTGTCAGCGACGAAGTTGAAGTGATCATTTCGATCGAAGCCCAGAAAGCAGGCTGATCGCAAAGCTGAACTGTAAAGAGGCCCGCCGATTGGCGGGCCTTTTCTTATGGCTCCGAGGCGCCGCGGCTGGCCGATAATGTTACGTCCACCACCACCGAGAAGCCAAGCGACCCTTCGTCCGTTCCCGTCCCGATCCCGAAATCGCGCCGGTCGAGTGTCAGCTGCCCCGACATCTCGGCCTGATCGCCGTCAAGGGACAATGCAAAGAGCAGGGCCACGGGAATCATCGTTCCTTTTATGGTGAGTGACCCGGTGGCCACGAACGCGTCACCGTCGCGCGTGATATCTGCAACAAAGCTGGCCGTTGGATGCTCATTCGCGTTGAAGAAGTCGGCACCCATCGCCTGGGCCGTGACCGAGCCCAGTGTCAGCGAAGGTATGGCGATCGTGACATCCACGTCGCCCATGACGCCCTCGGCCGTTTCGTCAAACGTGATGGCTGCCGTCCAGTCGGCAAAGCTGCCGCGCACGTCCGACCCCAACTGCTTCACCGTGATGGCAAGCTCGCCCGTCTCGACAGTCCAGTCGCTGTCGACCTCGGCCAAGGCGACGGCAATTGCCGTGCTTTCGTGTTTCTCGAACAGTCCAAGCGAGGCACCGATCCCAATGGCCACCGCCCAAGCGGCCACCGCCGCATAGATCGGCGCCGAGGTGCTGGCTGGTTTCACACCGGCACCCGCCTCGGTCCAACCGAACCACATGCGTTTCAGCGTGGCGTCGCGATCGATGAAGTGATGCTTCAGCGCGCCAACAATGTGCAGCAGAAGAGCCACGACCAGCACACGTTCGAAAATGATGTGCAGGCTGGCGGTCACACTGGCCAGCGATTCCGACTTCGGAACAAGCGGCAAGTCCTGCCCGATTGGCAACAGGATGGGCGCGAAACCCTCGGTCGAGGCATGATGAATCCAACCGGTCAACGGAACCAGCACCAGCGAGCCATACAGCAACCAATGCGCGGTGGCGGCCAGAAACTGTTCGCCCCGTCGCGTGGGATGCAGCGGTGTCGGTTTCGTTTGGGTCAGGGCCCAGAGAATGCGCAAGATGGCCACGCCAAAGAGCACGACGCCCATGGTCTTGTGGATCGAGAAGAGTTGCGCCTTCTGCGCCAGCGCCTCGGGCGTGTCATAGGGCAAGCCATTGGCAATGATGCCGCTGGGGATAAGCGCAAGGATCAAGAGCGCGGTCAGCCAGTGCAGTGTTTTCGCGACGCTTCCATAGCGAGTGGCGGTGTTGGTGAGGGACATTGGGGGTGTACCTTGATTGCGTTGCTGAGGAACGATGTGTTCCGGTTACGCGCGACAGCAACCCTTTATTCCCGCAGAGCGGATGTGCGCCGGACTCGACAGGATGGGGGTCACACTTTAAATATGAGAACATAGAGCCTTTTGCAAAACTCGCCGAGGCGCTCGAATTTTCCGCCGATTTCGCCGATTTTAGCTTGGTAGTCCTGGAGATCGGGGCCGCCACAAGCTATGGTGTGATTAGCAATAATCCCATAAACAGAGGCAACCCCGATG
>JAJDZT010000129.1 GCA_022824525.1 Silicimonas sp. | reverse complement strand
ATGTTTGCAATCAGCAACAGGGCGGGCAAAGCCGAAACGGGATCACGCAATCACTGCCGAAAAAGCCGAACCCGAACCCGGATGACGTGCCGGCACGTCAAACACCGCGTCAAAACCCGCAGAGAAAAAATTAGCCGTGTACCCCATAGGTCAACGCCCTGTGTAATGCGGGTCCCCATGATTAGGATTACGCCGCCTATGCCCGCCGCGAGCCCCACCAGTCCCAGGGGGCGAACGGTCTCGCCGGAAATCAGCCACCCCGCCAGTGCGACGAGCAATGGCAACGAGGACGCAATGATCGCGGCCAGTGACGCCTCCACCGTCTGCATGGCCATGAAATTCAGACCCAAATAGAGCGCGTTTTGGCAAATTCCGAAAAGGATGGTCAGTCGCCATTGCCCAGGAGTAAGCCGCAACGATTGCCCGAACGCACGGGCCAAAGCGAGGGCCACCAAACCAGCGAGGAGGAAGCGAAGTGCCGAAACGGTCAGGGGCGGCGCATTCGTTACGAGGACACGCGCTGATGTGAACGCCGACGACCAGATCAGCGCAAAGGTCAGCCCGGCGATCAGGGCGCGAATGTCCATCGATCCAAGTAACTCCAACGTAGAAACGGAAAAGCGATCGTGCCTTTCCGAACGACTCTCCGAACGAATTTCCGCCAAAAAGGAATTCAATTTCGCGGAAATTGAAAGGGGTTACTGGCCGAGGTCTTCGGAAGCCGCTAGCGTCACGCGCATGAGTGTTCGAATGATCACCGTCAGTGCGCCCGATCAGACCATCCCCGCGTTGCGTCGCAAGGCAGAGGAACTTGGAGCGTCGGGCATCCGAACCTACGCCGAAACTCAGAGGGAAGGTCGGACAACGCTGCAAATGCTCGCAGGTCCGGGGACCCGTCAAGATCTTGTAGATGCCGTGCAGTCCGCCCTTTCGGCTCAAGAGGACTGGCGTTTGACAATTCTACCGGTCGAAACGACCGTGCCTTTGCCGCGAGACGAAGAGGAAGAACGCGAGCGGATCGAAAAAGCCGCAACGCGAAAGATCGGCGGCATGACCCGAGAGGAAATTTGGAACACGGTCTGGGAACAGGCGAAACTCGATCAGGTCTATCTCGTCTACGTCGTTCTTTCCACGATCGTGGCAACGCTCGGGATGCTCACTGACAGCGTTGCCGTTGTCGTAGGCGCAATGGTCATCGCGCCGCTTCTTGGTCCGAATCTCGCATTCTCAGTCGGTGTCGCGCTTGGAGACAGAACGCTGATCAGTAGGGCTCTTTTTACTAACCTCGCAGGTTTGGCGCTGGCCCTTGTTCTCAGCATTGCAATTGGACTGTTGTGGGCCGGTGACTTAAGTGCCGAAGAGCTGAAAGCACGGACATTCGTTGGCTTTAACGGAATGGCAATCGCACTTGCGTCCGGTGCAGCGGCGGCACTTTCTCTGGTGTCGGGTGTTTCCTCAGCCTTGGTGGGCGTCATGGTGGCGGTCGCACTCCTGCCGCCTACAACCGCGATCGGCCTCTTTCTTGGAACGGGGCAATTCGCCATGGCGCAAGGCGCAGCGATGCTGCTGGCGGTCAACATCGTTTCCGTAAACCTCGCGGCACATAGCGTGCTTTTCTGGCGTGGCGTACGACCTCGCACGTTTTTCGAAGACAAACGGGCGCGGCGCGGTCGCATCGCCAGTGGTGCCGTCTGGATCCTGCTTCTGGTCCTGCTTGCCGGTCTGATGTGGTTTGAAGTGACCGGCTAGGCCTCAGTACCTCTGGGCAATCGCCGTCAGCCTGGTCCCCGCAATGGCCTCAAGCCGCGCCACTTCCTTGTCGGTCAACGGTCCGCGCCCAACATTGCGCGCACTGACAAACCAACGTGCAAACCCCATGGGCCATTTGTAGTTCAGATCGGCGACGCTGGCGGCAGCTCCGCAGCACGGCGTTTCGTTCTCGACCAGCTTGAAGCCATCTTCATCGTGCCACGCCCGATCCATCATAGCTTGCCAGTCCGAGGTCGAAATTTCGGCCTCACAGGACGGACAGAAAACGCCGTCCCAATTGCCGCCCGCATCGATGAACTGAAGCTTGCCGTAATCCTTCACTCGGGCCTCGTCATGCCCGGCAATCCCAGCCAAAGTCATACGCAGCTCTTCAGAACGTTCAGGCAACGACGCCAGAGGATCAGCAGGGATGACGACAAGAAAATGGTCCGACATCAGCCGATGGGTCCACGCATACCGCCGGTCTGTGCGCGATCCAAAAGAAAGTGATCCAAGACTACCGCAGCAGCCATCGCCTCAGCGACCGGGACCGCCCGAATGCCGACGCACGGGTCGTGACGCCCCTTGGTAATGATCTCTGTCTCATCGCCGGATTTGGTGATCGTTTTCCGGGGTGTAAGGATGGAGGAGGTCGGTTTTACCGCAAACCGCACGATGATGTCCTGTCCCGTCGATATCCCTCCAAGTATGCCACCCGCGTGGTTCGAGTTGTACTCGGGTCCGCTCGCTCCCATCGAGATTTCATCGGCATTGGCCTCACCGGTCAGCCGAGCGGCCGCCATGCCTTCGCCGATCTCAACGCCTTTGACCGCGTTGATGCTCATCATGGCAGCGGCCAAATCGGTATCGAGCTTGGCATACACAGGCGCGCCTAGGCCGGGAGGGCAGCCGCGAACCGCAACTTCAATCAATGCGCCGACCGAGGAGCCGGACTTGCGCAAGCCATCAAGATATCCCGCCCATTCGGCCGCAGCTTGGGCATCAGGGGTCCAAAACGGGTTTCGCTCAATCTCCGCAAAGTCGAACTGTGCGCGATCGATATCCTTTTCTCCCATTCCGACCATGTAGCCAGTGACGGAAAGACCCGGAACCAGTTTTGAGAGCGCCGCGCGAGCGACGCCCCCGGCTGCGACGCGGGCCGCCGTTTCACGAGCCGACGAGCGCCCGCCGCCACGATAGTCACGCACACCGTATTTCTGCCAATAGGTGATGTCGGCATGGCCCGGGCGGAACTTCTCGGCGATATCGCCATAGTCTTTTGATCGCTGGTCCGTGTTTCGGATCATCAACTGGATCGGAGTACCAGTGGTGATCCCTTCGAACACACCCGAGAGAATTTCGACCTCGTCTGCTTCGCGGCGTTGTGTCGTGAACTTGTTCTGGCCCGGCTTTCTCTTGTCCAGCCAAACCTGAAGGTCGGCTTCGGTGACGGGAATTCCCGGCGGGCAACCATCCACGGTAGCGCCGAGCGCAGGTCCATGACTTTCACCCCAAGTGGTGACGCGGAAGAGATGTCCGTAGGTATTAAAACTCATGCCTCCGCTTTAGCCGGACAACGAGCCAAGGGAAAGCGCAGGGCAAGGCATGCGACGAAATTTGTCGAAGGGATGTGGGGCATTGCCCCCGCATCACGTCGCTGAAGACGCCTTAGTTACATCTCGATCACATGGATTTCCGCAACTTCCACGGACCCACCATCGGCGATCATGGGGTTAGACTTGGCGATCTCACATGCTGCGTCGATATCGTCAGCGCTTACGATCGTGTACCCGGCAAGTGGGTTTGCGCCGCCATTGTCGGCGATGCCAGACGCCGAAACCGTTTTTGACATGCCGACGGGATTTCCGGGGTCGACCAGGGACGTCTTGTTTGTCTCCATCCAAGCGCCCCACGCAGCCATCGTCTTATCGATTTCTTCCTGACTAGTTGGCGGTTTGCCGCCGTGATAGGCAAACATGAAATTTGGCATATCAATCTCCTTGGGCTGAAAGGTGAGTGTCGAGTTTGCGCAAGGTGGAAAGCCAGCCCTGCGTGTGTTTCTGCGCGATGTCCATGTCGGCGAGCTCGCGGTGGATCAACCTGAGTCGCGCTCCTTCCTCGGTCGCCGAGACTTCGAAAATGACGTGGCTTTCTTTGCCGCGCTGGTCCGCTTCGTCATGCCAAGCCCAAGTAAACCCTACGGAACCTTCGCTGCCGGAAGGGGCGCGGACGTGGGTGACTACGCCGGTCACCTTGAAGCGATCACCACTTTCGCGGCCGATCATGGTACAACTCCATGGTCCGCGCTGTGAAAGCGCCATGGAGCACTCAGCGATATCAACACCTTCAGGGCCAAACCATTCGATGACTTCCGCGGGGTCCGTCACGGCGCGCCACAGACGGTCAACGCTTACTTTGTAGTCGCGAACGAATTCCAGATCCTGTGTTTCAGTGAGCGTGTCTGTCATGTGTCGTCTCCCGGATCGAGCGCCAGCATTGTGTCCAGCCGGTCAAGGCTTTCGTTCCAAAAGGCGCGATGGTCGATGGTCCAATCTGAAACCGCCTTCAAGGCTTCAGGCCGAACGGAGTAGTAGCGATGCGTGCCCTGCACTCTTTGCGTCAGAAGCCCAGCTTCGCGCAGCACCTTAAGATGACGCGAAACAGCAGGCGCCGATAACCCGGACAGGTTGGTCAAGGTTCCTGCTGGCTGTTCGCCGTATGACATCAAATATTCGACGAGCCTCAGTCGAGTGTTGTCCGACAGTGCAGCGAAAATGGGTGTCAGGGCGGTCATGCGCAAAGCATGATGCGATTCTTTATTTAACGCAATCGTTAATTAACACATATTAGAAATTATATAAATTCTTCCTTGGAGTAACCTTGAAGGAAAAGGAGTGCTGTCAGATCGCCATGATCAATGCGCTGTGGCGCAGCCGATGCGACGACGGGTTTGGCATGAAGCGCGACACCAAGACCGGCCAAACCGATCATGCCGAGATCATTCGCACCGTCCCCAACCGCGATTGCATCCGAAACGTTCTCAGCGAGTTCGCGCAGCGCCCCGACCTTTGCTTCTTGCCCAAGGATGGGCCGCGCAACGGCGCCAGTAAGTATGTTGTTTTCCTCAATCAGCCGGTTCGCGCGCGTTTCGTGGAAACCAAGCGCTGCACCGACGCGTTCCGTGAACTGAACGAAGCCGCCCGAAACCAACGCTGCGTAGGCTCCATTTGCCTTCATCGTCGCCACAAGCGTATGTCCTCCCCGGGCAAAAGTGATTCTGTTCAAGAGAACTTGATCAATTACTTCCGACGAAAGGCCTTTAAGCAGGCCGACCCTCTCTATGATGGCTTCTTCAAAATCCAACTCTCCATTCATGGCTCTGGCAGTTATTTCCGCCACCCGATCCCCTACGCCGGCCTCTGCGGCAAGCTCGTCAATGCACTCCTGTCCGATCATGGTGCTGTCCATATCGGCGATCAAAAGCGTTTTGCGCCGGTTTGTGTCCGGCACGACGTTCAAATCGACGCCCATCGGAGCAATGTCGGCGCGAACCGCATCCTGATTGTCCGGCACCCCGGCTATTGGAAACTCCGCCGCCTCATCTGGTGATAGCCAAACTGCTTCTCCGCCTCCCCAAGCGCTCTGAAGCGAGGAGACAAGTGCAGGTTCAAGTTGTCCTGGCCGCGCGATGAGAGAAACAATAGGCAAAGGGACTGGTCTCCGCTGTTTACTACTGCCGACCTAGCGCAGCGGTTGCCTGTTCACCAGACACGTTTGAACACATCCCGCCAAGCGTTGCGCCCCAATCGAAGGCTGCCTTGGGTCGTCTGAACACGTGTCAGAAAGATCGCCGCATGCGAACGACGTGTTCGTCCCGTCAAGATGACCCGATGCAAACGTTCCCGTCGTTCGTTTGGCTTTAGGCAAGAATTCTGTTGCGTCGAATCTCCGCTCCGCATATCCGCATCCGTGGGACACCCCTCCCCAACGAGGGGCGCATATCTGGAAGGATATTCAGAAATGGATACCACTGCACCGGCGACGCGGCCGGCTAATCCGCGTTTTTCATCTGGCCCCTGTGCCAAACCCCCTTCATTCACGCTCGATAGCCTGTCTGACGCCGCCTTGGGTCGGTCGCATCGTGCCGCCATCGGCAAGACGAAACTCAAGGACGCCATCGAGCGGACACGCACAATTCTTGGCATTCCATCCGATTACCTGATCGGTATCGTACCCGCTTCTGACACCGGGGCGGTCGAGATGGCCATGTGGAACCTTCTTGGCGCAAGACCCGTCGAAATGCTGGCTTGGGAGAGTTTTGGAGCAGGCTGGGTCACTGATTGCGTGAAACAGCTTAAACTCGATGCCAAGGTATCGACAGCCGAGTATGGAGATATCGTCGATCTCTCTGGTGTCGACTGGAACGCCGACGTCGTTTTCACTTGGAACGGCACGACCTCCGGCGTGCGAGTGCCTGATCATTTCGAGATTCCTTCGAACCGAGAAGGACTGACAATCTGTGACGCCACGTCTGCCGCTTTTGCGCAAGACCTGCCTTGGAACAGGCTCGATGTGGTGACGTACTCTTGGCAAAAAGTGCTGGGAGGTGAAGCCGCACACGGCATGTTGATCCTGAGTCCGCGTGCCGTCGAGCGTTTGGAAAATTACACACCTCCTTGGCCCTTGCCAAAGATCTTTCGGCTTACCAAAGGCGGAAAAATCATCTCGGGTGTATTTGAAGGCGCGACCATCAACACGCCATCGATGCTTTGCGTAGAAGACTACCTCAATGCCCTAGACTGGGCCGAAAGCGTGGGCGGTCTCCCTGGTCTCATGTCCCGAGCTGATACGAATGCCAAAGTGCTTTGGGATTTCTGTGACCGCACACCTTGGATCGCAAATCTCGCCAACGAGCCGAGCACACGCTCTAACACCAGCGTTTGTTTGAAATTCACGGACGAGCGGATCATCGATGGTGCGGCGTTCGCAAAATCAGTTGCAAAGCGGCTTGAGGCGGAAGGTGTCGCGCTTGACGTCGGCGCTTATCGTGATGCTCCGCCGGGCCTACGCATTTGGTGCGGCGCGACCGTCGAAACCTCCGACATCGAAGCTCTCGTTCCCTGGATCGAATGGGCTTTCGAAGCTGAGATCGCCGCACAATCGCAAGCTGCTTGAACGACGCGGCGGATTCCAGCCCGCCCGTCACCATTTCCTCAAATTCGCGGAGGGCCTTGCCCGCTGCACGCTAAGGACAACACCCATGCCCAAAGTTCTTGTTTCTGACAAACTTTCCGAAACCGCCGTTCAGATCTTCCGAGATCGCGGGATTGACGTGACTTTCGACCCTTCCCTGGGGAAGGACAAGGAGAGGCTCCTTGAGGTGATTGGCGAGTATGATGGCCTCGCCATCCGGTCCGCCACCAAGGTCACCGAGAAGCTCCTCGATGCAGCGCCGAACCTGAAGGTGATTGGCCGCGCCGGGATCGGAACTGACAACGTTGATAAGGTGGCCGCGTCCAAGAAAGGTGTGATCGTAATGAACACGCCTTTCGGGAACGCCATCACAACTGCCGAGCATACAATCGCGATGATGTTCTCCGCTGCCCGGCTGATACCGCAAGCCAGCGCGTCGACCCATGCCGGAAAATGGGAGAAGTCCAAGTTTATGGGCGTTGAACTTACGGGCAAAACGCTTGGATTGATCGGTGCAGGCAACATCGGCGCCATCGTTGCCAGCCGCGCACTTGGGTTGAAAATGAAGGTGGTCGCCTATGATCCTTTCCTGACGGAAGAACGCGCTGATGAATTGGGGGTTACGAAAGCCGAGCTGGATGAGGTCCTCGAACGTGCCGACATCATTACCCTGCACGTTCCGTTGACTGACAAGACCCGCAACATCATCGACGCCGAAGCGCTGTCTAAGGTCAAAAAGGGCGTGCGTATCGTGAACTGCGCGCGTGGTGGTGTGGTCGATGAAGAAGCGTTGGCGGAAGCCCTGAAGGATGGGCGGGTGGCAGCCGCAGCCGTTGATGTGTTCGTGACCGAACCCGCTGAAAGCTCCCCGCTTCACGGATTGGAAAACGTTGTGCTCACTCCGCATGTTGCGGCCTCTACGATGGAAGCGCAGGAAGCCGTCGCGCTTCAGGTCGCCGAACAGATGTCCGACTACCTTTTGACGGGTGCCGTGACCAATGCCCTCAACATGCCATCCATCACTGCAGAGGAGGCCAAGGTGATGGGGCCTTGGGTCAAGCTCGCCAAGAACCTCGGCAGTTTTGTTGGACAACTGACGGATGAGCCGATCCGCGCCATCAATATCCTCTACAACGGCGAAGTTGCTGAGATGAACACTGCTGCATTGAACGCGGCCGCGACGGCCGGCATCCTGCAAGCCGCTAACCCCGAGGTGAACATGGTCTCCGCGCCGGTGATTGCGAAGGATCGCGGCATAGAGGTTTCGACTACAACGCAAGAGAAGACGGGCGTCTTTGACGCCTACATGAAACTTACAGTCGTGACCGACGAACGCGAGCGCTCCATCGCAGGAACTGTGTTCTCCGACGGGAAGCCGCGCTTTATCCAGATCAAAGGCATCACCATCGATGCCGAGATCGGTGCGCATATGGTCTACACGACAAACGAAGATGTTCCCGGTATCATCGGTGCCCTTGGAAATACGATGGGATCAAACGGTGTGAACATCGCGAACTTTACGCTTGGGCGCTCAGCCAAGAATGGCGATGCCATCGCCCTCCTTTATGTCGACGAACCGGTGCCCGCAAAAGCCCTCAGCGACCTGAAGGAAACCGGGTTGTTTCAGCAGGTCACGCCCCTTGAATTCGATGTCGCTTGAGTGAATTGAAATCGGGGAAGCCCGGCTTCCCCGAAACACTCTCCTGTTTGCCTCAATTTGACTGAACCGGCTTGCCGAGTTCCTTGGGCTTCAAGGTGGCCACAAAGGCGGTTATCGCCTCGATCTCGTCCATGGTGATTTCCACGGGCGCCACGTGCAACGCTCTGTTCGGGTCAAAGGGCTCCGTCACATCTTCGACTTGCGTAAATGAAGGATGTGGATTGTGCGCCCAGAAAGCTCGGAACAAATCCGACCAGTTTTCACGCCCTCTGAGTGCCGCAAAAGACGGGGTGGAACCGATTCCGCCCATCCGGTTTCGCTCGTCCACCACGTGGCAGCGCCCGCAGTGCACAAGCGCCAACCGTGAGCCGGTTTCTTTGTCACCGTCAAAGGTTTCAGTCTTCTCAATCACGACGGCGGCCTGTTCGGTCGTGTAAACTTGAGCGCCTCCGGATTTGAAACCTTCGATTGCTGCCTTGCCAGGCGCCGACCTCAGCCAATCGAGAAAGGTCTTCGCCTCAGGATTTTCAGTGCGGATGTCCAGACGCACCGGCGCGCCGCCTATTATCTGAAAAACGCGGTTGCCGTCCTCCCCGAAGACCATATCGGCGTCGCCCTCGGTCACGGGTGTCACAGCAATCCTGTGCTTGAATTTGAAGCGTGGCAGTATCTGCTTGTCGAAGCCTTCAGCAATCATCTCCTGCGGCATGCGCAGTGTGAGATCAGCGTGCGCCGCGGTCGCCACCGCGAGCAGTAAAACCCCGATACTGACGCTTCGGAAGTAGATGCTTGCACCTCCCTTTCGATCTGAGATTATCCGGGTTCGGTCTGAAAGCAAAGTTTCTGGGAGGATGCTATGTCGGACGAGGCTTTCAACATGTCGCTCAGGAAGTTCCTGAAGACAGTCGGAGTAACATCACAAAAAGAGATCGAGGAGGCGGTGCGGGCCGCCCGCGATGCAGGCGAATTGCCCTCGGGGCATGTCACCGCACGTATGGTTCTCAAGATCGAGTCCATTGGACTTGACCATGAGGTCGCAGGCGAAATCGAAATGCCGGGAGACACCTGAGTGGCAAGCGAAGAGGATGTTCGTGCTGCACTTATGCGGATCGTGGATCCGGCGCGCGGCACCGATCTTGTCAGCAGTGGGCAGGTTTCGTCTCTGTCGATTGCAGATGGCGTCGTAAGCTTTGTTCTTGAGGTCGATCCGGCACGCGCCGCGAGCTTGGAGCCGCTTCTTCAGGCGGCGAAAACGGAAGTGGGTGAGCTTCCGGGGGTCACCAGTGTCTCTGCGATTATGACGGCACATGCCGAGGCCGGCCAAGCAAAGCCGGTCGCGCCCAAGACCCCTGTGCCCGATCTGGGCCTCAAGGACTTCACACCCAAACCAAAAGCGCCCGCAGGTCCTGAAAAGCTGCCTGGCGTCAAGCACGTGGTCGCGATCGCTAGCGGAAAGGGAGGCGTAGGCAAGTCGACCGTTTCCGCCAATCTGGCGGTCGCATTGGCCGCGCGAGGGTTGAAAGTCGGACTGTTGGACGCCGACGTGTACGGTCCGTCCCAACCGCGCATGCTCGGTGTTTCCGGGCGACCGTCTTCGGTGAACAACATTATTCTGCCGCTCAGGAACCATGGAGTCACGGTCATGTCTCTGGGCTTCATGGTGGAGGAGGAAGAAGCCATTGTCTGGCGTGGCCCGATGCTGATGGGCGCGTTGCAACAGATGCTGTCTCAGGTTCAATGGGGCACGTTGGACGTGTTGCTGGTCGATCTTCCGCCAGGCACGGGCGACGTTCAAATGACGCTCTGTCAAAAGACCGCGGTCGCGGGCGCAGTCGTTGTTTCGACACCTCAGGACATTGCGCTGATCGATGCAAAGAAGGGCATCGATATGTTCAAGCGCATGGAGACGCCAATACTGGGGATCGTGGAAAACATGGCGGCTTTTGTCTGCGATGGCTGCGGGAAAATGCACCACCCTTTCGGGCACGGCGGCGCAAAGTCCGAGGCCGAAAAACAAGGTGTCCCGTTCTTGGGTGAAGTGCCGCTCTATCTGTCCATCCGGACTGCTGGCGACAGTGGTGCGCCTATCGTAGCTGCTAAGCCTGAAGGCGAGGAAGCTCTACCATTCTGGTCGATTGCGGATAGCTTGATCGACACGCTGGAGAAAATTGAATGATGCGATGGGCCGTCACTCGGCGTCGTCGCACGGAAACGACTTCTTTGATGCTGCCGGCTGCACGCATGAGTGCGAGTGTTGGAACACATGGCGGGCGTTCTCGTGAGCATTGAATTTCCTCCACTACTCACAGGTTTTGCGGTCGCCGGTGACCCCTTTGAAGCGGCTTGTGCTGCAGCTGAGACTGCCGAACCGGGAAGTGTGTTTTACAGCCCTGATGAAGGTCGTTTTCAGGTGGCCGTTCTCCTCGCGCCCGAGAGTCCTCTTGAGGAAGCTATCTCGGTGATCTTTGCCGCGAAGCTGGCTTTGAATGACGCAGTTGGCGCGCTTGGCCCGCCCGAGGTGGCGCTTCATTTCGAATGGCCCGTCGGCTTTCGCGTGAACGGAGCGCGCTGCGGAGAGGCGCGCGCGCGTGCCGCGACAAATGACCCGAAGGATGAACCGGATTGGTTGGTCGTGGCTCTCGATGTTCCCGTGATGGGGGCAATGGAGGTCAAGGAGGGCGAGGTGCCGGAGCACACGTCGCTTCATGCCGAGGGCTGCGGAGAGATCACCACGTCCTTGTTGACGGAAACCTGGGCTCGTTACTTCATGAGTTGGTTGCACATCTACATGACTGACGGGTTCCCGGAGCTTCACGAGGAATGGAGATCCCGTGGCTACAGGTTGGGCGAGACGATTGAAACACCTTTGGCAGGCACTTTCGTCGGCCTCGACGAATGGGGCGGGATGATCTTGAATGACGGTGAAGCGACGCGCATTCTGCCACTGACCCAAATACTGGAGCCAACATGAACTTTGCCCGTGTCATACGTCTCGATGGGAGCGACGCGGAGGTTTACCGTGAACCCGCCGAGGCAGGTGAGTGGGCGATTCCCGGGACCTTCGCGTTCTCGAACTGGACGGAGGATGACCTTACCGGCAAACCCGCTGAAGAATTCAAGCACGGCTGGTTGGGCCTTACCAGCTTTGGGCGAGCATCGGTTGTCGCGGTTTCGGCAATAACAGAGGCAGAACGCGATGCACTGATCGATATCCTTGCATTTCACTTCACTGAAAGCTGGGGTGCCCCACATCTCGACGCTGCCCGCCCGGTTGCAGAAGAAGAGATTGCGCAGATGGTCGACATGTGTTCCGGGCATGCCGAGAACACGTTGATTGTCGTCGAGCGAAGCCTTTCAGACGCAGGCGTAAACGACAAATTCAGGTTGATACCACCCCAAGGCGCGTCACTCGACGTCTTTGCCGTTCACGGCGATTGAGAAGAGCATACCTTGCCGACCTATGCCACTCCAAAGGCGTATTGGTTGCGCATCCTTCCGAATCCGACGTTAGTAGTGTGGTCGATAACGAAGAAAAATGCCGGAAGGCACAGTCACCAAAGAATTCCAACAGGGAGCCGAACATGACGAAATTCTACAATCAGGACACGATCCACCCTGCGGTGCATATGCACGCAGAGGAAGTGCAGCGGGGCGAGTTGACCCGACGCGAGTTTCTTTCACGCGCAACGGCGCTTGGCGTGACCGCAACTGCAGCATACGGGTTCCTCGGCATGAGCCAGCCTGCTCAGGCGGCCGGGCACATCCAGCAGGGCGGAACCATTCGTATCCAGCAAGACGTACGTGCTCTTCTCGATCCGCCGACCTTCAACTGGCCGCAGCTTGGAAACGTTGTACGTGGCTTCCTTGAGTATCTGGTCCAATACAATGCCGATGGCACGTTCGAACCCCGTCTTCTGGAAAGCTGGGAGGTCAACGAAGACGCGACTGAGTACATGCTGAAAATCCGCCCGGGTGTGAAGTGGAATGATGGGCGCGGGGACCTTACCGCGACCGACGTCGCTTACAATTTCACCCGCTGGTGTGATGGCAAATGGGAAGGCAATTCCATGGCCGCTCGCATGGGTTCGCTCCAGAATGAAGCAGGCGATGGTGCGGCAGACGGAGCTATCGAAGTTGTCGATGATCTGACGCTGAAACTGAACCTGACGCGCCCGGATATCACGATCATTCCTGCCGTCACCGAATATCCCGCGGCTATCGTGCCGGACGGTTGGTCGGGCGATCCGTCCGCTGACCCGGTCGGCACCGGGCCTTACAAGCTCGTCGAGTACGAAGTCGGTGTGAAGTGCGTGCTCGAAAAGAACACCGAGCATGAATGGTGGGGTGAAGGCGCATTCCTCGATCGGATCGAGTTCATCGACTACGGCACTGATGGTGCAGCCCATGTCGCCGCCGCTGAATCCGAAGAAATCGACATGACCTATGAAACGGTCGGCGAGTTCGTGGACATCTTTGAAGCGATCGGTTGGAACGTCAGCGAGTCGGTATCGGCAAACACGCTGGTCCTTCGGACGAACCGCCTGTCCGAGGTTGATGGCGCCGCGCCTTACGCGGATGCCAAGGTGCGTCGGGCACTGGCACTCGCTTGCGACAATTCGGTGCTTTTGGAACTTGGCTATGCCAATCGCGGGACGCTCGCCGAGAACCACCACGTCTGCCCGATCCACCCGGAATATGCCGATATTGGCGCGCCGGAGCGTGACGTGGATGCGGCGCGCGCCTTGATGGAAGAGGCCGGCATGCTCGACTTCGAGCATGAGCTTTTCTCGATCGATGATGACTGGCGGAAGAACACCTCTGACGCTTTGGCAGCTCAGTTGCGCGATGCGGGTTTCAATGTGAAGCGCACGGTTCTGCCCGGCAGTACTTTCTGGAACGACTGGAACAACTACCCGTTCAGTTCGACCGACTGGGGTCACCGTCCTCTTGGCGTGCAGGTTCTGACACTTGCCTACAAGACTGGCGTGGCTTGGAACGAGACAGGGCTGGCCAGCTCTGAGTTCGATACGATGCTGGAAGAAGCCTCCGCCATCGCCGATGCGGATACGCGGCGTGAAAAGATGGTCGCCATTCAGCAATTCCTTCGCGACGATGGCACATTCATCCAGCCATACTGGCGGTCACTGTACCGTCACGCGCGGCCGGGTGTGGTCGGAGCCGAGAGCCATCCGATCAATGAGATCCACGTCCACAAACTGGGTCTTGAAGCCTAAGCTTCGATCCGGATTACGACTAGTTGACGGGCCGGTTTTCCGGCCCGTTTTCGTTGTGGAAACGAAAACGAAGCGCCCGCGCTGCAACTTACTCCGGTGGGAGGCGTAGTTTGATAGCGCCGACACATCGACATTCGCATTTCCTGCGCCACCTTTTTAAATATGACAGAAGCTCCTAACCCCTGGCGCACGGCTGGCCGTGCTGCTGCACTGGCGCAGATGAAGATGTTCCGACCTCGGATGGGACGTCGTTATGCGTCGGGACGAAACTACGATCGCGGCCCGGGCCAGCACAACGCAGTGTCGTGCCTGTCGCCCTTTTTGCGCCGCCGCCTCCTTCTCGAGGAAGAAGTGGTCGCGGCCGCTGTCGCAGATCATGGTTTGGAGGGAGCTGAGAAGTTCATCCAAGAGGTCTTTTCGAGAGGCTATTTCAAAGGCTGGCTCGAACGCCGCCCTTCGGTTTGGCACGACTATGTAGATGGCCTCGATCAAGACATCTGGGCGATACAGGAAGACCGAAAGCTTGCGAAGCGCGTTCAGTCCGCGGAAGAAGGCGCAACTGGCATCGAATGCTTTGATGCTTGGGTGGAGGAACTCGTTTCCACGGGTTATCTCCATAACCATGCGCGAATGTGGTTCGCTTCGATCTGGATATTCACGTTAGGTTTGCCTTGGCGCTTGGGCGCAGATTTCTTCTATCGTCATCTCCTCGATGGCGATCCTGCTTCAAATACGCTCAGTTGGCGCTGGGTTGGCGGTCTGCACACACGCGGCAAGGTCTACGAAGCAAAAGCCTGGAACATGGCGAAATTCACGAATCAGAGGTTCATGCCGCGTGACAGTGACTTGGACACAGCTCCACAATCCCTTCACCCGTCAGAACCCGATGGACTGCCGGACGTAACTCCGCTCCGCATGCCGTCGTCGCCACTGGCGGATGTCCCAACGGCTGTTCTCTTGACAGAAGAAGACTGTCACCCCGAGAGCTGGAACCACGATTTGTCGTCTGCCGCCGGTTTTGCCGTGTTGCATGCGAGCCATTTGCGCTCGCAGCGACCAGTTGCGCGGAATGTCGTCCAGTTCGAAGCGGACAGCTTGTCTGACACGGTGAGACGGCTCGGTGTCGAAGCACAGGAACTTTCCACAAGCGACCCAACGGCACTTGTTCGTTGGGCTTCTGACATCGGTGCCAGGCAAATCCTGACGGGATACATTCCGGAAGGTCCTCTCGGCGATTGGATGAAGGAAGCCAAACTCCGGCTTCAGGCGGAAGACGTAGCCTTTTCAGAGATCCGCCGTTCATGGGATGAAGCCATTTGGCCTAACGCAACCGCAGGGTTCTTCAAAGTGAAGAAGAAGATACCGCAAATTCTTCGTGATCAAGGAATGCTGGATGGCCAGTTAAGCCTTCTCTGATCGATGGATGTGTCAGTCTGGCCGTCAGCTCGGTACGGAGCGCAAAGGAAAAGAATGAGCCCCGGGGCAATCGCCAGAACACCGCTAGTTTCCAGAAGATGAGCCGTGCCCTTCGCGAACTGCTTGTTTGGAGGAAAAGGGCAGCCAGAGTATTGCAGTAAGCCCCGGCTCGTCGCTCGACAGCTCAAGTGATCCGCTATGTCCCTGCGCGACGGCTTCGACGATCGAAACCCCAAGACCACTTCGAGACGTCGCCGACGAACCCTGAAAACGTTCGCGGACTGTCGCCAACGCGTCCTTCGATAACCCAACGCCGTCGTCCTTGACGACGATTCTGACACCGTCGTCGCTCGATCTCGCCCGTACCAATACATGCTTCAATCCTTCGCCACCGTGACGCAGTGCATTGTCGACAAGGTTGCGAAGCGCTTCGCGGATCATGGTTTCGTCGCCGTTGATCTCTCCAAGAGAAGTCTCGGATGAAAAGGCCACAGACACACCGTCAGTCACTCCTGAAAGTTCTTCCGCCCAAGTTTGGAAAGCCTCGTCGAGGTTGAATGTCTCCATGGCGGAGGCCGGGCTGATCGACTTTGCGCGTTCCAACAGAAGAAGCTGTTCGCTGAGGTTCGCGGTTTCACGGGCGGCTTCAAGCAGATCGTGCGCACGTTCTTTCGCCTCGCCGGGCGAAGGTGCGGCTTCCACAGCCTCGGCAAGCGAAAGAACGCCTGCGATCGGGTTTCTCAGTTGGTGCGCTGCGTTTGAAATGAACTCTGATTGGGCGGACATGCTTTTTGTTACCTGCCCAAAAAGCCGGTTCAGGGTCGCGACGATCCCGCCGACCTCAGCGGGGACCGGCCGGCGGATCGGGGTTAGTTCATCACCACTTCTGCTGGCGATTGCCGCTTCAAGATCGATAAGCGGACGTAATCCAAGGCGGACACCGAACCAGACGATGAGAGCCAACGCGGCGATCAATCCCGTAATTGCGAGAAGAGAGCGCAGAAGCAGGTCTCGGACGAATTCGGAGCGAACAAGCGCATCTTGCCAAACGGTTGTTGTGAAGACCCCCGAAAAGCCATCGATCTGTGTCGTGTTCTGCAATCGAACACCATGCACTTCGCGGCCAAGGTAACGGGCATCAAAAAAATTTGGACCCGAAGCTTCTTCGCTGGGTTGCGGAATGCCGACAGGCGGCGTCGCGTAACCGGCAACAATGACGCCGTCCGGAGCATAGACATGATAGAACACCGGACCGCCTGAGGTGTCGGAAAGGATGTCCCTCGTTCGAAGTGACAGTGCGTCTCCACCGGAAATCGCCACGTCATTGGCAACCGCAAGTGCGGCAGCGAGAAGGCTTCTTTCGAAGACATCGTTTGCTGTTTGGCGTGCGTTGGTAAGCTGCCAATAGCCAACAAGCACGGCAACGAACAGCAATGGTATCAGGATGATCGCCGTCAGCCGCGCACGCAGTGAAAAAACCCTGCGCATCAATGTTCGGCTACCAATGCATAACCGATGCCGCGGCGTACGAGTATCTTGATGCCGTCATCAGCCAGGCGCTTTCGAAGCCGCGACACGTATACTTCCACGACCTTGTCATCGGTTTCGCTCCCGATGCCATAAACATTGTCCAGCAAGGCTTCTTTCGAAACCGGTGAACCGTCGGCTGCCGCGAGTGCGATCAATACGGACAGCTCACGGCGCGGGACTTCGACTATTTCGGAGCCGCGCAAAAGCTGAGGAGTTTCAATGTCCAGCGTCAGCTGACCGAGGTTAATGCTTCGCTTCGGAACGACGTCCTTGCGCCGTGCAAGTGCCCGCACGCGGGCAGCCAGTTCGTCCATGGCGAAGGGCTTCACCAAGTAATCATCGGCGCCTGCATCCAGCCCCCTTACCCTGTCTTCCGTGGCCGAACGCGCTGTAAGTAGAATGACAGGTCGCGGATCGTTTCTGCGCCGCAAGTTGGTCAGCACCTCCAGTCCGTCCATGCCCGGCAGGTTAATGTCAAGGATCACGAGGTCACATTCCTCCTGCGCGAGGAACCTGTTGGCCTCTTCCCCATCGCCGAGTGCATTCACGGCATGCCCGTCGTCGGTCAGCCGGTATGCAATGCCTTTCCTGAGGCTCTGATTGTCTTCCACCACGACGATGCGCATGACGTTTTTTCGGCCCTGCGAAGGGTTCATGCAAGCTTCGTAGTACAAAACATATGGGTGAATACGTGCGAATCGCTCGTATGGAAGATTGTTCGGCACCGGGAAAGTGTCGACTAGGGAGGAAAACATGAGGAAATTTGAAACGACGCGTCGCGTCGCGATGGGCGTTGTTGCGGCAGTGGCTGCGACTTTCGCAGTGAACGCCAACGCTGGCGGGCACGGAATCGATCTTGAAGGCAAAACGGTTGAGTGGGTTATCCCGTTCTCGGAAACGGGTGGCTCCGCTAAGTGGGCAAACTTCTATGCCCCACTTCTGAGCGAAGCGCTGCCAGGCAATCCGACGGTTGTGGTGAAGTTCATGCCCGGCGCTGGTTCCACCAAGGGTGCAAACTGGTTCCAGGAACAAACCTATGAAGACGGCACACTGATCTTCGGATCGAGCGGCTCAACCCAGTTCCCATATCTCTTGGGCGATCCGCGCGTGCGCTACGAGTACAACGACTGGAATGTCGTCCTTGCTTCTGGCACCGGTGGGGTGGCTTACCTCCCGCCTGACCTTGCGGGCAAGATGGACGGACTGGATGCGTCCGGCCTTCAGGACACCGACTTCATCTACGGAAGCCAAGGGGCCACGCGCCTTGATCTCGTGCCGCTTCTGGCCTGGGAAATGCTTGGTCTGAACGTCGAGCCGGTCTTCGGCATCAAGGGTCGTGGAGACGGACGCCTGATGTTCGAACGCGGCGAAGCCAACATCGATTATCAAACCTCATCGTCCTACCTTAAGGGTGTGACACCGCTGGTCGAAGGTGGCACGGCTGTTCCGATGATGTCGTGGGGTGCTCTGGATGCTGACGGCAACATCGTTCGTGATCCGACCTTCCCTGACATGCCGACCTTCAAAGAGGTTTGTGACGCGACTGCTGGCTGCGAAACCAGTGGTGAGAAGTGGGATGCGTGGAAAGCCTTCTTTGTCGCGGGCTTCCCGGCCCAGAAGATGGTCTTCCTGCCCGCTGGTGCATCGAAAGACGCAATGGTCACCTACACAAAGGCGTTTGAAGACATCAAGGCACGGGCTGATTTCGCTGAGATCTCTTCCGGACGCTTGGGTGTCTATCCGCAGATGACAGGCGAGGAAGCCACAGGCGCGCTTTCCAGTGCGACCCAAGTGCCAGACGCAGCGAAGGAATTCGTCGTGAACTGGCTGAGCGAACGCTATGGCGTGACGCTCAACTGATACGAATGTGACCCCGGCCGGCGCTGGCCGGGGTCCTCCCGGGAGGCAATCTGATGGATATCGTGTCGATCGCGCTCCCCGCGCTTGGGGACGCTGCAGGCCTTATTCTCCAACCCATCGTACTTGGTTACCTCGTTCTCGGCGTTGTGATGGGTCTTTGTATCGGCGTTTTCCCAGGTCTGGGTGGAATTGCCGGTCTTTCACTGCTCTTACCGTTCATGTTTGGGATGGAGCCTGTTCTTGGCTTGGCCCTGATGATCGGTATGGTCGCCGTTGTGCCCACATCCGATACATTTGCCAGTGTCTTGATGGGGATACCAGGGTCATCGGCTTCTCAGGCGACTGTCCTCGACGGCTTTCCAATGGCAAAAAAGGGCGAGGCTGCCCGCGCGTTATCTGCTGCATTTGCATCGTCGTTGTTTGGAGGTCTGGTCGGCGCGGCATTCCTGACGGTTTTCATTCTTGTTGCGCGGCCCATCGTACTGGAGTTCCGAACACCCGAACTGCTGATGATCACCGTCTTCGGGCTGTCCATGGTGGGCATTCTGGCAGGGCGAGTGGCGCTCAAAGGGATTGCCGCAGCAGGTCTCGGTATGATGATCGGCACCATTGGCGAGGGCGACAGTGCTGGCGAGTTGCGTATGGCGACTTACGACATGCCCTATCTCGTGGATGGGCTGAAACTCGTCATCGTCGGCCTCGGCATTTTCGCCATTCCTGAAATCGTCGCTCTCCTCCGTCAGGACCGGGCCATTGCGGATCGCAAGCCGCTGGGTGGCGGCTGGATGACGGGCGTGCGGGATTGGTTCAAGAACATCTGGCTTTCGGTCCGTTGCTCCATCATAGGCGTTGTGGTCGGCGTGATCCCGGGCCTTGGCGGTTCCGTGGTGGATTGGATCGCCTATGGCCACTCCGTTCAAACAACCAAAGACAAATCGAAATTTGGCTCTGGAGAAATCCGCGGTGTGATCGGGCCGGAAAGTTCCAACAACGCCAAGGAAGGCGGTGGTCTTGTTCCGACCCTCCTGTTCGGTATCCCCGGTTCCGGCTCGATGGCGATTTTCATCGGCGCCATTGCGCTCCTCGGGTCCGGCAACATCGAGGTCGGTCCCTCGATGCTGAAGAACAACCTCGATATCACCTATGCAATCGTCTGGCTTCTTGCTCTCGCCAACGTTGTGGGCACGCTGATCTGCATTGCGGCTTCGGGGGGCATAGCCCGCCTGACAACCATTCCTTTCGCGCTTCTTGCGCCTTTCCTGTTCATGATCATCAGCTTTGCGGCATTCCAGTCCGGGCAGGACATCATGGACCTTGTGGCGCTGTTTGCGATCGGGTTCCTTGGTATCATGATGCGTCGATTTGATTGGTCGCGCCCTGCCTTCCTGATTGGCTTCGTCCTCTCGAACCCGGCGGAGACCTATGCCAACCAAGCGGTGCAGATCGCACAGTCCCGTTTCCGTAAGAGCTTCGAGGACGGCATTGATTACATCTTTTCTCCGATTGTCATCGTGCTGATCATCATCACCTTGATCTCAATCGTTGTGGGCCTCCGTCAGGCAAAGACAATCATGGCGGAAGGGGCCGTTGAAAGCGGCGCAAAGCGCGCGCCGTTGATCTTTCTGCTGGTCGTTCTGGGCTATCTGACCATCGCGTTTGTCAACGCTGCGATGATCCCCGACTACGCGGCCGCAGATCGTGTCTTCCCGCGCTTCGTTGCAGGTGTGTCCATCGTCGCCTGTCTCATCCTGCTTGTGCAAATGATGATGCGCGCGGAGACGCACCCACTCTTTGCCGATCGGGAGACCAGCGACGCCGACACCAATGCGCATGGCCTCTGGTCTACCTTGGCGTGGTTTGCCGGACTGCTGATCCTGACGTCGTTGATGGGCTTCATCCTCGCGCTTGCAATCTTCCTCTTCGCGTTCATCAAGCTACGCGCTGGAAGAAGTGTCGTTTTCGCGGCGGCATACACTCTGGCCGGGATTGCCTTCATGTGCTTCATGGCGGGACTCCTTAACCGAGACTTCCCGCCAGGATTGCTTCAATCCTTCATTGATCTGCCCTGGCCGCTCACATGACCCAAACTGCAATCCCTTTTCTGTTCATGCGCGGCGGCTCGTCCCGCGGCCCTTACTTGCTTCGGAGCGATCTGCCGGACGATAACGAAGAATTGGCACGTGTTCTTGTGTCGATGATCGGCTCAGGACACCCCCTTAACATTGACGGGATCGGCGGTGGAAATGCGGTCACGACGAAGGTGGCTATGCTTTCCCTGTCCAAGGACGACTGGGCTGATGTGGATTACTTCTTTGCTCAGGTGAGTGTGGAAGACGGTTTGGTCGATTTCAAACCGACATGCGGAAATATCCTCGTCGGTGTTGGGCCCGCTGCAATCGAAATGGGTCTCGTGCCCGCCACCGGGTCCGAAACCGAAGTGCGCATCCGCGCAGTGAACACAGGTGCGCGCGTTGCATTGCGTGTTCAAACCCGTGACGGTCGGGTTGTCTATGATGGAGACGCTCGGATCGACGGTGTGCCGGGCACGGCGGCGCCCGTCGAACTGATGTTTCACGACGTCGTCGGCGGCGCGACGGGTGCAATGTTTCCTACCGGCAATCGGACGGACACGATCGACGGGATCGATGTCACCTGTCTCGATGTAGCGATGCCCATGGTCATCGCGCGCGCCAAGGACTTCGGCCTGACCGGGGCAGAGTCCGCGGCAGAGCTTGATGAAAATCGCCCCTTCTTTGATCGGATGGAGGCGGTGCGCCTTGAGGCAGGTACACGGATGGGGATGGGAGACGTGTCAAAGTCGGTCATGCCGAAATTCGGACTATTGGCAGCTCCGCAAATGGGCGGCACAGCGTCGGTAAGGTACTTCATGCCGTGGAAAACACATCCGACCTTGGCAGTGACCGGCTCGCAGTGCATCGGCACGTGCCTGTTGTGCCCCGGAACTGTCGCGGAGGGGATCGTCGATACCCAGCCGACTTCACCGACGCCCTTGTTGCTTGAGCATCCGATGGGGAACATGGAGGTGACAATCGCCTTCGATACAAGTGGCGAAGAATTCCGGGTTCTCTCCGCGGGCTTGACCAGAACAGCCCGGAAACTTGCAGAAGGGAAGGTCTTTGTTCCTTCGACTGTATGGACGAAGGATTGACATGCATAAAATTCTGTATACTACGGTATACAATTTATGGGAGGATTTCCGGATGACATGCGAAGACTGCCTCACCGTCGCAAAAGCTGAATTGCAAGTTGCCCGTCAACTCCTCCAAAGGGAAATCCGGGAGTACCCGACACCGGTATCGGGATGCGACGCGCAATATAACTACCTGATCGGACTACGTGGCTCCGTAAATGATGCATTACGTGCGCTTGAGGCACCAAATTTCGTTGCGACTCCACGCACTCCATCGCCAACTGCGGGAGTGGAAAGCCGTTGAAGGTTCACATTCTTGACGATTGGTTCGACACCCTTCGTGCACTTCCCTGCTTTGATCTGCTGTCTGATCACGACGTAACCGTTTGGACAGATCATGAGCCGGACCCTGATCGACTGGCGCAGCGCATAGCTGATGCCGAGGCGTTGGTGCTGTTTCGTGAAAGGACACGGATCGGAAACGAGCTTCTTTCCCAGGTTCCAGAATTGAAGCTCATCTCGCAGCGCAGTGTCTATCCGCACATCGATGTTCCAGCATGTACGGCGAACGGAGTGCTTCTTTGCTCGAACATGCATTCTGACACGCCGTCATATGCGGCGGCAGAGCACACGTTGGCAATGATATTGGCGAGTTACAGGCAAATCCCGGAGCAGGTCGCCTCGATCCGCAGTGGGCAATGGCAAGCGGGCGTGGGCCGAACGTTGCGAGGCAGAACGCTCGGGCTCTACGGCTACGGCCGAATAGGTCGGGCGGTTGCGGACTATGCACGCGCCTTGGGCATGATGGTTCAGTGGTGGGGGTCCGAAGAAGGGCGTGCACGCGCCAAAGCTGCTGGGGAAACAGTGCCCGAAACCCGAGAGGCTTTCTTTGCCAATTCCGACATCGTGAGCTTGCATGTTCGCCTCAAACCCGAGACGCGCGGCATCGTGGCAGCGGAAGATCTGGCGTTCATGAAGGATCGGGCGCTTTTTGTGAACACGTCGCGTTCTGGACTGGTCGCCGCCGGAGCGCTGGAAAACGAAGCAGCGCGCGGTCGTATCTTTGCGGCCGTCGATGTCTTTGATACAGAGCCGCTGACGGACACATCGCACCCATTGCTGTCACTTCACAACGTTCTGCCTACGCCGCACATCGGTTACGTAACCGAGGACGAATTCGATCTGCAATTCACGGACATCTTCCAGCAGATCAACGCCTACAGTTCAGGCACGCCCATCCACATGATCAATCCTGAAGTCCTAAACGCAACTGGATGACAGCAGAGCCTGATATCGTCGTCATTGGTGGTGGCAATGCAGCCCTTTGCGCCGCGATGACCGCGGCGGAAGCAGGCGCCCGTGTACGCATTCTGGAGGCGGCGCCGAAACCTTATCGAGGCGGCAACTCACGGCACACCCGAAATTTTCGATGCATGCATGCAGGGCCGCTTGGCCCCCTGATCGAGAGCTACAGTGAGGAGGAGTACCTCGCGGACCTCATAAAGGTCACCGGCGGCAAAACGGATGAGGCTCTGGCGCGTCTTGCAATCCGATCCTCGGAAGAGTGCTTGCCGTGGATGGAAGAACGCGGCGTGCGGTTTCAGCCGTCGCTTTCAGGAACGCTTTCTTTGGCGCGAACCAACGCGTTCTTCCTTGGGGGCGGAAAAAGCCTTGTGAGCGCCTACTATCGCACGGCAGAGCGTCTTGGTGTCGAAGTCGAGTACGAGGCGTCGGTCACACATTTGGAGTTTGATGAAGATCGGGTCGCGCAGGTTGAATACTCGAAAGACGGAACTCATCATCATGTCGCACCTAAAGCAGTCGTAGTTGCCTCGGGAGGGTTTCAAGCCGACCTTGAATGGCTGACCCGTGCGTGGGGTCCAGCCGCGCAGAACTTCCTCATCCGAGGGACCCCCTATAACCGCGGCGTTGTTTTGGCGGACTTACTGAAACAGGGTATTGAACAGGTCGGCGATCCAACACAGTGTCATGCCGTTGCCATCGACGGGCGCGCGCCGAAATACGATGGTGGGATCGTAACGCGACTGGACTGCGTGCCGTTTTCCATCGTTGTGAACAAGAACGCCGAGCGGTTCTATGACGAAGGGGAAGATGTCTGGCCCAAGCGATACGCCATCTGGGGCCGACTGATCGCTGATCAGCCGGATCAGGTCGGATACGTTATCATCGATGCCAAATCCATCGATCTATTCATGCCGTCTGTCTTTCCACCGATCAAGGCAGACAGCCTGGAGGAACTCGCCGAGAAGATGGACTTGCCTGCCGAGAACCTCCGGGCGACTGTGGACACGTTCAATGCAGCGTGCGGTGATACATCAAATTTCCATCCTACAGAACTCGACGGAGTGTCGACCTCCGGATTGACGCCTCCCAAAACCAACTGGGCCCGCCCGATCAGTGAGCCACCGTTCTATGGTTATTCGCTGCGGCCGGGTGTGACCTTCACCTATCTTGGACTCAAGGTTGATGAGACGGCACAGTGCTCCATTGGAAATCGTCCGGTGGCAAACCTGTGGGCTGCGGGCGAAACGATGGCTGGATCGATACTTGGACAAGGGTATCTGGCAGGCTTCGGCATGACGATTGGCACTGTCTTCGGGCGCATCGCGGGTCGGGAGGCCGCAGCGCATGCAAACTGATCTGATACAGGAAGCACGCCGCCAAGCTGAAATCTGCAACGCGTGTCGGTATTGTGAGGGCTATTGTTCTGTCTTCCCGTCTCTCCATAGACAGCGGGCTTTCAGCGATGGTGACATCACGCAACTCGCGAATCTCTGTCACAACTGCAGGGGCTGCTACTACGCGTGCCAATACACGGCCCCGCATGAATTCGATCTGAACGTCCCAAAGGCGCTGGCCGAGGTCCGCCAAGAAAGCTGGAAGCAATTTGCCTGGCCACAAGGTGCCGCACAGTTGTTTGACCGCTCGGGCGTAGCGATTGCCGTGGGTCTGGTTGTCGCCTTCGCAGCTCTCCTAACCTTCACACGGTCATTTGCTTCGGGGGGCGGGGACGGATTTTACGCCTACATGTCCCATTCACTCATGGTTGCGATTTTTGCGCCTGCATTTCTTCTACCTCTCGCGGCGCTGGCGATCTCCATGCGAAACTACTGGCAAGCAGTCGGAGGTGGCGCCCTCAAAATCTCTGATCTATGGGCCGCCTGCAAATCGGCGGGGCGCATGAAAAATCTCGAAGGTGGGCATGGAGATGGCTGCAACTTCGAAGACGAAGATCGCTTCAGCAAAGCCCGAAAGCACTTTCATCAGGCAACGCTTTACGGGTTTCTGTTGTGCTTCGCATCCACAAGCTCGGGAACTGTTCTGCATTACGGCTTCGGATTGGAAGCCCCCTACGGCCTTTTCAGTCTTCCCAAGTTACTGGGTATTCCTGGCGGCCTTCTTCTCTGCGCCGGCACCGCAGGTTTGGCTCGTCTAAAGCTGAAGGCGGATCGCAGTCTTGGTGCTACGAACGCCTGGGGCGGTGAAATGGCTTTCGTCCTGCTTCTTTTTGCCGTGAGTGCTTCGGGCTTGATCCTTTACGCCGCGACCGGGACGGGTCTGGTCGGAGTTCTTTTGCCGTTCCATCTGGCGACCGTGCTGACATTCTTCCTTCTGACGCCCTACTCGAAAATGGCGCACGGGTTTTACCGCATGGCTGCGCTGACCAAGGACGCCGCGACGAAGCGATCCCGCTAGCACGCGTCCAACCGAACAAAAAAAGGGCCGGGCAAAAGCCCGGCCAGTCCAACAGGGAGGTACCATGTCATTACCCGGACACGGAAACGGGATTCTTTGGCGTTAGGCTACCAGGCGGTAACCTCCCGACTCAGTAACCAATAAACGCGCATTTGAGGGATCTGGCTCAATTTTTTGCCTCAAGCGGTAAATATGTGTCTCAAGTGTGTGCGTTGTGACACCCGCGTTATAGCCCCAGACCTCGTGCAATAGTACGTCGCGAGCCACAACACCTTCGCTGGCGCGGTAGAGGAATTTGAGAATGTTCGTCTCTTTTTCGGTCAGACGGATCTTCTTTTCGTCCTCTGTTATCAACATCTTCTGGGCAGGCTGGAACGTGTATGGTCCAAGCTGGAAGACGGCGTCTTCGGACTGTTCGTGCTGGCGCAACTGGGCACGAATACGGGCCAGAAGCACCGGGAACTTGAATGGCTTGGTTACGTAGTCATTTGCACCGGCATCGAGGCCGAGGATCGTATCGGAGTCCGAATCATGCCCCGTCAGCATCAGAATGGGGCATTTGACACCATGCTTGCGAAGCACCCGGCACAACTCGCGCCCATCGGTGTCTGGCAATCCGACATCAAGGATAACGAGATCGTAGATGCTCTGCTTAGCCTTCTCCATCGCTTCTGCGCCATTGCCGGCTTCGAACACGTCGAAGTCTTCGGTCATGACGAGTTGCTCGCCTAAGGCTTCACGCAGATCGTCGTCGTCATCGACAAGCAGTATCTTTTTCAGTGTCTGCGCCATGTTGGTCTCCGTTCGTGGTGTTGGGAACGAAATGCGGTCCTTCCCGGAAACTTGCAAGTTTTGCTGCATATTCTCACGCGCTCGTGTCGGCTGAGAGCCAATTGTTTCAGCTTCATTTCAGGATTTCCGGGCCGCTTCACGCGGCCGCGACCTTTGTTTCGGCGGTTTGGGCGTTTTCAACCCGGTGTGAAACGCAGTACATCAAGGGCATGAGCTTGATCCCAACTCCAAGCGAACGAATTGCTCGTGCTCGCGCCGATCTTCGGCTCGGTCTCCCAGTCGTATTACGGCACGAAGCGCGTGTGGTGATCGCACTTGCAGCGGATGGGGTTTCGCAAGAGCGTTTTCAGGCGCTTCGGGAGTTTGGTGCGCCGGTCCTTGTGATCTCGTCCTGGCGTGCAGAAACACTCAAGGCGCGCGCTTATGATGGCGATATTGCGCGTGTTGAGGTTCCGGCAGACGCAACGGCAGACTGGGTGCATTGCGTTGCGGACCCAAAGGACGATCTGTCTTCGCCTATGAAGGGTCCGTTCAGGTCGCGACGCGATGGAGACCCGACGCTGGAGCGTATTGCAATGCAACTTGCGAAGTCGGCCCGCCTGCTTCCAGCGACCTTGGTTGTCGACGCTCCCGAAGAGCTTCTGTCCGATTGGACTGTCTTGGACGCAAAGGTCACCGAGTCACTGCTTCTAGCGCCGATCCAGCATTCAAAAATCGTCTCTGGCCGCGTTCCTATCGAGGTTTCAAGCGCAGGGCAGGTACACGTTTTCCGTCCGGACGACGGCGGCGAAGATCATGTTGTTTGCGAAATCGGCCGCCCGCCGCGTGCGGAACCGGCGCTCGTCCGCCTGCACTCGGCGTGCTTCACAGGCGACGTTCTCGGATCGCGCAAATGCGATTGCGGGCCTCAACTTCACGCTGCACTCGATCAAATGGGTGCGGAAGGAGCGGGCATCCTGCTTTACTTGAGCCAGGAGGGGCGCGGTATCGGACTGGCGAACAAGTTGCGCGCCTACAGTCTTCAGGACCAGGGATTCGATACCGTTGAAGCCAATCATCGTCTGGGCTTTGCAGACGATGAACGGGATTTCCGAACCGGTGCCGACCTGTTGAAGAAGCTCGGCTTCGATCGTATTCGCTTGATGACAAACAACCCGGCCAAGGTGGCCATGATGGAAGCGCAGGGCATTAAAGTGGTCGAGCGCGTTCCATTGATTGTTGGGCGACGCGAGGAGAATGCCGAATACCTTGATGTGAAGGCCCGGAAATCGGGGCACCTGTTTTGACGTTTTCGGAGTCTTCGGCGTCCACACAAGAACCCCAGCGGAAACCGATGCCAACAAAAAGCGACATGGTGGTCACGGTGTCTGGCCTGCACTTCTTGGGGAAGCATTTCCCCTGTGTTGTCGGGCGCGGAGGTATCGTGCGGAACAAAAAGGAAGGGGATGGCGGAACGCCAATTGGCGTACATCGGCTGGTCGGAATGCTTTATCCTAAATTCCGCAGTTGAATTTTTTCCCTGCCAATTTCAGCGGGTGTATTCATGTTCTTGCTGTGTGGTTTTGGCGTGTCAGCAGGCTTGCAATACACTGGGAGGTGGCTTTGGGTTCCGGCCATGTAGGAATTTTG
>JAJDZT010000070.1 GCA_022824525.1 Silicimonas sp. | reverse complement strand
CCGAACAACGCTAACCCCCTCCGTATTACCGCGGCTGCTGGCACGGAGTTAGCCGGGGTTTCTTCTGCTGCTACCGTCATTATCTTCACAGCTGAAAGAGCTTTACGACCCTAGGGCCTTCGTCACTCACGCGGCATGGCTAGATCAGGGTTTCCCCCATTGTCTAAGATTCCCCACTGCTGCCTCCCGTAGGAGTCTGGGCCGTGTCTCAGTCCCAGTGTTGCTGATCATCCTCTCAAACCAGCTATGGATCGTCGGCTTGGTAGGCCATTACCCCACCAACTACCTAATCCAACGCGGGCTAATCCAAATCCGATAAATCTTTCCCCCGAAGGGCGTATACGGTATTACTCTCAGTTTCCCGAGGCTATTCCGTAGATCTGGGCATATTCCCACGCGTTACTAACCCGTCCGCCGCTCACCCGAAGGTGCGCTCGACTTGCATGTGTTAGGCCTGCCGCCAGCGTTCGTTCTGAGCCAGGATCAAACTCTCAAGTTGAAAAGCAGTTACCTGCTTATCCTTGACGTTCGAACCTCTGCACATCTCCAACACTTCGAAACTGCTTTGGGGGCAAGTCCCTATGTCCACCCGGCTAGGAGTAGGACACGTGTTGGAAGTCATCTGTTTGTTGTGCTTCAGGTTTCATAGAAACCGAAAGCCGTCCAAACAGTGAAGCTGACACTCCGGTCATCGGATCGAAATCCTACGGAGCCGATATGCAGTTGTTTGTCCATCGAATGGACCAAACCGCCCACATATCTCTTCAGTTACCAGCGATTTCAAAGAGCGAAGAAACAAACGAAACTGGATGCGCCCTAACTTTTTCGGCGCGCCCCGCCTCATCTATCTCTGTTTTTTATTCTGCGTCTCGTTGCCTTGGTCGTAACCGCTGGCCCGTCTGGCGCCCCGTTGGTGCATCTCTGCGCCGCCGGTGAGGGGCTATTTACGTACCCCTTCCCAAACCTGCAAGTGCTTTTTTTCGTAAAGACGACATTTTTTTGAACACCAACAAAATATGGGGTTTCAGCACGGTTGAGACGCGAGGGAGTCTGTGGATGACGGTGGATAAGTCATGTTTTGTCGCCAGATCGCGACTCGCAAAGACTCACTTTGCCGAGTCAGGCCGCAACCAGCGAGTCAGCCAGAGGGCAAATGCCAGTCCCGGAAGCAGTGCCGCGAACGCCACCTCAAGCGAGAACACCTCCGACAGAAACCCGATCAAAGGCGGACCAACCAGGAAGCCGCCCATCGCCATGGTCGCAGCGAACGCGATGTTCGACGCCTCGTACCGATCGTCGAGCGCGGCAATTGCGGACACCCCCAACGGATAGGCCGCCGAGGTTCCGAATCCGAGAAGCGCAAAACCGGCATATGTAAGAGCAGTCGGAAGCGGAGCTATCACGACCAACAGCCCTGCAATCGCACATCCCACCGTGATGCGCGCATGAATGACGGCTCCGAAGTGCCGCTTGATGGCATCCCCAAGGAAACGGCCGAACGCCATGAGACCTGCAAACACCGTCACGGCCAGAGCAGCCCTTGCGCCGCTTTCTCCCAAACGCTCTGCCATGAAGACAGCGGCCCAATCCGCCATGACACCTTCCGTCAGTGTCACAACGAACATGAAGAATGCGATGAAGATCAGGGCAACCGGTATGTTTCGCAGTTCTCGGCGCGGCGGTACCTGCTCCGCATCTTCTCCCCGGAGACGTGGAAGCGCACGCGCGGCAAGCGCTCCCGCCGCCGCAGACAAGATAGCCAAACCGAATTGTGGCGCGATCCCCGCGTTGAAAACTGCAATGACGCCGGAGCCGACCATGACTCCAAGCGACCAGAAGCCGTGGCACTTGTTCATGATGAGGACGTCTTCGCGTTTCTCCAGTCGTCCCGCGTAAACGTTCATCGCCACTTCGACAAACGCCATCATGACGCCGATGGCAAAAAGCGCGGCAAACAGCGACCACATATCCCATGCTGCAAAAGGCAAAAGGAAAGCCAACGCCTGAAGTGGAAAGAATACTGTCGCAACGCGCCTCGGCCCATAAACCGAGATGACGCGGCCTGCGACCTGGAGAGCGGGCACCAAAGCGACGGGAACCCCCATCAACGCGAACGCCAACTGTCCTTTTGACAGGCCCAGCGCTTCTTTCACTTCCGGGATCAGCGCGAGCCATCCTCCCAGCGCCAACGGCTGGAGGAAAAAGACTGCCATGATCAGAAGCGTCGCGCGTGTGATTACTGCCTTATCCATGCCGCGACACTACAGAGCCGACGCGCCGAGGAAAGTCACATAATGTACGTCTTGTTTCAGGCAGTGGCAGCCTTGCGCGGCAAGCGGAAGCGCCCTGCCAGAAGAAGAAGTGTAATGCCGAGGTAAATCAAAGGCTCTATCTGGAAGCCCTTGGCAAGCATGACATAATGCAAGGCCGCCAGAACCGCTGCGGGATACGTCAGTTTGTGGAGACCTTTCCAGCGCTTCGGCCCAAGCTTCCGAAGCGAAAGGTTGTTCGAAGTGACCGCCAACGGGATCATCAGAACAAACGCTGCCATGCCCACGGTTATGTAAGGGCGTTTCACGATGTCAGCCCAAATCTCGGACAGGATGCCAACATCAAGCACAAGCCACACAAGCAGATGAAGGAAGACGTAGAAGAAGGTGATCAACCCAAATGCTCGGCGCAGCTTCATCAGGTTAAGACCTGTCCAGTCTCGAAGCGGTCGGACAGCAAGCGTGAAGAGGAAGACCTGAAGCGCCAATTCTCCAAGCCGGTGTTCAAGCTCCTTGATAGGCTCAACACCCAGTCCACCGGTCATGCCCAAATACAGCAACCAAGCCGGCAGCAGGACTGACACTATATACAAAACCCAAGGAGGCACTCGCCCAAGGGCGGAGTTGATTGCCTGAACAGTCGTCATGCGCAACACCCCTCCCCTGTCTGAGCAGGCGGACACGGTGTGGTGCCATAGGAACACCAGACGCAACAATCGCCTGCCCTCGGTTTCAGAACCGTCTTGCACGACGGGCAGTCCCAGAAATACTGGCACGCATCCACCGGCATTCGACCGGTGGTTTTCGCCCCGCATTCCGGGCAAGTCAGGACGGAATTCAGCTCTGGCGTCACGTCAGTGAAACTCGATCAGGTCCATGCCATCATAAAGGCCAGCGACCTCCTCTTCATAGCCGTTGAACATCAACGTTTCCGTTTGACGCGCAAACAAGCCACCGCCGATGCGGCGCTCATACTTCTGGCTCCAGCGAGGATGATCGCGGTTCGGGTTCACGTTGGAATAGAAACCGTACTCATTGGCCGAGTAAGTATTCCAAGCCGTCGGCGGCTGTTTCTCTACAAGAGAGATGCGCACAATCGACTTGATCGATTTGTAGCCGTACTTCCACGGCACAACCAAGCGAATGGGTGCACCATTCTGCTTTGGCATCGGTTCGTCATAAATGCCGGTCGCCATCAGCGTAAGCGGATGCATGGCTTCGTCCAGACGCAGACCTTCGCGATACGGCCACTCGATAATGGGCGAGCGGACACCCGGCATTTCGTCCGGACGATAGGCGGTTTCGAAAGCGACGTATTTGGCATCGCTCTGCACGCCAGCCTTGTTCAGAAGGTCCGCCAGTTCGAAACCAGCCCACGGCACAACCATCGCCCAGCGTTCAACGCAGCGGAACCGATAGATACGCTCTTCGAGTGTAACGCCTGCCAGGATGTCATCCATGGTGTAGGTGCCGGGATTGTCGACCAATCCATCAATCTCAATCGACCATGGCTCGGTCGTGAGCATGTGTGCGCTGCGTGCGGGATCACTCTTGTCGGTGCCGAATTCGTAGAAGTTGTTGTAGCTCTTGATGTCGTCGAACGAGTTTGGCTCCAAATCCGCGCCATAGTCCGTCTTCACCGCACCAAGCGATGCCGCAGCCGGCCCCGCGATTGACCCCAGCGCCAAGGCACTCGCCCCACCTGCAATCAAGCTCCGTCGGTTCAGCCAGACGTGTTTCGGTGTCACGTCATCCTTTGTCATGTCACTTTGATATCGTCCGGCCATTGATCACTCCTTGCGCGTCGTCGTCGTATAGGATGGTGCACACATCCCCACGCCGCAATTCCTCTCACAGCATCGTCATATCTCGCCGCTTCGTTGAAATAATGGCCGTCGCAGATCACACCATTTCACGGATCCGTGATTGGACGCTGAAAAGACGTGCCGCTTAGCGCGACCCTCACTGTCGTCAAATGCGAGTTGCCGCATGTTGCCGATGATCCAGCCCCTCGGTCGCACCGTAACTGCCTCGATGCCAACAAGGCATTCACAACCTCTCATAGGGAGAAACAACATGATCCGCACAACACTTGCACTCGCCGCATCGGCATTGATCGCTCTGCCGGCTTACGCTGGCAGCATGAAAAAAGACATCGTCGACACGGCCGCTGCCGCGGGCTCGTTCTCGACACTGCTGGCTGCAGCTGAAGCCGCCGGCCTCGTTGAAACACTGAAAGGCGATGGCCCGTTCACTGTTTTTGCACCGACCGATGAAGCTTTCGCCGCTCTTCCCGAAGGCACCGTTGAAGATCTCCTGAAACCGGAGAACAAGGAACAACTGGTTTCGATCCTCACGTACCACGTTGTCCCGGGGAAGGTGATGTCTGGCGATCTGTCCGATGACATGGCCGCGACGACGGTTCAGGGCTCCGACATCATGATCGACCTGGACAACGGCGTGATGGTGGAAGAAGCCACTGTCGTTTCCGCGGATATCGAAACATCGAATGGTGTGATCCACGTCATCGACACCGTGATCCTGCCGGAAAGCTAAGTTCGGCACGATAAAGGAGCGGTCCCCTCGGGCCGCTCCAACTTTTTCAAGACAATCGAAGAACGAATGAAGGAATGAGGGACATGCGTCCAGCACGTAGAACCGTATTGAAATTTGCCGCCGGCGTAGCAGCGCTGGCACTTGCAGCCTGTGCACCGATGGATGACGGGGACGACATCGTTGATATCGCCGCCTCCAACGATGACTTCTCCACGCTTGTCGCAGCCGTGACCGCGGCCGATCTTGTGGATACACTGAAGAGCGACGGACCGTTCACGGTGTTCGCGCCGACAAATGCAGCGTTCGCGGCGCTGCCTGAAGGCACGGTTGAAAGCCTGCTTCTGCCGGAAAACAAGGACCAGCTTGTGAAGGTGCTCACCTATCACGTGGTGCCGGGCGCCGTGACCTCCGACGCTCTGGTCGGAAAACGCCTGAACGTCGCAACGGTTCAAGGCCAAACCGTGCATGTGGACGGCCGCAATGGCGTGCATGTCAACCAAAGCCGCGTGACGACTGCGGACATCATGGCGACGAATGGCGTGATCCACGTGATCGACAAGGTGCTTCTGCCGAAGTGATGCTTCGCCGCCTGCCGGCGGCGATCCACTGGGGAGGCTCTGCCTCCCCAGACCCCTCCGGGATATTTTAGGACCGGTAAAAGTCGGATGGCGCATTCCCACAGAAACGGGGTGTCGTCTCTTACCGGTTCTGAAATATCCCGGGGTGAATTGGCCGACGGCCAAGAGGGGCAGCGCCCCTTCCCACCGCGACACCGCAGGTGGCGCAATCCCTCAACAGAAACTCCCGTGACAAAACCAACCAGGCGAAAGCGTCCCTCCATGGGCGTAATAAAGCCAAAGACGTTCTCCTGTACGTGTTGTCACCCGCCAATAATCACGCACGCCCGTCCGCCAGTCAGGATCATCGAGCCACCATTCGGGTGAGATGCGTTCCGGACCAAGTCCGGTATGAGTCTCGAAAAGGCGCCCCCGCCAACGGAAGGTCGCGGGCAGATGAGACACCTCATCGGCCGTGACAAGTTCCGGGCGCCAAAGCTCAAGCGGGCGTGGACCACGCGGACGTGGCCACGCTACCACCGGGTCCGACCAGGCTGCAGCCATCAGCTTCGAGGTCTTCTCGGGGATATGACTGTCCGCCGGATGTAGCCGCGTGATGGCCTCCAGCCCGATCCGCCCCCCGATCCGCCCCAGAAGATCGGCCATCTCGTCAGAGCCCGACAGTCGGGATGCCCCATCGGAGGCCGCCTCCGCATGCCCCCGATGTTGATGGCTATGGACCGGCTCGGTCACCACTGCCTTAAGACGGATCATGTCGATCCCGAAACCTGCGTCGATCTCCTCCACCTTCATCGCCAGAAGCGGACGGATACGATCCGGCTCGGCAGAAGGGCGGGCCAGCCCGGCCTCGACGGTCTCCATCGTGTGATCGCTGCGGTGACATTCCATTCGGACACGGCGGATACCCCGGCCCGCATGTCCGAGTTTCTCCGACAATGGCGGCAAAAGCCGGTCGAGGGCCGCCAGAATATCATCCGACAACCCAACAGGTTCCGGAAGTGTCAGGCGAACCGCAAAATGATCCGGCGCACGGGCCGGGTTCACTGGTTCGGGTTCCACCCCAAGTGCCTGATCAAGGCGTCGAACGAGATGTCGCCCGAACCGGCGAGCCAGGGCGGCCCGGGGCTGCCCGGCAAGATCGGCGATCTGACGCAGGCCGAGACGATTGAGGGTAAGGACCGTTTCTTCCTCAAGCCTAAGTGCGGCAATCGGCAAAGGCGCAAGCGCCGTGCGCGTCTGACCCGTCGCCGCGATGCGCGCGCTTCGATTGGGCGGCGTCTGGGTCCCGGGCGGCGGACCACCCCGCTCCCAGTGGCGACGCTTGGCGGCCCGGGATCGGGTGGCGCGCGCTTCCTGGGCGATGTCATCCCCTGACCGGTCACCCCCCTTGCCCGCTCCCGAAAACCGCGCCAGCGCCCAGGCCGCTCCAACCGTGTCTGCAATCCCCGATCTCACCGTCAGACCGAGGTCTGCGCAATCCGCCTCCACCACTTCCATGAGGGCGACCTCTCCTCCGAACAGATGCGCGCAGCCGGTCAGGTCGATCACCAGACCATCGGGCGCTTCTTCGGACACCCAGGGGCTGAACTTGCCCGCCCAGCGGCGCAGCACGGCCAGAAATGCACGATCAAGTCCCTTGTTCTGCAGCCGTGTCTCCAGCCCCGGGCACATCGCATGCGCATCGCGCACCGGCTGGCCAAGGGTCAGGCCTGCCGCTTCCGCCTCAACCGAGAGCGACACCAGCACCTGTGCATTTCTCACATCACCGGTGACCGCAAAGGGTCCAGGAGGCATTCCGCGCCGGTCGCGGAGGCAGCGCTCCGCCGCGAGACGCGGAAACCAGAGCGAAAGGATACGTCGCTGGGGCATGGGTGGGCAGCATGCATATGTTCACTTTATGTTCTCATAACTAGCGCCCCTGCCCCGAGCTGTCGAGTCGCATGCACAAACACCCTGCGGGAATAAAGGGTTGCGCCCACGCGTAAGGAAAGCAAATCGTCCGAAAACCCAAAAAAGGCGCCTTCCATGTCCTTAGCCAACACCGCGACCCGCTACGGCTCGATCACAAAAACCTTCCACTGGCTCACGGCGCTTCTCATTCTAGCGCTGATCCCGACCGGCATCATTGCGAACGGCATGCCATTCGACACGCCGGAAGACCTTGCAGACAAGGCCCGGCTCTTTTCGATCCACAAAACACTGGGTGTCACACTCTTCACCGTCGCTGTCCTGCGGATAGTTTGGGCGCTGACGCAGCCGAAACCCGCTCCCCTCCATCCTGACCGGAGGGGCGAACAGTTTCTGGCAGCAACGGCACACTGGCTTCTCTATGGCTCGCTGATCCTCGTGCCCCTTTCCGGCTGGATCCACCACGCAGCAACAGAAGGCTTTGCACCGATCCTCTGGCCTTTCGGACAAAACCTCCCGTTCGTGCCAAAGTCCGAGACATTTGCCGGCATCACGGCCAGCCTGCACATCATTTTCGAACGTGTGCTCGTGGTCGCCTTGCTCCTGCATATTGCGGGCGCCCTGAAGCACCATTTCCTCGACCGGGACGTCACCCTGAAACGCATGTGGTTCGGCACAGAAGAAGGTGGCTCAGACGGCGCCAAGCCCGGCAAGCTTGCGCCACTTGCCGGCGCGCTTACAGCATGGGTCGTTGCGATTGGCATCGGCGCTTCGCTTGGCCTGTTCCAAGGGCACGAAAGCACCTCGCAAGCCGTCGCTTTGGCGGAAGTAGACAGCGATTGGCAGGTCGAAAGCGGCACGCTCGCCATTACCGTCAATCAGCTTGGCTCGGATGTCGGCGGGCGGTTCAACGATTGGACCGCAGCCATCACATTCGACGAGACAGCAGAAGGGGTCATGGGAAATGTGGAAGTCACAATCGCCATCCCCTCTTTGACGCTGGGCTCGGTGACGGCGGAAGCCTTGAAGCCGGAATACTTCAACGCGGAGGCGCATCCCACGGCGACATTTACGGCCGATATTACGCGGACCGACACAGGTTACGTTGCCACCGGCGACCTGACCATCAAGGAAAGTTCCGTACCGGTCGAACTGCCCTTTGATCTGAGACTCGACGGGGATCGCGCCGAAATGACCGGAGGCCTCACCGTCGATCGGCGCGACTTCGGGATTGGTCCGGAGGCGGAGAGTTCGGTGAAGCACCCTGTCGAGATTTCAGTGGGACTGACCGCGACCCGTTAACGATAAAAGGCCGCACCTCTCGGCGCGGCCTTTCCTTCGCGAAAGCAGTTGTCTCAGTCCCAACCGCCAGCGCGCATTTCGGTATTGATCGTGATGTCGATCGCATCAGACCCCACCGGGATGAACCCGGCCATGCCCCATTCGGAGCGATTGATCGTTGCAGTCGCTGTCATGCCAAGCCATTCGCCCTTGTAGAAGTCAAAGAACTGGCCAACCGGATGCTCGCCCATCTGGTGCACCGTAATATCGAAAGTCGCGGGCTTTGTGACGTCCTTGATCGTGAGGTCACCGGTCGCCTTGACCGTCATCTCACCCGTTTGTTCCACGGACGTGGAGACAAAGCGGATCGTGGGAAAGGCCGCGGCATCGAAAAAGTCAGGGCTCTGCAAATGCCCGTCGAAATCAGGGACGCCTGTATCGATGCTGGAGACGATCACGGAAAAGTCGGCGGACGCGCCTTCAACGTCTCCGGGAGTGAATTCCAGAGCGCCCTCGACCTCGTTGAATTTCGCGGTCTGGATCGAAAATCCGGCGTGGTTCCACGAGATCAGGACTTCCGTATGGGTCGGGTCAGGAACCCAGCTCTCGGCATGGGCCAGGGAAGTCGCGGCAAAAAGCGCTGCGACGGCGGTAGTGGTCAGGGTTTTCATGTCACTCTCTCAATTGGGGGTCAGATGACCGTCAATAAGAGTGCCAGACATCGGATAGGCAACTGCCGTAAAACCACAGCATCTGCGCATTTTCGAACACTTAGCCGCAGTAGACTCGAAGAATCGTGCGCGAGTTGTCGTGAACGACATTCGTTCGCTGCGGTATGTAATCTTGTGTCACGATGTCATTCGCACCGAATACCCGCAGTTGAGGACCGGTGGGAAAGCTGGTCGCATCCACGCTGCTGCCAACAAGTGGACGGTAATCCTCGGCATCACAAAGCTCGATCTCGGCGAGACCGCCGCCTTCGATTTCTTCACTTGGTCCGGGCAAGGCACGGTCCGCCTCGACAACACGATCGTCGGGTGCGGTAGGAGCGCAGGCTGCTAGGCCGAGAATAAGGGCTGAGGCAATCGTGAATCGCATAGCGTATTTGTCCTTCTTTGCATTGATTTCGCCCGCTAGCTCGCGCAGGGTCAAGCCAAGAAACTGACAAGGAGGAAAGGCACATGCGTACTCGTGCCGCTGTTGCAACCGCTGCCGGAAAGCCGCTTGAAGTCATGGATGTCAATCTTGACGGCCCCCGCGCGGGCGAGGTGCTGGTTGAAATCAAGGCCACAGGCATTTGCCATACGGACGAATTCACCTTGTCAGGTGCGGACCCCGAAGGTCTTTTCCCCGCGATTCTCGGTCACGAAGGCGCTGGCGTTGTTCTGGAAGTCGGCGAAGGTGTCACCAGCCTGAAACCGGGCGATCACGTGATCCCGCTTTACACGGCGGAATGTCGCGAATGCGAGTATTGCCTCCACCCGAAGACCAACCTCTGCCAGAAGGTCCGGGCAACACAAGGCCAAGGCCTCATGCCTGATGGCACATCGCGGTTCTCCACTCTCGATGGCGACCCGATCCTGCACTACATGGGGTGTTCGACGTTCTCGAACCACACGGTCCTCCCCGAGATCAGCCTGGCGAAGGTGCGCGAAGATGCCCCCTTCGACAAGATTTGCTACATCGGCTGCGGCGTCACCACCGGCATCGGTGCTGTGATCTATACCGCGAAAGTCGAACAAGGCAGCCGCGCCATTGTCTTCGGCCTCGGCGGCATCGGACTGAATGTCATTCAGGGCCTGCGGCTCGCTGGAGCCGACCAGATTGTTGGCGTTGACCTGAACCCGTCAAAAGTGCCCATGGCCGAAAAATTCGGCATGACCGACTTCGTCAATCCGGCGGAAGTCGAAGGAGACCTTGTTCCCTATCTCGTCGATCTGACAAAGGGCGGCGCCGACTATACGTTCGACGCCACCGGCAATGTCGACGTGATGCGCACCGCTTTGGAATCCGCGCACAAGGGCTGGGGCGAGAGCATCATCATCGGCGTCGCACCCGCCGGGGCCGAAATTTCGACAAGACCCTTCCAACTTGTGACCGGTCGCTCCTGGCGCGGCACGGCTTTCGGCGGCGCGCGCGGCCGAACTGATGTGCCCAAGATCGTCGACTGGTACATGGACGGAAAGATCGAGATCGATCCGATGATCACGCACACGCTGACACTGGACAACATCAATGAAGGCTTCGACCTGATGCATCAGGGCAAGTCGATCCGAAGCGTGGTGGTTTACTGATTTCGCCGAAGCTGCGCTTCGTCGACGCGCCGGGGGCTCTGCCCCCGGACCCCCGGGATATTTATGGGCCGATAATGGGATGATCCTGCGGAAGGCGGTACGCGACGACTTCGATTGTCTCTGGACAGTGTTGGAACCGGTCTTTCGTGCGGGCGACACCTATGCCATCGATCCGAACATATCCCGCGGAGACGCCCTGACCTATTGGACCAAGCATCATTGCTACGTGGCCGAGAGAGACGGGAACCTTCTTGGTACATTTTACATTCGTCCCAATCAGCAAGGCGGCGGCGCGCATGTGTGCAACTGCGGCTACATCACCGCCAAGCGAGCGCAGGGGAAGGGGGTCGCTCGAGAAATGCTGTCCTTTTCGCTGCAAGAGGCGAAGCGGCTCGGATTCGAAGCGATGCAGTATAATTTCGTTCTCGCTTCGAACACCCGCGCCATCGACACGTGGTTGCGCGCCGGCTTCGCCGAGATCGGGCGCATACCGATGGCGTTTCGCCTGCCGACGGGCACTTATACGGACGCCCTGATCCTGCATCGTTTTCTGTAAAGCCAACACTTTCTTAAACGCCCCTTGTCATTCCCGGTTGCAACACCGACATTCCCGAGAAATCGATTTGAGGAGCAGCCGCATGGCCGACGATGACAAGAAAGACGACGACAAGAAGGAAGCGGCCGGAGGCAAGGCAGGGGAGCTCTTTTTCAAGTCCCGCAACGTCCTCATTACTGGCGAAATCAACGACAAGCTGGCGAACCGTGTCACGACGCAGCTAATCGCACTGGCCGAGGACAGCGACCATCCAATCAACGTTTTCATTTCTTCGCCTGGAGGGCATGTGGAATCCGGCGATATGGTTCACGATATGATCAAGTTCATTCGGCCAACCGTGCGGTGCATCGGGTCTGGTTGGGTGGCAAGCGCCGGCGCTTTGATCTTTGTCGGCGCCAAGAAAGAGAACCGGCTTTGTCTGCCGAATACCCGTTTCCTGCTGCACGAACCGCGCGGCGGTGTCGGCGGATCCGTCTCGGACATTCAAATCCAGGCAGAACAAATCTCGATCATGCGGGAGCGGTTCCACAGGATATTCGCGGACGCGACGGGTCAGTCGGAAAAGAAGATCGCCAAGGACACAGAGCGTGATTTCTGGCTGAACACCGATGAGGCGATCGAATACGGCCTTCTCGGCAAGGTCATCAAAAGCGCGGATGAGCTTGATTGACGGGTCGCCGGGTGACGCAAGTCGCGCGGCTACTACCCTAAAGCTCAGTACGGAACGCCCGTTGATATCCGATCAACGGGCCTTTCGTTCGGGCGCGCAAACCCCTCAAGGCCGCGAATTCAGGCGCCGTATTTACAGAGAAACATATCAACCGCGCCTTCAATGACGCGGTCGATTTCCGCCTCGCTCGGCGGCTCCCGCAAGCCGAGCACCATCTTCAGATGAAGCCCCGCCTTGCACAATTCGGGAAACTGATCCGCCGCGAGATCAATGTCGTCGATGTTCAGTTCACCCGCATCAACGGATTTCTGCAGGAATTTTCTGAGAATTGCATGAACCCGTGCTGGTCCACTCTCGAAGAATTCACGCCCGATTTCGGGAAACCGCTGGCTTTCTCCAACGATGATACGGTGCACCTGCAACCCGACATCAGACATGAAGAATTTCGTCATGCGCTTGGCAGCCGTCGTCAAGACATCGCGGACATCGTCTGAGCCTTCGAGTTGGGCAACGGCTGCATCCGACTGCGCCTGGCACTCCATTTTTGCGACTTCGATGAACAAGAGCCGTTTATCGGGGAAATAAGAGTAAAGTGTCGCTTTGGATACGCCCGCCTCGCGAACGATGTCATCCACGCTCGCGCCCTCGAAGCCGTCTCTCATAAACACTGTACGCGCACCATCAAGGACTTGATCCCACTTGCGACCTTGCTTGATGACAGCATGCGGTGCGTTCATTCCGGCCTCGTCAGCTTAAAACTTATGCAAGAAATATAAACTGACCAGTTCAGTTTTTTCAAGATGCTGGTTCGGTTTCCGAAGCGTCACGTCCATCGACCCACCGGACCGAAGGGTCAGACGGGGGCCGATATTTGCGAGCACCCGTCGAAGGGCGTCAGTGGGAAAGAAACTGAGGGCCCGCGTTTACTTTGCGGGATCATCCTTGTCGTAGGCTTCAATGATACGGGCGACCAGAGGATGGCGAACCACGTCTTTCGCGGTGAAATAATTGAAGGCGATGTTATCGATGTTCTTCAACAACCGCTCGGCGTCGTGCAAACCGGATGTCACGCCGCGAGGCAGGTCGACTTGGCTGCGGTCGCCGGTAATCACCATGCGGCTGCCTTCACCAAGGCGGGTTAGAAACATCTTCATCTGCATCTGTGTCGCGTTTTGAGCTTCGTCCAACACGACGAATGCATTGGCCAAGGTACGGCCTCTCATGAACGCCAGCGGGGCAATCTCGATCCGCTTTTCTTCCATCAGCTTACCAAGCTGTTTTCCAGGCAAAAAATCATGCAACGCATCATAGAGCGGCTGCATGTAAGGATCGACTTTGTCCTTCATGTCGCCCGGTAGAAATCCAAGCCGCTCGCCCGCCTCGACCGCGGGCCGCGACAGGATGATCTTGTCGACATGGCCCCCGATGAAAAGGTTCACGCCAACGGCAACAGCCAGATAGGTCTTGCCGGTACCAGCCGGACCGATCCCGAAGGCCAACTCATTCTCGAAAAGCCCTCGGACATACGCCTTCTGCGCCTCTGTCCTCGGTTCGACCGTCTTCTTGCGTGTCTTTACCTCGATCCGGCCGCCCTGGAACAATTCCATCTGATCCGTCGGACGCGCCTTCTCATCCGTGCCACCCATCCGTATCTCGGCCTCAATGTCACCTGGGGTAATTTCGCGGCCCGCTTCCGCGCGGACGTATAGCGCCTGCAGAACTTCGGCGGCCTTGGCGATCGCGCCCGCTTCACCGTAGACGGCAAGTTGGTTGCCTTGGTGAATGATCTGCACGCTCAACGCCTGCTCGATCTGGGCGAGATTACGGTTGAACTCTCCAAATAGATCGATGAGCAGGCGGTTGTCCGGGAATTCAAGACGCGTCTCAAGCATGTCGGCGTCCTGGCTTTGGGTCGGGGCTGTCGGGCTCAGCGCGCGAATGGACAAATACAGAAACTCCGTTCTCTAACCTGCATCTGAACTGATCGTGCCAAGGGTTTTTCACGGGCGCAAGCATATCTCGTAAAGTTTTACCAAACCTTCACGACATGTTGCGGTGAAATCGAGCGATCAGCCCACGATTTCACCCGACAACGAATTCGGGTTCGACGCCACAATGCGAACAGGTCGAATATCTCCGGCCCCAATATCTGGTGCTGTGACATGGACGGCATGCAAATATTCAGATTTGCCAACCATCTGCCCGGTTTCGCGTCCAGGTTTCTCAAAAAGAACACTGACCTTACGGCCAACCATCGCATCTTGCGCGGCCCTTTGCTGGTCGGTCAGCAATGCCTGAAGCTCTTGAAGTCTGGCGCTTTTCACCTCTTCAGCAACCTGTTCGCGTTCCGCAGCAGGAGTGCCGGGCCGCGTCGAGTACTTGAAGCTATAGGCCTGCCCATAGCCAACTTCCCGGATCAGCGTCATCGTGTCTGCGAAATCAGCGTCCGTCTCCTCCGGGAAACCCACAATGAAGTCTCCGGACAGCAAAATGTCGGGGCGGGCCGAACGAATACGCTCGATCAGCCTTATGTACTGTTCGGCCGTGTGTTTCCGATTCATCCTTTTCAGGATCCGGTCCGACCCTGACTGCACCGGCAGATGCAGATACGGCATCAACTTCGCACATGTTCCATGAGCCTCGATCAACGCCTCGTCCATGTCGTTTGGATGGCTCGTCGTGAAACGAATTCGTTCCAGTCCGTCGATCTTGTCCAAGGCCCAGATCAACCCCGCCAGACCGTCGTCATGGCCGTGATAGGCATTCACGTTCTGCCCAAGGAGAGTGATCTCCCGCACGCCGCGCTCTACCAGCGAGTGCGCTTCTGCGATCACCCTGTCCGCCGGACGCGAAACTTCCGCTCCCCGGGTGTAAGGCACCACGCAGAAGGCACAAAACTTGTCGCACCCTTCCTGGACCGTCAGAAAAGCAGTCGGTCCACGCGCAGCCTTCGGTCTGCCCTTGAGATGGTCGAACTTGTCCTCTTCCGGAAATTCCGTGTCGAGCGCCTTCTCACCGTTTCGGGCCTTCCGTTCGAGTTCGGGCAGTCGATGATAGCTCTGCGGGCCGACCACAAGATCAACCAGCGGCTGACGCTCCATGATCTCCGCGCCTTCGGCTTGGGCCACACAACCGGCAACGCCGATTTTCAGGTCCGGCTTTTCCTCTTTCAACCCGCGAAACCGGCCCAGTTCGGAATAGACTTTCTCCGCCGCCTTTTCCCTGATGTGACATGTGTTCAAAAGGATCATGTCCGCATCGTCCGCACGATCCGTCGGCACGTATCCTTCGCCGCCCAGCGCCTCAGCCATGCGTTCACTGTCGTAGACGTTCATCTGACAGCCATACGTCTTGATGAAAAGCTTCTTCGGCTCAGACATCTTTTGATCCTTGAGGAGTTCAGGCAACGTGTCCTACACGCGCCCTCTGCCCTTGCCAAGAGCGCGACGCCATTGGAAAAGAAGCAGAAGCCAAGGGATACAGCGTAGATCATGCGATTTTCCAGCCTTCAAAGCGCAAGAAGCGACGAAGCGATTACCAAGGCCGGCGGACCTGTGTCCGTTGTCATCGCGGAAGACGATGTGGAAGTCGCATCGACGCTCCATCATCACTTTTCGAGAGGGTTCAAGACCGTGATCCTCTTCGCGCCCGAAGAGCTGGAATATGACGAAGCTGGCTTGGAGGACGTCATCCGCGTCGACTTCCCGACCCTTGCGGTGGGCGCGACGCCCGACATCGTGAACGGCATTGTGCCAGCATTGCCTGAAAAGACCTGGTTCTTTTACGGATACAACGCAGAGTACCTTTTCTACCCTTTCAGTGAGACACGCACGATCGGCGAAATGCTGGCGTTCCATGCCGAAGAACGACGCTTCTCCATGTTGACCTATGTTGTGGATGTCTATGCAGGGGACCTTGCAGCAGCGGACAACGCCGTCAGTTTGAAAGATGCGCATCTCGACCGGTCAGGCTACTACGCACTGGCTCGAAACGGTGAGGACGGTCCGAAGGATCGGCAGCTGGATTTCTACGGAGGGCTCCGGTGGCGCTTCGAGGAACACATAGACGAAGTCCGGCGGCGTATTGATCGGATTTCATTGGTACGCACGAAGAAGGGTCTGCGATTTCTGGATGATCACACATGGTCCGAAGATGAACTGAACACCTTCTCCTGCCCGTGGCATCACAATCTGACCGCCGCCGTTGTCTCGTTTCGCACGGCCAAGGCGCTGCGCAGCAATCCCGGAAGCCGTTTCGACATTTCCACATTTCGCTGGCACAACTCCGTCCCCTTCGAGTGGAAGTCGCAGCAGCTTCTCGACCTGGGATTGATGGAACCCGGGCAGTGGTTCTGATCCCAAGACCAACAATACCGCGTCAAAGACCGGAGCGACGCGCAGCCACAGCCAAGGTCGCAAAGGCGATGGTGCCAGCCACTGCATAACCGGTCAGAATAACGCTGATTTCTGCATGGCTCATTACGCCAACGTCGGACGCCTCTCCCGACGCAACATAAAGGCTCGCAGCAAACAAAACCCGAGCGGCGAGGCTTTGGATGGACAGATACGTGGCGCGCACTTCGTCGGTCAGGTCCTTCTGGATACGGGCCAGTATGAACGGCCGCGAAAAGCTGTCCGGCACCATTCGCAAAAGCAGAAGCCCAATCGCAAAGACACTTCCGGTCAGCGCAAGCCCGGCCACCAGCCCGATCTGCAACCCGAAGGCCAGCAAGAGGATGCCGGCCAGCCCGATCCGCCCGCGTATGCCAGGCGCAAGCCACGAGGTCGCGACGGAGACAAGCATCATGCATGCCGTCACCACACCGCTAACAAGCGGAGCCTCGGACGAAAGGTTCAATCCGTCCAAGGCTGAAAGAATGAACGGCTGACCGAATACGAAAGGAAGATGACTGTAGCCATACATGAACGCCGACAAACCAAAGAGCCAGAGAAGAACCGGCCTCCGAAACGCCGCCCAAAGCGCGTCCAACCGGGCCCACTCGCCGACGACGGGACGTTTCTTGGCTGGCTCCCGAAACCGCAGCACGACAAAGAAAAGGAGCACGAACGCGACCGTGGTGGCGACGAACGGAAGCCGCAAATCGGCATGCGCCATCGCTCCACCGGCAACGGCCGATATGGCAAGAGCAACAAAACTAAAGCGCCAAGCTCGCACTTCATGTGTTTCGATTTCAGATTCGCGGCCATCTTCGGACAACGACTCGTACAAAAGCGAGCTGTCGGTGCCAGAAGCAAAGGCGATGTGCATGCCCAAGGCCGCCTGAGCTAGCGCGAACATCCAGAACTCCGAACCGAATGCCTGCAACGCCGCTGCCAATCCCCCGGCAAGAGCAGAGAGGATCAACGTGAACCGTCGTCCGACCCGGTCCGACAAATACCCCGAAGGCACCTCGAAGATCGTGGTCGCGATGTCATAGAAAACATAGATCAGCACCGCTTCCGCAGCCGACAGTTCCGATTGAAAAAATAGGAACCAGGTGGCCTGCCAGAAAAGCAGGTTCTGAAAGAACTTGAACCAGGGATAAAGCGCGACATTGCCGCCAGCGATCATTGAGCCAGCACGGCGTCAAACCGATCCAGAGGGAAGACGGGTTCCAGAATCTCGCGAAGTTCCGCTCTGCGCGGGTGATCCGGGTTGGCGAACGCAAAACACACGTAGTCTTCCAGAATGGCCGCCTGTTGTTCGTAGCCAAAGCTGAAGAACGGCGCATCGCCTTCTGAAAAATAGGGATCGGCGAGTTCGATGGCCTCCGCCACGGCCCGCGCGGGCGAATAGCCAGTGCGCTCCCGGTTCTGCCACTGCCAGACATGCGTCAACTCATGCGCCAGAACCAGCGCCTGTGGAACACGAAGGCGTTCCGGCCACTGTATGACCATGTCCGAAGAATAAAGGCCGGTCTCGAAATGAATCCGGTTTCCTACCGCAAAGGCTTGCGGAGGTTGCGCTCCCCGCGGCTGAGGCGTGCGTAGGCAAGCACGGTCCGTTCCTTCCACGAGTGTCACATTCGCCGGTGCCGTTCGGTACAGAGGTGCAATGCCAAGTCCCTGAGCGACACGCACCTTGCTGGTGTCGAGTTCCTCGCCGAACAGGTCGTTGGCAAACGCCTCTTCAGCGGTCGTGAGCGGGCGTGAACAGGCCGAGAGAGCGGCGAGAACAGCCAGACCCGGAAGGGTCGCACGCAAAGCTCTCTTCACGGCCAGAACGCTCACCATCACAACATCGCAGGCACCACCAGATCTGGTGGCCTGTGCCCATCTTCGAAGGTCTTGATGTTGATGATCACGCGTTCGCCCTGCTCGACCCTGCCTTCCAGCGTGGCGGATCCCATATGCGGGAGAAGCACAACGTTCGGTAGTTCCCGAAGACGCGGGTTAATCTCGGTTCCGTACTCGAACACATCGAGCGCGGCCCCGGCGATCTCGTTTGAGCGGAGCATACGGGTCAATGCGTTTTCATCGATCACTTCACCACGCGACGTGTTCACGATCACCGCATTCGGCTTCATCAGTTTCAGACGCCGGGCATTCATCAGGTGGAAGGTCGAGGGCGTGTGTGGACAGTGAATGGAAAGAATATCGACACGACTGACCATCTGGTCGAGGCTTTCCCAATACGTCGCCTGCAATTCCTCTTCGATTTCCGGACGCAATCGACGTCGGTTGTTATAATGAACCTGACAACCGAACACCGCCGCGCGCCGCGCGACCGCCTGCCCGATCCGGCCCATCCCCAGAATGCCAAGGCGACGCCCCCCAAGGCGACCACCCAGGTATGCGGTGGGCGCCCAACCATCCCAATCTCCTTTCTGCATGACGGAAAGGCCCTCCGGAATGCGCCGGGTCACCGAAAGGATCAACGCCATGGTCATGTCGGCGGTATCCTCCGTCACGACACCCGGCGTATTGGAAACGAGAATGCCGCGCTGTCGCGCCGTGGTCACATCGATATGATCGACCCCGGCTCCATAGCTCGCGATCAGTTTCAGGTTCTCACCCGCTTGCGCCAAAAGACCTGCATCGATCTGATCGGTGATGGTGGGAACCAGGATATCGGCGTCCCGCATGGCTGCGGTAAGTTGTTCCCGCGTCATCGGGGCATCGTCCCGAGAAAGCGTCACTTCGAACAGCTCGGACATCCGCGCCTCAACAGCTTCCGGCAATCGCCGTGTCACCACAACCTTCAGGCGCTTGTTCGGCATGATATCCCTGTCCTCCCGTCTTTTCTTGGACGCTCGTCCGTGTCAAAGTGGCAAGGAACCGACGCTGGCACAAGCGCCGTCATGAGAATGGCGCATCAGTGAGAGGAGGCAGGGCAGTGAATAGGATCGTTTTGCGGGTGTTTGCGGCAACCCTGATGGCTGCGTTGGCAACGCACGCCGTGGCCGCAGAGCGTGGGAAAGTGACAAACCTCCCGATTCCACGGTTTGTTTCATTGAAAGCCGAGGAAGGTAACGTGCGGCGCGGCCCGTCCCTCAGCCACCGGATCGACTGGGTCTTCAAGCGTCGCAACATGCCTCTCAAAGTTACTGGCGAGCACGGCCACTGGCGCCGGGTTCAGGATCGTGACGGCCAAGGCGGCTGGGTGCACTATTCCCTTCTCTCCGGAGCGCGGCACGTCATCGTGGAAAACGATCTCACGCCGCTACGGGTCAAACCCGGCAAGGAAGCAGCCGTGAACGCCTATGCCGAAGCAGGGGTCGTCGCGCGTCTTGGAACATGTGATCTGGATTGGTGCCGGATCGCGGCGAATGGCAAACGCGGCTGGGTTCGCAAAGGTGTTCTCTGGGGCGTTTCGCCGGAAGAAATCCGCGACTGACAACCCCGCACCCATGGGCGTCACCAGCGGTAAACGCGAAAGGCAACTTTCTGCTTGATCTCAAGTGCACTTGAGGAATTACCAAAGAAAGCATCTTCAAAAGGAGGTGCCCCATGGCAACAAGACTTGAACATTTGAACATGACAGTCAGCGACCCGAAAACCACGGCCGCTTGGATTGAACGTGTCTTCGGCTGGACGATCCGCTGGGAAGGCCCCGGAATGCAAACGGGCTACACGGTGCATATCGGCAGTGACGACACCTACGTCGCGCTTTTCACATACCCCGAGACACCGGATCCGAAGAATGAGAGCTACCGAACCAAGGGCGGCCTCAATCACTGGGCCGTCGTGGTGGATGATCTCGATGCCGTTGAGGAACGCGTCAAGGCCGAGGGCTTCACACCCAAAAGCCACGCCGATTACGAACCGGGCCGACGGTTCTACTTCCATGATGCCGACGGGATTGAAATCGAAGTGGTGCAATACGACTGATCCTAGCGTGAAACCCGTGGCGATTTCCGTTGCCCCAAACGACGCCACGGGTTTATAGCGCGAACCATGCAACCCGCAGATGTTCCAAACACGCCGCGCGCCCGCGTCGGCGCTGAAGCCCGTGCTCTCCTGGCGCTGGGCCTGCCGCTGATTGGCAGTCACGTCGCACAGATTCTTATTGGTGTGACGGATTCTGTGATGCTTGGTTGGTATGACATCACGGACTTGGCGGCGTTATCGGTCTCCGGCCCGGTGTTCTTCATTATCTTCATTTTCGGTTCCGGTTTCGCGTGGGCTGTCACACCCATGATCGCAAGCGCCCTCGGACAAGAGGACGAACGCCAGGTTCGTCGTGTCACCCGCATGGGTCTCTGGCTGTCCATTGGATTCGGACTGCTTCTTGTACCGGTGTTTTTCGTGATGGAACCGATCATGCTGGCAATCGGTCAAGAACCGGACGTCGCGCGGCAAGCGGGCATCTACATGCCATATCTCGGTTTGGGCTTGATTCCGGCACTTCTGGTTCAGGTTCTGAAAAGCTATCTTGCCGCTCTTGAACTGACCCGAGCCATTCTCCTCGCCGTCATTGGCGCGGCCTGCATGAATGCAGTCATCAACTACCTGCTCATCTTCGGCAATTTCGGAATGCCCGAACTCGGCATCGAGGGGGCCGGATTTGCCTCGCTTGCCAGCCATCTCGTCAGTCTGATCGCACTCCTGGCCTATGCGCTCCGCAAACGGCCGGAACACGAACTTCTGAAGAATTTCCATCGATCCGACCCCGAAGCGATGCGGGATGTCTTTCGCCTCGGACTTCCCATTGGCCTCACATTGCTAGCCGAAACCGGTCTTTTCGCGGCATCGAGTGTCATGATGGGATGGCTTGGGAAAATTCCTCTCGCGGCACATGGCATTGCCCTGCAGATCACCAGCATCAGTTTCATGGTCCCGTTGGGTCTCAGTCAGGCGGTGACAGTCCGTGTCGGCAAGGCCTGGGGCAAAAACGACCGTGAGGCACTGCGCGCCGCCGCTTTGGCAGGTATGAGTCTCGCCGGAATTGCTCTCGTGGTCATTGTCGCCGCGTTTCTCCTCGTTCCAGGCCCGATGGTCGGTTTCTTCATTGATCCAACTGATGTTGCGCGTCCCGAGATACTGGCTGTCGGAATTATTCTTCTGGCCGTCGCCGCGCTCTTTCAGATTGTCGATATCGGGCAGGTCATGGCGCTCGGAATGCTGCGCGGCGTGCAAGACACCCGCGTACCGATGATCATGGCGGTCATTAGCTACTGGGGCATTGGGCTGCCGGTGGCCTATATTCTGGCGTTCACTTTCGGTTGGGAGGGACCGGGCATTTGGCTAGGTCTGACAGCAGGACTCGCGGTCGCCTGCGTCAGCATGCAAACACGTTTCTGGAAGCGGTATGCGTGACGCCAAGTCCGGAAGTGAACTGAAATCGTAACCCGGACCGACCGGACAAGTCAGCTCAGTCCCCGAAGCCACTCCATCACATCGCCACGCACGGATTGCACTCCGCTACCTCGTGCGCGGTCGATCACGTCTCGTGCTTCACCCAAGTCCACGCGTCGGATCAGATGTTTGACTGGCCCGACAGAAGCCGGGCGCATCGAGAGGTGCCGAAGCCCCATGGCCGCAAAGCACATGGCCTCGATCGGTCGGCCCGCATCTTCGCCGCAAAAGCTGACCGGTGTCCCCGTTTCGTCGCAGCGGCGCGCGATCTGTTCGATGAAGGAAAGAAAGCTGACGTTCAATGTATCGTAACGTCTGCGGACCCTCTCATTCTCGCGGTCGGCTGCAAAGAAGAACTGTTTTAGATCGTTCCCACCGATAGAAATGAAATCCGCCATTTCGAAGAACTGTCGCGGCGCAAACGCCAGCGACGGAGTTTCGAGCATGGCTCCAATTTCCACCTTTTCAGGCAGAACGTGACCCAACTTCCGTTCGCGCTCGACCTCATCCAGCAAGTGCTGGCGGGCGGCACGAAACTCATCGAACTGCGCCACAAAAGGAAACATGACAGAAAGCGGACGCCCATTCGCAGCCCGGATCAGCGCCTGAAGCTGCATGCGCATCACGCCGACCTTATCAAGCCCGACACGAATGGCCCGCCAACCCAATGCCGGGTTCGGCTCGTCGTCGCGCTTCATATATGGAAGCACCTTGTCGGACCCGATGTCCAAGGTTCGGAATACAACCTTCTTACCACCTGCCGCGTCGAGGACCCTTGAGTAGATGCCCGCCAGTTCAGAGCGCCGCGGCACGGTATTGCGCGCAAGAAACTGCAGTTCTGTTCGAAACAGGCCGACACCTTCGGCACCGGAGTCATTGAGAGAAGGCAATTCAGCGATCAGGCCAGCATTCATCAGCATCGAAACGCGGATACCGTCCTTCGATTCCGCCGGAAGGTCGCGGATGCCTGCATAGCGCTTCTGCGCTTGTGCCTGCATCGCGATCTTGTCGCGGAATGCAGATACAACGGTGTCATCGGGTCGCAGATGAACAATCCCTTGGTCGCCATCGACCATGATGTGGTCACCGTTCAGCGCTTCTGCCGTAATCCTGTCACCGGCATGCACAATCAGCGGAATGGCCCAGGCCCGCGCCACGATAGCAGCATGACTGCCGACCGAACCTTGCTCAAGGACGATGCCCTTCAATTCTCCGCGCCCGTAATCTAACAGTTCCGCCGGGCCAATGTTGCGGGCAACCAAAATCGGGTTTTCCGGCATGCCGGCACCTGTGTCCCGGCCCTGCCCGGTCAGAATACGCAAAAGGCGGTTGGACAGGTCATCCAGGTCCTGAAGACGCTCTCGCAAATAGGGGTCCGAAGACTGACCCAAACGGGTCCGGGCAGCCGACTGTTCTTTTTCGACAGCAGCTTCCGCGGAAAGGCCCGCCGCTATGTCTTCTTCCATGCGCTTCAGCCACGACCGCGAGCTGGCGAACATGCGATAGGCTTCCAGCACTTCGCGTTGATCCTTGTCGACCGGATCATCACTGACGGATTTCAGCATGTCATCGACCGACACCCGCAGCGCATCCACCGCTTCCCGAAGCCGTTCGGTCTCCGCCTCCGGGTCATCGGCGATGGGATTGGTGACCACCACCCGGGGTTCGTGAAGCCAGACGTGACCTTCTGCGACGCCTTCCTGACCGATCCCCCCGCGGAACATCATGGGGTTGGTGTGCCGCGCCTTGAGCGCTTCGCCCTCGCCCACGAATGCACCAAGCTCCGTCATTTCCGCCAGAACCATGGCGACCACTTCCAGGGCGTAGACCTCGTCATCCGAAAACGCCCGCGCTTCCCTGGACTGGACAACAAGAACACCAAGTTTGTCGCCCAACCGCGTGATCGGGACACCGCAAAACGACGAATAAACTTCCTCGCCGGTTTCAGGCATGTATCGGAACCCGCGAGCCGAAGGAGCGTCTGCTTCGTTCACGACCGTTCCATCTCGTGCCGCGCGACCAACTAGGCCTTCGCCCAACTTCATCCGTGTCTGGTGGACAGCCTCGGCCTTCAGACCCTCGGTCGCACAAAGCTCCAGCGTTTCGGCGTCGCGGAACAAGTAGATCGAGCAGACCTCGGTCTGCATCGACGTCGCGATCAGTTCAACGATATGGTCGAGCCGAGCCTGACCCGCCGTATCCTCGGCCAGCGTGTCGCGAAGCCTGCGCAGCAGCTTTCGGCTTTCGGTATCAGTCTGCTCGGCCATCCGTTCCCCGCCCTGGCGGATCCTCCGCCTTGGCCCGAATAGACCACGTGTGATGACAACGGTAAAACGGAAATATCGGGACGGGAACCAAGTGGATCAAATCGCGCGCAACAAGGCACGCGCACCAGCCTCGATCAGGTCGAGCGCCTCATCGAAATCTCCAGTGTAGTAGGGGTCGGGCACATCGTTCCTGCCCAGATCCGCGGCATACGAGAGAAACAGTCGCACGGGTGTCTCATTGCCGACCGGCCGCAACGCTTCGACATCGGCTTGGTTTTGACGGTCCATCACCAGGATGAGGTCAAACCGAGCAAAGTCGGCCACGTCGAACTGCCGTGCTCGCAGGTGCGCCAGTTCATAGCCACGCGCCTCGCCAGCCTGAATGGCGGGCCCATAGGGGGGCTTTCCCACATGCCAGCCCCCGGTCCCGGCACTGTCAACTTCAATCTGGCCGCCCCCGAACTCCCGCAACACCGCTTCGGCGGTCGGTGATCGGCAAATATTGCCGAGGCATACACAAAGCACCTTCATCTGCTGGTCCTTTTGATCGCTCCGGGGCAAAACTAGCATTGTCCGTTCAAGCGAAGGAAGTGCCCGTGAAGATCGTCATACTGACAGGCGCCGGCGTCTCCGCCGAAAGCGGTCTTGGCACCTTTCGCGACAAGGGAGGGGTCTGGACAAAATACGATCTCCAGGAAGTTGCAACGCCCGAAGGCTTCGCGCGTGATCCGGCGAAAGTCATCGACTTCTACAACATGCGGCGCAGAAACGCCGCTGGCGCGAAACCCAACGCTGCGCATTTTGCACTCGCCAAGCTGCAGGCGGAGTACGCGCACGAAATCGCGCTCATCACGCAAAACGTCGACTCGCTCCACGAAGCTGCAGGCTCGGAGGCAATCCACATGCATGGCGCCCACGGACAGGCGCGATGCACAAGCTGCGACGCGCGCTGGACGGCGCCTCTCGTCATGTCCCTGGATGACGCGTGCCCGACATGCAGCGAGACGACAACACGACCAGATGTCGTCTGGTTCGGAGAAGTTCCCCTGTACCTGCCCGAAATCGCGATTCATCTTCGGACCGCAGACCTTTTCGTGGCCATCGGCACCAGCGGAACAGTCTATCCCGCCGCCGGCTTCGTTGCGGAAGCCAGCCAATCCGGGGCCAAATGCCTCGAGATAAATCTCGAGCCATCAAACGTTGCGGGTCAGTTTGACGAGGTCATCCTGGGCCCCGCGACCGAAACGGTACCGGCCTGGGTTGAACGCGTGCTCGCCGGGGATTGAACCACCCGACACCCCGTGACAGGCTCTCGCTTCAGGAGGCAATCATGACCACTGACGCGAAACAGTTGAATGCCGCGATCTTCGCCGGATGCATGATCGCTTTCCTCAGCTTCGGATTTTCAGCCACATTCGGCATCTTCATGGCGCCAATGTCGGCAGACCTCGGTTGGGGCCGGGAAGTGTTTTCCCTCTCTGTCGCCGTGCAGCTTCTGGTCTGGGGCATCTCGCAACCTATTGCGGGAGCCGTCGCCGATCGGTTCGGCACCGCGCGCGTTCTTGCTGTAGGAGCAATTCTCGCAGGTATCGGCTTTCTGCTGAGGGGGATCGTCACTGACCCGACACTGTTTGTCCTGACCGGCATTCTGACGGGTGCGGGCACAGGCGCCGCATCCTTCCCGATTGTCATCGGCGCGCTCGGAAAAATCGTCTCCGCAGAACGCCGGAGTTTCATCATGGGGCTCGGCACAGCCGCCGCGTCGCTTGGCATGTTCGTGTCTGCCCCGGCCGCGACCGCGATGATCGGCGGACTGGGGTGGGAGACCTCCATTCTGCTCATTGGGGCGAGTTTCGCCCTCATCCTGCCCTTCCTGATCTTCATCGCGCGTGTATCGAAACCCACGGCCGCGGGATCGTCCGCGAAGGATTTCGGCTATGCACTGTCGACCGCCTTCACAGACCGCAGCTATCTTTGCCTCTTTTTCGGGTTCTTCGTCTGTGGATTTCATGTGGCCTTCATACAGACGCATCTACCGGCCTATGTGCTCGACCTCGGACTCGCGGCATGGGTTGGAGGCTGGTCTTTGGCATTGATCGGGCTTTTCAACATCGCCGGTTCGTTTTTCTCCGGCTGGGCTGGGCAAAGGCTATCGAAGAAGTGGGTCCTGAGCGGCCTCTACACCGCACGCGCAGTCGTCATTGCCGCCTTCGTTCTTGTACCTGTGTCCGAAACTTCGGTTTTGGTCTTCTCGGCGATAATGGGTCTTCTCTGGCTTTCGACGGTTCCCCTGACAATGGGTTTGGTCGCCCAAACCCAGGGGCTGAAATTCCTTTCGACGCTGGCGGGCCTCGTCTTTCTCAGTCACCAGACAGGGAGCTTTCTTGGCGCGTGGCTCGGCGGACGTATTTACGACCTGAACCAGGACTATACGCCGATGTGGTGGGCAGCCGTCATCCTTGGCCTTCTCGCGGCACTCATCCACTTGCCGATACGGGAAGAAGCGGGACCTTTGGCGCGCGCAGAAGCGGAAGAAGCTTAACCTTTCGTCAAGCTTCCTGAACGTACGCACCTGCTCGTTGGCTTTTGGCCGTAGATTCCGATCTCGGCACCGTCGCAATACCGACGTAACACCGACGCGATACCGACGTGGCGATTTTGGCGGGATCCGCTGGAAAACAACGGTTAACGACACCCTTTGTTGCATGCAACAGGGACCGATCGCTCCTCCCGTTAACGCTTGCTCTCCCCGGTACCTTCCCGTAACAGGCGGCCCGAAGAGAGAGACCCGAACCCCATGCCCGTTCTCGTCATGAAATTCGGTGGCACATCCGTTGCCACGCTCGACCGCATCCGCCGTGCCGCAAAGCGCGTCGGGCGCGAGGTCGCGAATGGATATGACGTGATCGTCATCGTCTCGGCAATGTCGGGAAAAACCAACGAATTGGTGGGTTGGGTCGAAGAAACCTCGAAGCTTTACGACGCTCGTGAATACGATGCAGTGGTATCCTCGGGCGAGCAGGTGACCGCAGGTCTCATGGCGCTTACGCTTCAGGAAATGGACGTTCCGGCCCGGAGTTGGCAAGGCTGGCAGGTACCGCTCAAAACCACCAGCGCCCACGCTGCAGCCCGGATCGAGGAGATCGGGACCGAAGCCATCAACGCGAAGTTCGCCGAGGGCATGCGAGTGGCGGTGGTCGCAGGCTTCCAGGGCATCTCGCCGGAAGGTCGGATCACCACGCTCGGGCGCGGCGGATCAGACACGACAGCGGTTGCATTCGCGGCAGCCTTCGAAGCCGAACGTTGCGACATTTATACTGACGTGGACGGGGTTTACACGACTGACCCTCGCATCACGTCCAAGGCACGCAAACTCGACAAGATCGCGTTTGAAGAGATGCTGGAACTGGCGTCACTTGGGGCCAAGGTCCTCCAGACCCGCTCCGTTGAACTCGCCATGCGATACAATGTGAAACTTCGCGTTCTTTCGAGTTTCGAGGACAACGACATCGACGGCACGGCTGGAACGCTCGTGTGTGACGAGGAGGATATCATGGAAAGCAATGTAGTGGCGGGCGTCGCATACAGCCGCGACGAAGCGAAGATGACACTGCTCTCCGTCGCAGACCGGCCAGGCATCGCCGCCGCAATCTTCGGTCCACTCGCGGATGCCGGCGTCAACGTGGACATGATCGTCCAGAACATTTCGGAGGACGGTCGGACCGACATGACCTTCTCGCTTCCCGTCAATCAGGTTGATCGCGCGAAGGCAGCCATGGAAGCCGTGAAAAACAGCGGCGACGTGAACTATGCCGAGCTCGTCACCGACGAAGACGTCTGCAAGGTTTCTGTCGTGGGCATTGGCATGCGCAGCCATGCCGGTGTTGCGTCCCAGATGTTCAAAGCCCTTCGTGACGAAGGCATCAACATCAAGGTGATCACCACGTCCGAAATCAAGATTTCCGTGCTGATCGAACGAAAGTACATGGAGCTCGCCGTTCAGGCACTTCACGACACCTTCGGGCTCGACAAGGCGGCCTGAAAGCCGCAAGTGCTGCGGCGTTTGACAACCAAACGGCGAGTATTCCTGCCAAAATGGGCGGAATATGTCGCATTCCAGCCGTTTTTCTCGGACCAATGGTCAAAAAAGGGACAGGTTGTCGTATTTTAATTAAAGTTCGACAGCAGCGCCTGAGATCCCTCAACAAGGGGGCATGGCCAAGGACGAGAGTGAAAGAGTAGAGGCAAAGCAGATGGACCGCAGAACATTTGTGCTCATGGGCATAACTAGTCTCCTCGCAGGCTGTTCAGGTACATGGAACGTCGACTATGACGATGCCGTCGACCCGGAGATCAGCAAGAACTGGCATGTTCACGCCGTGCAAGTGGCCATCCCGGACAATCTGACGGTCAGCGACGCGAACACATACGCCCCGAACGCGGATATTGTCTGGCACGGAGAATTGGGTGGCAATCGCCGGGAGCAGGTTGCGAGCATTTTGACCGAGGGCCTTTCCTTGGGTGCGAGACCTCTCAAAGGACCGCGCGGCATAAGAATTCACGCGCGTCTGGAACACTTCCACGCCGTCACGCCTGCTGCCGTCGCACGCGCACCCGGCGCCGTGCACAACATCGCATATGTGATCCAGGTGGTGGACGAAGCTTCCGGCCAACCCCTGACACCACCTGAGCGGATCCAGGCGGACCTTGAAGCCTATGTCGGCGCAGCGGCGGTCACCGCTGCCATACAGGGCCAGACCCAACGAGTCCGCATCGTGGATCACATCGCTAGTGTGACTCGCGGATGGCTCGGACTGGGTCCGGACCAGCGACGGACATTCCAGAGCGTCGGTCGATAGCGTTCAGTTAACCTGGGTGGGACATTGAAGCTATTCGTAGGGCTCGGAAATCCCGGCGCGAAATACGCTGGCAACCGACATAACGTCGGCTTCATGGCCGTGGATCAAATTGCCGACGCCCACGGGTTCGGCCCTTGGCGTAGCAAGTTTCAGGGCGTCACAAGCGAAGGCCGTCTGGGAACTGAGAAGGTCATCTTGCTCAAGCCGGAGACCTTCATGAATAAATCCGGTCAAGCGGTCGGCGAAGCGGTCCGCTTCTTCAAGCTGGACCCGACGGACGTGACCGTCTTCCATGATGAAATCGACCTTGCCCCCGCCAAACTGCGCGTCAAACAAGGCGGCGGCCATGCAGGGCACAACGGACTGCGTTCATTGCACGTGCATATTGGGGACACTTATCAAAGGGTTCGAATTGGGGTTGGCCACCCCGGACACAAGGACGCCGTGCCAACCTATGTCCTGAAAGACTTTGCCAAGGCGGATCAGGACTGGCTGGCCGACTTGCTTCAGGGCATCGCGGACGGTGCGATCTCGCTCGCTGAAGGCGACACGGGTCGGTTTCAGAATGCCGTGGCGCTGCGACTGAATCCGCCGCGTCCCTCGACCGGAACTAAATCGCCGAAACCCTCGCCAGAACCAGAGCCAAAAACCGAAACCGAGGTTGATGATCGCTCCGCGCTCCAAAAGCTCATCGACAAATTCAAGTGAGCGTCCGAGACGCCTTCGTCACACAAGGTGCGGTCTGCGCCACCTTGGGTTCGCCCTTCATGGGTCGATTGATGCCGTTGATTGGCACGCGCCTGTCAAAGGGGGCCGTCGCGGACACCGTGTTGGGCTGGCAGGGCGATCCCGGTGCCAGCGCTGACAGCGTGCCGCTCCGCCTTGCAGGTGCACTGCATGCCTTGAAGCTTGAAGGGTTGGCACTCACGGACGTTTACCCGCCGCACGATGTGGACGACGATACGCTATGGGCTGCCGTCGAACACGCATTGGTCGCCCACAAAAAACGTCTTCTGAATTGGTTGCAGATCGCGCCCCAGACCAACGAGGTCCGCCGGTCCGCGCCCTTGATCGCAGCGCTCTCTGTAATCGCTGAAACCTATTCGGGTCCGGTCGAGTTGATTGAACTGGGGTGCAGCGCGGGCCTGAACCTTCGAGCGGACAGGTTTCGGATTTTGACAGGACCACGGAGTTTTGGACCTGCGTCATCTCCCGTTACGGTCCAACCGGACTGGCACGGCGCCGCGCCGTCCGAACAGACACTTTCCGTCGCAGGAAGATACGGTGTGGACCTTTTTCCCATCGATCCGACGAGCAATGAGGGTCGTCTGCGGCTTCTCTCCTACCTATGGCCGGATCAGTCGGAACGGATGGTGATGACCAAAGCCGCAATCGACCTCGCTCGTGTGGAGCCAGCTTCGATCTCACGCGGAGATGCCAGCGAGTGGTTGGAAACGCATCTCTCTCAGGAGGCACCCGACCGAACGCGCGTGGTTTTTCATACGATTGCCTGGCAGTACTTCCCGGAGGGAAGCAAGGACCGCGCATTGACCGCCATGGCAAATCACAACGGCCCACTTGTGCGCTTTTCCATGGAAGCCGATGGTGGAAACGGCGCGCGTCTCACGTTGACGCACTATCCGAGCGGGGAAGAGGTTCACCTCGGGCGCGCTGACTTCCACGGGCGTTGGGTTGAGTGGGATATCTGACCTCGCCATGTGATACTCAACCCAAAAGTTGAATATACACGGAGCTGCATACTGCGACCACCGGGCGCAGCAGCGCCACCTCAAAACACTGTTTTTAATGCATTTTCATAACCACGGGCGTGATTGACTCTCTCCCTGCGCCTGCTAAACCCTCGTCGAGTTCTGAAGGAGCGAATGCCATGGCCGAAACCGATGCAGATCGGCGGGCCCGGCTGGACGCGCTGGAAGCCAAACTGGCTGAAAAGCGCGCGCCGGAGATGGCAGAGAAGCGACATCAGGACGAACATCATTCTCAGGTCCAGATGGGCTGGCGGATGGTGACCGAACTGGTGGCGGGGCTGGGGATCGGCTTTGGCATGGGATACGGGCTCGACATGGTCTTCGACACGGCACCGTGGCTGATGATCGTGATGACGCTCTTCGGGTTTGCAGCCGGCATCAACGTGATGCTGCGGACGGCACGGGAATTTGCGCCGGATAATTCCGGCAAGGACGAGAAGGACTGACGCATGGCAGACGAGAAAGACGGCGGCGGCCTGGTCTTCAAACCGATGGATCAGTTCATTGTGAAACCGCTGTTCGGCGACGGGCCGGTGGGCGTCTTCACAATAACCAACGTCACGCTTTGGATGGCTCTCGCGATCCTTTGCATCGTAGCTCTTCTGGTTCTCGGCACGCGAGGCCGCGCACTGGTCCCGACGCGTATCCAGTCGATCGCCGAGCTCGCGTACGGCTTTGTCTACAAGATGGTCGAAGATGTTACCGGCAAGGACGGGGTGAAATACTTCCCGTACATCATGACCTTGTTCATGTTCATCGTCTTCTCGAACTTCCTCGGCCTTCTGCCCCTGTCCTTCACGACAACCAGCCACATCGCCGTCACGGCTGTCATGGCGATGGCAGTGTTCCTGTCGATCACCATTCTGGGCTTCGTGAAGCACGGGTTCGGCTTTCTCAGCGTCTTCTGGATCAGCAGCGCTCCGTTGGTGCTTCGCCCGGTCCTCGCCCTGATCGAGGTGATCAGCTACTTCGTGCGTCCGGTCAGCCACTCCATTCGTCTGGCGGGCAACATGATGGCCGGTCACGCCGTCATCAAGGTGTTCGCAACCTTCGCGGCCGTCGTCTGGATCGCTCCGGTCAGCATTTTTGCGGTGACCGCGATCTACGCGCTTGAGGTGCTGGTCTCGTTCATCCAGGCCTACGTTTTCGCAATTCTGACATGCGTGTACCTCCGGGACGCGCTGCATCCGCATCACTAAGAATTCGGGCGGGGCGACCCGCTTGATCGCAACTTCCAACGTAAGGAGAATTCAAATGGAAGGTGACGTCGTACAAATGGGAGCTTACATCGGCGCTGGTCTGGCCTGTACGGGCATGGGCGGTGCTGCTGTTGGTGTGGGCCACGTTGTTGGTAACTTCCTGTCGGGTGCACTTCGCAACCCGTCCGCTGCAGGCGGCCAGACCGCCACGATGTTCATCGGTATCGCGTTCTCGGAAGCGCTGGGGATCTTCTCGTTCCTCGTGGCACTTCTGCTGATGTTCGCCGTTTAAGAACTCCTACACATCCTTACGTGCCGGGCGGGCGATAGCGCCCCCCGGTTGACTACAAAGGTTTCAGGAGGTCGCCATGGCGACAGAAGCAACAGACGCCGCCGGCAAAGCCGCTGAATCAGCGGGCATGCCACAGCTCGATTTCTCGACGTTCCCGAACCAGATCTTCTGGCTCGTGGTTACTCTTGTCGTCATCTACCTCGTGCTGTCCAAGGTGGCGCTGCCCCGAATTGCCTCCGTTCTTTCGGAACGGCAGGGCACAATTACAAACGACATTGCAGCCGCTGAAGACCTCAAGGCGAAAGCCGCCGAAGCAGAGGACGCCTACAACAAGGCTCTCGCTGATGCGCGCGCCGAAGCAGGACGTATCGCTGCCGAGGCAAAAGCAGAAATGCAGGCCGAAGTGGATGCCGCGATGGAAAAAGCGGATGCGGAAATCGCCGCGCGGACAGCTGAGAGCGAAGCACGCATCACGGAAATCCGCGATGGTGCCGCCGCCGCAGTGAAGGAAGTCGCCAACGACACGGCGAAAGAAGTGGTATCGGCCCTCGGGGTTGATGTCGACGCCGGTTCCATCACCGCCGCCGTTGCAGACCGGACGAAAGGGTAACGCAATGAGATACATCGCACCCCTCCTCGCCATCTCTGTCGCAACACCAGCGCTTGCAGCATCGAAGAACCCGTTCTCTGCCGAGTTCTACAAACTCTCGAACACCGACTTCATCGTCGCGATCTCGTTCCTCCTGTTCATCGGCGTACTGTTCTACTTTAAAGTACCGTCGCTTCTGGGCGGTATGCTCGACAAGCGCGCCGAAGGCATTCAGTCGGAACTCGACGAAGCGCGTGCGCTCCGCGAAGAAGCCCAGGCCGTGCTTGCCAGCTACGAGCGCAAGCAGCTTGAGGTGAAGGAGCAGGCTGACCGCATCGTCGCGCAAGCCAAGGAAAGCGCCAAGAAAGCCGCCGAGCAGGCAAAGCTCGACCTTGCGAAGTCGATCGAGCGACGCGTCCAAGCTGCTCAGGACCAGATTGCTTCGGCTGAGAAATCTGCCGTGAAGCAGGTGCGCGATGAAGCGGCCCGCATTGCGATTGCTGCCGCCTCTGAGGTGATCTCGAAGGAAATGAGCGCAGCCAAGGCAGGATCTCTGATCGACGACGCGATCAAGACGGTTGAAGCCAAGCTTCACTAATTACCTGAAAAACCTCTATGAGACCCGGCCGATTGGCCGGGTTTCTTTGTTTTGCGGCTTCTAAACGCAAGTTTATGCGGATGCATCGTGGGTTTATGGACCCTTACATAAACCTCGGCTCAATAGCGACGAGGTGCGCGATCGGCAGAGTGTCTCCGACGTGGAACCCCATCCACGTACCCACACTCACCCATGGAGATACTGAGATGTACATTTCGAAAACTTTGCCGGTCGCCACTGCATTTGCCCTTTGGACCGCAACCGCAAGCGCCCAGTCGTCAACAGAGGCAATCGAGACATTGTATCGGGACCTTGGTTTTCAATACATCGAAATCAAGGAAGGGATCACTCAAACAAAGGTCGAAGCCATCATGCCGGATGGTCGCAAAGTCGAAGTCATCTATGACAATGAAACCGGCCGGATCCTGAAGCAGGAAAATGAACGTGCGGATGCCGATGAACTTGGTCGGTTCGGTGTCGAAATCGATCAGGAAGACGAAGACTTCCTCGGCGACGATGATGATGACGACGACGACGACGATGACGATGATGATGATGATGACGATGACGATGACGATGACGATGACGATGACGATGACGATGACGACGATGATGATGATGATGACGACGATGATGATGACGACGACGATGATGACGACGACGATGATGACGACGACGATGATGACGACGACGACGATGATGACGACGACGACGACGACGACTGATCTGAGCGGCCAACTCACCTGACGAAATAGAATCCGGCGGGCCTTGCATCAGATGCGCGGCCCGCCAATGGTATTGAACATGTTGAAGCGCTTACTGATCTTACTCACGCTTGTCCTCGCCCTGCCGGGCGATGGGCTGTCACAAGGGCTGACCGTGCGGGAATTCTACGTCGGCGAGCTGCGACAGGATGGATACGAAAACATCCGGATCTCACGCACGTTTCTAGGACGCTTGCGCTTCTCCGGCAGCCAACCGGGCCGCCGGCGTGAGATCATCGTCAATCCCGCGAATGGCGCCGTTCTCAGGGATCATGTGCGACTGATCCAAAGCGAGCTCAACGAAGGGGGCGGATCGAACAAACCACCTTACCCGGGCGGAGGTGGCTATGACGACGACGACGATTACGACGACGACGACGACGATGATGACGACGACGATGACGACGACAACAGTGGGTCGGGTTCAGGCGATGACGATGACGACTGACACTGTTGAAATCACAGCCCGATGACGGAGAGACGTTCGTGAGCAGAACGGCGTTGGCAGCAATTCTGGTGCTCCAGATCCTCTGCGCGGCTTTCTTCGTTGGCGAACGAATATTGTCGATTCTCGGGTTTGGCCCAATCGACTGGACACTCTACGAACTCATCGAGATCGGCGCGGCCCTCGGGTTGGTTTTCGGTATCATAATGGGCGTGATTGCCCTTCGCGCCGCGCACAAAAGATCTGCCAAAGCAGAAGAAGCACTTCGCCTCGCGCGATCCGCCTTTCGTGACGTGTTGAATGAACGTTTTTCAACGTGGGATCTGACTGCCGCAGAACGAGACGTGGCGCTCTTCGCGATCAAGGGGTTCTCTACGCAAGACATCGCCAATCTTCGCGGAGTGAGCGAGGGGACGGTCAAAGCCCAGTCAAACGCAATCTACCGAAAAGCTGGTGTGTCGGGTCGCGCGCAACTGCTGAGCCTGTTCATCGACGAATTGGTAGAAGACGCCTAGTTTTCCTCGTCTTCCACAGAATGTTCCATCAACACCTCCAATGGCACAATGTCCAAAGCGCGACGATGGGTCGACGCAAGCTTTATTCTCGGTGCTGCACCTTCGTCCGCAGCCTGCTTGAAACGTCCCGCACAAAGACACCAGCAATCGCCGGGCTTAAGACCCTGAAAGAGGTATTCGGGGCGGGGCGTCGACAAATCATTTCCAAGGTATTTCGAAAACGCCAAAAATTCGGCTGTCATGATCGCGCAGACAGTGTGGCTTCCTTCATCCTCAGCGCAGGTGTTGCAGGCCCCATCTCTGAAAAACCCAGTCACCGGGTTCACTGAACACGGCTGCAAGGGTTCGCCAAGAACGTTGACCGGATCTTCTTTTTCCACGGCTTATTCCTGTTCCCCAGCAAGGCGGGCAACTGCCTTGCACCAAAAAACATAGGGCGCTCGCGCAAAGATCAAACCGACTTGACGCAGAGCCCCTCAATCGCCTACCTGATCTGCCGTGAAACGCGCGATCCCACTCGATACGGTATTTTCGGCTCTGGCCGACCCGACTCGGCGACAGATACTTACGATGTTGCTGGAGGATGATATGGCCGTCACGGATGTGGCGGAGCCATTTGAGATGTCATTGGCCGCAATATCCAAACATCTGGGCGTATTGAGTCGGGCCGGCCTAATCAGTCAAGAACGGCGTGGCCGGGTCATCTGGTGCAAGCTCGAACCCGGCGCAATGAAAGACGCCAGCGTCTGGATGCAAGGATTCGGCCAGTTCGATCCGGTTGATCTCGATGCCTTCGAGAGTTTCCTCGACCAAGAACTGACAGACCCGCCCGACGCAGGTTGATTTGTTCTCACCAGCCCTGCGCTTCCTCTTTCAAAAAGGACAGAAACGCTTGAACCTTCGTCGTGCGGTGCAGGTCCACGTGGGTCACCAGCCACAGTGGAGCTGACCACTCCGGCTGAGGCTCGAAAAGCGGCACGAGGTTCGGATGACGCTCAGCTTCCCAGCAAGTCAAAGCGCCGATGCCAACGCCTTCAAGGATGGCGTCACGCAGAACGCGATTGTCCGTGCCACGGAAAACGATGTTTTTGGATGGCACGCGGTCGATCAGCCAACGCATGACCGGCGCCCTGGAATTGAAGTTGTCGAGGCTGACAAATCGATGCTGCGCAAGGTCATCGACCGACGCTGGCCGCCCGTTCCGCTCGATGTAGCTCTTCGACGCATAGAACGAGACATTCAGGGGCACGAAAGGCTGAACAACATTGTCGGGATTGTCCGGTTTCATGCCCGCGCGCAGGGCAACGTGCGCTTCGCCATACTCCAGACGGAGAACTTCCTCACCCGTCAGGAACCGGACGATCACATCCGGATACCGCTCCTGAAAGCGTACCAAAGTCGGCGTCAGCCGGGGCGAGACAAAGGCAAGCGAAGTCACAACAAGCTCACCGGAAACCTCGTCTCCCCGCCCTCTGATACGGCTCACGAGTTGGGAGAATTGGTCATCTGTCGCCTGAGCAACCTGAAGCAGGTCTTGCCCTGCCTCGGTCGAGCTGTAGCCCCGTGGATGACGTTGAAAAAGCTTCACGCCCAAGCGATCTTCAAGTGAATCGATGTGGCGAATGACAGTGGCGTGGTGCACGCCCAGCGCGTCCGCAGCGCCGCTAACGGTGCCTGCTCGCGCGACATGATAAGCCGTCCTGATTTCGTCCCAAGTGCTGATCGACATGTGTATTTACCCCGTTGGCGTCCGCTGTTTTGGTGCGGAAAAATATGTACTTCAAGAAAAATCGTTATCATCACGCAAATTTGCACAGGTCCGGTGAAAATTCTTCGAGTACCAGCCGGCGCCTCTCAGACCTAGGTATCCGGAAACGAAATTGAAGGAGCAATTGACATGAAGACCGCTGTACTTCGCATAGATGCGTCTGCGCGCCGCACCGGTTCCGTTACACGCGACCTGAACGACAAACTGATCGAGAAACTTTCGCAGACCGGAGACGTAACCGTCACGCACCGGGATCTCGCCGCACCTCTTCCTCTTTTGACCGAGGAATGGATTGGCGCAAACTTCACCGATCCATCGGAGCGTACTGATGAACAGAAGCGAACGTTGGCGTTTTCGGATGAGCTTGTTGCCGAAGTGAAAGCCGCCGATGTACTGGTGATCGGCCTGCCGATTTACAACTTCGGTGTTCCCGCGGCCCTGAAAGCTTGGGTCGATCTGGTAGCACGCGCCCGAGAAACATTCCGCTACAGCGAGAATGGACCGGTGGGCCTCTTGGAAGGCAAGCGTGCGATCGTCACGGTTGCTTCGGGTGGAACGGCTGCCGGGTCGTCCATCGATTACGCGACAACCTACATGAAGCACGTTCTGGGCTTTATCGGCATCACCGACGTCGAGTTCGTGAATGCCGATCAAATGATGATCGACGCGGAAGCCAGCCTAGCAGCCGCCGAAAAGAAGATCGAGGCGTTGGGACTGGCAGCCTGAGCTGCCAGCCTACTCAGCGATTGCGAACTCCATGGTGACGCTGACCCTTATCTGAAGCTCACCGGCTGCAACGGGTACGGCGGCTGCTTCCATCATGGCGCCCCGCATCAATGGTGCGGGCGCGCTCACACGGCTCCCCTCGGAGATTGTCTGCACCGGGCCCAAAACAAGTCCCGCAGCGTTCGCCAATGTCTCAGCTTTAGCACGCGCCTGTCTGACGGCATCCTCCCGTGCCGCTGTCTCCAATTGGTCTGTTTCGGCGATACCGAAGGTAAGACCGTTCAATGTATTGGCCCCGTCTCCAATCAACCGGTCAAGTAGACCGCCCAAGTCATCCAAAGCGCGGACGCGCACGCTCAACGTCGTGGACGCAACATAACCGCGAACCTGCGGCGGACGTTCATTGCCGTGATCCCATACCGGATTGAGGTTCAGCGAAGAGGTTTGAACGTCGCGGTCGTCGATGCCCGCTTCCGATATGCGTGCAAGCACGGAAGCCGTCGCCTCACTGACATCCGACATCGCCTGCGACGCGGTTCTGGCATTCTGCGAAACGCCAAGTGTTACGGTTGCCATATCGGGCGCAGCTTCAACCGAACCGGTTGCACTAACGACGATTTGGCGAGGTGTTTCCTCCGCCAGAACCGCGAACGGCCAAAACACAACCAGAAGAAGAGCAAAACGCATATCGGGCCCTCTTGTTTTCGAAACGCTAACAACAGTTTAAGCAATTTTGTACTTTTGATGTGAAATATCTATCGCGTTCCCCGTGACGGCTGATTCCCGCCATGGTATCCAACGCGCATGGACACGATTTGGGGCCTCGATCTCGATATGAGTGCCGTCCGGCTGATGCGCCGGGAGGGTAACGATTGGGTCGAGCAATCCGTTGAACCGATTGACAGCCCCGACATCGAACAGCGCCTTGAGAAGCTGATCGAACCCATAGAAAAAGATCAGCCCGTCATGCTGTTCCTGCCGCGTGACCAGATACTTTACACGGTTGTTCTGCTTGATGCCGCCCAGGAACCACAGTCCCAAATCGAACGGGCCATGGAAGGGCGCACGCCTTACGCTCTGGATGAGTTATCAATCGACTGGCAAACCGGCGGGGACGATGCAGTCAAGGTCGCAGCCATTGCGCGCGACACTTTAGAGCCTGACCGAAAAGTTTTACGTTTCCTGGCAATGTCTTGCTAATCTGCGCGTTACGAGGCGGATACTGGCGACGAGCGCCCAGGCCGCTGAGCTTTCCACGGTACGTTCCCAGTCTTTCGCCAACCTCCGACACCGC
>JAJDZT010000034.1 GCA_022824525.1 Silicimonas sp. | reverse complement strand
TGGATAACGATCTGTTTTGCGTTTATACGTTTTGCGGGCGGTATCAGTCCAAGGCACAGTCGATCCTCCGTTCTGTGTTTTCAAGAAACAGAGAATCACAACTTGCTGGTATCGCTCAACTACTTTTCGGTCAGGCTCTGAATGGCTATCCGGGTCCGACGCATGTGTTGGAGTTGGCGGAAGCACTGGACCTGTCAGAAAACCAGCGCGCACAGATTACAGTAATCTACGAAGAGATGCGGGAAGACGCCATCGCCGCCGGGGCTGAACTCATCGCGGCGGAGCGAGCGCTTGACCGGTCATTCGCCGATGGCGACGTCACGGAGACCCTGCTTGGAGAACTGACCGACGCCGCTGCTTCCGCACGTGGCAACCTGCGTTTCATTCATCTTTCCCGACACTTGCAGACGATAGAAATCCTGAACGACGCGCAGATCGAGCGCTATGGCGTTCTACGTGGCTACGCGTCCGATCCATGTGCGTCAGTGCCCGATGGGCACAATGCGGAGATGTGGCGTCGCCACAACGGCTGCGACTAGGTCAGCTGCAAAAACCTCACAGCGCCCCGAAACCGCTTCGTGGGCAAAATGGCCGGGCTGCCTTATGTAGCCCGGCCACGTGTCTTAGCCCGGATAGACAGCCCCAACGGCCATATCGAGGGCGAACCCCATACCCCGGCTTTCGTTTCCGACCTGCATCAGGGCGCGAAGTTCGTCCGCCGATCCGGCCTGTTCGAGCGCCTCGACCCACTGCGCCAGATAGGCCCGCGTTTGTGCAAACCCGGTCGCATCGTTTGGAGAGCTTTCGATACGGTGTCCCGGGATCACGGTCGATGCCCCGATAGCCTCAAGCTTGTCGAGGCTTTCGACCCAAAGTGCCACGCGTTCAGCGGTCGTGTTCTCGGCGGTCCATGCAAACGTGTCGGCATACACGAAGTCGGACGCAATCAACGTATCAAGCGCCGGGACGTGCAAGGCGGAAATCAGGTCCGTGTCTCCATGCATCGGATCCAGCACGTCGATACGCTCACCTTCCAAGAGTATGTGATCTGCATTCAACGCCTCCGGCACCACGACACGGTCGGCAAATACGCCTGCTGGCGCGCCCGCCGACATGCCGTCCAACATCGGTTGCAAGGCGCCTGCGATGACCGGCTGCAAGGCGGCGTGGGTTACGGGACGCGCGTTCGGAAAGCGATCCATGATGACGGCAAGTCCGAGATTGTGGTCGGGATGCATGTGCGTGATGAACACTGTCTCCAGATCACGCCCGGTTGCCGCGATGACGTCTGCAAGACGCATGGCGTTCGGCACATTCATCTGCGCATCGACCAGCACAGCCTTGTCTTCGCCCAGGATCACGGTGCTGTCGACAAGCCCGCCTTGCGGATCGGCGGTGAACACTTCCGCCGCGCTATGCCCACCGGCACGCGCTGGCGTCGACGCCAAGACTGCGGCACCGGCCGCGCCTGAAAGTTCCAGAAAAGTCCTGCGATTGAGCAGTTGCATGGGTCTCTCCCCGAGATTAGGTTACTGTTTGCAACCACTGACCTAGTCGAGGCCGGTTCATCCGTGAAGGAGGCACTTTTTGGTAACCCGCAAAAAAACGTACGAGGACTTCTACAACCCCAATATTTGCCCGGTGCGCCATGTTCTTGACGGGGTTGGCGACAAATGGACCATCCTCATCGTGACGGGACTTCTTGAAGGGGAAAAACGCTTCTCGGATCTGAACCGCATGATTCCGGACATCTCGAAACGCATGCTTACACAGACACTGCGCAAGCTGGAACGCGATGGCTACGTCTCGCGCCGTGTCACCCCCACCGTACCCGCGCGGGTGGATTACAAGCTGACTGGCCTCGGCGAAGCCCTGTGTTCAATGTTGGAGCCCCTTGCACAATGGGCATTGAAGAACCGGGAAGAAGTGGCGAAAGCCCGCGCCATCTATGACAGCAACAATCAGAACAACTGAATCTGAGCCACTGGAGTGACGCCGACCTATTCGGTCTCACCACGGTTTGCATTGATCCGGGCGATGGCCTCGTCCGTGATATCTATTCCGCGCACGGACAGGAACACGTCACGCAGATCAATGACCACGACAGCGCCCTTTTCACGCACGATTTCCGAAAGGATCGGCGCCACCTCGTTGAAGAACTGCGTGGGCGCCTCTTCCCTTTGTCGGTTCAACTGCCGGGCCTTTTCGTCCTGTTCGGCGCGGAGTTGCTGCACCCGTTCGTCAAACGCATCGGCAAGCTGTCGAAACTCCTCCGACGGCAAGGTTGCGCGCTGCTCGGTCAACGCGCTTTCTTCAGCGATCAGTGCGCTTTCAATCTCGGCGTTTTCCGCCGCCAATGCCTGCGCAAGCCGCTCAAGCTCGGCAATCGTTTCAGACCCGGATTGCGTTTCGGCCAGCAACCTGTCCCGGTCGATGGTGAGCACCGGCGACGCTTGTTGCGCAACCAACTCGACCGACGAGAACAGCAATAGAAAGGCTGCCGCCCAGGCCTTAGAACCGAGTAGAGATCGTAATGTCGAACGTGTTTTCATCGTCGAGCGGGTTCTTTTCGAGCGGTTTCGAGAAGTTGAGGCGCAACGGTCCGATCGGCGTCGTCCAGAACAGCGACACCCCGACCGCCGTACGCAGTTCGAAGCCGTCATCCACAGGGTTAACGCCCGCAGTATTGTCGAGATCCCAAAGCGATGCCGCATCGAAGAACACGCCACCGGAAATGCCGTATTCCTCAGGCAAACCAAGCGGGAAATCGGCTTCGAGCCGTATCGACATGAAGGTATTGCCGCCAAGAACATCCGAGTCGACCGCGCCCGTGTCCCGTGGACCGACACCACGTGCCGAGAAGCCGCGAAGCTGCCGGGACGAAAGGAAATACCGATCCGTCACCCGCGTGGTTCCGCCGCTGAAAGACTGGATTGTTCCGCCTTCGACAATGGCCCGCAGCGTCACTTCCTCGCTGAGAATATCACGCTGGAACGTGGCAGACGCCTGTGTCCTGAGATATTCCGTGTCTCCGCCCAACCCGGCCAGTTCCTGCCGGAAGGTCAACCTGACCCCGCGGTTCGGGTTCAGTCCGCCCCGGATACGATCCAACGTGTAGCTATATCCGATTGCGCTTTTCGTCTGACGTCCCGCTTCCGCGGCGATAATGGGCGACGCATCGGCCGACACGTTGAGAATGTCTTCGCTGGCAATTTCGTAGAACAGCGTCAGCCGGGAAAACTCTCCAACCGGGAAGCCGATGGAGGGGCTGAACCTCAACACCTCTGTTTCGTATGTCGCGTCGTTGAAGCTTGTCGTTTCGTAGGACAGATCAAGACCGAAAGTCACATCGCGTCCGAGGAATGCCGGTTCGCGGAAAGAGATAATGCCGCGCCGGTTCTCTCCACCGGATTGGATGTCGAATGACAGAGATTGGCCACGACCGAGGAAGTTCCGTTCGGAGAAGCCGATGGCGAGCGCAAAGCCGGTGTCGTCGCTGAAGCTGCCGCCGAAGGAAAGGTTGCCGGTTGGCTGTTCCTCAACCTCGACGTCAACGACGACTTGATCCGCCGCCGAGCCTTCGCGGGTATCCACATCGACATTGGCAAAGAAACCAAGCGCGCGAATGCGTTCCGCCGCATTCCGTATTTCACGCGGGTTGAACGGGTCGCCTTCCACCGTGTCGAACTGGCGCCGCACAACGCGATCGAGCGTCGTCTGGTTGCCCTCGATATCAATCCGCTCAACGAAAACACGCGGTCCCCGCACGATGGCGAATTCCACGTCAAGCGTGAGCTCCCGGTCATTCCGCGTCACGCGCGGATCGACCCGCGCGAAATCCGCGCCTTGCCGTGTGGCCAACCGCTCAAGACGGTTGATCTGTTCTTCGATCAGGTTTGGCGACCAGGTTTGCCCGGTTCGAATGCGAAGCGCCCGACGGTACTCCTCAAGGTTCATTTCCGGAAATTCGGACGACACGCTGACCTGGCCAACGTTGAACGACTGCCCTTCCCGCACGGTGAAGGTCAGGAAGGTGGCGTCGCGCTCCTGCGAAAGCTGCGTTGTGACGTTCAGAACTTCGAAGTCGATATACCCGCGGGAGCGATAGAAATCCGTGAGAAGCTGCCGATCGAATGCAATCCGCTCCGGCACGAACGTATCGCGCTGGATCAACTGGCGGAAAAGACTGGCTTGCTTCGTGTTGATCACGCGGCGCAGGCGACGATCCGAAAACGCGCGGTTCCCAACGAAACTGATGCGCTCGTTTTCGACCACACGCGCTTCGGATACTTCGTAGATCACATCGACGCGGTTGTCCGACCGTCGGATGATGCGCGGTGTGACGGTGGCCGACAACCGGGCGCGCGACGCATAGTAGTCCGCGATGGCGTTGGCGTCCGCCTCTGCCTGCTGAGGCGAGAAGACACGGCGTGGCGTCAACTCGACAAACGGCAAAAGCTCGGCGTCTTCGATCCGCTGGTTGCCCTCTATGTTGATGCGATTGACGGTCGGCCGCTCTACAACGGTAACACGCAGACCTCCGCCCGATGGTTGAACGCTTGCGGTCTCGAACAGTCCCGACGCCATGATGCGCTGCACGGAATCGTTGATGTCGTCATTGCTGACCACCTGGCCCGGTTCGAATTCCATCAAGCTGATCACCGTGGAATCGGGAACCCGCAGGTTGCCATCAACCGCGATCGAACCGACCCGTGTTTGTGCTGTTGCGATACCTATCGTGGCCGAAAATACAGCCATGCAGATGAGCGTTCGCAAACCAAAGAAAACTGCCCGCACCATTCTGCCCGCCCCGTTTGTTTATCTAGGAAACGGGTTACTGGGATTCTCTGAAGGTGTCAAAATGAGAGAGAGCGTCGTGGCCCTTGGAGCGACCCGCGTTACTGGGGGCTCACCGACAGGGTGACCAGGTAGGCTGCGAGGTAAAGCGCACCGCCCATCGCCAACCCGACAAAGACCCTGTCGAGGTTGAGTTGAACCAGAAGTTCAAGTCCGCGATAGCCTTTTTGCAAAACCGCCATGGCTCCAAAATCCTGTTAAAGACAGAAAAAGAGTAGCCACGAAATGTGTCCGGATTGGGGCAAACCGTGGGCGCGTTCGCGACGCATCGCTAAACTTTAGGCGGCTCTTTGCCTATGGACAGAACAGGTCGTTGGTGACCGCAAAGAGCATCAGCGAAAGCATGATCGTCAGACCGCCTGCCATGAGGTATTTCAGCGCCCTATCACTTGGCGGCCGCCCGGTGACCGCCTCAAAGGCGTAAAAGACCAGGTGCCCGCCATCCAGCACGGGGATCGGGAAGAGGTTGATCAAACCGACCGCCGTTGAAAGCAAGGCGATGAAGTAGATGAAGCTGAACCAGCCCTGGCTTGCCGCCTGACCGCTCGTTTCCGCGATACCGATGGGGCCGGACAAGTTACAGGTCGAGATCTTGCCGGCGATCATGTGATAGAGACCCGAGATCGAAGACGTGATGATGAACCGGATCTGATCGATCCCATAGCTCATCGCCGTGCCGATTGACGGTGTTGTGGCCGCCGGCTCGAAGGCAAGCCCGCCGGTCAGTCCGATCAGCCAGCGCGTTTCGAACCCTCCATCGGGAAGCGGCAGATCGCGGCGCGCAGGCGTCATCGTGAAATTGAGCGTCTCGCCGTTGCGCCAGACATCAAGCGTCAGGGGGGCGCCTTCCGACTCGCCGACGATATCCTGAAGCTCCTTGAAATCGAAAACCTCTTCACCACCGACACCGAAGATGACATCGCCTTCTTGCAGGCCGGCCTTGTCGGCGGCCCAGCCGGGCGTCAAAGCGGCAACGTAGATCGGATAAAGCCATGGACCGTCGACGACGCGCACCTGACCGTCCCGTTCGACAGTGTATTCAAGCGTCGGTTTCGCATCGAACTCGCGGGCGAATGTGGTGAATTCGGAGATCTCGGGCACTTCCTGACCCTCGATCTCGAGAATGACATCACCCGATTGCAGGCCACCCACCACCGTGGTCGGCAGTTGGCGCACCTCGTCCACGGTGACCGGGTCGGCAGCCACGCCTCGGAACATCAGCAGGACCGCGAAGATCACGAAAGACAGGATGAAGTTGAAGACAGGTCCGGCGGCAACGGTTGCCGTCCGCGCCCAGAGCGGCGCGCCATGCATGGATGCCCGTCGCTGCTCGGCATCGAGGCCATCCATGACCTCCTCATCCTTGTCGGATGCCGCGCCCGCATCGCCCAGGAACTTCACGTAGCCCCCGAACGGCAAGGCGGCGATCTGCCATCTCGTCCCGTGTTTGTCGACGCGGCTGGCCAGAACCGGTCCAAAGCCGATGGAAAACACTTCTGCCTTGATGCCTGACCACCGGCCAACGATGTAATGGCCGTATTCGTGGATCGCGACAATAATCGAGAGAGCGACGATAAACGCGACAATCGTGAACGCGAAGCCGCCGAATGTCGGGATCAGGCCTGTCAGTTCCAAACTCGCCTCACTTCCTGTCGATAACGTCTTTTGCCCTTTGACGGGCCAATTGGTCTGCCTCTCGCACCGATTCAAGGGTAATCGAGGCATTTACAAGGCTATCCGCAGACATAATTTCGATCACCTCCGCGACAACATCTGCCATCTGAGTAAAGCCGATACCGCCGTCAATAAAGGAATCGAGCGCTGTTTCCTTGGCCGCATTGAACGTCGCGCCGGACAATCCCCCGGCTTCCATGACATCTCGCGCCAAGCCGAGTGCGGGATATCGTTCAGGATCGGGCGCCCGGAACGTGAATTGACCGATTTTCGCAAGGTCGAGCCGCTCCACCGGGAGCGGCTTTCGCTCCGGGTAGTGCAACGCATAGCCGATGGCGTGACGCATGTCCGGGGGGCCAACATGTGCGATCAATCCGCCGTCAGAGTGGCCAACAAGCGCATGGATCAGGCTTTCGGGGTGGATCACCGTTTCGATCTTGTCAGGCGTTATTCCGAAATACTCTTTTGTTTCAATAAGCTCTAACGCCTTGTTGAACATGCTGGCGCTGTCGATGGTGATCCTCTGCCCCATGTCCCAGTTCGGATGGGAGGACGCCTCGGCACAGGTCGCAGCCTTGAGTCTCTCAATCGGCCAGTCTCGGAACGCGCCGCCCGAGGCCGTGATGATGACCCGCTCCACGCTGGCGATATCCTCGCCCTTGAGCGCCTGGAACACGGCTGAATGTTCGCTGTCGACCGGCAGGACCTCCGCGCCATGCGCGCGCGCGGTTTCCATGAGCAAAGGACCAGCCGTAACAAGGCTTTCCTTGTTCGCAAGTGCGAGCGTTGCCCCCTGCTCCAACGCCTTCAACCCCGGGGGCAGACCTGCGGCGCCCACGATTGCGGACATGACCCAATCAGCCGGGCGCTCTGCCGCTTCGATAAGTGCGTTCTCACCGGAAGCGGCCTCAACACCGGAACCTGCCAATGCCTCACGCAGGTCGTCCAGACAGTCGTCAAACGCGGTAATGGCCACCTCTGCCCCGAAATCGCGTGCCGCGGCCGCCAACGCATGAACGTTCCGCCCCCCGGTCAGCGCAACGACATCGAACGCTTCACGCTCTCGTCCGATCAGATCAAGCGTGTTGGCTCCAATGGACCCCGTCGCGCCGAATATCGTCACGCGCCGGGTCATACGGGCACCGGTGGAAAGTCAATGATTTCAATGACAACCAATAGGAAAAGCGAGGCTCCCAACATCGAGTCGAACCGGTCGAACATGCCGCCATGCCCGGGCAGGATCGACGAGCTGTCTTTCACGCCAACGCTCCGCTTCAACGCGCTTTCGGCCACGTCGCCCATCTGTCCGGCGATGGCGACCGCAATCGAGATTCCGATGATCTCGACACCCGCATACCCGTTCACAAGATAGTAGACCCCGACCAAGGCCGCACCGAGCCAACCGGCCAATGTGCCCGACCACGTCTTTTTCGGGCTGACCTTCGGCCAGAACTTCGGGCCTCCGATCACACGGCCCGCAAAATAGCCCAGCACATCGGAAAGGATGACGACGAGGGCCAGCCAAAGCATCCAGATGAAACCGAAATCTTCCCGCAAAAAGAACAGTCCAAGGCCCGCGATGAGGATGGACGTGGAAAACAACGCGAAACGCACGCGATACCGGCCGATCTGCGAAATGCCGATGAGAGCGGGCAGGAAGATCAGCGGCAGGACCAGCCCGGTCGGCAGCAGCGCCAGCGCGACCATGACGACCGCGGCCAGGGCCCCGAGCGGTAGCGAAAGCCGCCCCGCCTCCAGCATGCGCGCAACTTCCCAGACCATCAGGCCGACGATCACGGAAACGAGAAACTTGAACGGCACCCCACCGATCCACATGAGCCAGAGACCGACAAGCGCGGCAACGCCACCAGACAGCATGCGCTGCGCAAGGTCGCTCCATTTTCCCGCTGTCACCGGTTCGCCTGTCATGCCGGTCGGTTCTCCGCCTCCATCCTCGGCCCTGAATACATCAGCGCCGAAGCCGAGGCGAGCACGGACATGCCGCGGTCACCTCGTTCACGAACCGTCAAAACTGTGAGCCCCCCCATCAATGGCCTAGCCGGGCACCGCCCCGAAACGGCGTTCGCGTACCGCGTAGCCGGATATGACGGAGGCGAATTCTTCCCGGGTGAAGTCCGGCCAGAGCGTGTCGATGAACTCGTATTCCGCGTAGGCCGACTGCCAGAGAAGGAAGTTTGATATCCTGGCTTCCCCGCTGGTGCGGATGACGAGATCCGGGTCCGGCAGGACATAGGTGTCAAGGAACCGGGCGAGCGTCTCGGCATCCACCGATTCCGGGTCGATCCGCCCCGCGGCGACTTCCCGGCTCAGGCGTTTGGTGGCGCGCGCCACCTCGTCACGACCACCGTAGTTCAAGGCGACGGTCAGGTGCACAAGGTCGTTGTCGCAAGTCAGAAGCTCAAGCTCATCCATCAGGGCCACCAACGTCTCATCGAGACGAATGCGATCACCGATGAACCGAACCCGCACCCCGGACGAAACAAGCCGCTTGGTCTCGCTCATCAGGTAGCGCTTGAAAAGCTTCATCAGACCAGAGACTTCGGACTGGGTCCGCTTCCAGTTCTCCGTCGAAAAAGCGAATATCGTCAGATATTTGACGCCAAGGTCGGGACACGCCTCGACGATTTCGCGCACACGTTTGGCACCCGCATGATGCCCGAACAGGCGCGGTTTTCCACGGGCCTGTGCCCATCGACCGTTTCCGTCCATGATGATGGCGACATGCTCGGGGGCCGACCTCAATCCTGTACCGTCCAAATCAATCGTCTCCTGCAACCCTGCCCCAGCCTGGTATTATTCGTTCTTATACTTGCATTATTTCGCTTTGCTTACTGTCCAGGGCCTCATCGACTTTCTCGATCGACCCATCAGTCAGTTCCTGCACGGCGGTTTCCCAGAACTTCTGGTCGTCTTCGCTCATGCCCTCGGCTTTCGCCTTCTTGATCTGATCCATCCCGTCGCGGCGCACGTTCCGCATCGCGACCCGCGCGTTCTCGGCATATTGACCGGCGACCTTAGACAATTCCCGGCGACGTTCTTCGTTCAACTCGGGAATGGGCAGCATGATGATCGTGCCGTTAAGTTGAGGGTTGATCCCCAACCCACTCTCTCGAATGGCTTTTTCCGCCACGCCGACCAGAGACTTGTCCCAGATGTTGACCGTCACCATACGCGGCTCGGGGACGTTCACCGTACCGATCTGGTTGATGGGGGTCAGCGCGCCATAGGCATCCACCATGATCGGGTCGAGCATGGACGCCGATGCGCGCCCGGTTCGAAGCGAAGCAAAGTCCGTGCGCAAGCTGGCCAATGCGCCGCCCATGCGGCGCTCAAGATCGTCCAAATCAAGCTCGAATTCGTCTGCCATGGTTCGTCCGCCCGTTCGTCCCGCCCGGAATTGTCCCGGTTTCTGGTTCTATATCTTGAGTTTGTGGCGATTGTATAGAGCGCGTGTGGCGTGCTTGTGCAGCGGTGTTGCAGGGTTTCGCCTTCCACAGAGCGCCCATTTGACAAGTTCGCAGGACTTGGCTGGCAGGGTCCAGCCCGAACGTTCCCTGCGGCTTTCACCGCTTGTACCCTGACACTCCGGCCCCGAAGACCGCCGCTTACCACGGCCGAGGGGCAGCCGCTTCGCGAAACCCCGCCCGAGAGGCCGGGAGAGGCACCACCGGGCGTCGCCCTGACGGGCCCGTCAGATTTTGAAGATCAGTGAGTTTGCACTTCACTGTGAGGCCAAAGCCCCCAAAGAGCCTGCCCATCTCGCTTACCAGACAATCGGCTCTCAACAGAACCGGTCATGCACCGCTGTCCGCAATGCGGACGTTTCTTTGCTGAAGCCACGGCTCGCGGAAAAAGCAGTGAAACCTCACCGGCAGATATGCACGAGAGCCTTGCCGCTTCCGCGCAAACCGACCGCATAGCTGTATCGATCGTCGCCCGAAAAGATGGCAACCTGTCCATTGAATACATCCAGCGGAATGCGGTCTCCATTGCTCGCGAAAACGACGGCGGAGGACGGTCCTTCGTTGACCATGGCCCAAACAGTGGTCGTTCCCGGGATCGCACGCGCTTCGGAAAGCCTGATCCGTTGATTTGTCTGTGTCAGGCGGAACGACTCGCAGTCCATGTCTTTCGTCAACGCACGCACCTCGGGGCTCATGGCTTGCGCCGTTGCTGCAGTCAGCAGGAACGACAGAGCAGGAACCAGCAACTCTCGCACAGGCCGCCCCGCTTCACTTGAACGGAATGAAACGGATGGTTTTCTGGATCGAACGGTCGGAAGACCTCAGCGTGCATTGGATCCATTCACCCTTGGAAAAACCATCCAGAACGAAGCCGAACTCCAAGTGGCCTTTGCTGTCCGGACTGAACCTGTGGGACGCGTTGGGCACCGGGGCCGGCGGAAAGCCATCGCGCTTCATGCCGGCATCGTAGAAGTAGAACTGGTATTCCTTTCCCGCCGGAACACGGTCGAAGTCCACTCTGATCTCAAAGTCCCTCAGAGCGCCTCGTCGGCGCTGGCGGAGAATGACAGCTTTGGCCTGGATTTGCTCCGAAGTTGTTGCGGCAAGCCATATTTGGCCTTCGTTCGTAGAGCCGGAATACGGCTCCGCTGACACCGGACCTGCCATGGCCGCAGCAATGAGAATCCCCAAAAACCATTCGTGCCAAGTTCTCATGAGCCCAACCCCTTCCCGTTCATTTTTGACAGTCTATCCGCGCGCTCGACGGTTTTGATTGATCAGGATCAATCAAGAAAATCTCGAACCGCCCAGCTTGAACTCGGAAGAGACTTCTGACCCTTTGCGACTGATGGATGCCTTGTAAGACGGAGCCAGTTTCGTAGCACCTTCGCCAATTCCGACACCAAGGCCATGAGAGCAAAACTACTCGAGATCAAAGGGGCAAACACAAGGTTGCGCAGTCTTGCCTCACCCGAAGCAACCATCAAAAACAACACAAGGTCAGCCAAGCCGACCGAGCTGTCATCAAATCTGGCGTCAGCTGAAATTGCGCAGACAAATGGGGGAATACCGATGGGTAGGGCTCTTGAAATTGTGCAGAGCATGGAAGCCGCGTTGGGCCGATCCGAAACGGATATGCGCCCGTGGTTTCACGAGGATTTTGTCTGGGACGGGAATCGCGGCTGCGGTGTGAAGCACGGCGTTCAAGCGTTCTTCGAAGCGTGGCAAAAACCATATCGAGCGGCATTCTCGGATCGCCAATATGCCACGGAACGCTGGCTGGAGGACGGAAACTGGGTATCCTGTTTCGGCATCTGCAAAGCGCGTCACACCGGGGATTTCTTGGGTATCCCACCGACCGGGAGAGACGTCCGCATACCTTACATCGACTTTTGGGAGATCCGGGACGGCCGCATTGCCTATAACAAGGTCAGCGTGGATTTCGCGGACGTGGCAGCGCAACTCGGCCATGACGTCTTCGCCGGAGAGGGTTGGGAAAAGTTCGATCCGCCTTCGACAGAACTGCACCCGCAGAAATAAGCCCGTTTACACCCGAAAACGGCGCAGTACTCATCAACGCCGCACTTGCAGCGATGACCGAACTTCCCGGGCTGGGCGCTATTCCTCGACGATCGTATAGGTCCCCTCGCCCGCGAGGATGCCGCGGAACCCGCCCGGTTCATCCAGCGAAAAGACAATGATCGGCAGTTTGTTGTCGCGGGCGAGCGCAATCGCAGAGGCATCCATCACCTTCAGGTGCTTCTGCAGCACCTCGTCATAGGTGATCCGGTCGTAGCGCACTGCGTCCGCGTGCTCGACCGGGTCCTTGTCATAGACCCCATCCACCTTGGTGCCCTTGAAGATCGCCTGGCACGACATCTCAGACGCGCGCAGGGTCGCCGCTGTATCGGTCGTGAAATAGGGGTTCCCCGTTCCAGCCGCGAAAATGCACACCCGCTTTTTCTCAAGGTGCCGCACGGCACGGCGGCGGATGTAGGGTTCGCAGACCTGGTCCATCGGAATGGCCGAGATCACCCGGGTGAACACGCCCAGGCTCTCCAGCGCCGACTGCATCGCAAGCGCGTTCATCACGGTCGCAAGCATCCCCATGTAATCGGCCGTGGTTCGCTCCATCCCCTGCGCACTTCCCTGCAGGCCCCGGAAGATGTTGCCGCCGCCGATCACCATGCAGATCTCGACCCCCATATCGTGGACCGACTTCACTTCCTGCGCGACACGTTCGACGGTTGGGGGGTGCAGACCGAACCCCTGGTCTCCCATCAGTGCCTCTCCGGAGATTTTGAGCAAGACGCGGCGGTAAGCGGTGGAGGCATCGGTCATGGGGCAGGCTCCTCTTTGCATGCGGCGCGAAAATGTCGGAAAAGCTGGCCGATGGCAACGCGCTTCGACATCTCTTCGCTCACCCGCGAAAAACCGGTTCTGATTGCCGGCCCGACGGCCTCCGGCAAATCCGCCCTCGCGATGGAAATCGCCGGTGCGCAAGGTCGGAAGATCGTCAATGCGGACGCGCTTCAGGTCTTCTCCGATTGGCGCATTCTTACCGCCCGCCCGTCCAAGGAAGATGAGACGGCCCTGCCCCATCACCTCTATGGTCACATTCCCGGAACGGACGCATATTCCGTCGGTCATTGGTTGCGCGAAATCACGCCGCTGCTGGAGGACCGTCCGGTCATTGTCGGCGGGACCGGGCTTTACTTCACGGCACTCACCGAAGGGCTGGCCGAGATCCCCGCAACTCCAGGCGACATTCGCGCAGAGGCCATGCACCGGATCGAAACCGAAGGCGCCGCCGCTCTTCTGGCGGAGCTTGACGCGGAAACCGCGGCAAAGATCGACCGGCAAAACCCGATGCGCATCCAGCGCGCCTGGGAGGTGCTGACCGCGACCGGACGCGGGCTGGCTGCGTGGCAGGCAGAAACCGGACCGGCTCTTGTTCCGCTGCATCGTGCGCAACCGATCGTGATCGACGCGCCGAAGGATTGGCTTACCCCGAGGATCGAGCGTCGCTTCGACCTGATGCTGAAGGAAGGTGCCCTCGACGAAGCCCGTGCCAACGCCCCCGACTGGACCCCGGACCGGCCGTCGGCAAAGGCCATCGGGGCGGCGGAACTGATCGCCCATGTCCGGGGAGAGTTGTCGATCGAGGCCGCGCGCGAGGCCGCCATCATCGCCACGCGTCAATACGCCAAACGACAACGAAGCTGGTTCCGGGCGCGCATGAAGGACTGGCAGGTCCTTTAATCCTGCGGCCGGCTGACACCCACATGGCCGAGACCACAGGATTCACGCAGGCAACGTTACCTCCACCTCGATGTCGCTCGGTGTGCGATCGGGACCGTTGGTCTCAAGAATGTCCTGCGGGCAGGAAGAGAGGACCACCACACAATCGAGATGCGCACGCAAATACACGTCATCTCCCGGCATCGAGACCGGTGATTTGATTTCCATCGGCGCGCCGAACATGAAGGATACATTCTCGAACAGGTTCAGCGGACATGGGACGATGGCCAACTGGTGATCAAACGCCGCCAGCGCGTCATGGAGATTGTCTTCGCAACTGGCATGCGGCCCTTCATGCCCCAGAAGCTCGTAGCGTTGCTGATTGCAGGCCGCGAGGTACCAGTCATGCACCCGGGGCGAGCTATCGACTGTCATCTCCAAGACAGGGCGGTGCCGATTGGTGTAGAAAACCGTGCCAGCCTGCGGGCGGGAATTCTTGGCATGAATGCGGGTGTGTTCCATCGACATGTATTCGCCGTTCAGCGGCTGTGGAAACGCCCATGTCGCCACGACCTGACTGCCGAGGGTGTTGATGATGCGAATGGTTGCGCCGCCGGGAAGTGCGAACCCCGCGCCCCGCCCTGCAGCCACCTTATGCGCCGTTTCTCGCGTCATCCCCAACCCCACCGGCAACAATTAACTCCAAGGACATTGAACCCACTCAACCGCTGTCGCGCAAGCCTGCAGAAAGCCTAAATCTTTGGCGGAAATTGAAGGTGCCACGACTCGGCAAGCTGCCACATGGAAGGCGCGACAACCGCACTAACTACCGAAGTTGAAACCAAATCTCAGGGAGCAACTCGATGTTCAAAGGCCTCGCCATTTCCATGACCCTCATCATTGCCGGCATGATCGGCGTACCGGTTCTGATGCTGCAACTGGTCTGAGGAAACTGTCGCGCCTACCGCCAAAGCGGCCATATTCTTGGAAACAGCGCGCGGTAGGCGCGATACGCCTCCGTATCTCTCCCAAGTGCCTTCATGGGCTCGTCGAACTGCATCTTCGCCATTAAGCCGAGACCATTGATCATGTCGATCGCTTCCATGTCGGCTTTCCACTTCGTCAACCCTTCGACCACTCGCCACTGGGCGCGTTCGCGCCCTTTTGCGGATTTCGCGCGCCCGGACGACTCCCATGCCTTTCGGGCAATGACAGAAAGCTCCCGATCCCAGTAGGACATCGAGCGCATCGCGCGCGCCGTCTCGGCGAACTCCGCATCGCTCATCTCGGGCGCCAACTGTCGAACCCCCGCCATCGCGGCCCGTTCTGCCGCATCCCCGTGGTCCGACGTCATGTCCGAGACCGCTTCGGGTGTTTCATATGGTAAGGGAGAAAGCAGGCTCGAGGCCGCGAAGTCACGACCGAAGAGCGACGCGTCGGGAACAAGGCCCAGCTTTCCCGCCAGCGCGAAAATGAGCGGCCGATCCAACCGCCGCCAGAGGCGCTTCTCGGCGAGGCGATCCTTGTCTTCAAACGCCATGACAGCCCCCTCGGCCTCCCACTCCCAATGACCGCTTTCATACCCCCGCGTGAGCCGCACATAGCGCATAGGCTTCCCGCCAAGGGTCACTTTGTACCCGTGCTCCTGCCGAATGGTCGTGTCCAGATTGGACCAGAACGTGACCAATTCAACCTCCGGCAAGACCTTCGTCAGGGATGTCGGGAAATCCTCAGGCCCGACCTCATCCAAAGGATGTTCGATCACCGTCAGTCCCGGCGCTTCTTTCGGCGAAAACACCAAGGTGCCGTTGAACATCTGTCCCGGCGTCCCGGCCTGCACCATCAAGGGCGGACGCCGCTCGTCCCTGCCCTCGCTGAGCGGTCCTTCACGGTGCCGCACCACACCGGCAACCGCAGGGTAAATTGCATCAAAAGTCTGCGGGACCACCGTAAACGCGATGGTCTTCTCCCACGCCTCCAACTGGCGAGGCACATAGCTCATAGGCGGCGCACGGAACTTCATGCCGACAGAAAGCACAGAAAAACCGACAGTTTTATGGCGTTCCCATCCCCATTATCGGCCCTGAAATATCCCGGGGTGCGGGGCAGAGCCCCCCCGCGCGACGCGCGAAAACCCCGGCCCAAAACCCGATCAGGTAGCCATAAGATAGGCCACGAGAATGTCCTTCGCAG
>JAJDZT010000053.1 GCA_022824525.1 Silicimonas sp. | reverse complement strand
TGCGTTACTACCCTGGAGGAGCTCAAATGAGACGCAGAACATTTCTTGGTGTCGCTACCGCTGCACTTTTCGCAACCACTACAGCCGGCCTTGCGGATGACTGGCCCAAGCGCCCGATCAATCTGGTCGTGCCCTACAAGGCTGGTGGTGGAACCGACGCTTACGCCCGTGCAATTTCCGCCGCTGCGGAAGGCGTGTTGGACGTGCCGGTCGTCGTGGTGAACAGACCGGGTTCGGGTGGGCTCAACGGTGCCAACGCTGTGGTCGGCGCCCGTACCGACGGATACACCATGATGATGACATCGGGGGGATCGTTTCTGCTTTCAACGATGACCCGCGATACCGAGATCGATGCGCTGGAGAGTTTTGAATTCGTCGCCCAGGTGGGTCAGCTTCGCACCTCTCTCATGGTCCCGATGAACAGCCCGTACCAGACCGTGCAGGACGTGATCGACGCCGCAAAGGCGAACCCCGGGTCGCTGCGCTGGGCGCATTCCGGCCGCGGTGGCTTCCATCATGTCGGCGGTCTCGGCTTCCTTGCCCAGAATGGCATCGAGGCCCAGGACGTTCCCTTCAAGGGTGGCGGTCCGACTCGTGCAGCCCTCATCGGCGAACAGGCCGATTTCGGTTTCCTCGGCGTTCAACAACTTCGCGGCTTTGAAGAGCAACTTCGGGCACTTGCGGTGAACAGCGCGGACCGCGACTCGATCATGACCGAAGTTCCGTCTTTCGGTGAACTTGGCATTCCATTCGCCGCGGTATCGTCGCCGGTGATCGTATTTTCCCCCAAGGGAACATCCGCCAATGTCGTCGCCACCATGGAAGCCGCTCTGGCCAAGATCGCGGCCAAACCGAAGTTTGCCGAGCTTCTGGCGGAACGCGGCACCGGTCCGGTCTATGCCAACGGCAATGATGCAAAAGCCGGGTTGGCCGCGATGAAGGCAGATGCCGCTCCGTTGGTCCGGAGCCTGGCTAACTGAGCCAGGCGCCGTCAGGGCGGAGGCCGCTCCGCTCTGGCGATCCGGGCCCACACATTCCTTCCGGAGGCCGTAATGCGAGACATGGTCGAGGGTATTGTTCTTACTGTACTGTCGCTGATCGCGATCTGGGGAGCCTGGCAGGTCCCGGCCGCCGGTCCCGGCGATACCTGGGCCGGGATCGTGCCCTTCGGCGCTGCCGTAGCCTTGCTCGTTCTTTCCGGTTTGGTGCTGTTGGGAGGATTGCAGGCCATGCTGCGGGGCGAAGGCGCGGTCCCGTTCGGTGACACCGGTACGCTGGACATACTGATCCTCTTTGCCATCGCGTTGCTCTACCAACAGTCCTTCCGCTGGTTCGGCTATATCCTGCCAACTGCCATCGTCGCACCGGTCGTCCTTTACATCTTCGGCGTACGCAATCCGATCGGGCTGGTCCTGTCGGCGGTCATCTGCCCGCTTGTATTCCACGTTCTCTTTTTTGAGTTGCTCGGCGTCTTCCCGCCTTATGGTGAAGTCTTCGACCTGGGCGACTGGCTCTGGGGGTAAGTCCCATGGAAATATTTCCCGCACTTCTATCCGTCGTCACCGACCCGACGCTGCTCTTTGCCATCATATTGGCGGCCGCTGTCGGCATGGTCGTTGGGGCGACACCCGGGCTCACCGCATCGGCGGCCATAGCCATGCTGCTACCCATCACCTATTACATGTCTCCCATCTTCGCCCTGGCATTCCTCTATGTGATCGGAAAATCCGGTCGGTATGGCGGTTCGGTTGCGGCGATCCTTTTCAACACGCCCGGAACAGCGGCCAGCGCAGCCACCCAGATTGACGGGTATCCACTGGCCCGTGCCGGCAAGGCGGGAAAGGCGATGAAGGTCGCGACCATTTCTTCGGTCATCGGAGATCTCATGGGTGATATCATGCTTGTCATCGGTGTCGGTTTCATCGCGGCCATTGCACTGAAGCTTGGTCCCCCGGAAACCTTCGCGATCTACTTCGCGGCCTTTGTGGTGATCGGCTCGGTGATCGGCAATTCCATCACCAAGGGCTTGATTTCGGCTCTGTTCGGCATCCTCGTGGCCATGATCGGGCTCGACCCGATCTCCAGCGAGGAGCGCTACACCTTCGGCTCATTCGAGCTTTCCAACGGGATTGGCCTGGTACCCCTGATGATCGGCGTATTCGTTTTGGGCGAGGTCTTCGCACAACTGGAGGAGCGCAAGAAGGCGAAAGGCGAGATAAAGGAAAACGTGACCGATCCTGGTGGTCACTCCCTGGCGTTCGAAGAATACAGGCCCTGTGTGCCCCATGTCATTCGGGGCGGGTTCATTGGTGCCGGGATTGGCGTGTTGCCGGGGCTTGGCTCGGCCATTGCTGCATTCATATCTTACGGCGAGGGCAAGCGCCGGGCAAAAAACCCTGAACAGTGGGGCAAGGGTGCACTGGAAGGTGTTGCCGCCCCCGAAGCCGCAAACAATGCCGTGTCCGGTCCCTCCATGGCTCCGCTTCTGACGCTTGGCATCCCGGGCTCGACCATCGGCGCAATTCTGTTGGGCGTGTTTCTGATCCACGGTATTCAAGTCGGCCCTACGCTGTTTCTGACCGACAAGGAACTGGTCTATCAACTCTTTGCCTGTGGCATGCTCGGAATACTCGCCTATGGCCTGATCGGATATTTCGGGGCTACGCGGCTGGCGCGGCTGATCCTCAGGGTTCCCGCCCCGGTTCTTTATCCGCTGATCTTCATGACCGCCTTTGTCGCTGCGTATTCCGCTCGAGGATCCATGTTCGACGTGACGGTTATGACGGTTGCCGGGTTTGCCGGGTGGCTGATGCGGAAATTCGACTTCAACGTTGCGGCCTTCGTGATCTCATTCGTCCTCGCCAAAGGGGCCGAAGAGACGTTTCGTCAGGCTCTTTTGATGTCCGATGGCGGGGCACTGATCTTCATCGAGCGCCCCGTCGCCGCAGGGTTCCTGCTGCTCGGACTCGCCGCTATTGGATTCCGCATCCGGTCGATCATGAAAGAACGCCGGATGGCCGAGGGAGGGCTTGGCGATGCTTGACTATCGCATCTACCGTGACTGTTTTTCGACCGCTGAAATGCGGAGTATCTGGTCTGAACAAGCCACGACATCGGCGTGGCTGAAGGTAGAGCAGGTTCTGGCCCGGTGTCAGGCTGATCTGCGATTGATCCCCACGTCGGCTGCAGATTCAATTGAGCGTATCGGGATCACTGACCTTGATCTGGAGGCTCTGGCAGCCGAGATGGCCTCGGTGGGGCGGCCGATTGTAGGGTTGGTTAAGCAGCTTCGCGCAATCGCGGGGCACCACGCTTGTCATGTGCACTACAAGGCGACCACGCAGGACATCATGGACACTGCGATGGTCACGCAGATGAAGTGCGGTCTGGATGAGATCAGCACCGGCGCGGACCGGCTGATTGAACTACTGGACAGGCATATCCGGAACCATCCATCGACCTTGATCATGGGCCGCACTAACGGTCAACACGCTGTCCCGATGCTGCTCTCGACCAAGCTGAATGTATGGCGGTCGGAACTGTACCGACGAAAAGAGGTGATCAGCCAAGCCGCAAAACGGGGTCTCAACGTCCAGGTCGGAGGACCGGTAGGTGATCTGCGCGGCTACGAGAACGGTTCGGGGGAGATGGTGAAATCGGCGGTTGCGTCGAAGCTGGGTATCGACGTCGTTGAACCGCATTGGCAAAACGCGCGCGACGGGATCAGCGATATTGTCGGTTCGCTTGGTGCTTTCTGCGCTTCACTATGCAAGATTGCACACAACGTGAACCATCTGTCTGGTTCTGACATAGCCGAAGTTTCGGAGACTTATGTGAACGGCAAGGGTGCTTCCTCGGCAATGCAAAATAAACGGAACCAGAGAGCATCGGAATTCGCCGAAGCTGTCGCCAGGTTGGGTCGCCAGAGAGCCGAACAGATCGGTGAACTGACGTTGCACGAACATGAAAGATCCGGAGGGGCCTGGATTGGAGAATGGGTTGTCGTGCCCGAAGTCTTTCTTCTTACGTCCGGTGCGCTGAAATGGGCGAACACGATGTTCGGCAATCTCGTGATTCATGATGACAGGATGCAATCGAAATGTGCGGAGAAATCTGTGCCAAAGACACATTCGCTGTGACGTTTTCAAACTGAAAAAGTCCTCTTTGACTGGATAGGCCTGGCATTGGCGCTGACGGGAGCAGTCAGTAAGCGGTCGTCCGCCCGTATCTCGAGGTGCTCATGGTCAATGCCTGAGGCGATCAAGAACCTCGGTGCCTCGGTTCGGACCCGTCGTCTCAGGATCAGCAAGGAGAACGGCCAGAATTTCGATCTGGTCCTCACACACTATGGGATCGAACGCCTTGCTCTATCGCCTTGCGCAATCCCGACACGCCGACCGTTTCGTTGTTTTCTCCGCGTACACGAGCATCGGCTCAAGTTGTCGCCGCTTTCAGGACGCGTGCGCAATATTTCGAGCGGGCGCTCAACATTTCGGTCATGCGCTGCAGAATCGGGTGATCGAGCCCATTGGCACGGGCGCGGTGGACGGTTTCGGAAACCAGGTCCGGCAACATCTCTGAGGCGGCTCTTCCCATGTCGATGACTTCGGCGGGGGGCAGGCGCATTTCACGTGCGAACTTAACCCAATGGCGCGACTGGATCTCGTTGAGCGGGTATTTCCCGCCGATCTTGGTGGCCATCTTCAGTTTTCCGGGATTTACACCGTAGGGCAACATGCTCGCCACATCGTAGAGCGGCGCGAGACGCCCACGGCCTTGCGGACCGATCAGGATGGAGAAGTTCTTTGCGTGTGCGTCGGTGCCGCCGATGATCCAGTTCAGCATGATGGCGCGCGCGAAGGTCCACGCATCTTCACCCGGCTCTCCCGAATGCGTCCGGATCGTTTCGCCCAGTTCGGCGCACCCGGGGCCGCCTTCGTTCTGGTATTTCCTTGCCGGGGGGAGCCCCAGGATCTGGCACAAGTCTTCCTGGTGAATGCGCCGGATCGAACCGGCGGACATTATTCGGTCATACCGCTCCACAATGATTGCCGGTTGATCCTCGAATCTGCGAACTTCCGAGCGCGCCGCAGACAATCGGAGTGCCCGGGCCAGGGCTAGGCAAAGATGTTCGTTTTCTGCGTGACCTTCGAGCCCGTTCACGGGCGGTTTCAGGATGTGGGTGGTCGGAACCGGGCCGTAAGGCACGCCCCAACGCCGGCCGTCGAAGTGGAGAGCCGTCTTCGGTTGAGCCCCTGCGAGGCTGAACTGGCCGGTATCGCGCTCCATGCGCCACGCCGCCTGATCTTGTTTCAGGACACGCAGGCGTTCGGCGATATCGGCTTCGGTCAACCATTCGACCTGCCGGGTATCGTCCTGGAGAACCTCATCGACTCTGTCCGGCCGTACCAGTTGGATGGCGCCGGGGCAGTCCTCGCCAACCTCACTGAGCAAGGCAAATGCGTTACGGGACGATACATGGAACCGCTGTCCCCAGCGGGCCAGGATGACTTCGTTGTCGGGAAGCAGCCCCCATAACCAGGGTTCGATCCTGACGTGCTCATGTCGGACGACCATGAGCGGCATCGAGAGGGAAAGTGGATAGGCGGTATTCATGGACAGCCAGCGGTCGTCGTAGGC
>JAJDZT010000056.1 GCA_022824525.1 Silicimonas sp. | reverse complement strand
CAGGTTCGAGAGATCCATTGCGGCCTCTGATTCGATTTCAGTCAGAAAACGTCATAGACGGTTGACAGAAGAATGTCCAGCCTGTTCAGAAAACCCAATGTAAAAATAGACGATCATGCACAGAAAAAATTCGCCGTGCTCTCAATTGCGAAACGGCTTGTGTTTGGCGGGTGAACGGACTAGGTACACCACCTGATCCACACCAGACGGAGATTTCGATGGCCCGCGTGACGGTTGAAGATTGCGTAGACAAGGTCCCGAACCGGTTTGAGCTTGTTATGCTTGCGTCGCATCGTGCGCGTGAGATTTCGACGGGTGCTCCATTGACCGTGGATCGTGACAACGACAAGAACCCTGTCGTTTCCCTGCGCGAGATTGCGGATGAAACGCAATCGGCGGAAGAGTTGCGTGAGCGCATGATCGAAGCTCACCAGACCCAGATCGAAGTTGACGAACCAGAAGAAGATGCGATGGCACTTCTGATGGGGGCGGAGACCGACAAGCCTGCCGAAGACGATCTGAGCGAAGAGAAGCTTCTGCGCGCATTGATGGAAGCCCAAGGTCAGCCGTAAGGCTGGCCTCCGCGCACCGGGGGTGGCATGTTCGACGCCGACGACCTGATTGCGCTGGTCGAAAACTACAACCCCAAGACAAACGCCGATCTCATCCGTCGTGCCTTCGCCTATGGCGAACGCATGCATGAAGGACAACTTCGGCATTCCGGCGAGCCATATTTCACGCACCCGGTCGCAGTTGCCGCCATTCTCACAGAGCAGAACCTCGACGACGCCACGATCGTAACAGCGCTCTTGCATGACACCATTGAGGACACGCGGTCTACCTACTCGGAGATAGAAAAAGAGTTCGGTGGAGAGATCGCCGATCTTGTCGATGGCGTCACCAAGCTGACCAACCTTCAGTTGTCCTCGGTCGAGACGAAGCAGGCTGAGAACTTCCGAAAGCTGTTTATGGCGATGTCGAAAGACCTTCGCGTCATTCTCGTGAAGCTGGCGGACCGACTTCACAACATGCGTACGATCCGCGCGATGCGACCTGAGAAACAGGCGCAGAAAGCACGTGAAACAATGGACATCTTCGCGCCGCTGGCGGGTCGGATGGGCATGCATTGGATGCGCGAGGAGTTGGAGGATCTGGCGTTTCGCGTTCTCAATCCGGAAGCGCGCAACTCGATCATTCGACGGTTCATCACGCTTCAGCGGGAAACCGGTGACGTCATCCAGAAGATTACTGCCGATATCGAGTTGGAGCTCGACAAAGCCGGAATCGAGGCCGATGTTTTCGGGCGTGCGAAGAAACCGCATTCCATTTGGCGAAAGATGGAAGAAAAGAAGATCGGCTTCTCGCGGCTGTCAGACATTTACGGATTCCGGATTATCGTGAAATCGGACGCGGATTGCTATCGCGCGCTGGGTGCAGTGCACCAAAGGTGGCGCGCCGTTCCCGGGCGGTTCAAAGACTACATCAGCCAACCGAAATCAAACGGATATCGCTCGATCCATACAACCGTGTCGGGGCGTGACGGGAAACGCGTGGAAATCCAGATCCGTACACGTGAGATGCACGAAGTGGCAGAGGCTGGTGTTGCGGCTCACTGGGCCTATCGGGACGGCGTTCGCGCCGAGAACCCGTTCGCAGTTGATCCGGCCAAGTGGATCGCGGGACTGTCCGAGCGTTTTGATACCGAAGAAGACCATGACGAGTTCCTCGAGCACGTCAAAATGGAAATGTATGCCGACCAGGTTTTCTGCTTCACCCCCAAAGGCGAAGTCGTGAAACTGCCGCGCGGCGCGACCCCACTGGACTTCGCCTATGTGATTCACACGCGGATTGGTGACAGTTGCGTTGGTGCGAAGGTGGATGGGATCAGGGTCCCGCTGTGGACGCGACTGAAGAATGGCCAGTCCGTCGATATCATGACCGCGGAGGGTCAACGCCCGCAGGCGACCTGGATTGATATCGTTGCCACGGGTCGCGCCAAGGCAGCAATCCGGAGAAGCCTTCGCGAAGAGGACCGTGAACGCTTCATCAAGCTGGGCCGAGAACTGGCGCGTGTGGCATTCGACCATATCGGCAAGAAACCCACCGACAAGGCCATGCGCACCGCCGCCAAACAGCTTGGGCTGGAGGGTGGAACTCAGGAACTTTTGGCGCGCATTGGTTCTGCCGAACTGACCGCACGCAAGGTCATCGAGACGCTGTATCCCGGTTTGTCCGAGACGAAGGGCGATGAGATCGACGCGGCCCGCGCGGTCGTTGGCTTGAACCCAGGCCAGACCTTCCGTCGTGCTGCGTGCTGTCAGCCTGTGCCGGGCGAACGGATCGTAGGTATCAGCTATCCCGGTAAGGGCGTCATGATTCATGCGATTGATTGCGAAGCGCTTGCCGGTCTTGAGGAGGAAAGCGGTCGCTGGGTTGATTTGCACTGGCAAGAGGGGCGCCACCCGGCGGTTCACGCCGTTAGTCTGGATCTGACCATCGCAAATGACAGTGGCGTGTTGGGGCGGATTTGCACCTTGATCGGAGAGCAGGAAGCCAACATCTCTGACTTGGTGTTCATCGACAGAAAACCGGACTTTTACCGTCTTATTGTTGACGTAGAACTCAGAGATATAGAACACCTTCATAGACTGATGCTGGCCCTTGAAGCTGACAGCGATGTGGCCTCAATGGAACGGCATCGGGATCTGGAACGCCGGCCCTGAAGGGCCAGATTGGGGTTGATGAGTTGGTCTTCAAAAGGCGCACGCCAAGGACCTATTTTGAAGTCGTCAGCGAAAGCTTCTATCCAAGAGGCGGTTGGCGTCGGGCATCGCGTTACATCGTTCATCGATTGCGTCGCCTGCCAGATCCGGCCCACAAAATCAGTCGCGGCATCGCTGTAGGCGTCTTCACGTCATTTACGCCATTCTTCGGATTGCATTTTGTTTTGTCGGCATTTCTGGCCTGGGCCATTCGCGGCAACGTTTTGGCCGCGCTTTTGGCGACGTTCGTGGGCAACCCTCTGACATTCCCCTTGATCGCCGCCGTTTCGATGGAGATGGGGGGCTTCCTTCTTGGGGAACGGCCTTTGCCGTTACCGCTGGTGCTCAGCTCGTTCAGCGAGGCCGCGAACGATTTCTGGCGTAACTTCGCGGCGATCTTCACGGATGAACGGACGCATTGGCAGGGGCTGTTCCGGTTCTGGGACCGCGTGTTCCTGCCGTACTTGGTTGGCGGTCTTCTTCCCGGCTTCGCGGCGGCGATAGCGTCCTACTTTCTCGCCAACCCGGTAATCGTGGCTTACCAGAAGGCGCGTGTCGCTCGCTTGAAGAAGAAGTTTGCCAAGCGTCGAGAGCGTGCCATTTCCCGCCGGATCGAGCAGGAAAAGAAGGAAGTCATCTCCAAGCGGGCCGCTGCTGAGTGACATTCCAAGGCTTGCTCTGGGCGTTGGCCCGTGCGAACTGAAAGCATGGCAAAGAAGGCGACGAGCAGAAAAGCCAGCCCACGGAAGAAGACCAAGACGCCAGCAAGACGGTTCACCCCTTTTGCCTGGCTTCGGCGTCTTGTCATGTCTTTTGTGCTGGCGGTGATCGCATGGGTCGGGCTCTACTCCGTGGTCCCACCCCCGACGACACCTTACATGCTTTCCGAGGGCCTTGCTCACGATGGGATCGTGCGAAGCTGGGTGCCGGCCGACGACATAGCGCCGGTCATGCTCCGCTCGGTGGTGGCGGCCGAGGATGCCAACTTTTGCCTTCACTGGGGATTTGACATGGGCCAGTTGCGAGCAGCCATCGCAGAAGGCGGCAATCGCGGTGCATCGACACTGACCCAACAGACAGCAAAGAACGTTTGGCTTTGGCATGGACGCAGTTGGCCAAGGAAAGCGCTGGAAGCCGTGTTCACACCGGTGGTCGAGGCGCTTTGGACGAAACGCCGTATTCTGGAAGTGTATCTGAACATCGCCGAATTCGACACGGGCGTCTTCGGCATTGAAGCTGCCGCGCGACATCACTTTGGGGTCTCGGCTCGCGATCTGAGTGCCCGGCAGGCCGCGCTCTTGGCTGCAGTTCTTCCGAATCCCAAGGGCCGGCAGGCGGTCAATCCATCGACCGCCACCTTGAAGCGCGCCGCGGCCATTTCGGACGGAGCGGCAACCATCCGCCGCGACGGGCGCGCGGACTGTTTCGAGTGATGCGCGACGAGTTGCAACTTCGGGCGCAAAGCGGCATGGATAGGAAACTGTCCGAGGCTCCTGGTCCCGCATGATCCGTCTCTACCACGTTCCGCTCTCCCCGTTCTGCCGCAAAGTCCGGCTGTCCCTCGCCGAGAAAAGGCTTGAGGTGGAGCTGGTCGAGGAAAAGTACTGGGAGAAAGACCCGGATTTCATTCGGCGTAACCCGGCCGGGAAAGTGCCCGTTCTTAAAATCGATGGCGTCACTCTGTCAGAGAGCTCCGCCATTTGTGAGTACATTGAGGAGCGCTACCCTGATCCGCCACTTTTGCCGAAAGACCCGGCAGAGCGTCATGAAGTGCGGCGGCTCGTAAGCTGGTTTGACGACAAGTTTCACAGCGAGGTGACGTCCAAGCTTTTGTACGAGCGCGTCAACAAGAAGATCACCAAGGAAGGCTATCCTGACAGCACCAATGTCAAGGCCGGTGCCCGTGCCATAAAATTCCATCTGGAGTATTTTGGCTGGCTTTTGGACGAGCGGAGATGGCTTGCAGGATCAGAATTGTCCCTGGCGGATTTCGCGGCGGCGGCACATCTGTCTTCTTTGGACTATATATCGGATGTCGACTGGACGCTGAATTCGACTGTTCGGGATTGGTACGCGAAAATAAAGTCGCGCCCGGCGTTCCGCAGTTTGCTGGCAGATGCCGTGCCTGGCTTCCCGCCACCGCCGCATTATGCAGACCTCGATTTCTGATCAGGATTTTGCGAGGCGCTGCCTCGCGCTCCGGGATATTTTTGCCAGGAAGAAGGACAATTTGAGTTGAATTGTCCTGACCTCAAAGCGCGGCTTGTCGACGAGGCTTTGGCCGCTGGGTTTGCATCCTGTCGGGTCACATCTCCCGACTCCATACCCGATGTGCCGGAGCGTTTGCGCGCCTTTCTCGAGGCGGGTCGTCATGGACAGATGACGTGGCTTGAGGATCGTGCGGCGTGGCGCGGAACGCCGCGCAGTCTTTGGCCCGATGTAAGATCAGTGATCATGCTGGCTGAAACCTATGGGCCGGAGCATGATCCGTTGGACGATCTCTCCTACCGGGACGCCGGTGTGGTTTCCGTCTACGCGCGCGGACGTGATTACCACGATGTCGTCAAGAAACGGCTCAAACGGCTGGCGCGTTGGCTTGTGGCGGAGACGGCCTGTGAAGTTAAGGTGTTTGTCGACACGGCGCCGGTTGCCGAGAAGCCGTTGGCGGCGGCTTCCGGGTTGGGATGGCAAGGAAAGCACACGAACCTCGTCAGTCGCGCGCTTGGGAACTGGTTTTTTCTTGGCGCAATCTTCACGACGCTTGAACTGGAGCCCGATCGCGCGGAGGCGGACCACTGTGGAAGCTGTCGGCGCTGTTTGGATATTTGCCCGACAGATGCATTCCCGGCACCTTACCAGTTGGATGCTCGACGCTGCATATCATATCTGACGATCGAGCATCGAGGGCCGATCGACAGAGACCTGCGCCCTGGCTTGGGAAACCGGATTTATGGGTGCGACGATTGTCTGGCGGTTTGCCCGTGGAACAAGTTTGCCCGAACAGGACATGATCATCGTCTTGCGGCACGCGACGGAATGGACCGGCCAGCCTTGGCAGAACTTGCGAAACTGGACGACGCGACGTTCCGTAAACAGTTCTCCGGCTCCCCGATCAAACGCACGGGTCGGGGTCGGTTTGTCCGGAACGTGGCCTACGCCATTGGCAATTCCGCACGCCCGGACCTTTTGCCTTCGGTGCAATCTCTTGTAGAGGATAGCGATGCCGCGGTGGCCGATGCGGCAAGATGGGCAGTGGAGCGATTGCGCGATGATTGAGATCGAGTTCGATCACCTGACTGAGGTCGTCCGAACACGCGGCGCGACGAGCCGACACATCACGGCGATTGCGGGTCCGCCTGGTTCGGGCAAGTCGACGGTTGCAGACCGGATGGCCGAGTGTCTCAACCAGAACGAGCCGGGAAGCGCTGCCGTCTTTCCGATGGATGGGTATCATTTTGACGATCAAATACTGACGGCGCGGGGATTGCGCGCACGAAAGGGCGCTCCGCAGACCTTCGACGTTGGCGGATTTTCAGCCATGCTGAAGCGGCTTCGTGCGAACACCGAAGATGAGGTTGCGGTTCCGGTTTTTGACCGCAGCATCGAGATTGCCCGGAATGCGGCTCGGTTCATTACCAAGACGGTGCGGCACCTGATTGTTGAGGGCAACTATCTGCTTCTTGACGAAACGCCGTGGCGCGAACTGGATTTTGACACGACCGTTTTTCTCGAGGTGCCAATTGACGAGTTGGAACGTCGCCTGCGTGATCGCTGGAAAGAGCTTGAGGGCGAAGCGTTACGGGTGAAAATGGAAGAAAACGACTTGCCCAATGCGCGGCTGGTCGTTGAGAACAGCAGACCTGCCGAATTCGTGTTGAGAAACATCTAGGAGGGTTGCCACCCGTCGTAGAGCGGATGATTTGCACCTAGAGGCAGTGTCACCGGCATTCCCGTGCGCGCCGAATGATAGGCGGCTGTCACCAATTCGACCGAGCGTCTTCCATCCTCAAGCGTTACGGCTTTGCTTGGCTTCCCATCCAGCGATTTTGCAATCTCGGAAAACAGGCCTTGAAAGGCCGGTTGCACTGCAGGGGTTTCCTCCAGCGCCTGGTCAATCTCTGTCTGACTTGTTGGTTCCCGGGCTGTGAACCGCCATGGTTTTGTCGCGGGGGCATATGGTGTGTGATCGCTTTCAACCGTGAACCCTTCAAAGGCCAACCTCAAACGGCTTGTATTGTCGGCAGCACCGAGCGTGACCGAAGATGTTATGAGCGCGTCGGTTTCCGTGCGAAGCGTCAGAGCGGCACAGTCCTCAGTCTCGATTTTTTTCACAAGCGTGGCTGTCTCGGCGTGAACGCGGGCGATCGGCCCAAGTATGGCCGAGATGAGATCGTGAATATGGATCGCGTGTCCTAGGAGTGCGCCACCTTGCTCACCGCTCCAGGTGCCTCGCCAGTCGACTGCATAATACTCTGTGCCACGATTCCAATGTGTTTCCAGGCTGCCCGCGTAGCACCGGCCTGCCAAGCCGTGTTCCACGAGGTGCAACAGCTGGGCCATGCCTTGCCCGAAACGATACTGGAAGACAGGAAAGACATGTCTGCCGGCACTTTTGGCCTTGGCAGCCAGCCTGTCACAGTCTGCCAAAGAGGTGACGAGAGGTTTCTCGCAGATCACCGACTTGCCAGCATCCAGCGCAGCGAGTGTCACCGCTAGGTGAAGGTGAGGCGGCAGGCAGATATCGACCATGTCGATATCTTCGCGCGACAGCACGGTTTCCAGATCGGATGTGACCGCGACACCAAACGGATCTGCAACGCTGTGGGCACGATCAAGGTCCAGATCGCAGACGAGGACCGGCTCGAACAGGTTCGGCAGCGCAAGGAAAGCATCAAGATGTTGTGCGCCGATGCCGGCTCCGAGGATGGCAACCTTGTACGTCATGCCTCGGCCTGCATTTGTGCGCGGATTGCGAGTTCCATTGTTGTAAAAGCAAGGGACTGCGGCATGGCGGTTTCTGTCCGGTCTTGGACATCGGCTATGAGCCGTTCAAAGTACGGAAGTCCCGCATTGCGCGCGTCGATCCGGGCGTTCTCCTCGCCATTTACAAGGTAGAGGGTGTCAGTCACATGCGGGTGCCCGATATCGGTATACTTGCGGAGCTCGATATGTCCTTCCGTCCCCTGGATGAAAAGCCGTCCGTCTCCCCAAGTCGGCAACCCGTCCGGAGTAAACCAATCGACGCGGACATACCCGTGGCCTTGTTCCGAGCGCAGGACGAGCTCCCCGAAATCCTGAAAACCCGGATGATCGCGCAACGTCGTATTCTCGACATGCGCGTGGGCGATCTCTGCATGTTCGCTGCCGGTAAAGTGAAGGAACTGGTGAATCTGGTGGCTGCCAATGTCGCACAAGATTCCGCCATACCGCCTTCTGTTGAAGAACCAGGGAGGGCGGGTCTTCAGGTTCTTCTTGTGTGGGCCAAGCCCAACCGTTTGCACGACCCGTCCGATTGCACCGCCAAACACCAGTTCTTCGGCCTTTGTTACCGCAGGCACCTGGAAGCGCTCTGAGAAATTCACGGACCATATTCGGCCCGTTGCGGCTTGCATTTTGCGCAGCTCGTCAAGCTGCTCGAGAGTCGTGCAGCCGGGCTTGTCGACCATGACGTCCTTGCCCGCTTGCATGGCCTCGAGAGCCAGTCCGGCTCGATCTTCCGGGACAGCTGAGATCAGGATCATGTCGATGGTCGGGTCGTCGAGAATGCGTCGACGCTCATCGGCTTTCTGGAGCTGCGGAAAGACTTGGTGGAACTTTGTTTCGGTTACCGTCGGGCCGTCGGTCCAATAGAGATCTGCGGTGCAACCGGCGGCGAGCATGTTTGTGAGCATGCCGAAGATGTGGCCGTGATCGATACCAAGGACACCGAGTTTCAGCGGCATGGCGTCTGGTGTGTGCGAATGCAGTCTGATTCGAAGTTCATCACTTCCGGCGAACCTCGATCCGTTCGCCTTGTCGGCTTGATTCCTCAATTGCAGAAATCAAAGCGTGGACGAGAAGCGCCTCGCGTCCGGGGACTAGAGGGGCGCGGTTGTCTTTCACGGCGTCGGCGAAGTCTTCGATGACAAAGCGATGCCAGTCACTGGTGAAAGCCATTGGATCGGCACCCGCGCCGGAACCCGCGTCCTCCCCGATTTCTTCTGACCGGCCGTCCTGATAGTCGATCCTGAGGACACCCGCCGCGAGGCGCGCTGTCCCATTCTGGCAATGAAGCGTGATGCTTTCGCTGGTGCCTGGGAAACTTGCTGTCGACGCAAAAAGGTTTCCGACTGCGCCATTGGCAAATGTGAGACCCGCTGACACAAAGTCCTCGGCCTCCATCGAATGGAACGCGGTTGTAGAGCACATTGCGGTCACGTCCGACACTGGGCCTGTCAATGACAGCATCAGATCCAATGTGTGAATGGCCTGGCTTATGAGCACGCCGCCACCGTCGCGGGCGTAAGTGCCTCTCCCGGGTTCGTCGTAATATGCTTGTGGACGCCACCATGGAACGCTGACTTCCACAGCGACTAGGCCGCCGAGATCTTCCATCCGCTCGCGGAACGTTGCTACTGCTGGACGAGCGCGGTGTTGAAGCACGATGCCTAGCGGCACGTTCAACTCTTCACAAAGTTCCACCAGTTCCGTGGCGGTTTCGAGCGAGCGCTCGACCGGTTTCTCCATGAGAATCGGTTTGCCCGCGGCGGCCAAGGTTTCCACGATTTGCCGGCGTGCGTTTGGTGGCGTGATTACAATCGCAAAATCGACATCTGGATTGTCCGCGATCTCCTGGACGTTTTTTGCAATCCGTTTGCAGACATCCGGGAAGTCACACAGGAATCGCTCCTGGCTATCGAGGCTTGGCGAAAATGCCGACTGCAACGAGACGCTGGTGCTGTTGCGGAACGCGTCACCATAGGTCTGCGACACCATTCCGAGACCAATGAGTGCCGCGCGCATTACGCCGCGACCCGTGGCAGGCGCATAGTTCCTTTGGTTTCGGAACAGAAAAACGAGTGGACGGACGTCAGCAGCACGAGCGGGACGATAGCAAATGCTGCCCGCCCTGCAACCGCTGAAACCCTGCGCATCAGCCTATTTTTTGCAACCGGTTGCAAAAGTCGAAAATTTCGTTCAAAAAGCAAATGCGTGGCCAAATTGTGCTTGCGCTAACAATTTTACGGGCTTTAATCGTCCGCGGTTCAAATAGGGAGGAACCCAATGAAGAAAGTTTTGTTGGCGAGCGCGCTCGCCGCAACTGTTGCGACCGGCGCTTTCGCTGAAGGCCACGGTGAGCGTTATGTCATGATCACACACACTCAAGGTACCGACCCGTTCTGGCCGGTTGTTGAGAAAGGTGGTCGTGACGCTGCTGCAGCAGTCGGTGCGACGCTCGAGTACAACTTCGACGTTTCCGGCGACATGGCTGCAATGGCTGCGCTGATCGAAGCCGCTGCTGCATCCAACCCGGACGGCATCATCGTGTCGCTGCCGGACGCTGACGCGCTTGGGCCGGCAATCAAGGCTGCTGTTGCTGACGGTATTCCAGTCATCACCATGAACTCCGGTCTCGAGTCTTCGGCTGAGCTTGGCGCTCTGATGCACGTCGGCCAGCCTGAGCGTGATGCTGGTGAAGCCGCTGGTACGCGCGCGGCTGCTGAGGGCGTGACCAACGGTCTTTGCCTGAACCAGGAAGCATTCAACACAGCGCTTGTTGACCGTTGTGAAGGTTACTTCGCTGGCGTTGGCGGTGACCTGAACATGATCGACGTGTCGAACGACCCGGCTCAGATCGAAACCCGGACCGCTGCTGCGCTGCAGGCTGACCCGTCCATCGACGGCGTTCTGGCTGTTGGCCCGCATGTTTGCGAAGCTGCAGTTAAGGCGATCGAAGCTGTTGGCGCCGACGTGCACCTCGCTTGCTTCGACCTGTCGCCTGGTGTCATGGACATGATCGAAAACGGTCAGGCGTCCTTCACGATCGACCAGCAGCAGCGTCTGCAAGGCTACATGCCGGTCATCGTACTGCACCTCTACAACAACCACGCTGGCCTTCTGCCGGGCAACAACATTGCCTCCGGCCCTGGCTTCGTGGATGCGTCGAACGCAGCTGCAGTTAAGGAACTGGCGGGCATCGACCGCTAAGTCCCTGTGACAAGCTAAGATAAGGCGCAGGCGGGGACTTCCCCGCCTGTTCCGTCAAAGGGGAAAGAAACCTGAAATCGTGGGGACGGGATGGCAGACCGCAGTGAATCTGACCGACTAGCACAAGAGACGTGGCTTCAGCGCTTGATCAGACGCCCGGAGATCGGCGCGTTCATCGTTATGATCGTGATCATCGTGGCGCTTGCAATTGCATCGGACGGTAAGGCGTTCAACGCCCTTGGCCTGAAGAACAATATCAAGATTATCGCGCAGTACGGGATCATCGCTATCGGGGCCGCGTTGCTCATGATCGCGGGTGAATTCGACCTGTCGATCGGCTCCATGATCGGATTTGCCGGCATGTCGATGGCCATTATGTTGAAGTGGGGTTTGCCCTTCGGACTTGGCGAAGCGACGCCGTTCTTGGCATTCATCATCACGCTGGCCATGACACTCACGATTGGCTGGATTATTGGCACCATCGTTGTTCGATCTGGTTTGTCGAGCTTCATTGTGACGCTCGCGTTCCTCTTCTTTCTGCGCGGCACCACCGAGGTGTCGTTCCGCCTGATCAACCAGTCGACCCAGGTGTCCGGTCTGCCGGACTACAAGGAAGAAAGCTGGTTCGCGAACATTCTCGGGGGAGAAGTGTTCGGCTGGTTCTATGACGCCTGGTACTGGATCGGGACCAAGATGATTGCTGGCGTGGAGTTTCCGACGCGCTTGACGGCCGACAACATCAACTTTCTGGCCGCGTTGAACATCAACCGGAGACTGGAACAGTGGGTGACAGGTTTCGATGCGCGCCTGATGTGGTTCATGATCATCGCGGCGGCGGCCTACTTTGTTCTGAGCCGCACGCAGCTTGGTAACTGGATTTATGCGACCGGAGACAACAAGGAAGCCGCGCGCGCCAACGGTGTGCCGGTCAACCGGGTCAAAGTCGGTCTCTTCATGTTCACCGCGTTCTGCGCAACTATGTTTGCCGCTTGCCAGGTTTTCGATACGAACACGTCGGATGCTGCGAAGGGTAACCTCATGGAACTCTTCGCGATTGCCATCGCGGTCGTTGGCGGCACCTTGATGACCGGCGGTTTCGGCTCAGTCATTGGTGTTGTCTTTGGCGCGATCACCGTTGGTCTGGTGGCAAACGCGGTGTTCTTCATCCCGACAATCGACGGTGCTTGGTTCCGGGTCTTCCTTGGCTCGATCCTGCTGGCGGCGGTATTCGCCAACGAGCGCATCCGCAAACGTATCACTGGAGGGATTTAAGATGGCTGAGCCGTATCTTCGCGTCGAAAACCTCACTAAGCAATTTGGACCGTTCACCGCGCTCGGTGGCGTCGATCTTGAAGTCTACCCGGGCGAAGTGCATGCGCTTCTCGGTGACAACGGTGCGGGCAAATCCACTCTGATCAAGACGCTGGCCGGTGTTCACCAACCGACCAGCGGCACGATCTATATCGAGGGCAAACCGGTAAACTTCCGCTCGCCTCGCGATGCGTCGGCAGCGGGTATCGGTACCGTGTATCAGGACCTCGCGCTCAACCAGTTGATGAGCGTGACGCGCAACTTCTTCATGGGGCGCGAATTGAAGGGGCCGCTTGGCACGCTTCGCATGGACGAGATGAACAAGATCGCCCATGACGAAATGCTGAAGATCGGGATCGATTTCTCGGATCCGACGCAGGCTGTTGGTACGATGTCCGGCGGCCAGCGCCAGACCCTAGCGATTGCGCGCGCGATCCATTTCGGTGCGAAGGTTCTGATCCTTGATGAACCGACCTCTGCACTCGGGCAGAAGCAACAGATGGGCGTTTTGAAGACGATAAAACGCGTGCGTGCCCGGGGTGACATCGCGATTATCTTCATCACCCACAACGAGATTCACTCGCGTCTTGTCGGCGATCGGTTCACCTTCCTGGCGCTGGGAAAGGTGATCGGTGCGGGTACGTCGGACGAAATCGGCGACCACGAAATGCGTCGCCTCATGGCCGGTGGCGCTGAAATGGGTGATCTGGAGCAGGAACTGGCGCAGATCTGAGCACTTTCGGAGCTTTCCAAGTCAAGGCCGCAGCCCGTCGCAGCGGCCTTTTCTTTTGGACACTCTGTTCCTAAACACCGGACAATCCTCCCAAAATCTGCCACGTTCCCGCCGTGTTGAGCGTCGAATGTCCGACTCACGGTCCGATGAGGTGAAATGTGTTCCGACGCTGGCTCATATCTTTGCTGAACCGGCCTCGGGTGCCCGAGGCCGTTGAGACTGATGTCGACTCCAACAAGTCCCGCAGGGATGTCATTTCGGAGTCGGCGGGTTTCCAGCCTATCCGCTCACAGGAAGAAATACAGAACGAGGAACATGCTGTTTCGCACAGAAAACCCAGCATGATGGCCATGTTGTTCGATGAACGCGGTGGGCGAGGGTCGACTAGAAGTCGACCGTCACCCCAGGGAGACGAAGCTCCTTGACGAGTTCGCGGAGTTCTTGCCGGGCTGCAACGTTCGACAGGTTCAAGTTCTGAACCCCAATATCGCGAAGATCCAACAACGTAAGGCCGCGCGGAAACAGCTCACGGAAGATGACGCGTTCGGCAAACCCTGGTGCGACGCGAAATCCGATCCGCTTGGCGAGAGCGGAAACAGCTTCGGCCATCTTCTTTTTGTTATGCATGGCCTGCGCCCCGACCCGGTTCCGCACGACAACCCAATCGATCGGGTCAAGGCCCGCTTGCGCTCGAAGCTGACGCGCGTTCCAAACCATCTCCGAGTAAATGGAAGGCTGCAGAACTTTCCCGGTTTTGGGGTCAATCTGTGCCAACAGGTCAAAGTCCACGAAACTGTCGTTTAGCGGTGTGACTAGCGTGTCAGCGAGCGAGTGCGCCACCTGGCTGAGCCGTGTATGCGAGCCGGGGCAATCGATAAGGATAAACTCTACCTCACGCTCCAATCCCGTGACGGCGGCGGACAGTCTTTGATCGTAGATGTTCTCGCCGGGCCCAAGGCTCTCGGGTGCGATGTTGGGGAGTTCGCGGTAGATGGGGCAGGGAAGGTCGAGGTTCTCTGCCTCCATGAAGCGCTTCCGGTTATCGACGTAGCGTCCAAAGCTGCGTTGCCTGAGGTCCAAATCCAGCACGCCAACGAGATGGCCCATGCGCACCAATGAGGTTGCGATGTGCATGGAAACCGTCGATTTGCCCGCGCCGCCCTTTTCGTTCCCGACGACTATGATATGCGCCACTGCTCTGCCTTGCTTTTCCGGACAGCCACCCACCGCTGCCGGTTTTCGGCACTATATGGCGGGATAGTCTCTAAGAAAAGCTTCGGTTCGTGCTTACCGGCGTCCAATGCCAGTGGTTTGCAAAATCCGCCTACGGCTTCACATAAAGCTCACGCGGCCGATCACACAGACACTCGGCGGGGCCTTCTTCGCGGATCAGAATGGACTCTGTTATCGCAAGCCCCCAACTGTCCATCCAGAGACCAGGCATAAAGTGAAATGTCATACCTGCTTCGAGAACTGTTTCGTCCTCTGCGCGGAAGCTGATCGTACGTTCTCCCCAATCAGGCGGGTACGAGAGTCCGATCGGATAACCGCATCGGGCGCTTCGCTTGATGCCAGCACGCTCAAGCGCGTTTCCGAGTGCTTCTGCGACATCGGCCGCGCGGTTGCCGGCGCGCGCGGCGTCCAATCCATCCGCTATACCTTCGACCAGTGCGTTCTCCGCGCGTCGCATTTCATCTGGAGGCTCTCCCAGAAATACGGTGCGACAGAACGGTGCGTGATAACGTCGATAGCATCCTGCGAGTTCAAAGAAGGTCGCTTCCCCGCTTCGAAAAGGCTCTCCCGTCCATGTCAGGTGGGGCGCGGCAGCATCGGGTCCAGACGCCAGCAATGGGACAATGGCTGGATAGTCGCCCCAATCATCTCCTTGCCCGCGAATAGCCTCGGCTTGGATGTCAGCCACAAGTTCGTTCTTTCGGAGACCCGGTTTGATCCGTTCTCTCGCAAGATCGACCAGACGTTCCGAAATGCGTGCAGCCTTTCGCATGTAGTCGATCTCTGGATCAGACTTCACGGCGCGCTGCCAGTTTACAAGTGCCGTGGCGTCTACGACGGAAGCGTTGGGGAGAGAATGCAGAAGCGTCGTGTAAGCCTTGGCGGAGAAGTAGTAGTTTTCCATCTCAACGCCGATCCGGGATGTTCCCTGCCCGAGATCGGACAGTTTCGCGGCCAGATCTTCCATCGGGTGGCAGTCGGTCGTCTGAATGAAATGCTCGGCATATGACGTCACGCTCTCCGAAGCCATCCAGACTGTTCGAAGTGCACCGTTTCGATCTTGCGCGCGACCCCACCAAATCGGATCGCGGTCGTGAGTCACTATTACGCCCTGATGCACGTAGAAAGACCATCCGTCATAACCTGTGAGCCAGGCCATATTGGATGGATCCTCAATGAAAATTGCATCGAGTCCACGATCCGACATGGCCTTACGGGTCTTGTCGAGGCGACGCGAGTATTCAGCAGTTGCAAAGGGTAGGTCAGGCATGACGTAAATCTGGACCTCTTTGTGGGGCGCTGGTCAAGCGTGCTGTGCAATGCAGCCGAAGTCTCCGTCGACTTGTGTACGGCTTGGCGAGAGCGCCTGTCGCGGCCTTTCAGCACAATGACAAACCGAATCGTGAAGCGGCGGTGTTTAGTTTCAGTGACAGCTAACCAACTGGGCAATTCGGCGGTTTCGAGGCTCTAATGTCGTTCATCCAAAGGGTGCGGCATTTGATTTCTCTGTATGCTGTTGAAATCCGCTCTTTCTTCGTGTTGGCTGCTCCTCGGGCTTGGACGACGGACTGGGGAGATCACGTGCCGAAAGACTCCGAAACTGGCGACTTCGTCGTCTTTGAGCGTGTTCAGAAGAGTTACGACGGTGAAATACTTGTCGTGAAAGACCTGAACCTGTCGATTGGCAAAGGTGAGTTTCTTACCATGCTTGGACCCTCAGGCTCAGGCAAAACGACCTGCCTCATGATGCTGGCCGGGTTTGAGACGGCCACGCACGGCGAGATTCTGCTGGACGGGAACCCGATCAACAACATTCCTCCACACAAGCGTGGCATCGGAATGGTTTTCCAGAACTACGCCCTCTTCCCGCATATGACCGTCGCGGAAAACCTCGCTTTCCCGCTGGAGGTGAGGAAGATCGGAAAATCCGACCGAGAGGCGAAAGTGAAACGCGCCCTCGATATGGTGCAGATGGGTGACTTCGGTGGGCGGCGTCCCGCACAGCTGTCCGGTGGACAACAGCAGCGTGTCGCACTAGCGCGCGCACTGGTGTTCGAGCCGGAACTGGTCTTGATGGACGAGCCGCTTGGCGCGCTCGACAAACAGTTGCGCGAGCATATGCAGTTCGAAATCACCAATCTGGCTCATGATCTGGGCATCACGACCGTTTACGTCACGCATGACCAGACCGAGGCACTGACGATGTCCGATCGGGTCGCGGTTTTTGACGATGGTCGTATTCAGCAGCTTGCGCCGCCAGATGTTCTTTATGAGGAGCCAGAAAACAGCTTCGTGGCCCAGTTCATCGGGGAGAACAACACGCTGTCGGGAACCGTTGAGACGATTGAAGGCGGTGCATGTACAGTAAAGCTTGCCTCCGGCGACATTATCGATGCGAAGCCGGTCAACGTGACCAAACCAGGCGAAAAGACACTGGTTTCCATCCGACCGGAGCGCGTCGAGTTTAACAAGGATCGCCTGCAGGCCGGTGCCCATACGCTGAAGGCCGAGGTGCTGGAGTTCATCTATATGGGCGACATCTTCCGCACACGGCTTCGTGTCGCAGGGCGGGAAGATTTCGTTGTAAAAACTCGGAATGCACCTGACCAGGTGCGTTTGAAGCCCGGCGAGCAGATCGAAATCGGTTGGTTGCCGGAGGATTGCAGGGCGCTTGACGCCTGAGCCATGCCGCGCTTCGATGCTTGTCGGGGTTGCGGGAACAAAGAGGGTCGGGTGCCAGTCCCGAGGTCTGACCCATCTCATCAAGTTCGGGACATGGGAGTAAGATATGAAACTGACAACGACTCTTATGGCGACAAGTGCGCTGGTCATCACGGCCGGGGCTTCTTTCGCCGACGGTCACATGGCCGACGAACTGACGCTCGTCTCCTGGGGCGGTGCGTATCAGAAATCGCAGCAGCGCGCCTACTCGGAGCCTTATGCGGCCGATACTGGCGTAAACTTCATCTGGGACGAAAGCTCGTCCGAAGCGGTGGCGAAGCTCCGCGCGATGAACGAAGCTGGCAACATCACTTGGGATGTGGTGGACGTGGTTGCCGCTGACGCGATCCGTCTGTGCGACGAAGGTCTGGCGATGGAAATCGACCATGACGAGATGCTGGCTGCTGCACCTGATGGCACGCCGGCCTCGGAAGACTTCGGCGACCTGATCGTCTCCGATTGCTTCATTCCGCAGATCGTTTACTCGACCACCTTCGGCTATCGGAATGACCTTCTGGAGAAGGCACCGGACAGCGTTTGTGCGATCTTCGACACGGAGACTTATCCGGGCAAGCGGTCGCTTGAGAAGCAGCCGATCGCAAACCTCGAATGGGCTCTGATCTGTGACGGTGTGGACATCGGTGATGTCTATGACGTTCTGGAAACCGAAGAAGGCCAGGACCGCGCGTTCGCAAAGCTTGATACGATCAAGGATGACACCATCTGGTGGAGCGCTGGTGCCGAAACACCTCAGCTTCTGGCTGACGGTGAAGTCTCCATCGGTTCGACCTACAACGGTCGTCTGTTCTCGGTCATCGAAGAGCAGAACCAGCCGGTATCGATCTTGTGGGATTGGCAGATGTTCGACCTGGACGGCTGGATCATTCCGGCTGGTCTTCCGGAAGACCGTCAGGCCCGTGCGCTGGACTTCGTGAAGTTCGCGACGGACACGCAGCGCTTGGCTGACCAGGCGAAATTCATCTCCTACGGCCCTGCGCGTGCGTCTTCAGCACCGCTGGTTGGCACGCATGCTGACTTGGGCATCGAGATGGCGCCGCACATGCCGACCGATCCGGCCAACGCGGTCAACACCTTCCTGTTCAACTACGAATGGTGGGCTGACTATCGCGACGATCTGGACGCCAAGTTCCAGGCGTGGCTGGCTCAATAAGACCAAGCAGGGCGGGGGAGACCCCGCCCTACACACTTCGGGGGACAGCGACATGCCAAAAGGCTACATCATCGGTCATATCACCGTGAAAGATCCAGAGGCGTACAAGGAGTACGTCGTGAAGGACACACCGATCCTGCTGGGCAAGCACGGTGCCAAACCTTTGGTGCGCGGTGGTCAAGGCCAAGTGCTTGAGGGCGAACAGCACGATCGGCATGTCGTGTTCGAGTTTGAGAGCTATCAGGCGGCCCTCGATGCCTATAACGACCCCGAATACCAGGAGGTTGTTAAGATCCGACATCGGACAGCGGAAAGCACCATTGTCGTGGTCGAGGGGTATGAAGAGTGAGTGAGGCGACGACAGATGGCCCGATGCTTGCGGCCGATGGGACGCCGCTGAAGAAAAGCCTCGCGCGTGCTCTACGACGTGAAAAAATCCGGGCGTTCATGCTCATTGCGCCACTTCTGATCTTTATCCTGATCACCTTCATTGCGCCGATTGCGGACATGCTCTTCCGCTCGGTCGAGAACAATATCGTCAGCGACACGATCCCGCGCGCGGTACAGATGCTGAAAACGTGGGACCCGGATGAAGACGACCTGCCCGACGAGGACACTTACCTCGCCTTTTACACCGACATGGTCTTTGCCGAGGAGCGCAAGCAACACACCCGGCTCGGGACCCGTCTGAACTATGAAAAGACGGGCATGTCTTCGCTGTTCCGGAAATCGGGGCGGGGTGTCGGTCGGTTTGATACTGACGAATACACGGACGCCTTCACCGATCTGAACGCGGCGTGGGAGGACCCACAGACCTGGCTCGAAGTCGCGTCCGAGGCGGGACCGCGCACCGCATCTGCCATCACGACGTGGCAAGCAGTTCTGCGCGAGGAGGAAGATGATCCTCTGGAGGAGGACCCGACAGATTGGGATGTGCTTTATGCCAATCTCTTTGCTGACCTGAGCGCGTCAGATGGATATGACAATGCGCTTCTGGAAGAGGCACGCGTTGCGACGGCGGAGATCGAACCTGTCAGTCTTCGTGCCGCCTTCGACGATATCGACGAGGACTGGAGCGATCCGGAGGTCTGGAAGACCATTCAGACCTATGCCGCAACCTATACGCCGGGATACTTCCTGAACTCGGTGGACCTGGCGTTGACACCCGACGGGATCGAGGCGCGGGACGAGGATCAGCGGATCTACATCACGCTGTTCCAGCGGACGTTGTACCTGTCCCTGATGATCACGTTTTCCTGCATTCTGCTGGGCTATCCCGTTGCGTGGATTTTGGCGAACCTTCCGGCGCGCAGCGCGAACCTGCTGCTGATCCTTGTGCTGTTGCCCTTCTGGACCTCGCTTCTGGTGCGGACAAGTGCGTGGAAGGTGCTGCTTCAACAACAGGGGGTGATCAACGACATCCTGGTCTGGAGCCGATTGATCGACGAGGCCGGTCGATTGGTGATGATCAACAACCAGACCGGCACGATCATCGCGATGACGCATATCCTTCTGCCGTTCATGATCCTGCCGTTGTATTCGGTGATGAAGACCATTCCGCCGAGTTACCTACGGGCGGCCAAGTCATTGGGCGCAACCAACTGGACAGCGTTCTGGCGGGTCTATTTCCCGCAGAGTGTGCCGGGGATGGGGGCGGGGTCGATCCTCGTCTTCATCCTCGCCATCGGGTACTACATCACGCCGGAATTGGTGGGAGGCACTCAAGGTGTGTTCATCTCCAACCGGATTGCCTTCCACATCTCGTCATCGCTGAACTGGGGATTGGCGGCTGCCTTGGGAACCATCCTTCTTGCAGCGGTCCTGATCCTTTACTGGGCGTACGATAAGATGGTTGGCATCGACAACGTGAAGCTGGGGGGCTGAGGCTATGGGATTGCCACCGTATGCAACAACCGGTCAGCGCATCTGGTACTATGCGTTTCGGGTGATCTGTGGACTGATCTTCTTTTTCCTGATTGCACCCATCCTGATCATCATCCCGCTCAGCTTCAACGCCGAGGACTTCTTCACCTTCACGCCGGCGATGTTGTCGCTGAGCCCGGAAGGTTATTCGATGAAGCATTACGAGGATTTCTTCACGAATAACGACTGGCAGCAGGCGCTTTGGAATTCGGTGACGATTGCGCCGATGGCCACGCTTTTATCGGTTGGATTTGGAACTTTGGCGGCCATAGGTCTCAGCCAACCTCATGTGCCATTCCGGCGTGCCATCATGGCCATCCTGATTTCTCCCATGATTGTCCCGTTGATTATTTCGGCGGCCGGTATGTTCTTCTTCTACAGCCGGATCGGGCTGCAGGGCACTTATTGGGGCGTTGTGCTTGCGCATGCGGCCCTTGGCATTCCGTTTGTCATCATCACGGTGACTGCGACGCTAGTAGGTTTTGATCGCAGCTTGACACGCGCTGCGGCAAACTTGGGTGCCGATCCGGTGACGACGTTCTTCAGAGTTCAAATGCCGCTCATTCTGCCTGGCGTCATTTCCGGCGGTCTTTTTGCCTTTATCACGTCATTCGACGAGGTCGTCGTCGTTCTGTTCGTGGGATCTGCAGGTCAGAAAACACTACCATGGCAAATGTTTACCGGACTGCGTGAGCAGATCAGCCCGACCATTCTGGCCGTCGCAACCATCTTGGTTGCCATTTCCATTGTGCTCCTCGCCACGATCGAGGTTCTTCGCCGAAGATCCGAAAGGTTGCGTGGTATGAGTCCCACTTAGGCTGGCGCACCAAATACATCTTTAGATTGATTTATGATCCTTGATCGCTATCGTAGATTGCGTGCTGCGATGCTTGTAGGGGCGGTTTGGCACTTGGATTATGAGAATTTGAGATACGGATGCGAAGCGAGATGAGCCAAGATGTTACCTTTGACGGCAAAACCGTTCTTCTTGTTGAAGACGAGCTTTTCCTTGCAGAGAAAATTAGCGGACAACTGGAGACCTTGGGTGTGGCCACGGTCCTGACGGCTGTCGATCTCGCTGAAGCGGAAAGCCATGTCCGTGTTGAACAGATTGACCTTGCTCTTCTCGATGTGAACTTGCCGGATGGCGAGACTACGATCGACCTAGGTCTGGCGCTTTCCCGTGATGCTGTGCCCGTGGTCTATTTTTCGGGTGTCAGCGCACCGGAAGTTGAGGGCCTGTCCCGCAGCTTTGAATTCCTGGAAAAGCCGTTGAGCGTTCCTCGGCTCAAAGCCTCCATGCAGCGCGCCATTTTGCGTGCGCCCGCGTTGTCTCCTCGCGCTCCAAAAAAAATGGCGGGCCAGGAGGCCCGCCAGTAATTGATGCCAACAGGGAGGACGTTGGCGATCAGGAAACTCAAACTTACTTCGCAGTCGCTTTCTTGGCGGCAGCGGTCATTTCGTCGGTGGCTTTCTTGACGGCTTTCGTCGCGTCTTCACCGAAGTCTTTGCCTGCAGCCAGCATCAGTTCGACGGTTTCCATCTGAACTTTCTTGGCAACTTCAGCAAAGGCAGCCATCGATTCCGAGCTCATCTCTGCCTGAGCAGAAGCAAAGTCGGTCATGGCTTTGGTGTAGTCAGCCGGATCGTCCTTGACGTTGGTGACAACTCCGAGCTTGCCGATGGTGGCTTTGGTCCAGCCAGCAGAAATCTCGGTGGACTTCTCAGCAGCTTCGAGGACAACTTTCGACATCTTGTCAGCAAAGGAAGCCTGCGTCTTGAAAGCTTCGGTCATTGCGGATGTGTCGACAGGGAATGCACCCAGCATGTCTTTCATCATCTTCGTGTAGTCGTTGGTCTTAGCGGCCATTTGTATCTCCATGGTCAAAATCGGCGGGGATTGGCCCGCTGTTTGCAAGTGCAGAATATATACATGCTGCGATGCAGCAAATCAAGAGGCAATGCTGCGGTGCAGCACAATTTTTAGGTGTTCAATTTCAGTCTCTTAGGGGGATTTCGGGGTTTCAGAAACAAATGTCCCTGGCGCAGCCTCAAGAGCCGGATACCCCTTCGAGGACCCAGGCACGCGTGCCGGGACCTGTTTTCCAGAGCGGGACTTCAGCCAGTTATCCCAAGTTGGCCACCAAGACCCCTGATGGTAGTCCGCTTCGTCCAACCACTCGCTTGCGGTGCTTGGCCACGCATCGTTTGTGTAATGCCCGTACTTGTTCTTTGAAGGCGGATTGATGATGCCCGCGATGTGCCCCGACTCCGACATGATAAACTTCTTGGATCGGCTGCCCATCTTCTGAATTCCTGAGTAGCTGGTGGTCCAGGCAGCAATGTGATCAGTCTCACAGGCGATGGCGCAAAGTGGTACCTTCACGTCCTTGATCTGAACGGTCTCGCCAAGAACTTCGAAGCCTTCTTTCGCAAAGCGGTTTTCCTGACAAAGACCGCGCAGATATTCCATAACCATACAAGCGGGAAGGTTGGTGCCGTCACCATTCCAGAAGAGCAGGTCGAATGCCGGCGGTGCCTCACCCATCATATAGCTGCGAATGGCAGGGCCATAGATGAGATCGTTCGAGCGCAGGAAGCTGAAAGTCCGGCTCATGATAAAACTCTCTAGGATACCAACTTCTTGAACTTGTTCTTCGATGGAATCGACAAAATCGTTCGACAGGAAGACCCCGACTTCACCTTGGTCTTCGAAGTCAGTGAGAGTGGTGAAGAACGTTGCTGATTTTACGGATTTGTCGCCGCGTTTTTGCAGCAGGGCCAATGTTAGCGAAAGCGTGGTGCCTGCGATGCAGTAGCCGACAGCATTCACCTGCGACTCACCCGTAATCTTCTTTACTGTTTCAATGGCTTTCAGATAGCCAGTTTCTACGTAGTCGTTCATGCTGAAGTTCCGATAGGACACGTCCGGATTTTTCCAGCTGACCACGAAAAGCGTGTAGCCCTGATCTACGATCCATTTGATCAGGCTGTTCTTTGGTTTCAGGTCGAGAATGTAGAACTTGTTTATCCAGGGCGGGAAGATGATGAGCGGTGTCTTGTGAACTGTCTCAGTCGTCGGCGCATATTGGATGAGTTCCAAAATCTCATTTCGGAAAACGACGGAGCCCTCGGTTGTGCCGATGTTTTCGCCAAGCGTGAAGGCCTTCTTGTCGGCCAAAGTGACCAATAGCTCACCATCCGAGGCTTCAATATCGTGGACCAGGTTTTCAAGACCTTTGACCAGCGACTCGCCATTGGTTTCGACAGCTTTGGAAAGCGCCTCAGGATTGGTGCCAAAGAAGTTGGTGGGGCTCATCATGTCGATGATTTGTTGCGAGAAGTAGCGGAGACGCTTTTTGTCATTCTCATCGAGGTGGTCGAGTTGCTCGACCGCGTCACGTACCGCGTCCGCAGAGAAGAGATACTGCTGCTTGATGAAGTTGAAGTATGGGTGCGTGTCCCAAAGTTCGTTCGAAAAACGTCGATCCTTTGGACCCGTATCATCTGGAGGCGAAAGATGGCCTTTCATCAGCGTTTCTTGTGCTTCCACGAAATGAGTGAGGGCTTTCCCCCAGTATTCCACTTGGGTTTCCAGCAGTCGCGAAGGATGCGTCATGGCTTCCGAAAAGTAGGCGGCCGCGGCCTTCATGTAGAGGTCTTGTCCGGGGCCTTGCAGGCCGGGATGAACCTGTTTTTTGTTCGCTACCGCGGAGACAAAGCGTTGCGTTAACTCCTCAACCTTCGCGAGATTCTCGTTCAAAATCTCGAGATTCTTTGCGTTTTCAATTTCTTCAGTTGTCATGGAGTACATTCCAGCTTACTTTTCGCAGTTGCAGCATTTGCCATTTACCGCCCTGCCCTTAAAGAGGCAAAGCGACGTTTTGGCATCCCGCCCGATGGTCGCTCAGGAGTTCGTTCAATGCGGTACATGATGACTTACGACCTCATGGAAACAGTGCGAAACACCAATCAATGGGTGGGTGCGACAGCCCTTTCAATGGCATCCTATCCGATTTGGGGCGTGGTGCCGAATCCTGCTTTCCGAATGATGGCTGCCTGGGGCGAAGTGACGGAACGCAGCTTTTCTCGCATGGTCGCGAAGCCTGACTGGGGAATCGATACCGTTGTGGCTTCCGATGGTCGCGACCACGTCGTCACGGTCGAAACCGAGATTGCGCGGCCGTTTGGTGACCTGATCCGGTTCAAGGTTCAGGGTCGGCCTTACAAGCATCGGAAGATTTTGTTGGTGGCACCGATGTCGGGCCACTACGCGACCCTTCTGAGATCGACGGTGCAAAGCCTGTTGCCGGATGCCGAGGTTTGGGTGACAGACTGGCATAATGCGCGCGACATTCCCGTCAGTGTCGGAAAGTTCGATATCGAGGATTACACGTTGTACCTGGCCGAGTTCATGCAGCAACTCGGACCGGATATTAACGTCATTGCCGTATGCCAACCGGCGCCGCTCGCGTTGGCGGCGACCGCCCTTTTGGCCGAGGAAGATCCAAAGGCGCAGCCAAGATCGCTTACGTTGATCGGTGGGCCCATCGATCCTGATCGCGCTCGGACAGATGTGACAGATTTCGGTCGCCGTGTCACCATGGGGCAACTGGAGCAATTCATCATTCAGCGTGTCGGCTTCAAGTATGCTGGCGTGGGCCGGATGGTCTATCCGGGCCTTTTGCAATTGGCGTCTTTCATGTCGATGAACGCGGAAACCCACGGGAAGGCCTTCTACGAGCAGGTTCTGCGTGTCGCGAAGGGTGAGGCCGGTGATCATGACAAGCACAATCGTTTTTACGATGAATACCTTGCCGTGATGGATATGCCGGCGGAGTTCTACCTTTCAACGGTCGAACGCATATTCAAGAACCGCGACATTGCGCGGAACGATTTTGAAGTTGCTGGTCGAAAGGTCGACATCGGCGCAATCACCAATGTGGCGGTTAAGGTTGTCGAAGGTGAGAAGGATGACATTTCCGCACCTGGACAGTGTCTGGCCGCACTTGATCTGCTGACAGGGTTGCCGGACGAAAAGAAGGCCCGTCACCTGGAGCCGCGTGCAGGTCACTACGGTATTTTTGCCGGCAAGAGTTGGCGGAACAATATCCGGCCGCTGGTTCTGGATTTCATTGATCAGAATACTCCCAAGCGCGGCCGCAAAAGAAAGACCGCCTGAGAACTAAGTCCAATTGACTTCTGCGCCACCGGGAAGTGCCGCGCGGGCACGTACAGGGAAGTCGTAGCCGTAGTCGGCGCTGTCGCAGAAGCGCTGAACCCAGGCGTCATCCATCAGAAGAAAGTCCAGCACTGACGCAAGGAATTCCGGGTCTTTGGCCCGTGCCCTCATGTCGCCCGCACCCGCGCCGGTTGAACCCAGGAACACCGGTAGAAGCTCCTCATCTCCAACAAGCCAAGACAGGGCTTCAATTGCCAGCAGTTCGGCGGAGTCACGCGCGAGAGGTGTCATCTCAGCTCCATTAAAGAGTTTCTTAATTCTTATGAGGAATGACTGAACGGCATATCAAGACTTTTAGGTGAATTGAGACACAATGCCGAAGAGTGTCCTCGTGATCGACGCGATTGCCACGCATCGTATCCGCTTTGCGGCACTTCTGGATAGCGCGCATTACACCGTGACCACTGCCGCAACGACCGGCGAACTCAAAGGTGACTTGAAGGCGTACGACCTTGTCTTGCTTGGCCTACCAGAGGATCAACCCGGAAGCGAGATTGCGGTGTTGTCCAAGATGCTCGGACAGTCATCCTTGCCGATCCTCTGTCTGGATGCCAAACGCTCTCCTCTTAGAGCCTGACCTAGAATGTGGATGGTCTCATCTGATATGGTATTTCCCTACTGAATTTGACCGCAGACAGGGAAGACCACATGGCTTGGAACGAGACCACCCGCGCGAAGTATAAGCGTAGTTCGGACCGATATGAAAGCGATTTGAGCGACGAAGAATGGCGGGTGATTAAGCCGCTTCTCCCGACGCCGTCGAAGCTGGGA
>JAJDZT010000033.1 GCA_022824525.1 Silicimonas sp. | reverse complement strand
GCGAAGGACGTGGAGCGTACCTTGGCCAGTTCTCTGGCTTGGGTCCAATTGGCCGCGTGCCGGTTCCTGATGCGACGGGTGGCGCGGGCAATAACGTAATTATTACAATATGTTAACTAATTATGATTCAGGCTCTAAGGTTCGCGACAGGTTTCTACTGGTCCTGGCAGGCACTCGAAAATGCGCTCTTGCAATCGGTTGCAAAATTCGAAAGATCCGCGGCACTTCCTGCAGTCAAAGGGCCTTCGGCCCCGACTGGCGATCAACCAGAGGGCATCTGACATGACGTTCCAACTCGCGGCCTGCGCAGAGATGCTTTGGCCAGACAAACCGATCCACTGGCGTGCAGCGCGTCTGCATGAACTTGGGTTTGGTGTCGGTTTGTGGAACTGGCCTGCTTGGGATTTGGATGAACTTGAGAGAACTGGCGCCACGTTCACCATCATGAACGGATACCTTGAAGGTCGGCTGGCCGACGACGAGGGTGCGGATCGCCTCTTGTCATCTGCCCGAGAAACAGCGCAGGTGGGAAAGCGGTTAGGAGTCCACCGCCTGAACCTTCATGGTACCGGTCTGGGCGATCAGGGTCTGCCGATCCAACAACTCGCGCATGTGGCGCCGGGCATGTGGCTCAAAGCGCGAGATACGCTTCACCGCATTTGTGACATGGCCGAGCAGGAGAATGTTACGTTCACTCTTGAAAACCTGAACTTGCGGGAACACCCGGGCTGCCCCTTCAACTCCACCGCTGATGTCCTGTCGCTGGTTGCCGCCGTTGATCGTCCTCAACTGCGTATCAACCTGGACCTTTATCACACTCAGATCGGTGAAGGTGATGTGATCCGCCATGCGGAAGCGTGCTTGCCATGGATAGGCGAAGTGCAGGTTGCTGACAATCCGGGGCGCTGCGAACCGGGTACAGGAGAGATGAATTGGCCAATGATTGCGCGGGCTTTGGCTGACATGGGCTACGATGGACCCGTTGGAATGGAAGCTTTTGCCAAAGACGACCCCGAGAACGCGCTGGAAGCATTCCGTGCGGCGTTCACACTCTGAATTCAAGTTAGTGAAAGAAAAACACATGATCAAAGTCGGACTTTTGGGCGCAGGGCGCATCGCGGGTGTCCATGCTACGGCAATCTCCAACAATCCCGGCAGTGAACTGAGCGCGGTCTCTGATTACTTTCCGGAAAACGCCGAGAAATTGGCTGAACAGTTCCGAAGTGTTGCGCGGACTACGGACGAGATAATCGCCGACCCCGCGATCAATGCCGTGCTGATCGCGACATCGACTGACACGCATTCCGAATTGATCGAGGCGGCAACGGCGGCAGGTAAAGCCGTACTTTGCGAAAAGCCCGTTGACCTTAGCCTTGAGCGTGCGCGAGCTTGTCGTGACAACGCCATGCAGCATGGCCAGCCAATCATGATTGGGTTCAATCGCCGGTTTGATCCGAACTTCAAGGCCATGAAAACGGCGCTTGATGCGGGTGAGATCGGGAAATCCGAACTTTTGTCCATCACTTCGTTTGACCCTGCACCACCACCAGTGGCTTACATCAAGGTCTCGGGAGGCTTGTTCCGAGACATGATGATCCATGATTTCGACATGGCGACTTTCATGATGGGCGAAGCTCCGGTGTCCATCATGGCAGTCGGGTCTTCCGTTGTTGATAGTGAAATCGGTGAGGCCGGAGATGTGGATACGGCTGCCGTGACCATGACTTACGCGGACGGTCGGATTGCAGTCATCAAAAATTCGCGCCGCGCTGTATACGGTTACGATCAACGCGTTGAACTGCTCGGGTCAGAAGGACTTCTTCAGGCACAGAACATGCTGGAAAACACGGTCGTAAAATCCACGACCGCCGGTGTAACGGGTGCAAAACCCACGTATTTCTTCCTTGAGCGCTACATGCCAGCCTACGCCGCAGAGTGGTCGGCGTTCGTCGAGGCCGTCAATGCCGGTTCGGCTTTGCCCGTGAGCCTGGACGATGGCATCACGGCACTCGCAATGGCGGAGGCCGCAACAAAGTCTGCAAAGACGGGTCAACCGGTGATGCTTGCTGATGTCTGACCTTCTCCGCAAACCCTTCGGAACGCGTGGCAAAGTCCATCAGATCACTCCTGAAAGTGCCGGTTGGCGGTACGTGGGTTTCTCGCTCTATCGCCTCAGGGCCGGTGACGAAGCGTCGGAATTCACAGGCGACAAAGAAGTCATTCTTGTCATGGTCGAAGGCAAGGCCGAGATTTCCGGAGCGGGCAAGGAATGGGGCGTCTTGGGCGATCGGATGAACGTTTTCGAGAAGACGCCTCCTCACTGTCTTTACTTGCCGAACGGCTCTGACTGGCATGCGAAGGCGAAAACGGATTGCGTTCTGGCCGTTTGTTCCGCGCCGGGAAAGGGTGATCACGCAGCGCGCCGGATTGGCCCTGAGGGGATTTCACTGACCGAGCGAGGCAAAGGCACAAATACGCGCCACATCAACAATATCGCGATGGAACATGAGGATTATGCAGACAGTTTGCTGGTGACCGAGGTGTTTACACCCGCGGGCCATTGGTCTTCGTATCCCAGCCATCGCCATGATGAAGACGACTACCCGCGCATCACTTATCTGGAAGAGACGTACTACCACCGTTTGAACCCAGCGAACGGTTTTGGAGTTCAAAGGGTCTACACTGATGATGGTCAGTTGGATGAAACCATGGCCGTCAGGGATGGCGACGTTGTTCTGGTGCCGCGGGGCCACCATCCTTGCGGTGCACCTTACGGCTTCGAGATGTACTATCTCAACGTGATGGCTGGCCCGTTGCGCAAGTGGCGCTTTGTGCCTGCTCCCGAGGTTGAGTGGATCATGGAGCGAGACGCGTCTTAAGTCTTCAATCCGCTTGTCGCGCGAGGGGCAAGGCCACCTCGCGCGTGGGTTCAGTCGGGTTCGTTCAGCCCGCCATTCGTTCGGAAATAATTCCGATCAGCTTCTTATGGTCGGCGTCGAAGTTTCGAATGCCCTCTGCCAGCTTCTCGGTCGCCATCGCGTCACTGTTCATATGCCACCGGAACGTCGCCTCATTCATGTCGATGGGGGCGACGCCACTTGCGTTGTCCGGAGACAACACGCGAGGAAGTTCTGACGGATCGTTTTCCAGTTCGTCCAAAAGTTTCGGAGCAATTGTCAGATTATCACAGCCTGCGAGCGCCTTGATCTGATCGATGTTCCGGAAAGACGCACCCATGACGACAGTTTCGATACCATTAGACTTGTAATAGTCGTAGATGCCGCGCACCGATTTTACCCCCGGATCGTTGTCCGGCTCGTAGCTGTCGCGACCTTCGGCCTTTTTGTACCAGTCCGTGATGCGACCAACGAAAGGCGAGATCAAAAACGCGCCCGCATCTGCGCAAGCCACCGCCTGTGCCATGGAAAACAAGAGCGTGAGATTGCAGTCGATTCCTTCGTTCTGAAGAATCTCGGCGGCGCGAATACCTTCCCATGTCGACGCCAGCTTGATCAGGATGCGATCCTTCCCAATGCCGCGATTTGCGTAATCCTCCACGATGCTGCGCGCACGTGCGACAGATGCTGTTGTGTCAAATGAGAGGTTTGCGTCAACCTCTGTCGAAACACGACCCGGGATGAGGGCGGCCAGCCGGGCGCCCGCGGCCACCGTCAGTGCATCGCAAACCTGTTCGGCTGTTTTGCCTGCGCTGCGGCCCGCCTCGATTTCGGTGGCAATCAACTCTTCCGAACCGGGATCGGAAAGAGCCGCCAAAACCAAGGATGGATTTGTCGTGCAATCCACTGGTTTGTATTTCTTCACCGCTTCCACGTCGCCCGTGTCAGCCACGACAACAGTCATTGACCGAAGTTGTTCCAATGCGCTCGTCATAGAGGCTCCTCTTTTCGCCGAAGGCTGCCGTCGTTCCCTGGCAGTTCCGTTTGCTTCGGTTTCTTCTATCATCGGGCGCAGCACAAAGTGAACCGAGGCAGACGGTTTTGTGACACTCATTCAAGTGAATTGGCGCTTGCCGAGAAGCAGGTGTTTGGAATGATTGCGTTGGAGTCTAGGCGGCGCCACTGCTCAAGAAGCCATCAAAGAGACACCTTGTCTGTGTTGACTGGCTGAATTGCGCGATCAGAGTTCAATTTCGCCTTACAAGTTGATCGGAATCCGACAATCATGACGAAAGTCACGTGAGTCGCAACCTGGGGTGAAGCCGTGCTGACAACTACCAGAATGAAACTCTTCTGCTCTCTTTTGATGATTGTCACTGGGCATCTTTCCGGTCCGGTGGTCGCGCAAGCCGAAGTCGTCAGACCGGTTAAGGTGGCGAAACTGGAAGCGACGGATCGCGTTTTGACTCGACAATTTTTTGGTACAGTTGTTGCCCGACAAACTGTTGATCTCGCCTTCCAGGTATCCGGGCAAATACACAGTTTTCCGGTCCTCGAAGGAGCGGCCGTGGGACAAGGCTCTCTGATTGCCGAATTGGACCTTGAGCCGTTCGAGCGCGCGTTGGAGCAGGCACGTGTTCAGAAGGATCAAGCCGATCGCGCATTGGCCCGCCTTAACCAACTTTCCTCCAACTCAGTGAGCCAAGTTTCGATCGATGATGCACAGTCGACTGCCGATCTTGCCGCTCTTTCAGTGCGTGATGCAGAGTATGCGCTTGAAAATGCAACGTTATCAGCACCGTTTGACGGGTTGGTCGCCAGCCGGAACTTCGCAAATTTTTCGACTGTGTCGGCCGGAACGCCAGTCGTGCGGCTGCATGACATCAGTGAGTGGCGCGTCGAGATTGATGTTCCCGAGGTCTTGTTTCGGACTGCGGGCGAAAACCCTGACTTGAGCTTGGTCGGCCGGTTCACCGGATCAGATCGCACGATCCCTCTTGAGGTTCGGGAGTTTACGGCTGAGGCGAGTGTGATTGGCCAAACCTTTAAGATCACCTTGGCGATGCTGGAGGAACCCGGGCCCGGTGTTTTGCCCGGGAGCTCAATAACGGTCATCGCAGGGCTGAACACGCCGACCCAGCAAGCCACCGTTCCCGCCAGTGCGGTTGTCATCGATGACAAGGGTGTAACGTCCTTGATGGTGTTCGAATCTGCCGATGGCGAAACCGGCTCCGTCCGTAAAGTCGAGGTGGCACTCGAAACCGGAAACGACGGAGAATTTATCCTTCGGGAAAGCCTTGAAGATGGGATGGAAATTGTAGTCGCGGGAGCGAAGTCATTGTCCGACGGTCAGGCAGTGCGCCGCTTTTCAGGGTTTTCCAACTGATGTCGATCGCGCGCGCTGCCATCGACCGCTCTCTATTCACGTGGCTTATCATACTTGGCTGCATTTTCGGCGGGCTTTGGGGCTTTCTTTCGCTCGGCCGATTGGAGGACCCGGCTTTTACCATCAAGCAGGCGGTGGTTATCACGAATTATCCCGGCGCGTCTGCGGAACAGGTTGCCATCGAAGTCTCGGAACCTCTGGAAAGCGCAATCCAGAACCTTGGTGAAGTCGACACGATTTCGTCCATCAACCAGCCCGGGCGCTCAATAATCGATGTCACGGTGCGGGACACTTTGGGCGGCGATGAACTGCCGCAAATCTGGGACAAGCTTCGGTCCAGGGTGGCCGACACTGCGCGGCAGCTCCCGGACGGCGCGCAGCAACCGATTGTCGATGACCAGTTCGGCGACGTGTTCGGGCTGTATTATGCGGTGACGGCTGCCGGGCTCAGCGATGCGGAAATCCATGATCTGGCAACGTTTCTCAGACGAGAGATCCTAGCAGTCGACGGGGTGGCCGATGTTGCAGTGACAGGATTGCCGGAAGAAGCGATCTTCGTCGACAGCCATCCAGTACTCTACACCAACCAGAACGCCTCGCCGCTTGTTTTCCTGAATGCCATTTCCACTGCAAACTCTGTTTCGGATGCAGGCGCGATTGATCACGGCGGCACCGAAACGATAATTGCTTATCCGGAAGGCTCCAACTCTGTTGACGACATTGCCGCGCTGAATGTCGGAGTCGCCGGTGAAGTGCTGAACTTGACCGACCTCGCCGATGTATCGCGTGGGCGGGTCGAGCAACCCACCATGCTCATGCGTTTCAATGGCGTCGAGGCCTTCGCTCTCGGTGTCGCAGGCCTTTCGACAGAGAACATCGTTGAAGTTGGTCAGCGGGTGGATGCCAAGTTTGATGAGTTGCAGCGCGACATACCTTGGGGTGTCGAGCTTCACCCGATTTACGAACAGCATGTAGTGGTTGATGAATCGTCGACCGCGTTTCTGGTCAATCTGGCCATGTCGGTCAGCATTGTTGTGGCGGTGCTTGCGCTTTTCATGGGGTGGAGAGCTGCCGTTGTGGTGGGCGGGACGCTCCTTTTGACTGTAGTTGGAACGCTGTTCTTCATGGCGATATTTTCAATCGAGATGGAGCGCATATCATTGGGGGCGTTGATCATCGCGATGGGCATGCTTGTCGACAACGCCATCGTTGTTGCCGAAGGCATGCAGATCGCCATGCGGCGCGGAAAATCGTCTCGCGACGCCTGTGAGGACGTTGCCAACCGGACGCAGCTCCCGCTTTTGGGTGCAACCGTGATTGGCATCATGGCGTTCGCTGGTATTGGCCTGTCGCCTGATTCCACCGGTGAGTTCATGTTCTCTCTTTTCGCCGTGATTGGTATTTCGCTGCTTTTGAGCTGGGTGTTGGCCATCACCGTCACGCCGCTTTTGGGCCATTACCTTTTCCGCGTGGGGTCCGCTAAGAGTGGAGACGATCCATACGGTGGGCTGATGTTCCGTATGTATGGTGGCTTCCTGCGAACAGCGCTGAGGCTAAGGTGGCTGGTGGTTGTCTTGATGCTGGGAGTAACCGTTGCATGCTACATGGGCTTCACGCAGGTCAGGCAGCAGTTTTTCCCGAATTCAAATACGCCGCTCTTCTTTGTCCACTACAAACTACCCCAAGGGACATCGATCCATGGCGTGGGTGAGGATTTGGCGCAGGTCGAGGCTTGGTTGGATGCGCGGGAAGAAGTCGTTTCCGTCACAACTTTTCTTGGACAGGGGGCAGACCGTTTCATGCTGACCTATCAAGGCCAGCGCCCTAACCCCAGTTACGGACACTTGATCATTAGGACGAATACGATTGAGGAGATTCCAACCCTGAGGGCGGCATTGGACGGCTTCGGACGTGACAACTTTCCAGGTGGGGAATTTCGTACAGAGCGATTGGTGTTCGGGCCAGGCGGCGGCGCACCCATCGAAGTGCGGTTTTCGGGGTCGGACCCAACTGTTCTACGAGCACTCGCAAGCGAGGCCGCCGATGTTATGGGATCGAATTCCGAAAACTTACGGCACATTCGAACGAATTGGCGGGAACAGGAACTCGTTCTTGAACCAGTCTACGCCGAAGAGCGAGCACAAGCTGCGGGGATTAGCCGAGACGATGTGGCCACATCGCTAAAACTTGGTTCAGAAGGCATTCGAGGCGGAACCTACCGCGAAGGGGAAAGGCAGATCCCGATTATGCTGCGCATTGCCGAGGATGCGGGGATCTCGCTCATCGACCAAGTGGTTTATTCTGAATCTTCCGGTGCCTTCGTTCCCCTGGAGCAGGTGATCGACGGACTTGAAGTGGCAACGGAGAACACGCTGTTCCACCGACGTGACCGCCTCCCGACAATTACAGTTCAGGCAGATATCCCACCCGAGTTCACGGCGGCGACGGTACACTCGGAAATTCGCACCGCCGTCGAAGCGATCCCACTGCCAATCGGATACCGCATGGAATGGGGCGGTGAGTTCGAAAACTCTGCAAATGCCAACGCGAGCCTTGCTCAACAGCTTCCGCTGAGCTTGCTGGTCATGGTTCTGATATCCATTGTGCTTTTCAACGCGCTACGGCAGCCGCTCATAATCTGGCTGCTGGTCCCAATGTCGGTGAATGGTGTGGTCCTTGGACTTCTCGGCACCGGGTTGCCATTCACTTTTACAGCATTGCTTGGGCTTTTGAGTCTATCCGGCATGCTGATCAAGAACGGCATTGTACTGGTCGAAGAGATCGATCTTGTGAAAAAAGACGTGGCATCACTGGACGACGCGATTGTGCAGGCCTGTGTGTCTCGTCTGCGGCCGGTAGTTTTGGCGGCGGGGACGACCATTCTCGGTATGGTGCCACTTCTTTCAGATGCGTTCTTCGTGTCGATGGCGGTGACAATCATGGGCGGCTTGGCGTTTGCGTCATTGTTGACACTGGTCGCCGCACCCGTGCTCTACCGGCTGTTCTTCCGAGGCGTGCGGGCTGCGGCAATCAATGCCGTGGAAACTTGAACTTCAATCAGTTTCGGGCCGAGTTTACGGCAACTTAACCTTTCGCTCATGTTTTCCCCCGGCGTTCTGTCGCAGTCTCCTGACGTGGGGCGAAGACAGTCTATATACGGGTCAACGGAGTAATTTTGGTGCCTGAAAGGTGGCCTCATGGACACGCTGCTTCTGTCGCGCATCCAATTTGGCGCGAACATATCGTTTCACATTCTCTTCCCGACGATCACCATCGCTCTCGGGTGGGTTCTACTTTTCTTCAAACTTCGCTTCAATGCGAGCGGAGATCAGAAATGGATGGATGCATACCTCTTCTGGGTTAAGGTCTTTGCTCTGTCTTTTGCGATGGGCGTTGTCTCCGGTATCACCATGTCGTTCCAGTTTGGTACGAACTGGCCCGGTTTCATGGAAACCGTGGGCAATATCGCCGGTCCGCTTCTGGCCTACGAAGTACTCACGGCATTCTTTCTGGAAGCAGTATTCCTTGGGATCATGCTGTTCGGCGCATCGCGGGTTCCCAACTGGTTGCACACGACGGCTACGTTCCTTGTAGCTTTCGGTACAACCATGTCCGCATTCTGGATCCTTGTTCTTAACTCTTGGATGCACACGCCTGCAGGTTACGAGATGCGGGATGGCGTTGCTTTTGCGACTGATTGGTGGGCTGTGATCTTCAACCCGTCGATGCCGTATCGCCTTGCGCATATGCTGCTTGCGTCCGGGCTGACGGTAGCATTCCTCATCGCTGGTATCTCCGCGCTGCGCTTGCTGTGGGGAGACGACAAGGAAAGCGTCAAATCAACGTTCCGCTTCGGTGTTATCCTCGGTGCGGTGTTGATCCCTATCCAGATATTTGCCGGCGACATGCACGGTTTGAATACTCTGGAGCATCAGCCGCAAAAAGTAGCCGCGATGGAGGGCAACTGGGAAACGCAAGGTAACGTGCCGCTTCTGCTGTTCGCCATCCCCGACGAAGAAGCTCGGGAAAACCGCATGGAAATTGGTATCCCGAACGGGGCGTCCCTGATCCTGAAACACAAGCCAAGTGGAGTTGTGCCGGGGTTGAATGACTTCGTGGCCGAAGATGGTACGTCGCTGCACCCGCCCGTCGCACCGGTGTTCTGGAGCTTCCGGATCATGGTGGGAACAGGAATGGCCATGCTGGCCTTAAGCTGGGCTGGCGCCGTCGCACTCCGCCGACGTGGCGCTGGCGATATGCCCAAACTGCTGTTGCTCGGATTCTCAGCGATGGCGTTTTCCGGATGGATCGCGACCCTTGCCGGTTGGTACACAACCGAGATTGGCCGCCAGCCATGGTTGGTCCAAGGTATCATGACGACGAAGCAGGCCGTCGCGGATGTGCCCGCGCCGATGGTGCTGTCGACGTTGATTATCTACCTGGTCGTTTATGCTGCCTTGATCGTGGCTTACATGGGAACAGTGACTTACCTTGCCTGGAAAGCCAGCAAAGGTGAGCCTCTCTCGTCCCGCAAATATCCGCGACGTGGCGAGGGTGATGCCTCCCTTATCCCAGGAGAGTAGCCATGATGGAACTTTTCGGAGATCCCAACATCTGGTTGCCGTGGACCTTCGCAGCTTTGATGGGGCTGTCGATCCTTATCTATGTCGTGCTGGACGGATTTGATCTAGGCGTCGGGTTGTTGATGCCTCTCTCAGATGACGATGAGAAGGATCGTCTCGTCGCTTCGATCGGTCCGTTCTGGGATGCAAATGAAACGTGGCTTGTCTTGGCGATTGGTCTCTTGCTAGTTGCTTTCCCGGTGGCACATGGGGTCATCTTGACCGCGCTTTACATGCCAGTCGCCATCATGTTGGTCGGTCTGATCCTACGGGGCGTGTCGTTCGAGTTTAGGGCCAAGGCGCCGATTAACCAGAAGCCGTTTTGGAACGCTGCCTTCTTCACCGGATCGCTTCTGGCATCAATGAGTCAAGGCTTCATGCTTGGCATGTACATCATGGGCCTCACTTGGACCTTCAACCATGTTGTGTTTGCGCTGATCACAGCCGTTTTCCTGACCGTGGGCTACAGCTGTATCGGTGCAGCTTGGCTCATTGTCAAAACGGACGGCAGACTGCAGGAAAAAGCAGTAGGCTGGGCCAAAGGTGGTATTTGGGGCTTGCTGCTGGGCGTCGCCGCGATTTCGCTGGCTACACCTTACATGAGCCCCCGTATCTTCGAAAAGTGGTTCGCGTTCCCGGAACTTCTTTACCTTGCACCGTTCCCAATACTGTCGGCCGCTCTTTTGGGTTTTCTTTGGTGGAAGCTGAAGCGTTTGCCCATGCCAGGTGACCGATATGCCTGGACGCCATTCGCGGCGATCATGGCACTCTTTGCGCTGAGCTTTGGTGGAATGGCCTATAGCTTTTATCCCTATGTCGTCCCCGAGAGACTTACGATTTACGAAGCCGCGTCCGCTCCAGAAGCCCTGATCATCATTTTGGTGGGAACGCTTTTCGTTTTGCCGACCATTCTGGCTTACACAGCTCTGAGTTATGTCATCTTCCGCGGTAAGGCTACCGAATTGCGATATGACTAACTTTCGCGGAAGGCACGACCAAAATAGTCGGTCAGTGGCTTGGTAAGGTAGGAGAGTGGCGTGCGCTCGTCGGTTCTTAGAAATGTTTCGACCGGCATGCCCGGGAGCAGGACTTGATCGTTGAGGTCAGAGGGCGTCGCTTCCAATGGAATGACTGACACACGGTAGTAAGGTTGTCCCGTGAATTCGTCCCGAAGGATGTCGGCGGAGATTTTTGTAACCTGGCCAGGCGTCTCAGGAGTTAGGCGTTGATTGAACGCCGGAAATCGTAAAGTGGCGGGTTGGCCGAGATATACTTGGTCGATGTGAATTGCATCGACACGAGCCGTAACGACCAAGGGTTGGTCTTGCGGCACAATGTACATAAGCGGTTCAGCGGGTTGTATCACCGCTTTCTCTGCGAAAACGGTTGTGCCGTAAACGACGCCGGTAACCGGTGCACGGATGTCGAGACGCGTCAGTCGCCCTCGCAGACTTTTCCGTTTCTCAGTCAGTTCGAGTTCGCGAAACTGGATATCTCGGAGTTCCGAGATGGCGTTCTCGCGGCGTTCACTCACACGGCGAATACGTTCCAATTCGTCTCCTGCGATTTGTGCCCGAAACTCACCAACTCTGGCCGTGAGCTCCCCGATTTCGCCTGCTAGGCGTGCCGCCTCTCGCTGCAAGGTTGAAACCCGTTGCGCAGGCACCAGACCTTTGCCCAAAAGGGTTTGTTGATTGGAAAGTTCATCCGCCACAAGGCGCGCCTGTGTTTCCAAGGCATCGATCTGGGCTTCGGTTCCACGGATGCGCGTGCCGCTTTGCTTTATCCGTTCCGCAACTTGGCTTAACTCGCGTTCCAATGTGTTCCTGCGTGCTTGGAACAAGGTTCGTTGGCCCTCGATCTGTTCCGTCGCGCTTTCTTCGCTAGAGGAAAGTAGCACTTTTGAGAAAGCTATTTCCGTGGCTCCGTCGCGCTCGGCTTCCAGTCGTGCTCTGCGCGCGGCCAGTTCGACAAGTTGCAACTCAACGACCGCCAAGTCTGATCGCAAAAGCGTGTCATCCAGTCGAACGAGCAGTTCATCCCTCTGTACGCTGTCGCCATCGCGCGCCTGTATGGAACCGACAACGCCGCCTTCGGCGTGTTGGACGACTTGTCGGTTGTTCTCGACTTCAATTGTGCCAGTGGCGACAACTGCTCCGGATATTTGGGAGTGGACGCTCCAAAATCCGATACCTGCTATGAGCAACAGCAACGAAATAAGGCCAATCGAGAGTGGGAACGCTGGCCCGTAGTTTGGTCGCATGGTCATGTTCCACTCCTCCGTTGAAGCGTGCGCCTAACGTCGTCGACGTTTCGAATGACGCTCTTCAACACCTCGTCACGTGGCCCGAAGGCGTTGACTCGGCCACCTTCAACAACCATCAGCGTTTCGCATTCGGAGATGGCGACGGGCCTGTGTGTCATGATGATGACGGTGCGGCCTTCTTGCTTCATTTGGCGGACGGCCGAGTTCAGAGCTTCGCTTCCTTCTTGGTCCAAAGCGGAGTTCGGTTCATCAAGAACGAGCAGCATCGGTTCACCGTAGAGCGCACGGGCCAAGGCTATGCGTTGGCGCTGCCCGCCGGAGAGGCCGATGAAGTTGTCTTCCACTTTCGTGTCGTATCCGTCGGGCAGTGAAAGGATCAGATCGTGAACCTTTGCTTTCTGAGCAGCGGTAACGACAGCTCTGCTGTCTGGTTCAAGCGCCATGCGCGCGATGTTTTCAGCAATCGTGCCGGTGATCAGAACTGGGTCCTGCGGCAGGTAGCCGATGTGCTGCCCCAGATCGGCGGGTACGTAATGAGAGATAAGCGCGCCACCAAGACGGATTTCTCCAATACTTGGTTCAACGAGACCCAAGATGGCTTTTGCGATTGTTGTTTTTCCTGACCCACTCTTTCCGATCACTCCGAGTGCTTCCCCAGGTTCGAGAGAGAAGGAGACATTGTAGAGCACGGGCGGTGAACCGGGTCGCGTGGTTACTGTTACGCCCTTGACGTCTAATTGTCCGCTCGGGCGTGGAAGTCTTGTGCGAAGAGGTGCGTCTTCTGTTGTATTGAGGAGTTCAAATAGGGATCTCCAACCGGCAAGTGCGCGCGCGATTTGAGGCCAGCGCCCAATGAGTTGCTCAATCGGGGCAAGGGCACGACCAAGAAGAATGGAAGCGGCGATCATGGCGCCCGCTGTGAGCTCCCCTTTCAAGACAAGCCACGCGCCAAGTGCGAGGACCAGTGACTGGAGTGAAAGTCGAAATGCCCTTGTGAAAGATGAAAACGCACCGGTCCAGTCGACGGTTCGCATTGATTGCCGAAGTGCGTCCGAGCGGCTGTCCAGCCAACGCTCTGTGACGGACTCCATCATCCCTTGGCTTCGGATGAGTTCACTGGCCGCACGCGCATTCTCTCCAAAACGATGTGCCTGCTCACCCAAAACTTGCGCCTTGGCGACGCGTTTTGAGGTAAGAAACTGGCTGAGAGAGGTGATCGCGATCAGTAGCGTTCCGCCAGCCAATGCAAACATGCCGAGCCATTCGTGAAATACGAAGATCACCGCGACAAAGAGGGGCGTGAACGGTAAGTCCATGATAGCGACAAGGGCTGAAGAGCCGAATAGGCCCTGCACAGCCTCAAGATCACGACTGACAGAAGCTTGTTTCACTTGCGAGGGGCGGCTCAACTCTGCTTGGAAAACCACGGGGTCAAGAGCCGTCTGAAACTGCGCGCCAAATCGCGCGACCAAGCGACCTCTTGCAAAATCCAGAAGCCACATAAGTCCGTAGAGTGCCAAGACGAGGACCAACAGAGCGACCAGAGTTTCCTCGGACCGGGAGCCGAGTACGCGGTCGTAAACCTGTAGCATAAACAGCGGTCCAGTCAGCATGAGCAAATTTACGAAGATGCTGAACAGAAAGGCAAAACCGATGTAGTATCGATGCCGCCTCAGAGCTACTGATGCGATGTCGCGCGCAATGATTGGTCCGTTTCCCCGTACCGTTACGATTCAACCTACGTGTCCACAGGTTGAAGAAGGGAAACTGGTTAATGTTGGGTTACATTGCGCGCAAAAACTTCGTTTCAGACGAACCGGTTGACGTAGTTTTCAAGCCGTTCTTGAGCTCCGGAGCGCGGTTCTGGATTGATGCCCTTGGACATGACGTGATCGTAGCAATCGTCGAGGCTACCTTCCAAAAGTGACACGCTGTCCCAACCAGAGTAGCGAGCAGCGCGTGCGTTTTCGAGGCCACCATCCTCCAGCATTGCGTGTGCAGCTTTCAAGCCCCGAGCGCAGACGTCCATCGCTCCCACATGGGCGAGAACGAGATCCTCCGGATCGAGAGATTGACGTCTGATCTTGGCGTCGAAGTTTGTGCCGCCGGTTGTGAAACCGCCGTCCTTTAGGATCTCATAGTAGGCGAGAGCGACTTCCGGTACCGAGTTCGGGAATTGGTCCGTGTCCCAACCGGATTGATAGTCATTCCGATTCATGTCGATCGAGCCGAGGATCCCAAGGCTCGCCGCGAGTGCAAGCTCATGTTCGAACGAATGGCCTGCAAGGATTGCGTGCCCCTGTTCGATGTTCATTTTCACTTCGTCCTCAAGGCCGTAGTCCTTGAGGAAGCCATAAACCGTGGCCACATCGAAGTCGTATTGATGCTTGGAAGGTTCCTGCGGTTTCGGTTCGACAAGAATGGTGCCGTCGAAGCCGATCTTGTGCTTGTACTCCACAACCATTTGCAGGAAGCGCCCAGCCTGATCGCGCTCGCGCTTTAGGTCGGTGTTAAGAAGTGTCTCGTACCCCTCACGACCACCCCAAAGCACATAATTCTCTCCGCCAAGTTTGTGCGTGGCGTCTATGCAGGTTTTCACAGTTGCTGCAGAATAGGCGAAGACTTCTGGGTCCGGGTTTGTCGCGGCACCCGACATGAAGCGCCTGTGGGTGAAAAGGTTGGCCGTGCCCCAAAGCAGTTTCGTCTTAGCGCTGTCCATTTTTTGGCCGATGTAATCGACAATCTCTTCGAAGTTTTTTGTGCTTTCGGCGAAGTCTTTGCCTTCCGGGCGAATGTCGAGATCGTGAAAGCAGAAATACGGCTGACCAAGGATCGCAAAGAGCTCGAAGGCGACGTCGGCCTTCAGCTTGGCAAGTTCCATCGTGTCACCGAACCAAGGCCGCTCGAGAGTTTGTCCGCCAAAGGGATCGCCACCCGGCCAGGCAAAGCTGTGCCACCATGCAACGGCAAAACGCAGGTGATCTTCCATGCGCTTGCCATCCAGAATTTCGTCCGGATTGTAGTGGCGATATGCGAAGTCGCTAGTGCTGTCCGGCCCCTTGTATGAGATTTGGGGGATATCTTTGAAGAAGTCAGTCATGTTTAAAGGTCCAGATCGATCCAGGCGGCGTTTCGCGCCGACGATTTCACACAAGCCGTAACGAATTGTACGCCTTTCAGTCCGTCGTAAACGGTCGGGTAAAGCACGCCCTCGGGCGCGGGTTGCCCGTCGCGCGCGGCAATGATCGCCTCCGCCGCTTCGCTATAGATATTGGCGAAGCCTTCCAGATACCCTTCCGGGTGCCCCGGCGGAATGCGGGAGACTCGGCCCGCCGCAACGCTGGCACCGGAGCCATTCCGCGTGATCAACCGTTTCGGCTGCCCGAACGGCGTGTGCCAAAGATAGTTCGGATCCTCCTGCGCCCATTCCAGCCCGCCGGTCTCTCCGTAGACCCGGATCCGCAGCGCGTTTTCATTGCCCGGTGCCACCTGAGATGACCAGAGCATCCCCCTTGCACCCCCTTCGAAACGTAGCATCACATGCGCGTTGTCATCCAACTGCCGCCCCGACACGAACGACTGCAAATCCGCCGACAACGTCTCGGCCTCCAGCCCTGTGATGAAGCAGGCGAGGTTATAAGCATGGGTTCCAATATCCCCGACAGACCCGCCAGCGCCCGATTGCGCCGGATCGGTCCGCCACCGCGCCTGCTTGATGTCCTGATCAACAGTCAGCCAATCTTGCGGATACTCGACCTGCACGACACGAACGCGCCCAATCGCGCCGTCCGCCACCATCTGCTTCGCCTGCCGCACCATGGGATAGCCCGTGTAGTTGTGCGTCAGGATGAACAGCACATCGCTGTCCTCGACCGCCTGCACCAACTTCTTCGCATCGGGCAGGGTCGAGGTCAGCGGCTTGTCGCAAATCACATGTATGCCGCGCTTCAGAAACTCCCGCGCCGCCTTGTAATGCACGTGGTTGGGCGTAACGATTGCTACCGCTTCAATCCCGTCCTTACGCCGGGCTTCACGAGATGCCATTTTCTTGAAATCTTCGTAGACCCGCTTCAGTCCAAGGGCTTCGCCGCTTGCCACCGATTTCTCTGGCGTCGAAGACAATGCGCCAGCGACAAGTTCAAACTTGTCATCAATGCGTGCAGCGATGCGATGTACGGCACCAATGAAGGCGTCGTTCCCGCCGCCGACCATACCCAGTTTTATGCGTTCCATAGTCTTTCTCCTTCGCAAACCTTACAAAAGAAGGTTCGGCGGTCTTCGAACATTTTTATCCGATGCCCAGCATTCTTCGGTTGGCGGCCTCGTCCGTTCCACCATCGGCGAAATCGTCGAACGCCTTTTCCGTAACTCGGATGATGTGATCGGCAACAAACGCGGCCCCTTCACGCGCACCGTCTTCGGGATGCTTCAGGCAGCATTCCCATTCGACCACTGCCCACCCGTCGAAGTCATTTGCAGCCATTTTCGAGAACACAGCGCCGAAATCCACTTGGCCGTCGCCCAGTGACCGGAAGCGACCAGCGCGGTCGACCCAACCTTGATAACCGGAATAAACGCCCTGCCGTCCGGTCGGGTTGAATTCCGCATCTTTGACATGAAACATGCGGATGCGATCCTTGTAGATGTCAATGTTACCCAGATAGTCGAGGCACTGGAGCACATAGTGGCTAGGGTCGTAGAGCATGCAGGCCCGAGCATGATTGCCGGTTCTTTCGAGGAACATCTCATAAGTGATGCCGTCATGCAGGTCCTCGCCTGGGTGGATCTCGTAGCAAACATCGACGCCGCACTCCTCGGCGTGATCGAGGATCGGAGTCCAACGCTTGGCCAATTCGTCAAACGCTGTCTCGATGAGTCCGGCTGGTCGCTGGGGCCACGGATAAACGTAGGGCCACGCCAGAGCACCAGAGAAAGTCGCGTGTTCTGTGATGCCAAGGTTCTTCGAGGCGGAGAGCGCCTTCTTTACCTGGTCGACCGCCCATTCCTGACGCGCTTTGGGATTTCCTCGCACTTCTTCGGCTGCGAAGCCATCGAAGGCGTCATCGTAGGCGGGGTGTACCGCAACCAATTGACCCTGCAAGTGGGTCGATAGTTCAGTCACTTCGACGCCGTTTGCAGCAGCCTGACCTTTGAACTCATCGCAATAGTCCTTACTTTCAGCGGCTGTTGAAAGGTCGAACAAGCGGCCATCCCAGCTTGGCACTTGCACGCCCTTGTAGCCACAGTCCGCGGCCCATTTGGTAATGGCGTCCCACGAGTTGAACGGTGCGTCATCGCCTGCGAATTGCGCCAAGAACAACGCGGGTCCCTTGATCGTTTTCATGCCTCTCCTCCCTGATGGGGCAAATTTTCCTTAAGATAGATATCGATCCGGATGCGTTCTTGCGTCCGATCAAATGGTGCCTTGTCGACTGTTGCCTTTAAAAGTCGCGTGGCAGAACGAATGATGTGTCCGGTGTCCTGGTTGATAATCGCGTCAAACGTGCCCGACTGGAGAGCGGCACGAGAGGCTGGCGTCAGTTCATGCGCGACAACCGTCAGTTCGGGATGCGGGCCGGTTTCTTCTAGAAATCGGATCAGACCTGGATTGCCTGCGGCCGAAGAATAAATCCCGCAGAGATCCGGGTAGGCTGCAAAGACTTCAGGCAACAACTGCCGGATGAGTTCCGGGTCGTCGCGCCCTTCGATGGAAGCCACAACATTCAGATTTGGAAACTCCTCAGACATCAGGACGTCAAAGCCCTTTCTGCGTTCGAGGTGATCTCGAGCCAGGCGCGAACCGGTGATAACCAAAATTCGACCCTCACCCCGGACGAAGCGGCCCATAAGCTGAGCGGCAGTACGGCCAGCCGCGATATTGTCGATACCCACGAAGTGGTCGCGTTCTGAGCTCGGCAAATCCGACACGAGGGACACGACCGCCATACCCTTGGCACGGGCACGCTTCACCGCGTCGCGCACGGCAGGGGTTTCCACGCCGATTACGGCGACACCGTCGGTTTTGCTTGGGTCGAGTGCGTCCAGCGCATCGACCATGGCCCGAGGATCAAACGGCGGGACTGCCAGCGTTTGTAGCGTCGTCCTTTGATGCAATAGTTTTGCGCCCTGAGCCGCGATTTCGGCTTCGAGGGCCATCATGAACTCATTGGTCGTTTCGGGAATGATAAACAACAATCGATAAAGCCGCTTTCTTGCCAGATTGGCAGCTGCTGTATCGCGAATGTATCCCAGCTCGGCGATGGCCTTGTTGACTTTCTCGATCGTAACGCTGCGCACGCCGGGGCGTGCGTTCAGAACACGATCCACGGTCGCGAGCGAAACGCCCGCGACACGCGCGATGTCATTCACCGTCGGTTTCTGAACCGTTCTGACGTCACTGTCGGGCAGTCTTAGTCCTCCATTGCTTTCGCGAGACCTTCAAATAGAAGCGCCACGGCTTCCGCGCCGGGATCATTATGTCCTTTGAGATTCTCGGAAGGCACGTAGGCGGCGCGCCCCGCTTTTGCCTTGTGGATCGATGCGGTGCTGTTGGCACCTGTTCGCGCTGCTGCTGCTGCTGCCGCGAGACCGCCGCCAATGGCGTCCAGTGCAGGCGAGAGAGCATCGATCATGGTTCGATCGCCGACATTGGCGCCACCAACTTCGGAGACCCGTTTCAAACCTTCTTTCAAGGCTTTCTCGACAGGTGCACCGCCGGCGCAGGCATCTCCGGCTGCATTGAAGTAGATGGCGAGAATGACGCCGGATGATCCTCCCATAGTCTGGCTCAACTCATTGCCGAGTGCCGGGAAGAGTTGCGTCAGATCCGCGAGAGGCAGTTTGTCCAAGCTGCTCTTGAGCGATCTGGCGGCAGTCGCCAGAGTGCTGCCGGTGTCGCCATCACCTGACTTGGCATCGAGTTCGTTCAACTGAGCTTCGGCTGCAATCAGTAGATCGGCGACTTCTTCAATCACCGCACGTGTTTTGGGACTTGGCGACGGGATCGGCTCGATTGGCGTCAACCCGTCTGGCAGCGGCGCGACTGGGATCGTGGTGACCTTGGCAAGTCCAGGCCAAGCGGGCATCGGGACAGGCGCAGCCAGCGCAGTCAAGTCGTCTTCCGTCGCGGGAAGTACCGACACCGAGAAGCCATGCATGTCCAAGGAGGTCATCATGGGTGCAGGACCGATCACGTGCGAAGCGACGCCTACACCGGCCAGTGCATGGCACAAGACAGACATTTCAAGTGGGGTTGTAGAGCCAAGGTTGTTCACAAGCGCAACACAAGGGCCCTCGTTCATGTGTGGCCGCAACTTGTCGAGCACGATTTCCATCGCCTCGGAGGCACCGGCAAAGTCCACTTGCTCCACGCCTGGTTCACCGTGAATTCCAAGTCCAAGTTCCGCTTTCCCTATGGGAATGCGGTCTTCTTTTGGTGACCCGGGAACGGTGCAGGTATCCAGACTTTTGCCAATAGAGGCGACGTTCTTGATGATCCGTTTCGCGGTTTCGGTTACCTCATCCAGCGACGCACCGTTCTCCGCGAGTGCCCCTGCGATCTTGTGGACGAATAGCGTGCCCGCAACGCCGCGCGGTTGCGGCAAATCTGGAAGGGCGACATCGTCATCGACAACAACCATTTCGACCTTTCGGCCAAGTGCACGTGCACGTTCGGCAGCAAGACCAAAATTGAGCCGATCGCCAGTATAGTTCTTGACGATAAGAAGACAGCCTGCATCACCGGTCACGGCAAGAATGCCTGCCAGTACGGCCTCAACTGAGGGAGAGGCAAAGACTTCGCCACATACAGCAGCGGTCAACATGCCCGGACCAACAAATCCAGCATGAGCGGGTTCGTGGCCAGAGCCTCCTCCCGAGATCAAGGCAACTTTCGAGCGATCCCAATCCGAACGGTAAACCACCTTGATGTGGGGATATCCATCCAGCCGCGTAAGCGCGCCGCCGGAACACGCAAGAAGTCCATCGATGGCCTCTTTGACAAGGTCGTCCTTGGCATTGACGAATTGAGCCATTTTTTCCTCCCTTAGGTGACCCGGTTGCCTTCTGCATCGAAAAAGATCGGATTGTGCGCCGCTATCCGAATGGTCTCTCCGGGGTTTAATGAGCTGTGTGGATCGGTCAGCGTTATGACGTCGAACTCCCCGAGTTTCAGATGGAGGCGCGTCTGGTCGCCCAAATGTTCCACGCGCGTAACCGTCGCGTCTTTTCCGTCGCCTTGCCTGATATTCTCCGGTCGCAGGCCGACATGGATCGCACCCGTCGGTGCTGCGTCATCGAGAAGCCCTACCGGCAGAAGGTTGATCCGGGGTTGGCCAAGACGAGCAGCAACGTAGGCGGTCTTGGGATTTTCGTAGATTTCTCGCGGGCTGCCGAACTGTACGAGGCGACCTTCGTCGAGTACGCCGACGTGACTGGCCATGGTCATGGCTTCGATCTGGTCGTGGGTGACATACAGCAATGTCGCGGCAAGTTCCGCGTGTATACGTTTAAGCTCAACGCGCAAATCCGCACGCAATTTGGCATCCAGTGACGAAAGCGGTTCATCCATCAAATAGACTTGCGGGTCCCTCACCAGCGCACGTCCGATTGAGACCCTTTGCATCTCACCCCCAGAAAGCTCGGTCGCCTTGTTGTCGAGCTTGTGCGGGATGTGCAGCACTTCTGCTACCTCCTGCACCTTTTGGGTAATAACATCCTCTGGCGTCCTCAGGATTGGCGAACGCAGCGGGAAGGCGAGATTGTCGCGCACCGTTAAGTGCGGGTAGAGCGAGTATTGCTGGAAGACCATTGCGACATCGCGCTGTGCAGGTGTCAGGCCGTTCACGACGTCCCCGCCTATCTTGATCTCGCCGGTATCTGGTTTTTCGAGGCCTGCAATCAAACGAAGCGTTGTTGTTTTTCCAGCACCTGTCGGTCCAAGCAGGACAACGAAGGCACCATCGGGAACGGAAAGGTCCATGTCGACAATGGCGGATGTCTTGCCAAAGGCCTTGGAGACGTTCGAAAGTTGTACCTCAGCCATGGAGCACCTCTTCGTTGAGCTGCGAGCGAAGTGCCCGGCCAGACTTCTTTTCAAAGAGCGTGATGGTTCCGGGATCGAATGACAGCCCGACGGTTTCGCCAGCCGTGGCTGGTTGATCGGATGCGATCCGTGCCTTTACCTCGCCATTGGCTGTCTCGAGAGTAACGATCTGCGTCGTGCCAAGGTACTCGGTCGCAAGTACTTTGCCGCGATAGGTTCCGTCTGTTGCCAAGTGGATGTGCTCGGGCCTTACCCCAAAGACGAGGTCACCTGTTGCGCCTTCACGGAGTTCTGGAACACCCATAGGATGGCCATCGAGTTCTACCGCCGTATCGCCATTGGCGAGGCTTCCGGCGAAGTCGAGAAAGTTCATCGAAGGTGATCCAATGAAATCCGCAACAAACATCGTCGCTGGCTTGTCATAGATTTCCTGCGGGGTTCCGAATTGCTCAACCACCGCGTTGTTCATGACGACGATCTTGTCACCCATTTGCATGGCCTCAAGCTGATCGTGGGTCACGTAAACAGTTGTCGCACCCATCCGATCGTGCAGGGCACGCAACTCTTCCGCCATGTGCTCGCGGAACTCGGCATCCAGCGCCCCAAGTGGTTCATCCATCATGAAAGCCTTTGGTTCGCGCACGATCGCTCGGCCAAGAGCAACACGTTGGCGATCGCCACCGGCCAATCCTCCAACCGGTTTCCTTAGGATGTCGCGTATGCCGAGGATGCCAGCAACCTCATCCACTTTGTCGCGTATTTTGGCCCGTGGCATACCCTGACTTTTCAGCGGGTAAGCCAAATTGTTGTAGACGTTCATATGCGGGTAGAGCGCGAACATCTGGAATACGAAAGCGATGTCGCGTTCTGATGGCGCGCGTTGGGCGATTTCTTCCCCATCAAGGTAAATCTCACCGCTGGTCGGCAGCTCCAACCCGGCGATCATCCGTAGCGTTGTCGTCTTGCCACAACCCGATGGCCCAAGCAGCATGAAGAATTCGCCGTCTTCAATCGTGAAGGAGCTTTCTTTCACCGCGACGAAATCGCCAAACTCCTTGCGGACATTTTTGATCACAATCTCTGCCATCAGTCGCCTTCCGGAAAGTGCGAGACGATGATGAACATCACCGTGCCAATCAGTGTCGTTATGAAGCTGTAGGTAAAGGCCCACATCACGAAGGGCTGCATCAACATGAAGACGCCAAGGGCGATGAGAATGGTAGCCACCATCTCCCATGGACCGCGACGGAAGCGGAGTAGCCCGTTGAAGAAATTGCTCATTTGCGAACCGCTCCGAAGGTGATGCCACGGAGCAGATGCTTCCGGAGCAGGATGGTGAAGATCATGACGGGCAACAGGAAGATCGTGACGCCCGCGGCAATCGCCGGCCAGTCGAGACCTCCGATGCCTATAATGGTTGGAATGAATGGCGGTGCGGTTTGCGCGTTGGCCGTCGTTAGCAGTACCGCAAAGGCATACTCGTTCCAGGCAAAGATCAGGCAGAAGATTGCGGTGGATGCGATGCCTGTTGCAGCTTGCGGCAAGACAACTTTGTAGAAAGCTTGAAAGCGCGTGTAACCGTCGATCAGTGCCGCTTCCTCGTATTCGCGTGGAATTTCGTCGATGAACCCCTTTAGCAGCCAGACCGCGAGAGAGATGTTCACCGCTGTATAAAGCAGGATCATCCCAAGATGCGTGTCTGACAGGCCCAGATTCCTGTACATCAGAAAGATGGGGATCGCGACTGCGATAGGGGGCATCATCCTTGTGCTCAGAATGAAAAACAGCAGGTCGTCCGCCAAGGGTATCTTGAAGCGACTGAAGGCATAGGCCGCGAGGGTGCCAAGGAATACGGAAAGGAATGTAGAGCCGAACCCGATGATGACGGAATTCAGGAAGCGTTCTCCGAATTTCGACGGTCCGACGATGACCATGTCATATTGGCGTACGATCTCATCGGCCCAGTTTTCTGGCGGATTGGCGTCAAGAAACTCCTGAGTCTGACGGGTGCGTGTCGTGAAGAGGTTTACGTAGCCCTCAAGCGTTGGTTCGAAGACGACTTTCGGCGGATAACTGATCGCATCGGCCGGACTTTTGAACCCGGTCAACATGATCCAGGCCAGCGGGATCATGGTAACCAGCGCGTAGACTATGACCAGCGTGCCAGCCACCCACTTTTGGCGGTTGGTCGGAGCGTTGATTGCGTGGGCGCTCATGTCAGCGTTCCTTCACTTTGTTGAGCGCCTTCACGTAAATGGAGGCGAGGCCAAAGACCGTGACGAAGAGGATGATGGCATATGCGGAGGCGTAGCCGGTCCGCCATTTCTCAAATGCTTCCCGTTTCAGGTTGATTGAGGTCAGCTCCGTCGTTGACCCTGGGCCGCCACCGGTGAGCTGCACAACGAGATCGAACATCTTGAAATTCTCGATGCCCCGGAACAGGACCGCCAACATCAGGAAGGGCAGCACCATAGGAATGGTGATCGTGAAGAATTGTCTAAGTTTGGAGGCCCGGTCGATCTCAGCCGCCTCGTAGATGTAGTCCGGGATGGACCGTAGTCCGGCCAGGCAGATGAGCATGACAAAGGGTGTCCACATCCAGGTATCGACGATCACGATTGACCAGGGCGCCAGGTTCACTTGCCCCAGCATCTCGAAGCTCGATGGGTCTTTGCCGGTGAAAAAGCTGACGATGTAATTGAACAGTCCAATTTGCGGTTGATAAAGGAACTTCCAGAAGTTCCCAACGACGGCGGGCGACAGCATCATCGGCAGCACGATGACCGTCGTCCAAAACGGCGAACCTCTGAAGTTCTTGTTGATCAGATAGGCGAGCGTGAAGCCGATGAGCACTTGAAAGAAGATCGTCCAGAACAGGAAATGCGCGGTCGCCTGCATGTTTAGCCAGATGTCGCTGTCCGTCAGGATGCGTTCGTAGTTCCGGAAGCCGATGTTCTTGACTTCGCGGCCAATTCGGTTGGCGCGGTAGTTGGTGAAGCTGAGTTGGATCGTCCAGATCAGCGGGAAAATGTTAATCGCGAGCAGGAGAAAGATCGTGGGAGCAACGAATATCCACGCGATTGCGCGATCCGACAAACCCCTGATTTTGCGTGCAACCCGCCTGGGCGTTGCCTTTGCAACGCGGTCCATGGTGCCGTCCGACATGGGACTTCCTCGCTCGGTTCCAAGAGGTGCGGGGAGGTTATGCTTCCCCGCACAAGGGGACCGGGCCAAGAAAGGCCCGGTCGGGAGTGACGCTTAGAGCTTGCCTTCGTCTTCGAAGGTCTCAGTCCAGTCCTCAATCAGTTTGTCGAGGGCTTCTTGGGCCGTGCCCTGATCCGCGACCACGTAGTCATGGATGCGTTTCTGCATGGCCAGGAGAAGCTCGGCATATGCAGGTTCCTGCCAGAAGTCCTGCACTGCATCCATGGCTTCAAGGAAGTCACCGGCGAAGGGCTGGCTGTCGACAAAGCCCGGATCCTGCAACACAGAGTTATGCGCCGAGTATCCGCCAAGCTCCCACCATTTTGCCTGAACGTCTGGTTGGGCGAACCACTTGATGTACTCAAGCGCTGCATCCTGCTTGTCGGAATACGCGACGACGCTGATACCCTGACCGCCAAGCGTAGAAGCCGCCTGATTTTGCGGCGGATTGACAAAGAAGTCGATCTTGTCGCCACCGGTCGCCGGGTCCGCATAGAGACCGGGGAAGAAAGCGAACCAGTTCATGGCCATGGCGACCTGCCCGGATTTGAAAGCGTCAAGGCTCTCGCCCATGTAGCTGTTCGTGTAGCCCGGCGGCGTCGCAGTCTCATAGAATTCCTTATAGAATTCTAGGGCTTCAACGGCTTCAGGTGAGTTGACAGCGCCTTCCATGTCGTAGGAGCCTGGCGTGTTTTCGTACTTGAACCCCCACGGATAAAGCGCGGATGTCACGCCCATGGTGATGCCTTCCGAACCACGCTCGGTAAAGATAGCTGCGCCATAGACAGTCTTGCCGTCAATCTCGCGACCTTGGAAGAATTGCGCGATCTGAAGCAGTTCTTTCTGGCTTTGCGGTTCACGCAGGTCTTCGCCCGTGGCTTCCTTATATGCGGCCTGGATTTCAGGGTCCGCAAACCAGTCTGCACGGTAGAACCAACCGTTTGCATCGCCCATCGCAGGCAGCGCGTAGTAGTTCGGGGTGCCCTTTGGCCACGTCGAGTAGGCGTAGACGGTCGCGGGCGCGAAATCGTCCATGCTGATGCCTTCGGCGTCGAAGAAGTCATTCAATTTGACGTAGTGGCCGTTCTCTGCGCCACCACCAATCCACTGGCTGTCGCCGATCAACAGGTCACATAGTTTGCCGCCCGAGTTCAATTCGTTCAGCATGCGGTCAGCGAAGTTGGGCCACGGAACAAACTCGAAGTTCATCGTGTGGCCGGACTGGGCTTCAAATTCCTTGGAGAGTTCCACCAATGCGTTCGCAGGGTCCCATGCGGCCCAGCATAGCGTTAGGTCTTCTGCAGCGGCCAGGGATGGCAGGCTAACGGAAGCGGTCAACGCCGCGACGATCGCGGCGGTTCTTTTCGTTTTCATGAAGTCCTCCCAAATACAGGTGCACATTTCGGCATCCATACGAAAACGCTATTTGAGGGACGTACCTCACGTCAATCGATTTTTGAGGGACGTGCCTCAAAAATTGCTCAAGAGGCTGATTAAAAGAAAAAATTCTTCCGATTGGATTTGCTGCATTAGCTGTACGGGAACATCCTAATCGGGAATCGGTCACGAGTGCTGACTGAACTCCAAATGCATCTCATGAAAAATTCATTGACATTTTCATCTGCGGGGCGTGAAAATTCGCTCAAGTTTTTCACGGTGTAATCCAATGACGCTGCAATCTCCGCCGGATAGTTTGGGGCATGATCTTAGGGTGTTGCGTAAGCGACGGGGCCTGACGTTATCCCAAGTCGCCGATGCAGTCGGTCGTTCGGTCGGGTGGTTGAGTCAGGTCGAGCGCAATCTTTCCGGACCATCGGCCCAGGAGCTCGATGCGCTGGCGCAGACACTCGACATCCCGACGGACAGTTTCTTCGGTCGCGCACCGACGCTGCCGGAGGAAGCAGATGTCATCGTACGCAACAATGCGCGGCGACGGTTTGGAGATCGGGTTGAAGGGTTGCTTGAAGAACTCGTTTCGCCGGACCTGACCGATGACTTCGAGGTCGTCCATTCGACTTTTCTTCCCGGCTGTGAGCGCGTCGACAATGTGACACGCGATACTCAGGAAGTTGGCTACATCGTGTCCGGATCGCTTGGGATCACAATCGCTGAGCAAGCCTTCACAGTTGGACCCGGAGACAGCTTTCGAATTCGCGGAGAGCCCTTTCGCTGGGCCAATCGCGGCACCGAACCTTGCGTGGCGATCTGGGTGATCGCCCCTCCCGTTTACTAAAGGAAGACCCATGGCAGATTTTCCGACCAGCGCACGCGTCGTCATCATCGGGGGAGGGGCGGTTGGTGCGTCGTCTCTTTACCACCTCGCGAAAGCAGGTTGGACTGATTGCGTCCTCCTCGAGAAGAATGAATTGACCGCGGGTTCCACATGGCACGCCGCCGGGAACGTGCCGACCTTCTCGACCTCCTGGTCGATCATGAACATGCAGCGCTATTCGACCGAACTCTATCGCGGCCTTGGCGCGGCGGTCGACTACCCGATGAATTACCATGTGACCGGGTCGCTCCGTCTCAGTCATTCGAGAAACCGGACGCGTGAATTCGAGCGTGCGCGTGGTATGGGCCAATATCAAGGCATCGATATGGCGATGCTCACACCCGCCGAAGCAGTCGAAATGTATCCCTTTATGGAAGCGCATGATCTGCACTCGGTGCTCTATGACCCAACCGATGGAGACATCGATCCGGCCCAGCTTACCCAGGCCCTGGCCAAGGGGGCGAGGGACATGGGGGCACAGATCATCCGGTTCTGTCCTGCGACAGGTGTAACGCAGAAGCCGGATGGGTCCTGGATCGTCCACACCGACAAGGGAGACATCGCATGCGAGTTCGTTGTGAATGCGGCCGGATACTATGCGCAGCAGGTTGGGGAGTGGTTCAAGCCCTACGGTGGTCGTACCGTTCCCATGATGGTGATGAGCCACCAGTATGTTTTGACGGAGCAGGTTTCCGAGATCGAAGCCTATGCCAAGGAGAAGGGTGGCAAGCTACCACTTTTAAGGGATGTGGATGTTTCCTATTACCTTAGGCAAGAGAAAAATGGTTTCAACATAGGGCCTTACGAACCAAACTGCAAAGGTCACTGGATGACGCCGGATGATCCGATGCCGGATGATTTTAGCTTCCAGTTGTACCCCGACGACCTTGACCGGATTATGGATATCGTCGCCGATGCTATGGAGCGTGTGCCACTCTCCGGCACGGCTGGCGTGGAACGGATCATCAATGGCCCGATCCCTTATGCACCAGACGGCTTGCCACTGATCGGCCCGATGCCGGGCGTGCGGAACGCTTTCGAGGCATGTGTCTTCACCTTCGGCATCGCGCAGTCAGGTGGCGCAGGCAAGGTCTTGGCCGAGTGGATTACCGAGGGCGAAACCGAATGGGATATGTGGTCGGTCGACCCGCGCCGTTTCACTGGCTATGCAGATCAGGACTACTCGAATGTCAAAGGTATGGAGGTCTATGGCAACGAGTACGCCATGCACTTCCCGTACCACGAATGGCCCGCCGGTCGCGACAAGAAGCACTCACCCCTACATTCCCGCCTGCAGGACGCTGGCGCAGTTTTTGGTGCGTATAATGGTTGGGAACGGGCCAACTGGTTTGCCAAACCCGGCGACGACACCAGCGAAGAAAGCACCCAAACGTGGGATCGTGTCGGCCCGTGGGAGCCGCGCATTCGAGAGGAATGCGAGGCGGTTCGAGATAATTGCGGGGTCTTGCCGATTACGGGTTTCACAAGGCTGAAAGTCGAAGGGCCGGGGGCGCGGTCCTATGTCGACAGTTTGACGGCGTCGCGTTTGCCCAAACCGGGCCGGGTCAGTCTGGCGTACTTCCCGGACGGGCGTGGTCGCATCGTTACGGAGATGTCGGTCATGGTGCATTCCGAGGATGAGGTTGGTCTGATCACGGCGGCGTCCGCGCAATGGCATGATGCGGAAATCCTCAAGAGGAATGCGCCGGAGGGCATAACGGTGAGCGATCACACCGAAGACGCCGAATGCCTTCTTGTGACAGGGCCAAAGTCGCGAGAAATCCTTGCTGGCTTGAACGAAGGCCACGACCTTGGAGCGCCTTGGCTCAGCGTCAGTTTCGCGGGCAAGATTGCAGGCAAAGACTGTGCGTTGATCCGCGTATCATTTGCAGGTGAGCTCGGCTGGGAAGTCCATTGTGCACCGGATGATGCTCCAGCGATTTGGGATGCTGTTACAGCTGCAGGTGCGAAACCTTTTGGCATGTACGCGCTCAACTCTTTGAGGATCGAAAAGGGGTACCGCGCATGGAAAGGGGACTTGTCCACCGACTACACGCTTCTTGAAGGTGGCCTTGATCGTTTCACCCGTCTCGACAAGGAAGGTGACTTCCCGGGCAAAGCCGCGCTGCTAAATGAAAGGCAGCAGGGTGTGAAGAAGCGCTTTGTCGCTCTCAAGGTCGATGCCAAGGATGCCGACGCGCCGTACATGTCCACGCTTTGGTACGGTGACGAGGTTGTCGGAGAGACTACGAGCGGAGCCTGGGGGTATCGGGTCAACGCGTCTGTCGCTCTCGGGATGCTCAGAATGGATTTGACCGAGCCCGGAACGGAACTCGAAGTCGACATCTACGGTGAGCGCTGCCGAGCTGTTGTCCAGCCAGACGAACCCCTTTGGGATCCGCAAAACGAAAGGATTCGCGCATGAGCGTAACGCTCCTGGATGGCGGTATGGGGCAGGAACTGTTGGCGCGCACAGGGGCGGAGCCAACGGGACTTTGGTCGACGCAGGTGATGATCGATCAGCCTGACGCAGTGCGCGATATCCATGCCGACTACTTCAAGGCTGGTGCCTCGATCGCCACCACCAACACCTACGCCATTCACCGCGACCGATTGGAAAACACCGCCTATGCCAGCCACTTCGAAGCGCTGCATCTACAGGCTTTGGAGCTTGCGGTGGAGGCGCGGGACGCACATGGAAGCGGCCTTGTGGCAGGCGCGCTTGGTCCACTTGGCTGGTCCTACAAAGCCGAACTTGCGCCACATAGCAGCAAGGCGGCCGGGCTTTATGCCGAGATCGTCGAGATCCACGAACCGGTCGTCGATATGTTCATCCTTGAGACCATGTCGGGCGTAGATCAAGCGCGCGGTGGCTTAATGGGTACGCGCAATACAGCCAAACCTGTGTGGCTCGCGCTCAGCGTTGATGACGATGAGGGTGAAAGGCTGAGATCTGGCGAGCCCTTGTCCGATATTCTGCCGCTTCTGAGTGAGTTCGACGTCGCTGCTGTACTTCTGAACTGCTCTCGCCCCGAGGCGATCAGTCAGGGTCTTCCCGTCCTGTCCGAAAGCGGCCGCCCTTTTGGAGCTTATGCAAACGGATTTACCTCTATTGCAGAGAGTTTTCGCCGGGCCGGCGAGACCGTGCGTAGCCTTGAGACGCGTGTTGATCTCGGCCCAGAGGACTACGCCGATTTCGTTGATCAATGGCTCGCGCTCGGAGCCACAATTGTTGGTGGGTGTTGCGAGGTCGGCCCTGCTCACATCATGGAAATTAGCACACGTTTGAAGAGGCCCACATGACGCTGCCCTCAGAAGCCCGTGTCGTCATCATTGGTGGCGGTGTTTCCGGGTGTTCCGTCGCTTACCATTTGGCTGAGCGTGGTTGGACCGACATTGTCTTGCTTGAACGCAAGAAACTCACCTGTGGCACCACTTGGCACGCGGCTGGTTTGATCGGGCAGTTGCGTCCGAACCAGAACATGACGCGGCTCGCAAAGTACTCGGCAGACCTCTACGGTCGGCTGGAAGCGGAAACAGGCGTTGCCACAGGGCTGAAAGTAACAGGCTCTCTCACGGTGGCGCTGACGGAACATCGGCGGGAAGAAATCCTCCGACAAGCCAGTCTCGCCCGCGCGTTTGATGTCGAAGTTGAAGAAGTTTCCCCGGATACCGCCAAAGAACTCTGTCCGTACCTGACCACCGAGGATGTCGTGAGCGCTGTCTACCTTCCCGGTGACGGGCAAAGCGACCCTGCCAACATCGCGATGGCTTTGGCGCGTGGAGCGAAGATGAAAGGGGCACAGATTGTCGAAGGCGTGAAGGTCACCGCTGTAAAGGACAATGGTGCATCTGTTACCGGCGTTGATTACGTCGCTGAGGACGGCACCGCCGGTCACATCAAGACGCAGCACGTCGTCAACTGCGGCGGAATGTGGGGCAGGGACCTTGCAGCCCAGTCTGGGGTTACTCTCCCGCTTCACGCGTGCGAGCATTTCTATCTGCTCACTGAACCTGTCGAAGGTCTGACCGGAATGCCGGTTCTCCGGGTCCCGGATGAATGCGCATACTACAAAGCAGACGCTGGTAAGATGATGCTTGGGGCGTTCGAACCCAAGGCAAAACCGTGGGGAATGCAGGGGATTCCGGACGACTTCGAGTTCGACAGTCTGCCGGAAGACTTCGACCACTTCGAACCGATCCTCGAGCAAGCCATGCACCGCATGCCACTGTTCGAAACAGCGGGCGTGCATACGTTCTTCAACGGTCCCGAGAGCTTTACACCGGACGATAAATACTATCTCGGCGAAGCGCCCGTTTTGAAGAATTACTGGGTCGCCGCTGGTTACAACTCTATCGGGATCGTCTCATCTGGTGGCGCGGGCATGGCACTTGCCGCATGGATGGACGAGGGCAAACCGCCGTTCGATCTTTGGGATGTGGATATCCGGCGTGCACAGCCTTTTCAGCGCAATCGCAAGTATCTTCGCGAGCGCGTTACGGAAACACTCGGACTTCTCTACGCCGATCACTACCCATTTCGACAAGTTGAAACTGCGCGGGGTGTTCGGCGTTCCCCGATCCACGAACATCTAAAGGGAGAAGGTGCAGTCTTTGGAGAGACCGCGGGTTGGGAACGCGCGAACTGGTTTGCCGAGCCGAACCAGAAGCGTGCGTATGAGCATGATTGGCACCGACAAAACTGGTTCGAAAACCAGAAATCCGAGCACATGGCGATGCGAACCGGCGTTGGCATGCTCGATATGTCGTCATTTGGAAAAATCCGGGTCGAAGGGCCGGGTGCGCTTTCGTTCATTCAACGCGTATTTGCGGGCGACGTCGACAAACCTGTCGGTACAATCACATATGGCCAGATGCTTAACGAACATGGGGGCATCGAATGCGATCTGACGGTGACGCGCCTATCCGACACGGCATTCCTGCTTGTTGTCCCCGCAGCGACAGTTCAGCGAGACCTTGCTTGGCTCAATCGCCACCTAGATGACGACGTTGCGGTCATCCTCGACGTCACCGCGTCCGAAGCTTGTTTCCCGATCATGGGGCCAAAGGCGCGTGATTTGCTGAGGGCAGTTTCTCCGGATGACTTTTCCAACGACGCATTCCCGTTTGGGACTGCGCGAGAAATCGAGTTCGGCCTCGGTCTCGCCCGGGCGCATCGTATCAGCTACGTCGGTGAACTCGGCTGGGAACTTTATGTTTCGGTCGATCAGGCAGCACATGTTTTCGAAACAATCCACGAGGCCGGTGCAGATCATGGTCTGAAACTTTGCGGCCTTCACGCCATGGATTCCTGCCGGATCGAGAAAGCCTTCCGTCATTTCGGTCATGATATCACCGACGAAGACCACGTGGTCGATGCAGGCCTCGGTTTCGCCGTCAAGACCAAAGCCAAAGAGAGCTTCATCGGCCGCGACGCGGTCATCCGGAAACGCGAGGAAGGCCCCAGCCGTCGTATGCTTCAATTCAAGCTCACCGATCCGGAGCCGATGCTTTTCCACAACGAAGCGCTTGTTCGCGACGGTGAGATCATCAACATCGTCACAAGCGCCAACTATGGCCACGCCCTCGGCGGCGCCATCGGCATGGGTTACGTTCCCTGCGAAGGCGAAAGTGCCGAACAGGTCCTTGCCTCGACCTACGAGATCGAGATCGCAGGCACCCGCGTCGCCGCCGAAGCCAGCCTCGCGCCCATGTACGATCCGAAAGCGGAGCGAATGAAGATGTGAAGGGTCACTTCTCGCGCGCCGCGAGTGGTGATACATTTGCCCGTTCAAGCTCAGCATCAAGAAACCGGATGTATCGCGCGACCGAGGCAAGGTCGTCTTCCCAGTCGTCGCGACACAAGCGCCGAGGTTCGAATAGGTCACATCCCTCGCGCTTTGTGAACTGGATCAACTCGTCCACATGCGGCGTTGTCAGGTCCGCATCTTCGACAAAGCTGACGGTTTTCATCTCGCAACGATCGGCGCAGATCAGTGCAATGTAGCGCCCCTGAAACAACCGCTCTTTCGAAAGATACACACCTTCCCGGGTGGTGAATTCCATGAAGTCCGGCGTCGCCTCGCGCAGCATCGGTGCCCGCGATGCGTGAGAAACCGTCGCGTTTCCCAATCGCATGCCCAACTGATCAGCATATGCGTTGTTGCGGCCCGGTTCCTCCAGCAGGAAACGGCCATCGTAGAGGAGGAGCCGATCTTCCCAATGCCGCGCCGTGGCCAGTCTGGGACCGCAGTCGAGATAGTAGGCGAATGCCCTCTTATCCATTGCGGCACCCCGCTGAAACACGCGCCCGTCGTATTCGGTATGATCCCGGCTGTCGGTCCGCAGCTCACAGTCGCCTGCGACCTCTGAGATGGGGAAGGCATTCGGAAACATGTAACTCTGCCCGCCCATCGATTTGACGACCTGTCCCTGCGGAATGTCCTCGCACACATACGCGGCGCAAAACGCCGCCCAATCCTCCGCATGCGCACGATAAAACTCGACCCGCTCGGCCTCCTTCCGCTCCGCCCGGCTTGGCTGTGTCGCCACGGCCGCCGCAAATGTCGTCACTTTGATTGCGGCATATGCCAAAGCGCCGATCACGCCGACCAAGATCACCGCCAGAAGTGTGCCAAGCAGCCGTTTCAAAATGAACTCAATATCCATCCGCTAATGAGAGCGTTACTGCGACAAGTGGTTGAAATTAAGGCCCTCCGCCAAATCATGTCGCATTTGAGATAGACCGTGTCGCGCGTTGTTTCACTATTTCCGCGTGGGGATCGTTTTGGGAGGAGCGACACATGTTTGACAGGACGGAATTCGCATGAGCCGCCGCTCAGGCGGTCGCGCCGCCCGCGTCGCTCTCCGCGCAGCGCCGCTCGCAGAAGACCTGCGACCAATCCGCCCCGGTCTGAAAGGCGGCCAATACAAACCCCTCGACGACGCGGGCGTACAACGCATCCATAAGGCTGCATTGGATGCGTTGGAAACCATAGGTCTCGCGCAAGCTCCACCTTCTGGTGTGGAAGCCATGACGGCTGCGGGAGCGGAACTTGGTCCAGACGGACGTCTCAGATACCCCCGAGCTTTGGTCGAGGACATGCTGGGGAAGGCCGCGCGTTCCATTACGCTTCATGGTCGCGATCCCAAACACGACCTCCATTTGGAACCTGATCGCGTGCACTACGGAACGGCCGGTGCGGCAGTCCACATTGTTGATCCCATTACCGGAGATTATCGAGACTCTACGGCAAAAGACCTCTACGACGCTGCACGGCTTGTTCAGAACCTCGATAACATCCACTTCTTTCAGCGTCCGATGGTTTGTCGTGATATCGAGGACAATCTGGAACTGGACCTCAATACGATCTACGCAGCAGTCTCAGGGACGACCAAACACATCGGGACGAATTTCTCGGAACCCGAAAACGTTGCCTCTTGCATGGACCTCATCCACCTGTTGGCAGGAGGAGAAGAGGCTTGGCGCGACCGGCCTTTCATCTCCAATACGAACTGCTTCGTCGTGCCGCCGATGAAGTTTGCCGAGGAAAGCTGTATTGCGATGGAGCACGCGATCCGCGCGGGCATGCCGGTGCTCCTGCTTTCCGCTGGGCAGGCCGGGGCAACCGCGCCAGCGCCAATCGCAGCCGCCATAGTTCAAGCTGTCGCGGAGTGCCTCGCGGGTGTCGTCTATGTCAACTCGGTCAAACCGGGGCATCCTGCTGTCTTTGGAACATGGCCCTTTGTGTCGGATCTCCGCACCGGCGCAATGTCCGGAGGATCAGCGGAACAAGCACTTCTGACGGCGGGCTGCGCGCAAATGCACCGGTTCTACGGGCTTCCGGGCGGCGCGGCGGGCGGCATGGCGGACAGCAAGTTACCAGACATGCAAACGGGTTGGGAACAGGCGATCAACAACGTGCTCGCCGGTCTCTCCGGGTTGAACATGGTCTACGAGGCTGCAGGTATGCAGGCGTCTCTGTTAGGTTTCTGCCTTGAAGGATTGGTCCTTGGCGATGACCTGATTGGACAGGCGCTGCGCTGCGTGCGCGGTATCGAAGTGACGGAGGACAGTGTCTCCCTGGAGACGATGCGTTCGGTCTGTTTGGGCGGCCCTGGCCACTATCTTGGTTCTGATCAGACCCTTCAGCTCATGCAGACAGAGTACACCTATCCGGCAATCGGAAATCGGATGAGCCCTAAGGAATGGGAGGAAGCGGGCCGACCGGAGCTTCTGAACAGCGCACGGGGTCGAATGGAAGAGATTCTGTCGAGCGCCGAGACGCAAGTGCCACCGGATATCGATTACGCAGTTCGCCAGCAATTCCCCATTCGGTTCTGAACATTTAGGGAATTGGCTGAACATCCGCTTGTGACCGTGTGCATCACTGGCTAAACCGCGCCCAGACAATTTGGGACCAGCTGCGCATGACCTTCGATCGTTCCATCAAGATTGCCCCCTCCATCCTATCTGCAGATTTCGCCGACTTTGGTCGCGAAATCGAAGCGGTTGAAGCTGAGGGCGCGGATTGGATCCACGTGGACGTGATGGATGGGCATTTTGTGCCCAATCTCACGTTTGGACCTCCCTTGGTCAAAGCAATCCGCAAGCACATCAAAACTGTCATGGACGTGCACCTGATGATCGCACCGGTCGATCCCTACATCGATGCCTTCGTTGATGCGGGAGCGGACATTCTTACGGCGCACCTTGAGGCCGGGCCTCATACACACCGGACGTTGCAGGCAATTCGTGGTGCTGGAATAAAGGCGGGTCTTGCACTGAACCCGGGCACGCCAGTGGAAGCGGCAGCGCCGTTGCTCGACCTTTGCGATCTCGTTTGCGTGATGACCGTGAACCCGGGATTTGGCGGTCAGAGTTTCATTGAAACGCAAGTCGATCAGGTTCGCCGGCTGCGTGCGATGATCGGAGACAGACCAATTCATATCGAGATTGACGGTGGTGTGGACCCGACGACAGCACCAAAGGTTGTGGCTGCGGGCGCAGATGTTTTGGTTGCCGGCTCAGCAGTTTTCCGCGGCGGCTCCGTCGCGAACCCTGCGCCCTACGGCGAAAACATCCGGGCGATCAGGCAAGCCAGTTCGGCTTAGCCGGATCAGGTCCACCATGTTCTTTTGGCTGGTTGGAGTTCAGGCGGTTGAGTGATGGCTCGCTTTGATCAGGCGACCAGCGCTTCGGCCTTCTTCAGATCAACCGAGACCAACTGACTGACACCTTGTTCGCCCATGGTCACGCCGAAAAGTCGGTCCATGCGCGCCATTGTCACCGCATGGTGCGTAATGATCAGGAAGCGTGTCTCGGTCCGCCGACACATCTCGTCGAGAAGGTCACAGAATCGCGTGACATTTGCGTCGTCGAGCGGTGCGTCCACCTCGTCCAAGACACAGATTGGAGCAGGGTTGGCTAGGAAGACCGCAAAGATTAGCGCGAGAGCGGTCAGCGTCTGTTCACCCCCCGAAAGAAGCGAAAGCGTCGACAATTTTTTGCCCGGAGGCTGGCACATGATTTCCAGTCCGGCTTCCAATGGGTCGTCGGACTCGACCAATACCAGTTTCGCTTCACCACCCCCGAACAAATGTTTGAACAACATCGAGAAGTTTTTGTTAACTTCATCAAATGCTTGAAGCAGGCGTTCCCGGCCTTCCTTGTTCAATCCTTGAATTCCCGCACGCAGAGTGCGGATCGCTTCTTCTAAGTCGGTTTTCTCTGTGATGAGCGCGGCGTGTTCTGTCTCGACCTCTCGCGCGTCCTCTTCCGCGCGAAGGTTCACTGCTCCGAGCGCATCCCGTGACCGTCGCAGCCGCATGACATCAGATTCGATCTTTTCTGCTGCCGGGAGAGCTTCTGGATCAGCTTCGAGGTCTTCGAGCAACGCTTCAGGCGTGGTGTCCTGCTCTTCCGAAATTCGTTCGGCTGCTTGTGTGACCGTTTCGCGCGCTGCCTCCGCTCTGGCCTCGGCAGCAGCTCGTTTTTCACGCGCGTCCGAGGCAGCCCTTTCGGCATCTCGCTCGGCATCCTTTGCGTCGCGTTCCGCAGTTTCCGCAACGACAAGGGCGTCGTCGGCTTCCTTCCGGCGCGCCTCCGCTGCCAAAAGATCGTCTTGCAGCGCTGCGCGCGCTTCAGCGACACGCGCAGGTGCACCGCGTGCTTCTTCGAGCTCTGCCTCCGAAGCCTCTCTGCGACTTGCGAGTTCTTTCAAACGCGTATCGGCGTTCCCCAAGCGCTCTTCCCATGTAGAGCGTTCGCTTGCGATCTCGGCAAGGCGTTTCTCGCGAGTCTCGCCTTCACGCTTCAACTCGTCATGCGCGGATCTCCGCGCCATCATAGTCATACGCGCGGCTTCGACGGTGACTTTCACGTCTTCCGCAGTTGCGCGCAGCGCCTCGAGGTCATCCAGTTCCGACAGTGCTCGCTCTGCGTCCGTCTTGCGAGTGCGCGCAGCCGTCGCTTCGTCGCCGTGGCGGTTCGCTGCCAGTTCCGCCGCTTCAAGCTTGCCCGCCGCAATGTTGCGGTCGGCCTCGGCTCGGCTAAGCGCCCGATTGCTTTCTGCCAAGGCATGATCTGCTGCCCGTCGCGCATCGCGGGTCTTGGTTACGTCGGCTGCGAGCTTATCAAGCTCAGCGCGCAAACGCTCATGTGCCTTGCCGGCACCTTCGGATCTTGCCGTAGCCTCGACGAGATCCTGCTTCAACTCTTGAAGTCGGTTAAGCTGCTCAAGACGAAGAGCGGCCGCCGAAGGGGCATCGCCCGCACCGGCCCGGAAACCATCCCAACGCCACAGGTCGCCTTCCTGGCTGACAAGACGTTGACCGGGGCGCAGATCGGCCTGAAGCTTTGCCCCTTCTTTGCGCTCAACCAAACCAACTTGGACGAGCCGCCGGGACAGTACAGGTGGAACGGACACGACATCAGAAAGCGGTTTGGCACCTTTGGGAAGTGGTGCAGCGTCATAGTATGCAGGGAGAGATGCCCAGCCAGACGCGGCGTCACCTTCGATCAATGGCGCGCGAAGATCGTCAGCCAGCGCCGCCCCAAGTGCTTTCTCAAAACCCGACTCGACGGTCAGAAGGTCCATTACCTGCCCGCCTTCGGCAGTGTCTCGATCGACGAGCCTTCCTAGTGCTGCGACTTCCGCTTGTAGGGCTTTGACTTCCCCTTCAGCGGCGGAGCGACCAGCGCGCGCCTCGGCTTCCTGACCTTGAAGCGCTTCCCGTGCCGCGTCGGCCTCAACAAGGGCCGCTTCCGCCGCGGTCGCTGCAGCGGTGGCAGATTTCAATTCAATTTCAGCCGTCTCAAGAGCCTTTTCTGCGGCGGAGAGGTCTGCTTGTGCCGATTTTGCTTCTTCACCGGCCTTGACCTCAGACTCTTCGCTCCGCTTCAGTGTTGTTTCCGCATCCTGCAACAAGCGTTCCGCTGACTGGTGGCGAGCGGCGAGGCGGGCGACATCTTCGGTCAACTGACTGAAGGCGTTTTCTCGATCCTGCAGGACGCTCGCAGCCTCATGGGCTTCCGCAGCGGCAGCCTCAACAGCAGAGCTATGTCCCTCTTCAGCAGAGGCAAGTTCCTCGGCCTCGGCCGTCAGGGCTTCCAAGGTGCGGCCCGCGTCTGTATTCAGATCGGCCTCACGCTCGGCGTCCTGCGTGAGTTGCATGATCCGGCTTTCGAGCGTCTCGATGGTGCGCGCCGCGCGCGCCTCCTCATCATCGAGCGCGCTTGCCTTGACCTGCAACCTGTTCAGAACTGCCGTCGCGATGGCCGCTTCTTCGCGCAACGGAGGAAGCGCTTCTTCGGCCTTGGCGCGGTTGCCAGTCGCCTGCCGTGCAAGGCGTTCCGCTTCAGAAGCAGCACGGACAAGCTCCGAAAGAGCAGCTTCGGCTGCCGTCCGCGACGTCTCGGCCTCTCGCCAGCGAAGATAGAGCAACAGGCCTTCAGCATGACGCAACTCGGTGCCGATCTCCCGATACCGTTTGGCCTGGCGGGCCTGTCGCGCAAGCGTCGCCAACTGATTGCCCAATTGCTCGATAACGTCGTCGACACGGGTAAGGTTTGTCTCTGCTCCCTTCAGCTTGAGTTCGGCTTCATGTCGCCGTTGATAAAGGCCAGAGATACCTGCCGCTTCTTCCAGAATTCTCCTACGGTTCTGCGGCTTCGCGTTGATCAGTTCCGAGATCTGACCTTGGCGTACCAATGCTGGCGAATGTGCGCCTGTCGACGCATCGGCGAAGAGCATTTGAACGTCACGCGCACGCACGTCCTTTGTGTTGAGCTTGTATGCTGATCCGGCGTCACGAGTAATCCGTCGGACGATTTCAAGTGTGTCGCTGTCGTTGAAGCCTTGTGGCGCAAGTCGGTCCGAATTGTCGAGGATCAGGGAAACTTCTGCAAAGTTCCGTGCGGGCCTCGTGGACGCTCCCGCAAAAATGACGTCTTCCATGCCGCCACCGCGCATAGCAGTGGGACGATTTTCTCCCATGACCCACCGGAGAGCCTCGAGCAGGTTGGATTTGCCGCACCCGTTTGGGCCAACGACGCCCGTAAGGCCGTCTGCGATGATCAGATCGGTTGGGTCGACGAAGCTTTTGAAGCCGTTGAGACGTATCTTGTTAAAGCGCAAAGCCTTATCCTGGGCATTCGAATCCGGTGCTGCAGTGTCCGCGTCTGTGAACGTGCTGTCAACGAAGAACCCCTACAGGAAGGGTGTGCCGGGCGGGTTATCCACAACATATTGTCAAATTGGCATTGGGCTCTTTGTAGGTGCGCGCCACACGGCCACTCGAAACATTCCGTGTAACGCTTACAGGAAGTTGGTCAAGCAAGGCTGTTTGTGTGGAAGCTGGCCGGTATCGAGTCGCGGTCCTCGAGGATCATGTCCAACAAGACCTCGGCGCATTTTGGGGCCATACCGAAGCCAATCTTGAATCCGCCGTTTGCAATGAAATGCCCTTGTCTTCCAGGCCATGGTCCAAGAAGCGGCGCGCGTGAATTGGCCCGAGGTCTCACGCCGGCCCAACGTGCGAGTACAGTTGCGTCCCGCAACACTGGCAGCAATTCGACAGCCCGCGCATGGAGATCGTCTACCTGATCGTCCGTGGTGTCGGGAGCATCGAAAACGCGTTCGGATGTGGACCCTATCGCGACTGTTCCATTTGTATGTGGAATAACGTGCAATGCATCAGCGTAGATCTGCGGTTCGTGCGCTGCGTTATGATCGAGGAGGATCGCCTGTCCCTTGACACCGTTTCCGACCGGCTTGTCGAATTTGTCGCTCAAGTCGAGGAGACCTTGCCAACCGGTGGCCCAGATCACTGTTCCTTCAAGTGGGGCATCGGCTACAATCGAAGCTCCATCACGAGCGCATAACGCAGTAGCAAGGCTTCTTGTGGCATCTTGCGGATTCAGGATCGCCGAGAGTGTGTCCCGGACGAAGAAACCGGTGGGCGATGGGGGGCACCATTTTGGGGATGGACAGGTCTCCAGAACTTCCCAATCGAATGCGTCTCCCCAATTCTGACGCGCGGCATGCGACCGTGACCGTGCCAGTTCCACCTCCCGCTCTGTTCTGAGCGGTTGAAGACGACCCACGCGCGCGTAGCCGCTTGAGACACCGGATTTAGCGTCGACTTCAGACCAAAAATCTTGGGCGCGACACAAGCTCTCAAGTTGGAACTGCTTTTTCTCGTTCCATGGCTCTGGCGTATGAGGTTGAAGAGCTCCGACGATGCCACCGGACGCGCCGGCACCGGGGCCGTTCGGATCAACAACCGTCACGCGCGCGCCGCGCTGCAACGCTTCCCACGCGATGGAAAGACCAAAAATTCCCGCACCGCAGATCGTAAGATCGGCCATGGACAAGCGCCCTTTCCCTTGCCAGTTTCGCGCGTCCCATGAGGTAGGCCAAGCCGTGCACGAAGACCATCCCATACTCGATTGGCAGGACGGCGTGCCTGTCGCACGGGCTTTTGACGATCCGTATTACTCTTTTGCAAATGGGTTAGAGGAAAGCCTCCATGTGTTCTTACGTGGGAACGATTTGCCCGCACGCTTTGCGCCAGGCTTCCAGATCGCGGAGCTTGGCTTCGGGACCGGGCTGAACTTGCTTGTTGCCTGGGCTGCTTGGAAAGATGCCAGGATTTCTGGACCGCTCCGATTTACGAGTTTTGAGCTTTACCCGTTACCGATCGAGGAGATGGCCAAGGCGCATGAGGCATTCTCTGAGGTCGCGGATTTGTCCCGGTCCTTGAGAAGCGAACTGACGCCGCAAGGCTTTGAATCCGACACGCTCATTCTTGAGATCATCGGTGGTGATGCGCGGGAAACTCTCCCGGTTTGGCAGGGGGCAGCAGATGCTTGGTTTCTCGATGGATTCTCCCCCGCAAAGAACCCCGAACTCTGGGAACCAGAATTGCTGGCGGCTGTCGCACGGCATACTTTGCCTGGCGGGACAGCAGCCACTTATAGCGCCGCTGGGGCCGTGCGTCGTGCGCTTTCAGATTCGGGGTTCAACGTGGAGCGCATTCCGGGCTTTGCGACAAAACGGCACATGACGAAGGCGTGTTTGTTGTGAGCGCGGCAAGTAATCGAGCCGGTATCTTTTTGATGATCGCAACTTCGTTTGTCTTCGCTTGCCAAGATGGGATCTCTAGGCATCTTGCTGCCGAGTACAACACGTTCATGGTCGTCATGATCCGCTATTGGTTCTTTGCGGCTTTCGTTGTGGCGTTGGCGGCGAGGCACCGTGATGGAATCCGTGGTACGGCCCGAACGTCGCAGCCAATGCTTCAGATTGGCCGTGGCCTTTTATTGGCACTGGAAATTTGCGTCGCGGTTGTGGGTTTTACCTTGATCGGGTTGGTGGAAAGCCACGCTATTTTTGCGTCCTACCCCTTGATGATCACGGCACTCGCGGGCCCTTTGCTTGGCGAACGCGTCGGATGGCGGCGGTGGAGTGCTGTTCTCGCTGGGTTTGTCGGTATGCTTATCATCCTACAGCCCGGGCGGGGCGCATTCGACCCACTTGCCTTGATCCCCGTGGCTTCGGCAGCGTTGTTTGCGCTCTATGGTTTGGCCACGCGTTACGCTTCGCGACAAGACAGCACGGCTACATCATTCTTCTGGACCGGCGTCGTGGGCGCAGCCGTGATGACCGTTGTGGGTTTGCCGTCGTGGGAACCGATGACACCACCCGATTGGGCGTGGATGATGGTGCTCTGTACAACGGGCGTCCTTGGTCACTGGCTTCTGATCAAGTGCTATGAGCTCGCCGAGGCGAGTGTGGTGCAACCATTTGCGTTCTTTCATCAGGTTTTTGCCGCTTTGGTTGGGATGCTGATTTTTGCTGAGGCATTGCGTGCAAATGTCGTGCTCGGCGCTGCCATCATCCTCATGGCCGGGGTGTTCGCATTGTGGCGCGCTGCGCGCGCATCAGATGTGGAGTGATTGCACTGGGTTAAGACCGCCCTATGATGTTTGTGGGATTTGGGGTGGCACACATGGCGAAATATCGAGCGCGTTTGTTTTTGTCATTGGTGTTGGTTTTTTTGGGAAACGGGGTACTGGCGCAAGATCTGCGCCTCGTGACGGTCACCCGAACCCCATTTTCTATGGTCGAAGGCGGTGAAGATGTCGGGTTCTCCCTAGAACTCTGGGCAGAAATCGCAGCCGAACTGGGGCAGTCCTATTCGATTGAGCGTGCGGACAGCTTTCCAGCCATGTTGGATGCCGTGGAGACTGGAGAAGCGGACATCGCGGCCGCCAACATTTCCATAACCGCGGATCGAGAAGCCCGGTTTGATTTCAGCCAGCCGATTTTTTCGTCCGGGTTGCGGGTTATGGTCCAGGCGGGGCACTCCGACAATTCAATTCTCGGTGCAATGTGGAACCGCGACTTCCTGTTGGTGACGCTGGCCGCGTTTGGCCTGCTGTTTGGGGGTGGTCTGCTCATGTGGTGGCTCGAACGCAAAGGCGGGCAACCATACTTCCAAGGCACAGCCAAGGAAAAGGCGTTCCCATCATTCTGGTGGGCACTCAACGTCGTCGTGAACGGCGGTTTCGAGGAGAGGATCCCTTATTCACCACTTGGGCGTCTGTTCGGGACAATCCTGGTGATCTCATCGCTTTTCATCGTGTCGATTTTTGTGGCGCATATTACTGCTGCGATGACGGTGAATGCCATTCAGTCATCCGTCCAGTCCGTTGACGATCTCTACGGGAAACGGGTCGCGACAACATCGGGGTCAACGGCCGCAACGTTCATGGACGGTCGTGACATCGCCTATCGAGGGTTCAATGATCTCGAAAGCATGTTTGCGGCGTTCGAGGACGGCAGCGTGGAAGCAGTCGTATTTGATGCTCCGATCCTCGCCTACTATGCGACAACTGTAGGAGATGGCAGCGCGGAAGTCGTTGGCCCGATGTTTCTGCGAGAGAATTACGGATTTGCTCTTCCGTCCGACAGCCCACTGAGAGAGCCGATCAACCGGGTGCTTCTGCGCAAGCGAGAAGACGGAAGTTATGATGCGCTATACCGAAAGTGGTTTGGTAGCGACCCGGTTCGGTGACGACTATCCGGCCTTTTGCAGGTCGCCGATCAGCGCGTCGATGTTGCCGCCCCGCTTGTCCAGCATGGCACCAATTTCCGCCCGTTCTGACTTCAGAAGGCTGATGCCTTCGATCAAAAGATCGAAGAATTTATCGCGCCCGGACCGGTCAGAAACCATGAAGCTGACCGCAAACGGAGACCGTCCCGGGAGCTTGGCGACAGCGCGAACTTCCTGGAAATTCTTCACTGCGCGCGCGCCGGTAACCTCAACTGTACCACCTGCAAAATCGCGGAAGCGCTTTCCATACTTGCGGGCCATGTACCCAGCAAATGCATTGGTGAAGTTTCGCATCTGGGCGCTTGACGCCGAACGGGCTGGCGGACCGAGCGCCGAGCGCGCGATCGTTGGAACGTCCGCATATTTTGTGAAGATGCCCTCGAACGCGCGGTACATCGACGATGCTGACTGACCGGAGTTAATCACCCGATTTATGTCCGATACGGCTTTGTTGATGAGAGTGCGAGCCTCTCCTTCTGTCAAAGCATTTGCACGGACGGCAGGAAGAGTGGTCAGCAACGCGGCGCTGCCCAGAAGAAAGAAACGGCGAGAAAAATCAGAATTCATCATACAGACCTTCATAAACCTCATCATAGAGGTTCTCATAGGGATCGAATGCGTTTTCGGCAGAAGTTTGCCCTGAAAGCTGGAAACGGCGACTTTCCAGATAGAAAAGACGCAGCTGAGCATAGCTGTCTGCGCTTTCATACAGAATGCTGTCGACCGTATCTGCAAGCTCGAAGCGCGAATTCAGAACCGAGGGGAAAGACGTTGCAGCAGCAATGTCGCTTCCCTCGTCGAAAATCGTATCGAGTGGGTTGGCAAATAGGTCAACGACTTGTCCGACGGCGTCGCGTTCCGTCGATGGGCCAAACAGTGGCAATTCGAGATATGCACCTTCCTGTGCGCCCCAGACCGCGAGCGTTTCGCCGAAACCTGTGTCGCGAGCGTCCAAGCCAAAAGAGCCGCTTGCCGGATCGAAGAGACCCAAAAGCCCAACCGTTGAATTCACCAGGAATCGCATGAGATTGTGCCCGGCGTCCTCGACATTGCCTTGCGCCAGATCGTTGACCACATTTCGTGGACCGCTGAGGTTGGACGAGGCATTGCTCAAGCTGCGACGAACCGGTGCAGGGACAGCATTGCCGTAAAGCTGGCTCGCAGGCCTGAAAAACAGTCGATCCGTTGCCTTGTTGGATGCGTGAACCACTCGGTTCACGCCTTCGTACGGATCATGGATCTCACCGGGGGTTTCGGGCACAGAGCACCCTGCGATAGCAAAGAGAACTATCGCAATTCCAGTCTTTCGAAAAAACGCCTGCTTCACAGCATGACCCATAACATTTCGTGTCGATTTCACATAGGTCGAAACGGGTTGAATTGACAGGTCTCGTGACCCAAGCGTGAACGCTTTGGTGAAAGAGTGTTGCGCGCGCGATGCGGGCGCTCAATATGTCGGCAACAAAGGGAAGGATTGACCAATGACTGTCGAAATTGAAGCGCGATTGGCTGAACTTGGGTTGGAATTGCCCGATGCACCCGCACCGCAGGCCAACTACGTTCCATATGTGATCACAGGCAAGACTCTCTACGTGTCAGGGCAAATTGCATCTGGAGAAAACGGCCCAATCATCGGCAAACTAGGTGCGGACATGAGCACAGATGACGGTGCGGAGGCGGCGAAAGCCTGTGCCCTTGCTCTTTTGGCGCAGGCACGTGCCGCATGCGGGGGTGACCTGGGCAGGTTGGTCAGGGTCGTGAAGCTTGTCGGCTTCGTCAATTCTACAGGAGACTACACGGAGCAACCCAAAGTGGTGAACGGAGCCTCGGATCTCTTTGTGGCCTTGCTGGGCGATAAAGGGCGCCACGCGCGATCTGCCGTAAGCGCCGCTTCCCTTCCTTTCGGTGTTGCTGTCGAAATTGAGGGAATCTTCGAGATCGATTGACGCCCATGCTTCCACGAGACTTCCAAAACAAACCTCTGGCCCATCGTGGACTGCACGGTCTTGCCCCGGAGTGTCCGGAGAATTCGCGCGCGGCTGTCGCTGCCGCCATTTCCCGGGGTTATGGAATCGAGATTGACGTTCAACTGACACGAGATGCCAAGGCGGTGGTCTTTCACGACTATCAACTCCAACGCCTGACGGACACCTTTGGGAAAGTGCAGGCTCGTACGGCATCGGACCTTGGGACGCTGCGGCTAACAGGCGGTTCTGAAACCGTGCCGAGCCTTTCGGAAGTTCTGGACCTAGTGGCCGGCCGAGTTCCGTTGCTCATTGAGATCAAGGATCAAGATGGTGCACTTGGTGACGAGGTTGGAACGCTAGAGGCAGCGGTTGCTGACTGCCTGGAGGACTATTCGGGTCCCGTCGCCGTCATGTCTTTCAATCCAAATAGTGTGCTGGCAATGCAAACGTTGGCGCCATCCGTGCCGCGTGGTCTGGTGACCGATGCCTTCCTACCCGAAGACTGGAATGCGCCGACGGACCGTTTGTCCGACCTGGCGCAAATTCTTGATTTTGATCGCGTGGGGGCAAGTTTTGTCAGCCACAACCAAAAGCACCTCAAAATGCAAGCTGTTACCGACTTGAAAGCGCGCGACGTACCCGTGCTCTGCTGGACTGTTCGGTCGCCTGAAGAAGAGGCGTTGGCTCGCGAGATCGCCGATAATGTGACCTTCGAAGGTTATTTGCCCGATATGAGTGCTTGAACTCGCTCAGAAACGACGCACCTTTGAAGCGTGACTGCATCTTGCCGCAAATGACCGAGACAGAGTTGGAAATCTCTGCACTTTCGAGCCTCAGTGCCATCTCGGCGGAGGAGTGGGACGCGTGTGCCTGCCCAGAAGCCACGGACGGCGGGCGTCCGCTTGATCCGTTTACAACGCACCGATTTTTGTCGGCGCTGGAGAAGAGTGGCTCGGTGGGCGTCGGAACGGGATGGGAACCGCGATATTTGGTTGTTCGCGACGGCACTCAACCAATTGCTGTGGCACCGCTCTACGCGAAGTCACACAGCCAGGGCGAGTACATTTTCGACCACAACTGGGCGCATGCATGGGAGCGGGCAGGAGGGCGGTACTATCCCAAACTTCAGATTGCGGTGCCGTTCACACCTGCCACTGGACGCAGGTTCTTGGTTCGTCCTGGTTTTGAATCTGAAGGGACTGAGGGACTGATTCATGGCGCCCTTCAACTTGCGAAGTCCAACGGTCTTTCTTCCGTCCATGCCACGTTTTGTACGGCTGAGGAAGCAGAGCGCGGCGCTGAAATCGGCCTCTTGCACCGGGTCACTCAGCAATATCACTGGTCAAATGACGGCTACCCCGATTTCGAGGCGTTTCTCGCCGCCCTTTCATCCCGAAAGCGCAAGACAATCCGAAGAGAGCGGCGCATCGCACAGAGTTTTGGTGGAGACATAGTTGCGCTGACAGGCGATGCATTGTTGCCGGAGCATTGGGACGCGTTCTGGATGTTCTATCAGGATACCGGTGCTCGTAAGTGGGGAACGCCATATCTAACTCGGAGTTTCTTCGATATCGCCCAAGAAACGCTTCGGGACGACATGCTATTGGTCCTCGCGCTCCGTGACGACAGACCGGTCGCTGGGGCTCTGAACTTCATCGGTCGTGAGACGCTCTTCGGTCGCTATTGGGGCGCCATTGAGCACCATGACTGCCTGCACTTCGAACTGTGCTATTATCAAGCCATAGATCAAGCGATTGCGCGGGGGCTGAAGACCGTCGAGGCAGGTGCCCAAGGAGATCACAAGCTCGCTCGCGGGTATTTACCTGTCGAAACGCACTCGCTCCACTGGATGGCCGATGCAGGCTTTTCCAATGCTGTGGAAGAATACCTGCGAGCCGAGCGACGAGCCATTGATGAGGATATCGAAGTTCTCACGAGCTACGGTCCTTTTCGAAAAGTCACGGAGGAACAGGAATGAGCAGCAAGCTGGAAGGCACAGCGCGGGAACAAGTACTTGCCGAGTTGGGCGCGCGTGGATGGAAAATCCTGCACGACCGCGATGCAATTACAAAATCATTCAAGTTCGACAGCTTCGTCGAGGCTTGGGGGTGGATGTCGCGTATGGCGATCACGGCTGAGAAAATGAACCACCACCCGGAATGGTTCAACGTTTACAATCGTGTAGATGTAGTGTTGACCACTCACGACGTGAATGGGCTATCAGATCTGGACGTGAAGCTTGCGGAAAAGATGGACGCTTAGAAGCGCTGTCTCGTCCAGCGGAAACGTTTGCGTCAAGCCATTTCGAGCAGCGTTTCACCGGCCGTGAAATTGCAAACTCCATTGTCCTCTTCAAGCTGGAGCACTTTGACCACGCCATCCTCGGTCAACATAGAACAACGCGTCATTCGATCTTTGAATCCGAGCGCAGGCACGCTGAATTCTAGCCCCAGTGCTTTCGTGAGTTGCGAGTCCCAATCTGCCAGCATCAGAATTCCGGCGGCATTGGCGCCCGAGCTTTCTCCCCAATGGTTCATGACACGGACATCGTTGACCGAAACACAGATAATTTCCTCGACACCCTTCGCCCGAAACGCGTCCGCCGTTCGGATGAAGCTTGGCAGATGTGCGGCAGAACAAAGCGCGGTGTAGGCTCCGGGCAAACCGAAGATGACGGCGCGCTTACCGGCAATGCGTTCGGCGATGTCGATTTCATGTACATCGTCACCCGTCTGATGGATCAATTTGATCGAAGGGATTTTGTCGCCCACTGAAACGGTCATGAGTGCGCTCCTGAAATTGCTATTGTCTTTATCGCGATATAACCCATGCGTAGGCGGCTACCAGAGCGGAATGATATGAGCGACACTCTAATAATCGGCGCGGGGCAGGCCGCATCGTCATTGGCACAGAAGCTGCGGGCGTTGGACGCCGAAAGCTCCATAACGATCCTTGGAGACGAACCGGTGCCGCCATACGAACGCCCGCCGCTTTCGAAGGGCTATTTGCTGGGAGAGCAGGCGCGCGAAAGGCTGTTCCTGCGTCCAGAGGAGATCTACGCCGAGAAAAAAATCTCCCTAAAGCTCGGTAGCCGGGTTTCAGCGATAGATTCCGTCGGAAAGAAAGTCTCTGTCGGCGATGAAAGACTGAGTTTCGATAGATTGGCTCTCACCACCGGATCTGTGCCCATCCGGTTGCCAGCCAGTATTGGCGGCGACTTGGCGGGTGTTTTCACGGTACGAACTCTTGCAGACATTGATGCGATGTCATCCCAATTCGCGGACGGTGCCCGGGTGCTCGTCGTTGGGGGTGGCTATATCGGTCTTGAAGCAGCGGCTGTCGCTGCAAAGCTTGGTTTGAAGGTGACACTGGTCGAGATGGCAGACCGGATTCTCGGCCGTGTCGCGGCGCCCGAAACTGCTGACGTCATTCGCGCAGCTCACTTGAAGCATGGGGTCGATCTGCGCGAAGGCGTCGGTTTGGAGCGCCTGACGGGCGACGAAAGAGTGAGGGGCGCAAGACTCACGGATGGCTCCGAACTTGCCGTCGACTTTGTGATCGTCGGCATCGGAATTCGTCCCGCAACGGCCTTGGCTGAGGACGCAGGCATCTTCTGTGAAAATGGCGTCGCAGTTGATGAATTCGGGCGCACCTCTGCCCCTGACATTTGGGCCGCCGGCGATTGTACGTCCTTCCCATGGAAGGGAGGACGCCTTCGACTGGAGTCGGTTCAAAATGCGATCGATCAAGCCGAGGTGGTGGCAGCAAACATGACCGGTGCCGGTATACCCTATCATCCCTATCCTTGGTTCTGGTCCGATCAATACGATCTGAAACTGCAAATTGCCGGTTTGAACACGGGCTACACTAATGTGGTGCGGCGGGGGGATGATGATAGCGTCAGCCATTGGTACTTCCGTGACGGATCATTTCTTGCCGTCGACGCGATCAATGCACCGCGGGATTACATGGTTGGCAAACGATTGCTTGAAGCGGGCAAATCAGTCTCTCCGGACGTTATTGCCGATCCTGCTACGGAACTAAAATCATTGCTTCGCGCATGAGAATTATTGGCGGACGGTTCAAAGGGCTTGGTTTGGCCGCCATTGGAAAAGGCGACACGGCTGCTCACTTAAGGCCCACAACTGACCGCGTGAGGGAGAGCCTGTTCAACATTCTCGCTGGCGGCAAGTTTGATGATCCGGTCGAAGAAGCAATTGTACTCGATCTGTTTGCGGGAACCGGTGCGCTGGGATTGGAAGCGTTGTCGCGCGGGGCAAAGCACGTGACGTTTGTTGAAAGCGGACGCGTCGCTCAAAACCTGCTCGAAACCAACATAGCGAAGGCCCGGGTCGGTTCTGACACTTTGGTAATGAGGCAAGACGCAACACGCCTTCAAAGAAACAACGGCAAGCCAGCCAATCTGGTGTTTCTCGATCCACCTTATGGCACCGAGCTGGGCGAACGCGCGTTGCGCCGCACCAGTGACATGGGTTGGATTGCAAAAGATGCACTCATCGTCTGGGAAGATGAAAAGCAGCCGCCTTCTCTGGATGGGTTCGAGTGGCTTGACGCGCGGCGCTTCGGCAAGACCTGGCTGACCTTCGGGGCCGTTAAGGACATTTCATCCGCGTTGTGATAAAGTTTTGGCATGACAAGTTTGACGGCATTTGGGTGGCTGGCCGGCCCCTCAGTGACCACAACGTTCGAGACGCCATCAAAACCGGACTGGGCACTGATGAGCGATGTCTCGACCATTCGTGCGGGCGTTCCCGAAGCTTTGATGCGTTGGCGCGCAGCGCGAGGGGAAGCGTCACCCGAACCTTGCGACCCGGATCTCCTAGCTCGTCAGAACTCGTTGTAGCTCCGTTCCCATTCTTCGCGCATTTTTTCCCCGATGAAGCAGTCGTAGCCATCCGTGCGTCTTCCGGATCGGGCGGCCGGGATGACTTCGGGAGGCCCGACGAGTTCAAGGACGATCTTGCGTCTCACCGCCAATGGAAACTCTTGCCATTCTCGGACCGGGATGACGAATGCACCAGGACCACCGATCACGCAAACCTCATAGTAAAGGTCGAGGTCCGCGATGCTCCAATAACTGTTTCCGTCGGTCGTCATCAAAGGTAAGCCGTTGATGACAAACCCTTTCTCAATAGCCTGATCCCGTGCCCTTTCGACCGGCCCGCCTTGGTTATTGGGACCGTCCCCTGAGATGTCGATTACGCGTCGCAGGCCTTCAAACGTGTTTGCGTTCATGTCTTCCATAGCGAAACGGATGGCACCGGTGATCGAGGTGCGCCGCATTCCGAAGGGAAAATTGTCGGTCAACTTCTCTGAAAAATCGAGTGCCGCTTCACGGCTGTCGATCAGGGTCCACGGGACAATGACACGGTTCGAACCGGATCCTGCCCATTCGACATAGGTGAGCGCGATGCGCCCGGTAAATCCATTCAGAATTGCGTTGACCACCTCGTCCGATGCGATCGCCTCGGCATACCCGCGTCTTTGTAGTTCAAGTTCGCTCGGTCCCATTGAGCGGGATACGTCGACCATAAGCGCAAGCTCAACATCGACCTCAATCGCCTGCGCTTGCTGACCCATCAGAATGAAGATGCACAAAAGCCACCGCATGCGGCAAGGATGGCACAAACCCAAGCTTCGTCCAGTCACTTCTTGCCTGAAGGCTGCTCGGCACCATAGGATTCACACGGGGGAGAGCAGAAAAGGGCAGGGACATGCTCGGAAAACACTTTCTTCTCGGCGGTTTGGCGACCGCTGTTCTTGGCTGGCGGATGTATGATCCGAAGGGATCATACGCGGCATTGTACGATGCCTCGCACTTTCTCACCGACTACATTGCTGGTTACGAGGTGCTGACGCGCTTTGTCTCTCTTGTGCTGGTGGATCAGTTCAATGGGCTGATGCTGGGCGTTGCCGTCACGGCGTTTCTTTATCTTGGTTTGGGTGCGGTTCGTCGCGCGATCGGATGGCCGATGCGGGTGCGAGCCAGATCCAGGGTGCCTTTGGGGCGTTATGCCGTGCCTGGGCGGTAGAACACCCTTCGGGCATTGAGCACGCGTAGGGAACGTGGTCTAGCTGAAAGTTCATTCTTTAAGGCAAGACCGTGTTTCAACAATTTCGATCCGCGTTGAAAGACCCGCTTTTGCGGGTAGCGTTTCTTTGCATTTCGTTGATGGGTCCGGCGATTGCTTCCGTGATGCCGTTCCAGTCGGTCATCGGGGTCGAGCGCTTGGGGATGCCTGACTGGCTTTACGCGTTGGTGGTTTCTTTCGGGGCCGTGCTCGGAGTGGTGGCTGCGGTAACGGTTGGGATCGTTACTGATCAATCCGGCCGGTACCGAGGGGTTCTGACAGCAAGTATACTGGTTGGAGCGGTTGCTGGCCTTGGAATGCTGTTGGCGCCGAGCGTGCCGATGTTCATTTTGGTGCACGCCGTACTTTTCCCAATCGCGGCGACCGCCTACACCCAATACTTTGCGCTGGCCGCGGTTGCGGCGGAGCGGAATCAGACGCTTGATAAGGATGCCGCGCTGTCACTCGTGCGCGCGGCATTCGCCGGAAGTTTTGCTGTAACACCGCCTTTGTGGGCAATCGCCCTCGCGGCGGGCGCTGACCTGATGACCGTGTATGGTGTGCTCGTCGTTGCAAACTTGGTGGTTCTTCTGGTTGTCCTTCAATTTTGGCCGCAGGGGCAACTGCAGGCGGAAGAAGCGCGCTCCAAGCTGTCATTCGTTGCGTCTTTGAAAGAAGTCACGACGAAGGCCATCCTGCTTCGGCTATCTCTCGTTGCTGTCATTTCTTCGTCGAATGGACTCTACAACATCCTGCTGGGATTGCTCGTGTTGAACCGATTGGGTGGCGATGAAGCGGATGTCGGATGGTTTGCAGGCGGCGTCGCAGCAGTCGAAATGCCGGTAATGCTTGCGGGTGCCGTTCTCGTAAAACGCTATACACGGCGCGGGCTCATACTGGCAGGCGCATTTCTATATTCGGGAAGCCTGTCTCTGCTCGGGCTCATGCCATCGATGGCACTCGCTTGGTGGCTAATTCTGCCGTTCGGCATAGGCGCAGGACTAATTCTTTCCGTGCCTGTTGCATACGTTCAGGGATTGGTGGCGCACCGTCCCGGCGCAGGATCATCTCTTCTTTCGCTGACGCATTTGGGAGGTATTACAGTGGCTTCCGCAGTGTTTGCGGTGGGTGCTTCGTTCCTGTCGTACACTGGAGTGGCCATGCTTGGAGCCGGCTTCGCCGTGGCTGCCGGCATTGTGCTCTACCGATTGAGGTGATCAGAAGCCGGCGTCCCCATCCTGCTGCCAAGGTTTCACGAGATTGCCAAATCGTGTGAAACGGCCTTCGAAGGAAAGCTCTACCGTACCGATCGGACCATGTCGCTGTTTGCCGATAATGACTTCGGCGCGGCCATGCAGGCGCTCCATCTCTTCCTGCCACTTGGCCATCGCCTCAAGATCGTGATCTCCAGGTTTCTCCCGCTCTTTGTAGTACTCTTCGCGGAACACGAACATCACGACGTCGGCGTCCTGCTCGATCGATCCTGATTCACGAAGATCGGAAAGTTGCGGGCGCTTGTCTTCACGTGCCTCGACCTGGCGCGACAACTGCGAGAGTGCAATCACGGGAATATCGAGTTCCTTGGCAATGGCCTTCAAGCCTTGCGTGATCTCCGACACCTCGTTCACGCGGCTGTCCTTGGCTGATGCCGGACGCACCAGCTGAAGGTAGTCCACGATCAGTACGTCGAGTCCATGTTCCCGCTTCAAACGGCGAGCCCGGGCCGCAAGTTGGCTGATGGGCAGCGCAGGCGTGTCATCAATGAATAGTGGACAAGCTTCCAGAGTTTTTGCGGCGTCCACAAAACGTCGGAACTCAGTTTCAGTCATGTCGCCGCGCCGGATTTGTTCGGACGGCACTTCGGCTGCTTCCGAGAGCACACGTGCCGCCAACTGCTCGGCACTCATTTCGAGCGAGTAGAAACCGACAACGCCGCCGTCGACGGCGCCTTCGCTGCCGTCGGAAACTTTGCCTTTCCGGTACGCCTTGGCGATGTTGAAGGCGATGTTGGTTGCCAGTGATGTCTTGCCCATCGAGGGACGGCCGGCGAGGATCAGAAGGTCCGACTTGTGAAGGCCGCCGAGCTTCTTGTCCATGTCAACCAGCCCGGTTGAGATGCCAGCGAGCCCGCCGTCTCGCTGGTATGCCGCGTTCGCGACGTTGACGGCGTCCGTGACCGCCTTCAGGAAACTCTGGAAGCCGGACGACGTCGTCCCAGCTTCACCGAGCTTGTATAGCGCCTGCTCGGCCTCGACGATTTGCTCCTTCGGTTCGTTGGCGACTTCAACCTTCGCGGCCTTCGAGACGATGTCGCGCCCAAGGTCCATCAGCTTTCGACGGACGGCGAGATCGTAGATCATCTGAGCATAGTCGCGGGCCGCGAAAGAACTGATCGCCGCACCAGCCAAACGGACGAGGTACGCCGCACCGCCCAATTCCGCTAGGCCGGGATCGTCTTCCAGGAACGCTTTCAAGGTCACGGGAGAGGCGAGTTGGTTCTTGGCGATCCGGCTGGCAGCCACTTCGTAAATCCGGGCGTGCACCGGATCGTAAAAATGGCTTTCGTTGATCACGCTCGCCACGCGGTCGTAGGTGTCATTGTTCGTCAGGATAGCACCGAGGAGTTGTTGTTCAGCCTCGATGTTGTGTGGCAGGGCCTCTGCCTCCTGGTCCCCGCCAACTGCTCGGATTTGAGCGACGTCGCTCATTCTACTGCCCCTCGGTTTTTTGCCTCACCCTCTTTCCGACCTGCATAAGCGATGCGGTTGCCGGGGGTCCACGTGGAAATCCTGTGGACATGTTGTGGACAGGGAGGCCACCGCAGTATCTTGCGATTAGAGCACGCTATCCGTCAACATCATGTGGAAAAAGCGCAAATTATTTTTTTCGCGCGTCTTGCCAGGCGCGCGGGGCACGCAGGAAGCTCTCGACCTCTTTCAACGTCTCGCGGTCGAACTTTTCGGAGCTGCGAGCGACCTCCAGAACATCCCACCACGTACATAAATGATGCAGTCTAATCCCATGGGACGACAGGGTTTCGGTGGTTTCGGGAAAGATGCCGTAATAGAAGATGACAGCCGTGTCGGCACAGCTTGCACCGGTCTCCCGGATGGCATCAACAAAGGAAAGTTTTGATCCGCCATCAGTGGTCAGGTCTTCGACAAGGAGGACGCGCTCGCCCTCATTCATCACCCCTTCGATTCGCGCATTCCGGCCATAGCCTTTCGGTTTCTTGCGCACGTAGGTCATCGGAAGCGCAAGGCGCTCGGCCACAAACGCTGCGAATGGAATGCCTGCGGTTTCGCCGCCCGCGACATTATCAAAAGCCTCGAACCCGGCGTCCCGCATGACGGTGACTGCAAGGAAATCCATAAGCGTCGCACGAATGCGCGGAAAGGAGATCAGCTTCCGACAGTCGATGTAGACGGGTGAAGGCAAACCCGATGCAAGGGTGAAAGGGTCGGCGGCGTTGAAATGGACGGCCTCAACTTCAAGAAGCATGGACGCGGACAGCCGGGCAATTTCGTCTCGGTCTGGAAAGCTCGTCGGGATCATAGACAGGTCTCGTTCTGTTTTCTCGTTACGTGTTTGTCGTTGGGGTCGGGGCTAAGTCCCCCATGAGTTGCCGGGCGTTTGCCAGCCACAAGGCGAACAATCTGCAGCCGGTTAAAACTCACACGACCCGCCAATGGAGAGGTTGGCCTGGGTCGAAGACAGTGACAGGTCCTGAACCGGTTTCCACAAAGTTTGGAAGCTCCAGGGGCGCACCTTTCTCCAATGTGATTTCTGACGTGTGCTGCGGCAGTCCGTAGAACGCTGCACCATTCTGGGAAACGAACTTCTCCAACTTGTCCAACGCGCCGGCGGCTTCAAAAACCTCAGCAAGACAGGACAGAGCGATTGGGGCGGTGAAACACCCGGCGGCGCAGCACTCCGCTTCCTTCTTATGCGTTGGATGCGGCGCGCTGTCTGTACCGAGAAAGAAGCGGTCACTCCCATCGGTGGCAGCGCGAACCAACGTTTCGCGGTGTTCACGGCGCTTGAGGATCGGGAGGCAGTAATAATGCGGACGCATGCCGCCGACGAGCATGTCGTTCCGATCAAGCATCAAGTGTTGTACGGTGATCGTAGCAGCGAGGTTTTCTTCGGCGCTGCGCACATATTGCTCTGCATGGTAAGTGGTGATGTGTTCCATCACCACCCGCAGTCCGGGGGTCGTTCTTCGGATCGGGTCCAGCACGCGTTCGATGAAAACTGCCTCACGATCAAAGATATCGATGTCAGCATCGGTCACTTCGCCGTGGACGCAGAGCGGTAGCCCAATCTCGGCCATCGTCTCGAGCACGCCACGCACTTTATCGAAGTCTCGCACACCGCTGTCGGAATTTGTGGTGGCGCCAGCCGGGTAAAGTTTGACTGCTCTGATGATTTCGCTTTCCGCTGCGCGTCGGACATCCTCTGCATTCGTCGCCTCGGTCAGGTACAGCGTCATGAGAGGTTCAAAACTCTCGCCTTCTGGCAAAGCGGCAAGGATGCGGTCGCGGTAGGCTGCCGCCTGATCGCCAGTGACAACGGGCGGCACAAGGTTCGGCATGATAATGGCGCGCCCGAAGTGACGGGCAGAATGCGGCAGCACACCTTCCATCATGGCGCCATCGCGAAGGTGTAGGTGCCAGTCGTCTGGCGTACGAATGGTGAGGCGTGTCGTCATGCCCCTTCCTCTAGCGCACGGACGCGGAACGAACCAGAGGGCCCTGCATTCCCGTAGGCGAATCGGGTATCTTGCCGCGGAATGAGAGCGTGGGAACATCAGACATGATTTGGACAATCCTTCTTGGGATCATTGCGGGATGGTGCGCGGCCAGTGTGGAAGACCGGTTGCGCCCTTTGGTGGAAAAGCACCTTCCGGGTCAGGCGCCAAGTGCCGCGGAAATGCGCGGCATATCTCTTTCGGTATGTCTTCTACTGGCAGCAATTGTTGCGGCATTGAGCGACGCAGGCTCCGCGTTCTCGCTGACCCTGGGTGGGGTGATCGGTGTCCTTGGACCGCGTCTTTACGACAAAGTGCGCGCCATGCGCGCTCCGGATTACGACCGTTAAGCTTCGTCCCGTCTCGCGGCGGCAGCCGTGTCAGGATCGGCAGGTCGCAAGCCAAGTTGCGCTTCAGCTCTTTCCAGATGCTGCCTGAACCGCGGTAAAGGCTGCTCGGCGAGGACGGCACGACAAAGCCGCGCGGTCAACGCGGGCCTGTCTTCTGCAAGCACCCGCGAGAGCAGGGCGCGCAGATAAGGCACGTGGCTTCGTCTTGCTCGAAGAATACGTGCCGCTTCACCTGGTGTCAGACGATCTTGCGAGGCGGTGTCGGTCAGTTTTGAGATCAGGGACATGTTTCTCAAGTCTGCCTCAATGGCACCTGCTCCCCCCCGCCGGTAACGCTGATGGATCACGTTGTCACCATTGAAGAGGCTTGCGTGCATTGCGTCCTCAACCTCGTCCGGGTCAAAGACAAGAAGTGCAGTTTCAGCAGCATCCAAAAGGCGCGGCGCATTCGCATAGCGGCTGCCAAAATCAATGCGGCGGGCCGATGGGAACCGAGTGTCCCATCCAGCAACTTTCCGATCCAGAGAGGCTTGGGGTGACACAAGAAGCACGGAGGCACCCGGTGACGCTACCGAAAAGGCCGCTGCCGCGTACCCGCACATGCCTGCGCCGTAGAAGACGACGCGGTCAAACTGATCGAAGAATGCGTGGTCAACCAGTCGATCGAAGAAGCGAAACAGGTTCTCGTCTCGAAACCAGTTCTGGCTCTTCGTCAGGATCGTAAGGTGCGACCAATTCCGCCGTTCAGAAATGTCGAAGGCAATCGGAAGGCCCGTTTCACTCCCGGAGCGTATTCCGAAAGCTGTCTCGAACCCGACAAACAGAACCTTGTGCGACTGCTCAACAAATACGGCTGCGTGATGCCGCCCAAGATTTGAAAAGCTGCCATGCTCATTACCAACGCCACGCAGAGCGTCCCACCACTCTGCGTTAGACAGTTCTGTGGATATCGTTGCCCCCGCTACCATACGCACTCGTTCCCACTGATCGCGCGATACTACGCGGGTGAGCGCAATTGTGGCAAGTTTGAGGCTCAAACAGCCATTCGGCGTTGCGTGAGATGATACGGCAGTGCCGGAAAGAGCAGTTTGTTTCGAATCCCGAGTGTCAAAGGACCGGCGCTTCCGCCGGTCCGAATGCTCTGACTTCCCGTAATTTCAGGGATTTACTTGGTCGGCCCGATCATCATGACCATCTGGCGGCCTTCCATCTTCGGCATGTTCTCAACTTTGCCGATTTCCTTGATGTCTTCCGCCACGCGTTCAAGAAGGTCACGCCCAAGGTTCTGGTGAGCCATCTCGCGTCCACGGAAGCGGAGGGTCACCTTGACCTTGTCGCCGGCCTCCAGGAACCGCGTCACGTTGCGCATCTTCACGTCATAGTCGTGCGTATCCGTATTTGGGCGGAACTTCACTTCTTTGACTTCGATGGTCTTTTGCTTCTTGCGGGCTTCGCTTTCGCGCTTCTGCTGTTCGTACTTGAACTTGCCGAAGTCCATGATCTTGCAGACGGGCGGCGAAGCATTCGGGGAAATTTCTACCAGGTCCAGCCCAGCATCTTCGGCCAACTGCATAGCGCGGTCAGGCGATACGACGCCTACGTTTTCCCCTTCGGCTCCGATGAGCCGGATTTCAGGCGCGCGGATGCGGTCATTTACCCGGGGGCCTGTGTCACGCACCGGAGGTGCGTTGTGTGGTCTGCGAGCGATGGTGTTTTGTCCTTTAGTGGTTTCTCTAGAGATGCGGAAAATAGGAGGGAATCGCCCTGCTTTCAACCGGTTTCGGCCAGTTGGCACCGAAATTGCGCCGCTACGTGAGCCAGCACTCGCCGGTGACGCGCATGGTGACATCTTCCCCCTAGACGCTGATGCCTCGGGACACCAACTAGTGCGCAAAGGAATCATAGGGGAGTCCGAGAAATGAGACCGTTTTTGATACTGGCTGGGATCGTCGTGATCGGAGCCGTAGCGTGGTTTGTTATGCAAGGTGGCGAGACTGAAGCACCCGTCGCCGAAGTCGCCGAGGAAGCTGCGGATACCGCAGAGACCGCAACCAACGAAGCAGCTGAAGCTGCCTCAGATGTCGAAACAGCTGTCGAAGAAGCTGCAAGCGATGTTCAGGAAGCGGTCGAAGGTGCAGTCGAAGAAGCTCAGGATGCCGTGGAAGACGCAGTTGATCAGGCTCAGGAGGCTGTCGAGGGTGCTGTTGAGGATGCCATCGAAGGCGTCGCGGATGCCGCCGACGATGCACTTAATCTGACCGAGGAAGCGACGGACACAGCGGTGGACGCGGCCGACGACGCTGTAGAGGCCGCAACCGATGCGGCGAGCGATGCCGTGGAAGGTGCCGCAGAGGCCTCGACGGACGCAGTGGAAGGTGCGACCGAGGCGGCAACGGACGCCGTCGAAGGCGTGGCGGATACAGCCGCTGATGCAACGGAAGCCGCAACAGATGCGGCCGACGATGCTGGCGAAGCGGCTACAGACGTCGCAGATGACGCAACTGAAATGGCTGATGAGACCGTCGACGCGACAGGTGACATTGCATCCGCTCTGACGCCGGAGGGGTTTGACGCTGATGCTCTGCGGAACTTCGTCGACGAATCTGACCTTGGTGCATTGCAAAAGCAGGCAGTTAATGCCCTGATCACTCAGGGTGAAGAAAACCCCGATCAGATTCAATCGGTTATAGAGCAGGTGCGCGAAGCTCTTGGTCTATAAACTGATCCACCGCGCCGCTTTATTAGCGGCGCGGACCACAGATTAGCCTGTTGCAAAAGTGCAATTGGTTCGCAGAAAATTTCCTCAGCAGCCGCGATAATCTGAAATCCGCCGATGGCCGCAACCCCGATGCGCTGCCTTTGGCCGACCATCTGCCATGTCTCCGGCTACGTCTTGGCTCCACCTGTTTTCAGGGTATCAGAGCGTGGTGTGGGAACGCCTTTGAGGATGTACAGATGGGGCGAGTAATTTGGATATCGAGCGGCTGCGTAGCGGTTGCGCTCCTGATCGGTGCCGGAATTGCCGGTGATCCAAGTGATACTGCTGAGAGTGTCGCTCTTGCCGATGCTTATGTTGAGCCCGAAGTGGCATCTGCGTCGGGACTTGAAGTGGGCAATACCGGTTCTGCATTGGCCTCCGCTGCCTTTGGTTTGTCGGCCTTGCAGCCCGAAACGTTCAATGGCGAGATCGTACGGAATATCATCGAAGCCTCTCCACTCACCTACGGGGAAAAGGATCGGCTCGTTGCAAAGTTGATTTCGGCTCAGGAAGGACGTGGAGAACTGCCGCGTGTCCTCGAAGATATCCGCGTTTCTCTAGCGGTTGAATAAGCACATCATAGGTCAGCGTAACTTTGGCAGGCCCAAAGCGGACTGATGAAAGCGGTAATCTCTGCGGGCGGAATACGGTGGCTTCTAGATGCCGTCGCCCACAAATGCTTTCTCAACCACGTATTGCTTTGGATCACTGTTCGCGCCCTCTTCGAGACCGCACCCTTCCAGCACTTCTTTCATATCCGTGTTGAAAGCGAGTGATCCGCAAACCATTCCACGATCTTCGTCAGGGTTTATTCCAACAATCCCAAGATCGGCGAAGGCCTTGCCGGACGTCAGATTGTCCGTGATTCGTCCCATGTGATCACTCTCTTCACGAGTCGTGGTCGGGTAATACAAAAGCTTGTCCGCGAATCCGTCGCCCATCAACTCAGCAAGCATTTCATCCGATCGAATGCTCTCAACCAATCGGCGACCATATTCGAGCTCGGCCACATCGCGGCATGTGTGCATCATGATAATCTGCTCATAGCGCTCGAACGTGTCAGGGTCGCGCATCAACGACGCAAACGGAGCAATGCCGGTGCCTGTGGCAAAGAACCAAAGGCGCTTGCCGGGCAGCAGCGCGTCAAGAACCAGCGTACCGACAGGTTTCGGACGAAGGATGATCTGGTCGCCCGGTTGAATGTGCTGAAGCTTGGACGTCAAAGGGCCATCAGGCACCTTGATCGAATAAAACTCCAGTTCCTCATCCCATGCGGGGGAGGCGATGGAATAGGCTCTCAGAAGTGGTTTGCCGTTGTCGCCCAGCAATCCGATCATCACAAACTCACCTGAGCGAAATCGCAAGCTCTGGGGGCGCGTCACGCGGAAGGAAAACAGGCGGTCTGTCCAGTGTTGGACCGAAGTCACGGTCTGCGCGTCTGGGAGCAGTACAGGTCTTGCAGTAGCTTCGTTCATCGGCGTCTGTTCGGTCATGTCTGTCAATCGGAGTTTACACTCCGTCCTCACTTATACGGAATTTCAAGAACGGGGAAGGCGGTCGGATCGAATTAGGCGCGGAGGCGCGACTGATAATCGTGCTTTCGCCAATCGGCTCGGCGGAGCCACTGGTTTTCCGGCTGCCTCTCGGCCAGGGCCTCGTCGATCTCAACTTCGTCAAAGCCGGAGCGTCGGGCCATTGCATATTGGTCCGCAATCACATGCCCTTTTGCACGCAGGCGGCCACGGTATCCTTGCAGGCGCAGATTCCGGGCAAGCGTAAAACCGCGACCGTCCGCAAAGCTTGGAAAGTCGATACGGATCGCGCCAATGCGATCAAGGTGACCCTCAAGAACCGAGAGATCGGCGTCCGACGGCAGGTCGACAGCAAGTACTTCTGTGCAATCGTTCGCGGCGATTTGGTCAAGTGGGGTGAAGCGCAGCGTGATATCGTCAGCGCGAAATCCTGTGTCGGTCGCGATCATTGTGTCGTCTCCGTTTTGCGAACGGCCTTACCGTTCGCGAAGTGAATGCCACATTCGGTTTTGTCATGCCCGCGCCAGCGACCGGCGCGAGCGTCTTCGCCTTCCGCCACCCGAGTTGTGCATGGCGCGCAGCCAATCGAAGGGAAGCCTTTTCCAACCAGCGGGTGACGGGGCAGACGATTGTTGTCGATGTACTCTTGCAGGTTCTCCGGAGACCAGTGCGCCAGTGGGTTGATCTTTATCCGGCTTGCATCGTCTGTTTCGAACAGAGCGAGGTCCGACCTCTTGCCACCCTGGTACCGCTTTCGACCGGTAATCCAGGCATCGAATGGCTCTAGCGCCTTTTTAAGAGGTTGCGACTTTCGAATGGTGCAACAGGCGTTCGGGTCAGTGGTGTGCATCATACCGTTTGGATCATTCAGGAAGGTTACGTTTCGATCCGGCTTGATGCTTTCGACGGTCAAGCGCAGACGCGCAGCAAGTTCACGCTGATATTCAAGTGTCTCCGGGAACAGCATCTCGGTATCGAGGAACAAAACTGGCGTCGTCCTGTCGATGACCGACACCATGTGAAGCAGCACAACAGCCTCTGCTCCAAACGAAGATACAAGAGCAGTTCTTCCGATCATCGGATCGCCGAGCGTAGCTTCGAGTATATCCATCGCCGCGTGATGCGCGTGGCGGCTGTTCAGCTCCGCGACCTGCTCTTCGATAGAAGAGTATGGGGCCTCAAGCGGCACGAGACTGTTCCTTTTCCGGGTAGAGCGCTGCTTTGAACGGGGCCATCCCCAGCCGACGATAAGTCTGGAGGAAAGCCTCCTCAGGTCCTTCGCGATGAGCAAGGTAGGCATCAATCAGGCGCTCGATCGCCGGGACAATCTCCTCCGCCGAAAAGCCAGGGCCTGCACGCTCACCAATAGCTGCGGTTTCCGTTCCGTCACCCCCAAGCGTGATCTGGTAGTTTTCAACACCCGCGCGGTCGAGGCCGAGGATGCCGATATGACCGACATGGTGGTGCCCACAGGCGTTTATGCACCCGGAAATCTTGATCTTCAGCTGACCGATCTCGTGTTCCAGTTTCAATTCGTCGAAGCGTGTGGCGATTTCCTGTGCGATCGGGATCGAGCGGGCCGTCGCCAAAGCACAGTAGTCCATGCCGGGGCAGGCGATGATGTCCGAAATCAACCCGACATTTGCTGTCGCCAGGCCATGATCACGGAGTGTGGCGTATACCTCCGGCAAGTCCGACTTATGGACGTGTGGCAGGATGACATTTTGTTCGTGGCTGATCCGAATTTCATCGTAGCCGAGACGTTCAGCAAGGTCGGCAAGAACGCGCATCTGCTCTGATGTGGCATCGCCCGGCGTGGCTCCGTGCGCCTTGATCGAAACTGTGACGATGGCGTGCTCGTCGTGGCGATGTTCGCTGAGATTCGTATCCGTCCATGCTCGAAATGCAGGGTTGGACGCCCTTGCAGAATTGAACTTTTCCAATCCCGCCGTTCTGAAATCGGGCGCAACGAAAGAATGTTCGATCCGAGCAAGCAATTCTTGATCAAAACCGCCGAAATCGCTCTTCAAACGTTCGAATTGTGCCTCAACCTTCTCGCGGATGGTGTCCATCCCGTTCTCCGCGACGGTAATTTTGATCCGAGCCTTGTACTTATTGTCGCGTCTTCCAAGCAGATTGTAGACGTTGACGATGGCCTCGAGATACGGCAGCAGATCCGACTGCGGAACAAACTCACGGATAACCTGCCCAATCATCGGGGTGCGGCCTAGACCACCGCCGACGACCACCTCGAAGCCAGGTTCGCCGGCGTCATTGCGCACCATGCGAAGGCCAATGTCGTGGGCTTTCGTGACAGCGCGATCATTCGGCGATCCGGTGACCGCAATCTTGAATTTCCGGGGAAGAAACTGGAATTCCGGATGGTCCGTCGACCACTGGCGGATCAATTCTGCAATGGGCCTGGGATCGGCGATTTCATCGGCAGCGGCGCCGGCAAAGTGGTCTGCCGTCACGTTCCGGATTGTATTGCCGCTGGTTTGAATCGCGTGCATCTCAACATCGGCCAAAGCCTCCAGCATGTCCGGCACATCCTTGAGTTCCGGCCAGTTGTACTGGATGTTTTGCCGTGTCGTGAAATGCCCGTAACCTTTGTCCCACCGATCGGCGATCATGGCGAGCTGGCGCATTTGACGACTGTTCAGCGTGCCATAGGGAATTGCCACGCGCAGCATGTAGGCATGCAATTGAAGGTACAGACCGTTCATCAGGCGCAATGGCTTGAATTCGTCCTCGGTCAGAGATCCGTCGATACGGCGCTCCACCTGCCCGCGGAACTGCGCTACGCGTTCACGCACGAAAGCTTCATCGAAGTCATTGTAGTGATACATCTTTTTAGCTCTCTACCTGTTTCCCATGGGGATAGTTCGATGGCCCCCGTGTTCGGAATGCCTCGCGAAAATGGGTCGGCTCGGGACCATTCTCTCCCGGCCTTGCGTCGACGAGATACGCGCCAACCACGATGTTTCCTTGTCCAATCGCAAAAATCAGACGGTCTTCCGCGATGGCCTCGTCTTCGATCAGTTCAGCCTCGCACATATTTCGCGTCCAACTGTCGTTTGCGGTCAGCCAAACAGCGTCTCCCTTGAGAAGATCGTTTGCGGCGACAACCTTTGGGGTGTAGGGGCGGCGGCTCATAAAGCGATCTCCTTCTGGATCGAACTGAGGGCGGCAGCAGTTTTGCGGGGCTCAAGACCGAACAGGATCAGGCAGGGCCCGTCCATCTTCGCTGCCTCGAGATCACCGGCCATTTTCGACAAGGATGACGCGACAACGCGTTGATCCGTGCGCGACGCGTTCTCCACCAGAGTTACCGGCGTGGCCGGATCGGCACCGTGCATCATCAGGCGCCCTTGCAGGAAGCGCGCGGCGCGCTTGCCCATGTAGATCGCGGCGACCTCTCCCGTCCGCGCCAGTGCGCGCCAGTCGTGATCGGCAAAGCCCGTCACATCGTGGCCCGTGAGAAAGCGTACTGACGCATTGCGTCCGCGCCGGGTCAGACACTGACCGATGATGGCAACGGCTGCGGAGGCGGATGTAATTCCAGGAATCACAGAATAGGAAAGTTCGGCGGCAAGGCAGGCTTCGATTTCTTCGTCGAGACGTCCGAACACTGTCGCATCGCCAGATTTGAGCCGCACGACATGAGCACCTTTGGCGGCATGTTCGACAATCGCCGCGTCGATCTCGGCCTGTGGAGTCGAAGGACCAAATCCCACTTTTCCCATATCGATGATCGTTGCCTCTCGCCGGGCAAGTTCGAGAACTTCTTTTGTGATAAGACGGTCGTGGATCACGACATCGGCTTCATGCAGCGCGCGTCGAGCTTTCACCGTCAGAAGTTCCGGGTCGCCCGGGCCCGCACCGACGAAGGTCACGTGGCCCGGCTGCTCATCCCTGTGCAGATGCGTGTTCAACAAAGTCTCAAGGGTTTCCGGAAGGGCTTCCGGTCCGCCATCATCAATCGCTCTGGGGCCCGCCTTGAAATAGTAGTCGCTCCAGAAAGCACGGCGTTTCGCTCCGAACGGCAGGACTTCGACCGCTTTGCGAAAGCTTTTGCCAACTCTCGCCAGTGTCCCGAGCGCGCGTGGCAGGCGTGCTTCGAGATCAGCCTTTATGGCACGTGCAAGCACCGGCGCAGCGCCTTCGGTGCCGATGGCAACGGTGACGGGGTCTCGATCCACGATGGCGGGAGTGATGAACTGAGAGTGCGCGAGGTTGTCGACCCAATTGGTCAAGGCTCCGTCGGACTGCGCAAGTCGCGTCACGCGCGCGTCCTCCAGTTCATCGTCATTTGCAGCGTAAAACAACGCCGCACAGGCAGCGTCACCGGGTTCCTGTGCGCGCTTCAAAAGCGTGATGGACCCCGTATCGGCCCATGCTTCAATTTGCGGGTTCGCGTCTTCGGCAATCACTGTCAGGTGTGCTTCGGTCTTCATCAGAATGCGGAGTTTCGCAACAGCGGCTTCCCCACCGCCTGATATAACGATGCGGCGTCCTTCGACTGCCAAGAAAATGGGAAAGTGCTTCATGCTCGTATCCTGACTTCAGACAAAAAATATAGAATATTGTTCCAAAAATTTGCAGTATGGGATTGCAGATAAGAACAAATGTTCTAAATTGCCTGCCAGTCAGAATGGTTTTCACGGAATGGCGAGAACTGAAGAATGTCAGTACGAATAGACGACCTTGACCGGAAAATTCTGCGTGAGTTGCAGCGCGACGCAAGTCAGTCTTTGGACGATATCGCCAAGACTGTTGGGTCGTCGAAGACACCAGTCTGGAATCGCATTCGCAAGATGCGCGAGAGTGGCGTCATCGGCCATCAAACAGTTGTTCTGGATGCCGAAAAACTTGGATTTGAAGCCTGTTTTTTCGTGCTTATTCGTACGTCTGAACACGAAGCATCGTGGCAGGCGAAATTCCTGGCTGCACTTCAGGCGCGTCCGGAAGTGCTGGAAGCGCACCGTCTTGCCGGCGACATCGACTATATCCTGAAAGTGCGCGTTCGAAATGCGCGCGCTTATGACGAATTCTACCAAGCGCTGATTTCCGAGGTGCATATCTACAACGTGACGGCTCTGCTCTCGATGGAGGAGATCAAGTCGACCGTGGCCTTGCCTATTTGACGGTCACCATGAGTTTTTCAAAGCCGTGGAAATGGTAGAGGTTTGCGACCGTGGGCTGTTCCGCCAGCTTCAGCTTTGGACAGCGTGCAAATAGAACCGGTAGCGCGATTTGCAGCTTCACGCGTGCCAGCGCGGCACCAAGACAGGAATGGAGGCCAACTCCGAAGGCTGTGTGTGGACGGCGCGATCGGAAGGGATCGAAAACGTGACTGTCCGGCCAAGTCGCATCGTCGTGGCATGCGGAAGCCAGAAGACAGCCAATCTTGTCACCAGCCTTGAATTCCATGCCCTCCACTTCCGCATCCTCGTAAACATAACGAGAGAACAGATGGAGCGGAGGGCGGTGACGCAAGCACTCTTCGACGGTACCGGAGATGCTTTCAGGTGCGAGCGCTTCTGAACGCCCCTCGAAACTCAAAAGAAGCGGAACCGCGTTTCCAAGTGTATGGGCTGTTGCTTCATGCCCGGCATTCAAAAGGAGGATCGCGGTAGACACCAACTCGGCTTCACTGAGTCTGCCCGCCTTTTTACTGTCCAGCAGTTGAGTGAGAAAATCGTCTCTGGGAGCCGTGTTTCGATCCGCTAACTGACTGCGAATGAAAGCAGAAAACGCCTTGGAGGCCGCTTCGGCCTTAGCCTCGATATTTGAGTCTCGACGCGCTTGATACATGGCGACCATGTCATTCGACCAGGCTTGCAGTTGCGGCGCATGTAGAGCTTCAACACCGATGAATTCTGTGATCGAGAGCGCGGCCAGCGGTTTGGCATAGGCATCGATAAGATCAAAAGGTTCCGCATCAAATGCGTCGATCAAATTGTCGGCGTATTGGCTGATACGCGGAGCGACGGTGGCGATCTGAGGGCCGGTAAAAGCAGTCCGCGCTTCTCGACGAATTCGAGAATGGTCAGGGGGCTCAATCTCCAAAAGCGAGTGAGCCTCAAGCGAAGACCAGTTCTCCAACTCTTGTGTGGTTGGTTGAGCCAAGGACTTTGGAACGGCCCGACCCATCGATTTGTGACGAAGGATTTGCGAAACAGCGGTGTGGGTCGTCGCAACCGGCATGTCATAGTCTTGCCAGAACACGAAATCGCCCATGGCGCGAAGGCGCTCGTAGAACGGATACGGATCTGCGAAGAAGCCACGATCCGTCGGATTCTGCTCTACGCTTGGCAAGGGAAAGACACGAAAAGACACACTCCATTGCACCCAGAAACTAGACGGGTCTCAACCTGACTTTTCGACAGGTGGCACATTGGGTTTCGGTGCGGGTTTCGTAACTTAGCTTTATTTTTGCGTGGAAATACGTGAGTGAATGCCAATCTTGAGCCTTGCTTCCGAACGTGCGACTCATCACCTGACAAAACCCGGTGAGCGGAGAGCAGAGAAATGAGTGGTCTTCTTGCGTTACTTGATGATGTTGCGGCAATTGTTCGGCTGACCGCGACACAAGTAGACGACATTGCAAGCCAGGCAGCCAAGGTCGGCGCTAAGGTGGGTGCGACAGTGCTGGACGATGCAGCAAAAGCTGGAGCGAAAGCGGCTGGCGTTGTGATCGACGATGCAGCCGTAACGCCCAAATACGTGACCGGATTGCCTGCTGCCCGCGAACTGCCGATCATATGGAAGATCGCCCGGGCCTCCTTCTTCAACAAGCTGGTCATCCTGCTGCCTGCCGCGCTTCTACTCGACATATTCCTGCCTTGGCTCGTGACACCCCTTTTGATGCTCGGGGGATGCTATCTGTGCTTCGAAGGGGCGGAGAAGATATGGCACTGGCTTCACCCGCATCCCGAAAGCCACGCGCAGGAGGCAGAGGAACTTGATGCAGCGCACCTCGAGGAAACGCGCGTGAAGGGAGCGATCAAAACCGATTTCATTCTTTCGGCCGAGATCATGACCATTTCGCTTGCAGCCATTGAAACGGACAGCCGTCTGAACCAGGGGCTGGTTTTGGCTGTCATTGCCATTGGCATCACAGCGCTGGTTTACGGCGTGGTGGCACTGCTTGTGAAGATGGACGATGCGGGCCTGAAACTCAGCCAAATCGGACGCACGGCATTTGTTCGAAACCTTGGTCGCAACATGGTTCGTTTCATGCCCACGCTGATGACGATTATCGCGACAATAGGGACTGCCGCGATGCTTTGGGTCGGGGGCAATATCATCGTCCACGGCCTCCACAATCTTGGGATCGATTGGCCTTACGAGCCTATCAAGAACATTGCCAAGTCTGTCGGTGGTGAAAACGGCTTTCTGAAATGGCTGGTGACAGCCACGCTTGATGGCATCCTCGGATTGATCCTCGGCCTGTTGCTCATCCCTATCGTGACGCGGGCCATCGTGCCGGTCTTCTCGATCTTTTTCCCCGAGAAGAAGGCAACGCACTGAGCCCTCAGTTACGCCCTCGCTTTTCGAAGCGTGGCAGCATGGCCGAGAAATCCATTCCGCCTTTGCCTTCGCGTTCGACGAAATCTGCGTAGAGTTCCGAGGCGCGTTCTCCCATCGGCGTATCCGCATTCACTGCTTCCGCAGCCTGTTGCGACAACCGCAAGTCTTTCAGCATAAGCTCCGCCGCAAATCCGGGGGTGTATTCGTTGTCTGCTGGAGATTTAGGACCCACGCCCGGAGCTGGACAGTAGGCATTCATCGTCCAGCTATATCCTGAAGATGTCGAGACCACGTCAAACATAGCCTGCCGATCAAGACCCAGCTTGTCGGCGAGGGCGAATGCTTCACAGGTGCCAATCATTGTGACGCCTAGGATCATGTTGTTGCAGATTTTCGCTGCCTGCCCGTTTCCGGACGGCCCGCAATGAACGGCCTTCTGCCCCATGATGTCGAACAAGGGTGAAGCCGTCGCGAATGCGTCTTCACCGCCACCAACCATGAAGGTCAAGGTGCCTGCTTCCGCGCCACCGATGCCGCCTGAAACCGGTGCGTCCAGCGCACCAAGCCCTGACGCACGCGCCTGTTCAGCCACGACCCGCGCGCTTTCCACGTCGACAGTCGAACAATCCAGGAGCACTGCCCCGGACTTCATGGCAGGGATCGCTTCCTCGGCAACTTGGCGCAAAATGGCGCCGTTTGGGAGCATCGTCATGACCACATCCGCGCCGGTTGCCGCGTCCGTTGTGCTCGGCGCATTCGCGACGCCTTCAGGCGAAGGGGCGTTGACGTCGAAGCCTGTCACCTCGTGCCCTGCCTTGGCCAGGTTTCTGGCCATGGGCGCACCCATGTTGCCCAAGCCGATGAAGCCGATCTTCATGGTGTCTCCTCCAGTTCCAGTTCGTCCTGCCCAAGCGGCATGAGCATGGCTGCGACAGTTGCTGGCGTCGCACTATCGACCGCGTCGTTGCCCCACGCGGGCGATTTGTCCTTATCAACGATGAGCGCTCGAATGCCTTCCTGAAAATCGCCTTGCTCGGCAACACGATGGCTGAAGCGGTACTCGTTCTTCAAGGCGAACTCGACCGTATCTCGGGCGCGGGCACGGTGTACAAGTTCCACGGCGGCGGCCATGGCAAGGGGTGCGTTCTTGCTCAATGCAGCAAGCGTTTCTTTCGCCCAGTCGCTGCTGTCTGCCCGCAGGGAATTTACATTGTCGCGGAGCGTTTCGCCCCCGAAATTGGCGTCGATCTTGTCAAGCACGTCCGCCAGCGCGGCCTTTGGGGCATCCTGTGCCGCGCGATCTATCGCAGTCCAATCTCCGTGCGCTTCAAGCTCGGTGATCAATGAAGACCACTCTGCTTCGGGGATGTAGTAGTCAGCAAACCCGGCCAGAATAGCCTCTCCCGGCTCCATGCGATACGCTGTGGTGCCAAGGTATTCGCCAAGCCTGCCCGGCGCTCGCGCCAGCAGCAATGTGCCACCGACATCAGGTGCGAGGCCAATGCCACACTCCGGCATCGCGATCCGGCTGGTCTCGCCGACCACGCGGTGAGACCCATGACAGCCCACGCCGACACCGCCGCCCATCGTGAAGCCCTGCAGAAACGTCGCGACCGGCTTTGGAAAGTGGAACAGTGCCGCGTTCATGGCATATTCTTCCCGCCAGAACCGGCGCGGCGTCTCGTAATCGCCGGCCAACATGGCGCGATAGATCCCCATCAGGTCTCCGCCCGCGGAGAACGCACGGTCGCCAGTCGCATCGATGACAAGCATGGAGATGTCTGGATCTTGAGCCCAGACAGGCAGGATCGCCGCTATTTCCCCAATCATTTCGTGAGTTACAGCGTTCAGTGCTTCCGGTCGGTTCAAGGTGATCCGTCCCGTTCGCCCGGTCTTTCGAATGTGGATCTTACTCATCTCGAGGCCAGCATATCGCGGGAGACGATGACGCGCATGATCTCATTCGTGCCTTCAAGAATTTTATGAACCCGGAGGTCGCGGACTATTTTCTCGATGCCGTAATCGGCGAGATACCCGTAGCCGCCATGCAATTGCAAACAGGTATCGGCAACTTCATACGCTCGCTCGGTTACAAAGGCTTTTGCCATTGCGCAGCGCTTGGTTGCGTCAGGTTGCCCTGTGTCCAGAGACCACGCAGCATGGCGAAGGAAACTGCGCGCGGCCTGAAGAGATATCTCGGCGTCGGCAAGTTTGAACTGCAACGCTTGAAACCGGTCGAGCGTTTTGCCAAAGGCCCGACGCTCGCCCACATAAGCCAGTGTTTGGTCCAATGCCGATTGGGCAGCACCGAGAGCACATGCCGCAATATTGAGCCGACCTCCGTCCAGCCCAGCCATGGCGTAGGTGAAGCCCCGCCCTTCCTCGCCCAGAAGGTTGCTGGCGTGCACAGGGCAATCGTCCAGTTGCACTTGCCGTGTGGGCTGACTGCGCCACCCCATTTTATCTTCCAACCCACCAAAGCTAAGCCCCGGCGAGCCGTCCTCAACAAGAAAGGCCGAGACACCTTTGGGTCCATCCTCGCCGGAACGCGCCATTACGATGTAGGCGTCTGAATACCCGCCGCCTGAAATGAATGCTTTTGTGCCGGTCAGTTTCCAGCCGTCGTTGGTCCGTGACGCCTTGGTCTTGAGGGCCGCCGCGTCAGAGCCTGATCCGGGTTCGGTCAAGCAATAAGAAAGCACGGTTTCCATGGCCAGAGCCTTCTGAAGGACGTCGGCCTTCATGCTTTCCGATCCGTAGGCTTCGATCATCCGGACACACATATTGTGGATCGACAAAAATGCCGCCACGCTTGCGCAAGAGGCAGAAAGCGCTTCGAAGACTAGAGTTGCGTCAAGGCGCGACAAACCGGAACCGCCGGCGTCCTCCGAGACATAAAGTCCGCCAAAACCGAGAGCCGCTATTTCGCGCCAAAGGTCCTTGGGAATGCTTCCGTCCGCTTCCCACTTGCGCGCAAACGGAGCGATGTGCTCCTGGCCAAATGCATAGGCCGTCTCATAGATGGCGTCTTGTTCTTCGGTTACCGCGAAATCCATGTTGCCTCCCACGTGAACGCTCGTTCACTAAAGCGTCTGGGTGATGCGGGTGCAAGCGCAAAGCGCCGTATGCCGGTGTCGCGCTCATGTCGGGTGACAAGACTGCACGCGCGTTACTCGGCCGCGGTGGTTACCTCAAAGGCTGCTGCCATCAAGGCACGGGTGTATTCGCTTTCGGGTGCATCGAAGACCTGGCTGGCATCACCGGATTCGACCACGTCGCCCCGCTTCATCACGATCACCTTGTGGCTGAGTGCGCGTACAACCTTGAGGTCGTGGCTGATGAACAGATAGGCCAGCCCATACTTCTTCTGGAGGCTTCTGAGCAGTTCAACGATTTGCACTTGGACCGTCATGTCCAAAGCACTCGTGGGCTCGTCGAGCACGACGAGTTTGGGGCGAAGGATCATCGCCCGGGCAATTGCAATGCGTTGCCGTTGGCCGCCTGAAAATTCGTGTGGGTAGCGATCCATGGTGGACGGATCGAGCCCGACTTCCTGCATGATCTCAGCCACCAACTCGCGTCGGTCACGATCCGGGTCGACGTTGTGGATGGTCAGGCCTTCGGAGATGATTTCTTCGACATTCATCCGCGGGCTGAGCGAACCATAGGGGTCCTGAAACACGATTTGCATTTCGGCACGGAGCGGCCGGAGATCACGTGACTTCAAGCCCTGAATGTTGCGCCCTTGGAAAACCACGGGTCCTTCGGAAGATATCAACCGCATGATCGCCAGGGCGAGTGTGGTTTTGCCCGACCCGCTTTCGCCGACGATCCCGACGGTCTCGCCCGCGCGCACGCTGAGCGTGGCGGCATTGACAGCCTTTACGTGGCCGACAGTTCGTTTCAACAATCCACGTTGGATGGGGAACCAAATCCTAAGGTCTTCCGTTTCGGCTATCGTTTGGGCGTCATCCGGCACCGGGTCTGGACGTCCGGTCGATTCCGCCGAAAGGAGCTTTTGTGTGTAAGGGTGTTCCGGCGTCGCAAAAATCGTCTTGGTCTCGCCGCGCTCAACGATCTCACCGTCTTTCATCACGTTCACACGATCCGCAAACTTGCGAACAATGGTGAGATCGTGAGTGATGAACAGCATCGACATGCCGCGTTCGCGCTGAATCCCAGCCAGCAAATCAAGTATCTGTGCCTGGATCGTGACATCCAGCGCAGTTGTCGGCTCGTCCGCGATGAGCAGTTCCGGATTGTTGGCAAGCGCCATGGCGATCATCACACGTTGGCGCTGGCCGCCCGAAAGCTGATGCGGATAGCTTTTCAATCGGCTTTCGGGATCGACAATGCCGACTTCGTGGAGCAGTTCGAGGATGCGGTCCTCGGCAGCCCGCCCGGTAAGACCCTGGTGGATCAGAAGAGACTCTCCCAGTTGCTTGTCGAGCGTGTGCAAAGGATTGAGAGATGTCATCGGCTCCTGAAAAATGAAGCTGATGTCATTGCCCCGCACCCGGCGGAGCTCTGTCTCAGGTGCGCCCACCAACTCCGTGCCGTCATATTTGATCGAGCCCTGGATTTCTGCGCTGGTTGCCAGAAGGTCCACGGTGGACAATGCGGTCACTGACTTGCCCGAGCCGCTTTCCCCGACGAGAGCGACGGTTTCGCCTTTCTTCAGGTCGAACGATACGTCGCGTACGGCATGTGTCACGACGCCATCCTGGCGAAAGCGGACATTCAAGTCCCGAACTTCAAGCAGGTTTCTCAAACCCAACCCTCATTATTGGCCCGCAAATATCCCGGGGTGGTCCGGAGGGGCAGAGCCCCTCCGGCATGCCGGCGCGCGCGGCGTCGCAAGACCTCGATCCCCTTCACGAGAAGGTCTTTCTTGGATCGAACGCGTCTCGTACGCCTTCGAAAATGAAGACGAGCAGCGAAAGCATAATCGCGAAGGTGAAGAAGGCGGTGAAAGCCAGCCAAGGGGCTTGCAGGTTCTGTTTGGCCTGCAGGGTCATCTCTCCCAGCGACGGCGCGGATGAGGGAAGGCCGTATCCAAGGAAGTCCAAACCCGCGAGGAAACTGATGGTGCCGGTAATGATGAATGGCAGCAGCGTGAGTGTCGCAACCATGGCATTGGGCAGCATGTGCCGGAACATGATTGTTGTGTTTGAGACCCCGAGCGCGCGCGCCGCGCGAACATACTCAAAGTTGCGCGCACGCAGGAATTCGGCGCGCACAACACCCACCAGAGCAGGCCATCCGAAGAGGATCATGATGAAGACCAGAAGCCAGAAACTTCGCCCCAGGATCGCGAACAGGATGATGATGACGTACAACTGTGGGGTAGACCCCCAGATTTCCAGCAGACGTTGGAAGATCAAATCAATCCATCCACCGAAATACCCCTGCGCTGCGCCGGCGGCGATGCCGATGATCGACGCGGCGGCCGTCACAATCAGAGTGAAGATGATCGAAAGCCGGAACCCGTAAATCACGCGGGCAAGCACATCCCGCTTGGTGTCATCGGTTCCAAGCCAGTTGTTTTCGTCTGGTGGAGAAGGGGCCGCGCCCTGAATATCGACGATGGTGTCGTATTTGTAAGGGATAGGTGGCCAAAGCAGCCAACCCTTCTCGACAGGCTCACCCAACGCAGTGCCGCTTTCTGCCACTTCGGCCAGTATGCCTTCCGGATCGTCGTAACACTCAACGACGCCGCCGGTCACGATGAGGCATTCGATATCTTCATACTGGTACTGAGCCTCAATTCGAAGGTCGCCGCCGAAGGCCGTCTCCGGATAGAAATTGAAGATGGGCATATAGTACTCGCCCTTATGCTTCACGAGGATCGGCTTGTCGTTGGCAAGGAACTCGGCAAACAGGCTCAGCCCGAACAACACGGCGAAAATGATCAGGGACCAGAAAGCGCGGCGGTTGTTTCGGAAGTTGCGCCACCGGCGTTGATTGAGTGGCGAAAGCCACATGCGCCGACGCTTCGGAATGTCGACTGCATTGGTCTCTTCAGTGGCTGGCGCATCGGGGATGTCTTCGCGGAGGGCCATTTCTCAGGTCTCCCTCTTCTCGAAGTCGATGCGAGGGTCGACGAAGACATACATGAGGTCCGAAAGGATATTCACGAGAAGCCCGATCAGCGCGGAAACATAGAGCACGCCGAAAACAACCCGGTAGTCACGCGCAACGGCGGCTTCAAAGCCAAGGCGGCCCAGACCATCGAGCGAGAAGATCGTTTCGATAATCAGTGACGAGCCGAAGAAAATGGAAATGAAGGCAGCGGGGAAACCGGCAATGATGATCAGCATGGCGTTGCGGAACACGTGACCATAAAGCACACGGCTTTCACTCAGTCCTTTCGAACGCGCGGTAACCACGTATTGCTTGCGGATCTCGTCGAGAAAACTGTTCTTTGTCAGCAAAGTCATTGACGTGAACGCGGAGATCATGAGTGCGGACAGTGGCAAAACGAGGTGCCAGAAGTAGTCTGCGACCTTTCCGATCAGAGACATTTCTTCCCAGTTTTCCGACGTCAAACCGCGAAGCGGGAAAATCTGCCAGTATGAACCGCCGGCAAAGAGGACAAGAAGAAGGATCGCGAAGAGGAACCCCGGAATCGCATAGGCAGCAATCAGAACGCCTGACGTCCAGGTATCGAAGTTCGATCCATCCTTGACGGCCTTCCGAATGCCGAGCGGTATCGAGATGAGATAGGCCAGTAGAGTTGACCAGAGTCCAAGAGAAATCGAAACGGGCAACTTCTCTATGACAAGGTCGATCACACTGATGGATCGAAAGTAACTTTCGCCGAAGTCAAAGCGCAGATAGTCCCACATCATCTCGAAGAAGCGTTGATAGGCGGGTTTGTCGAAACCGAACTCACGTTCAAGCTCTTCGATGAATTCTTTGGGAAGTCCTCGTGCCCCGGCATAGCTACTGTCGCTATCAAGGCTCTCGGTATCGACATCGTTGCCGCCGCCCGCAAAGCTCTCAAACACGTCGCCGCCGCCCTCGAGGCGGGCAATCAACTGTTCGATCGGTCCGCCGGGGACAAATTGAGTCAGAACAAAATTGATCAGCATGATCCCGAACAGTGTCGGGATGATCAGCAGAAGGCGTCTGAGGATATAGGCGCCCATATTACTTGAGTGCTCCTTCGGCTTTCAGCGCCTGTTCTTTTTCCGCGTTGATCCACCAGATGTCGAGGAAGCCGACATCGAAAGGCGGGAGTTCGTCTGGGTATTCGTACATGTCGTAATGCGCGACCCAGGATTCCGGAAGATACCAGACCGGGATGACAAAGTAGTCGTAACGCATGATGCGATCGATCGCCCGAATATGGGCTGCCATCTCATCGTAGGTTTCAACCCGGAGCAGGCTTTCGGCGAGGGCATCCACAACCGGATTACAGTAGCCAGCGTCGTTGAAGACATCGTTCCTGTCTTCGCAACCGAAGCGTTGGGACAGTCCAGATCCTTCCACAAGACCCACCGTGTAGGCGGCATCGCGCATCTCGAAATCCTTGTTCTGAGTGCGGTCTTGGTACTGTGCCGGGTCGATGCGGTTATAGACGATATCCACACCGAGAGATTTCAGGTTCTCCATATATGGCAGGATGATCCGATCCATGGACTGCGTGTCTTCGATGAACTCGATCGACAGAACATTGCCGTCGGCGTCTCGTAGCAGGCCGTCGGAACCGGGAGTGTAGCCGGCTTCTTCCATCAGGGCGAGTGCGGCACGGAGATTGCGCCGATCCAGGGGGCGATCACCGCTCTCGTGGGGGACGAATGCCTCCTCGGTAAAGATCTCCTCCGGAAGTTGATCGCGATAAGGCTCCAGAAGCTCCAATTCACGTCCTTCGGGAAGTCCGGTCGCTTTCAGCCGCTCGTTTTCCCAAAACGCCTCACGCTGTTGGAAAAGGCCGTATTGGAGGTTCTGATTGGTCCAGTTGAAGTTGAACATGCGCCCAATGGCCAAACGAAGGTTCCTGTCAGCGAATTTTTCATCCTGCATGTTGAAGATGAAGCCACGCGCCGGAGGCAGATTGCCGTTCGGCAGCGTCGCTTTCACGACCCAGCCCTTGTCGAGAGCCGGAAACTCATAATTCGTGGCCCAGTTCAATGAACTGTTTTCCTGCCGAAAAGTAACTTCGCCTGCCTTGAACCCTTCGAAGGCCGCGATGGTATCGCCAAAGTACTCAACGCGGATTTCGTCGTAATTTCCGTGACCCACTTTGAGGTAATGGTCGGCACCCCAATAGTCCGGGTTGCGCTTGTAAATGATCTGCCGCCCAACATCTATCTCGTCGAGCACATACTCGCCTGTGCCGGGCCCGATTTCCAAACGGCTTTCGTCCAGGCGCGCCCCGGTTTCTTCGTACCAATGCTTCGGCCATGCAGGCAGGCTGCCCATCGTCGTGATCAGGCTGCGCCGAGGCACACCCTCCTTGAAAGTGAACTTGATCTTGTAGGGGTCCAGAAGTTCGGCGCTTTCGACGTTCGCATTCACGAAGGCCGCATATGAAGGCGTGCCCTGTTCCTTCAGCAGCTCAAACGCGAAGAGAATGTCTGCACCTGTCATGGGGGTTCCGTCGGAGAACTTTACGTCGTCCCTCAGGTTGAAGATGACCCAGTCCTGGCTCTCAGGATACTCGAGCGTGGTGCAGAGGAGGCAGTAGGTGGACCCCACTTCGTCCGAGGTCGGGACCATCATGTCTTCATACATGGTCGTTGAAAGCAGACCCGGTGTGCCGATGCCCGTGGCGTAGGGGTTCATGCTGTCGAAGGTACCAATCCAGGCGATGCTGAATTCGCCGCCGGTGGGAGCGTCCGGGTTCACATAACCAAGATGTCCGTCTTCGGGAGAATACTTCAGTTCGTCGTATTCGTTGTAGCCGTGGCTCACGATGATCTTTTCGTGGCTTTCGCCTTTTGCAAGGTTCGGGAGTGCAAATGCCGTACCAAGGGAAACCGCGCCAATTGCGAGCATTTGATACGGGGAAATTGGCGAAAGACGAAGGGACACGCTCATCGCGGTTTTCGGCATCGATTGGCTCCTCAATTCAGTACCGGGCCGATTTACGACCGTTAGCTTAAAATTGTACCTACTTTTCGATTTGTCGACCGTCCAGCGTCCTGACCACCGTGTGAAGTGTCGTGAGTGCAAGAAAAAACCCGATGCGAGACGCACCGGGTTCCTCGTCGATCATCGTTTCGCTCAGTTGTCGAGCGAGTCCAGCCACGCGATGATGTTCGCGCGATCCTCGATATCTTTGAAACCTGCGAAGTTCATTGTTGTGCCGCTGGCATAGCCCTTCGGGTTTTCCAGGAAGGCGTTCAGGTTTTCCGGTGTCCAGACATCGGCCGCTTCGCTCAAAGCACCCGAGTAGGCACCAAAGTCACCAACTGCGCCGACTTCCCGTCCAACGACACCAAACAGGTGAGGACCAGCGCCATTCGCGCCATCTTCAACCTTGTGGCAGGCCGAGCACTTGCGGAAAAGGCCGGGACCCTCGCTAGGATCAGCCGCCGCAAACACGTCGGCAAAGGCAACTTCGACCACTTCCTCAGCTTCGCCGCCATCATCGCCCGTGTCGATGGTATAGGCTTGGTGATGGTCGTCACCCTTGTGTTCCGCCTCGTGGTAAATGAATTCGGCGAAGAATCCGCCCAGAAGGAAGATCAGAAAGGCGCCGCAAAACCCGCCCATCAGCTTCGTCATCGTCATCGTATCGAACATGATCAGTCCAGTCGTTCCCGAATTTGGCGCTATCTATCCGCTTCCATTGACCGGCTTCAAGGGATAAGAGGCGCGACCAATCGCCCTTTTTGCCGCAGTCAAGGACCGAGAGATGAGCGGAATCATCGCCTTTCAGGGAGAACCAGGCGCCTATTCGCATCAGGCATGCCGCGAAACACGCCCAGATATGGAGGTTTTGCCCTGCCGGACCTTCGAGGATGTGATCGAGGCAACACGCGCCGGAAAGGCCGATCTTGCCATGCTTCCCGTCGAAAATACCACTTACGGGCGCGTTGCCGACATTCACCGACTGTTGCCAGAGAGTGGCCTTCACATCATAGACGAGGCGTTTGTTCGTGTTCACATCAACCTTCTCGGTGTGCCCGGAGCGCAGTTAAGCGACGTCAAGGAAGCTTTCAGTCATCTTGTTCTCCTGCCTCAATGTGCACGCTTTCTGAGGGAGAACGACATTCAAGGCCGTGTCAGCCCGGACAATGCCCGGGCTGCGCGCGAGGTCGCGGAAAACGGCATTGCATCTCAGGCAGCTCTAGCGTCCGAACTCGCCGCCGAGGTCTATGGCCTCGACGTTTTGGCGCGTCACGTCGAGGATGCCGATCACAATACGACCCGTTTTCTGGTTATGGCGCGTGAGCCCGACAATTCCCGGCGCGGCGAAAGCATGATGACCACTTTCGTCTTCCGCGTCCGAAACATCCCGGCAGCACTCTACAAAGCCATGGGTGGATTCGCGACAAACGGCGTCAACATGACAAAGCTGGAAAGCTACATGGTTGACGGCTCTTTCTCTGCCACCCAGTTTTACGCCGATATCGACGGCCACCCGGAGGACCGTGACGTCCAGCTTGCCTTGGAAGAGTTGGAATACTTCACGTCGGAGCTGAGAATTCTCGGCACATATCCTGCATCGATCGAGCGCTGATCTTTCCTTTGGGTGACGCGCTCTAAGTACAGTGCGCGGCAATAAAGGAATTTCGACATGTCCACGCTTCTCATGATCTCGGGGTCACTCCGCAAGTCATCCGTGAACGCGAAGCTTGTCCACGAAGCAGGGCGACTTTGGGGAGGGGAGGCGATCATGGCCGAGATTGCCATGCCGCTCTACAACGGCGACGATGAGACTGCGCATGGCATTCCAGAAGAAGCGCAGCGTCTCGCAGACCAGATTTCGAACGCCGCCGCCGTTGCAATCGCGACTCCTGAGTACAACCAGTCGTTCCCGGGTGGCCTGAAGAACGCGCTCGATTGGGTGAGCCGGGTCGACGGGAAGCCCTGGTACGACAAGCCTGTTGCCATCATGTCGGCGGCAGCAGGGCGTACGGGTGGTGCGCGGGCGCAATACGCGTTGCGCCTTGCGATGAATTCTTTTCAGCCCAGAATGCTGACGGGACCAGAAGTTTTGGTGGCGGGTGCCGCAAGGGAATTCAATGAAGACGGTCGTCTCACGAACGAGCGCTACATCCTGGCGCTTACGGCTCTGATGGAAAAACTGGAATCCATGAGCCGCGCCTAGCGCTCTTTTTCGAAAGCAAGCCGTTGGCGAGCGATGGCTTCGTTTTTCTCGGACTTGAGATGGTCGCTCAAGGAAACCTTTACAAAGTCGATATGGGCCTCGACCGCGTCTCGCGCGCCTTTCGGGTCGCGATCCTGAAGGGCGGTGTTGATATCGCGATGCTGGGCCAGAAGCGCTGATTTTCGTGTGCGTTGTTGGAACATGATCTTGCGATTGTAAAAAACGCCCTCCTGCAACAATTCGTACATGGAGCGCATCATATGCAGCATGACGACGTTGTGGCTCGCTTCGATGATCGCGAGGTGGAATGCGGCGTCCAGTTCAGCCTCTTTCGCCGGGTTTCGCTTATCATTGGCCGCTTCCATTCGAAGGTAGGCTTCGTTCACGACGGCAAGATCCGTGTCGGACCCGAGGCGCGCCGCGCGTTCCGCCGCCAACCCTTCCATATCGCGTCGAAAATCCAAGTAATCGAAGACCGCTTCGTCATGTGCGCTGAATAGTCGTGTCAGGCCGGGCGAAAAGGCTGAGCCCAGAACATCTGCCACGAATATTCCCGAGTTTGCCCGGCTGATCAGAAGTCCCGTATCCTGAAGCGTCGCAACGGCTTCCCGCAACGATGGGCGCGACACGCCCAACCGCTCCGACAACTCGCGTTCCGAGGGCAAGCGTTCTCCGGGCCGCAGAATGCCGCGCAAAATCAATAGCTCGATCTGGCGAACGACCGCTTGGGAGACTTTTTCGGATTGGACTTTCTCGAATGGCATGAAGCAAATCTTATCGGGACAATGGGGCGCGAACCAAGGGCTTTTGACGTTTGGGCCCCGGCGGTAGGTGAGAAGCAAAGTCGGAAACCGAGGTTTTGAAGCTGCCACTCGACGGAATACGTGTCCAAGCGCTCACAGCCGCCGCCCCCACAGGTCGTATTCGCCCGCCTCTTCCACCTCGACTTCGACAATGTCTCCGGGACTGAGCGTCTCGAAGTTTTCGTCGATGAACAGGTTCCCGTCGATCTCGGGTGCGTCTGCCTTGGTTCGACAGGTTGCGGCGTCTTCATCAACCTCGTCGACAATCACTTCCAGGCGCTGGCCTACTTTTGCAGCCAGCTTCGCTTCACTGATCGCCTGCGCCTTTTCCATGAACCGGTGCCAGCGTTCTTCCTTCACTTCGGCCGGGACATGATCTGGCAGTTGGTTTGATCGAGCTCCTTCGACATTTTCGTATTGGAAGCATCCAACGCGGTCGAGCTGTGCTTCGTCCAGCCAGTCGAGCAGCACCCTGAATTCGTCCTCGGTTTCGCCCGGGTACCCCACGATAAAGGTGGAGCGGATGGCGATCTCCGGACAGACCGCGCGCCAGGCGGCGATCTCCGCCAGAGTTTTCTCAGCGGCCGCAGGGCGCGCCATGCGCCTCAGCGTCTCGGGATGTGCATGTTGAAAAGGAACGTCGAGATAGGGAAGCAAAAGCCCTTCTGCCATCAACGGAACCAGATCGCGCACATGAGGGTAGGGGTACACGTAGTGCAGTCGCACCCATGCCTCGAGATCACCCAGCGCCCGCGCCAGTGGCAGGATGGGGAACTTTGCCTCGCGCTCGCGGATATCCGTGCCGTAGGCGGAGGTGTCCTGACTGATGACCAACAGCTCCTTGACCCCGGCCTCGACCAGTTTCTCGGCCTCACGCACGACCGCCTTTTGCGGACGCGAGACCAGTTTCCCACGCATGTCCGGGATGATGCAGAACCTGCAAGTGTGATTGCAGCCTTCTGAAATTTTCAAGTAGCTGTAATGCCTTGGGGTGAGTTTGACCCCGGCCGCGGGCAGAAGATCGACAAAGGGATCGGGGCTGGGTGGCACCGTCTGATGCACCGCATCCAGCACTTGCTCATATTGCTGCGGTCCGGTGACGGCCAGAACCTTCGGATGCGCGCCGGTGATGTAGTCCGGTTCGGCACCAAGGCATCCGGTCACGATCACACGACCGTTCTCGCGGATCGCCTCCCCAATCGCATCAAGGCTTTCAGCCTTGGCGCTGTCGAGAAACCCGCAGGTGTTGACGATGACGGCCTCTGCGCCGGAGTAATCCGGGCTGATTGCATAACCTTCGGCGCGAAGTCGCGTCAGGATCCGCTCACTGTCAACCAGCGCTTTGGGGCATCCGAGGGACACCATCCCAATCGTCGGCTGCCCGTCACGGCGGGTTTCCGGCACACGGGCGGCGGCAAGATCAGGACGTAGGTCAGGCGGATTGCTCATGGGAGGCGCTGATAACGGGTTCGGCGCGGCTCGGGAAGGGTTAACGGCGCGTGCGTCTCTACGGCGTTGCCTGCGCATGGACCGGGTCTTAACGCCTTCAAATGCGTGGTGTGATGATGAATCGGAACGTCGGTGTGACGTCGGTGCCTGCGTCGGTGTCGCGTCGGTGCGGGGGTGGGTGTGGACAAACAAGCGGCAGTTTTAAGCGACGCGCGTTAACGAAGATGAACGCTTTCTTAAGCATACTCCGCTCAAGTCCATCGCTTGCAGTTTCCACTAACGCCCGGTTTTCGAAAGTAATGGGGTCAGGTGCTCCAACAGGTTTTGGGCTTGCGTGAATCATAAGAATATCCTTATGATTAGAAATGCCTTATGAATATGAGCTCAAATCTCTTTCTAATCCCATACGTCAGAGCGTGATCGATGAGTTGGCGTTGCGGCCAATGTCGGTGCGCGAGCTGGCGTTGAAAATCGATGTTTCCCAGCCCGTCATGTCGCAGCATCTCAAGGTTCTGAAGGATGCTTCTTTGGTCTATGCCCGGCCTGAAGGGGCAAGGAACATCTACTGCGTCAACAAAGAAAAACTCGAAGAAATACGAGCTTTCTGGACAGCCCATTGGTCCGGTCTGCTGGCTTCAATTGATGAACAGTCGGAGTAGCCTGATGTCCCTTGATGAAATCAAAGTCGTTTCCACGATCAACCGAAACACGCGTGAAACCTTCGAAGCTTTCATGTCCAAGGCTTCGCATTGGTGGCCTTTGGATACGCATTCAGTGAGCCCGTATCTTGGTGAGCCGGCACCAGATACCGTTGTTATCGAACGATATGAAGGTGGGAAGATTTTCGAGATATCGGCGAGCGGTGAGCATAGGGTCTGGGGCACCATATTGGACTACCAGGAAGGCAAACGCATCGCGTTCAGCTGGCATCCGGGTTTGCCGGAGAACGAAGCAACGACAGTCTCAGTTGAATTTGAAGCTGTGGACGACGGAAAAACGGTTGTAACATTGATCCACAGCGGTTGGGAAGCTCGCGGAGAGAATGCCGCCGAAACCAGAGAGAATTATGTGACCGGTTGGAACGATATCATTCAAACGCGTTTCACAGGCTTCACGAATTCGCTTTGAAAACCATGGCTTGGTTCGGGCGGAGCAGCCACTGCGCAAAACGTCAAAAGGGAAGCCCGCTCGGAAGAGCGGGCCTGCCTACTTAATTACCTGTGAATTTGGTTCGACTTACCGCCGCCGGTCGCGCCTGTTCGACATGGGCTGGAACGCCACGCCCACATGCGCTTCGCAATAGGGTTTGCCCTGCTGCACGGCGAGGCCGCAGAACCAGAACTCTTCCGTTGCGGGGTCACCGATAGGCCATTTGCAGGTCCGTTCGGTCAGTTCCATCAGGCTGATCTTCTTCGCGCCCTTTTCAACCTCCCGCACATTGGCGAGGGCTTCGGGGCTGATTTCGTTCGCGGACGGCTGCGGCGGCAGCGGCTGTCCTGCGGGAACGATGGGTTTGCGAGGCGCTACGGTCACTTCAACGACCTTCTCTGCGGGCTTCGGAGCCGCTTTCTTCGGCGCGGCCTTGGCGGTTTTCTTTTCAGGCGCCGGGGCAGACGCTCCAGCGCGGTTCGACAGGCCCAGTCGATGGACTTTGCCAATTACAGCGTTTCGCGTCACGCCGCCCAATTCCTTGGCGATCTGGCTTGCCGACTGGCCTTCCGACCACATTTTCTTGAGCGTCTCGACGCGTTCGTCCGTCCACGACATTTCTGCACCTGCCTTTCGTCGGACCCTACTTTAGTAACCCCGGCGCACCGATACAAGCGCTGCCAAGGGACCCTGTCGCCGAAAGTCCACATATGTCGCGGCCTGATCGAACCTTACAGGCCGGAGGGTTAACGAGATCTTTCGTTGGCTCGACAAGACAGCGCGGTTGCGAGATAGAGGGCGCATGGCAAAACGACTTCTGACCGAGTTCGGCATGGGCACATCGCTCCGCCGGCAAGACTATACCGAGGCGGCGGTGCGTGCGCTGAAAGACGCGCTTTGGCACAACTCGATCAATCTCGCCGAGCTTTTCGGTGTCGAGAAGGGCGCAATGCTGCTTACGGTCGAGATCGGTGTGCAGGATCCGGCTCAAGTCGACGAAACAGCGCTCAAGGCGGTCTTCCCCTACGGCCAGCCCACCATCCACGTGGTGAAAGGCGGCCTCGATGTTCCGCGTGCGGATGGCGGTAAACCGACGGTTATCGCAAACGCGGCAATCTCGGTTGCCTTGGAGGGGGTCGGCTGATGCAACGTTTCATCATCGAAATGGGGCAGGGCAACGACCTGCACGGGCGCGACTACACGAAGGCGGCCGCCCGCGCGATCGAGGATGCGATCCGGCATTCGTCCATTCCGCTTTTCCCGGCGCTGGGCTTGGACCATGCCTCCATGGAGGTGCGCGTGACCGTGGCCGTCCAAAACCCCGATGCCGTCGACACCGACGTGCTGAAAGCCGGCCTGCCACGTGGTAAGGTCAGCGTGACGGCGACCCATGGCGGGCTTGATATCACCAATCCCGACAGCGGAGATGTCACGGTGATTGCCACGGCCGCCGTCGAAGCCTTTCTTGACCCCGAAGCGGTTAGAGGCGCTGTTCAAACGGCTTGATTTTGTCTGGCGGCCAGAGTACCTCGTCCGGATGACGTGCATTTTGACATCCAGTCTCCGACGCCGACGCTGATCACAGCGTCCGCTTCCGCACGTCTCTACTCCAACAATCGTTGACTTGGTCAGTCCCGGCTGGCACCTCTTGGCTCTCTTATCGAGGAAAACACCCATGATCCCGTCCATTCTGCCGACTTATTCCCGCGCTCCGATGCAGTTCGTCAAAGGCGAAGGCTGCTGGCTGATCGAGGCGGATGGTCGACGCTTCCTCGACATGGGCGCAGGCATTGCGGTGAACGTGCTGGGCCATGCCAATCCCGAGTTGACGGCCGCGCTGACCAAACAGGCCGAAACACTTTGGCACGTTTCGAACCTGTACCAGATCGACCAGCAGCAGGAACTGGCAGACAGGCTGACCGAAGCCACGTTCGCCGATACCGTTTTTTTCACCAATTCCGGCACGGAAGCCTGCGAGCTTGCCGTGAAGATGGCCCGGAAGTACTGGTCCGACAAGGGCGAGGACCGGGTGGAGATCGTTGCCTTCACAGGCGCATTTCACGGGCGCTCTTCCGCTGCAATCGCAGCCTCCGGTGCGGAGAAGATGGTCAAGGGTTTCGGACCGCTTTTGCCGGGTTTCATACAGGTTCCCTTTGCCGACCATGATGCTTTGCGCGCGGCGGTGTCCGACAAGACCTGCGCCATCATTATCGAGCCTATCCAGGGGGAGGGTGGCATCGTGAATGTGCCCGACCAATGTCTTAAAGGGCTCCGCGATCTCTGCGACGAAACCGGTGCCCTTCTTATCTTTGACGAGGTGCAATGCGGCGTCGGACGGACTGGCAAGCTTTTTGCCCATGAATGGGCGGGTGTGACGCCCGACATCATGATGGTCGCCAAAGGAATTGGCGGAGGGTTCCCGTTGGGTGCCGTGCTGGCGACGGAAAACGCGGCCTCCGGTATGGTGCTTGGCACCCATGGTTCGACCTATGGCGGCAATCCACTTGCTTGCGCCGTTGGAAACGCCGTCATGAAAACGGTGGCCAATGACGAATTTTTGGACGAGGTGAACCGGAAAGCCGGACTTCTCCGTCAAAAACTCGAAGGGCTTGTTGCCGCACATCCCGGTGTTTTCGAAAGCGTCCGGGGCAGTGGCCTGATGCTTGGTGTCAAATGCAAGATCGCGCCGGGCGAAGTTGTTTCGGCAGGTTTTGCGGAGGAAGTGATCGTCGTGCCCGCAGCCGACAACACGATACGGCTTCTGCCACCTTTGAACATCACGGACGCCGAGATATCGGAAGCGGTCGTGCGTCTTGACCGCGCAGCCTCGGCGTTGAAAGCCGCCTGATCCTGCGCTTCCCGAAAACACTCAATAATCAACGCCGACAAGGGCGAAACCGATGACCCATTTTCTCGATATTCACAAAACCGATCCGGGCGACCTTCGGTCCATTCTGGACCAATCCAACAAGATGAAGACTGCCCGCGCCGGGCGACCAAAAGGTGCGCCGGACGACGAAGCTCCGCTGGATGGGCACATCGTTGCCCTCATTTTTGAGAAACCTTCGACCAGGACGCGGGTGTCCTTCGATGTTGGCGTGCGTCAAATGGGAGGCCAGACGCTGGTGCTGACCGGCGCAGAAATGCAGCTTGGTCACGGCGAAACGATCGCAGATACGGCACGTGTCCTGTCGCGTTACGTCGACCTCATAATGATCCGGACTTTTGAAGAAGAGGCCCTTCTTGAATTGGCGGAACATGCGACAGTGCCGGTGATCAACGGTCTGACAAACCGCTCGCACCCTTGCCAGATCATGGCCGACATCATGACGTTCGAAGAGCATCGCGGCCCGATTGCCGGGAAGCGCGTTGTCTGGTGCGGGGACGGCAACAACGTCTTTGCAAGCTTTGCGCATGCGGCCGGTCAACTCGGGTTCGACCTTGTATTCTCTGGGCCCGAGACGCTCGACCCGGAACCGGCGGTGATGGATTTTGCAGCGGGTGCCGGGCGCCCCATTCGGATCGAACGCGACCCGAACCGCGCTGTTGAAGGCGCGGATCTGGTGGTGACCGACACGTGGATCTCGATGCACGACAGCCAAACCGCGAAGGAGCGCCGCCATAACCAGCTACGTCCTTATCAGGTCAATGCCGAGCTCATGCGGCATGCCTCAACCAACGCCCTTTTCATGCATTGTCTTCCCGCCCACCGCGGAGAAGAGGCCACGAACGAAGTGATGGACGGACCCAATTCGGTCATCTTCGATGAAGCGGAGAACCGGCTTCACGCGCAGAAGGCCGTCATGCGCTGGTGCCTTGGCCTCTGACCGGAATGTGCGCGTCCCGCGCACGCGATGCTTTGCGTGGCCTCCGGCCCCGCGTTTCGTGGGGAACGCTGTTCCCCACACCCCATGGGATATTTTTGGACCGGTAAGGGTGTTGGTGGTATACTGCTGCCCATGCGCAGACTTCTGACAGCGGCCCTCCTGTGTGCAGCCTCGCCGGTATATGCCCAAGACGAGGGGACCACGGGGCGTGACCTGATGGCCGAAGCCTTGCGGCTTTTCATGCAGGGCTTCATGGCGGAGATGGAACCGGCACTGGAGGACCTGCAGGGGTTTGTCGATAATCTGAATGCGTATCACCCTCCGGAAGTGCTGCCGAACGGCGACATCATCATTCGGCGCAAAACGCCGGAAGAGATGGGGGAGCCCGAAGGAGAGGTCGAACTTTGATCGATCTTTGGATTTTGGGGCTGGTCTCATTCCAGCGCCGCAAATCCGATGCGCGAATTTACCGCCCTTTGACAACCACCTGCACGTCGCCGAGTGCGCTGGCCAATGCGGCAAGCCGCGCCTCCGCGACTTCGCCGAAAAGATCGCGCGTGCCAGGCGCAAGGCGCAATTCGAGCAAGGCCTTTTTCGGATAATACCTTAGGTCGCCCATATCGCTGTCCTTCGACGCTGTGAGCATCGCGCCAAAACGCATGGCTTTCCCCAGTATTTCGGCTTTGCGCAAATCGTCGTCGTCGATCAGGTCAAAGAGCGCGTGAAACGGCGAGTCATCCCGTGAGTTCTTGTACCGATGGAGCAATGCAACTCCGAGGAAGATGCGCTGCCTATGTGTCATGCCACCGAGATTGGCGCGGGTCACTTCGTCGAAGCAAACTTCGTGCCGGTAGTCAGGATGCGCGCGCCAACTGACATCGTGAAGCAAGCAGGCGGCCTTGATCAGCCTTTTGTCAGGGGCGTTGCGCGCCTTGAAAAGCGGCAACACGAAATCATAGAGCCTGCGCCCGAACCCGGGCATGCGGGCGTCCTTGTCCTCTGCGAACCGACATGCCTCGATCAGGGGATCGCGGGCTCGCAGTTTCTCCGGCATCTGTTCATAGAGCATGCCTTCGCGGATGCCGTAGCTGGAAACCGCAATGTCGCGCGGTTTCAATTCGCGAACCAACTCTTTCAAAACCTGAGCGGCTATCGGAACCAGCGCCATGCGGCTTTCGCCGATCCCGGTGCGCGCCCGCAATTCCTCGGTCGACGAGGTTTCGATATGTTCGATGGTGGCGTACATGGCCTTCCGCGTCATCCGGTACTCGTGAAGCACCGTCAACGGATAGCCACGCCGGTCCATATCGATCCGGGCGATGGCACGCCATGATCCGCCCACCAGATACAGCCGTTCCCCGGTGCTGCCGATTTTGGCAGCCAGTTCCTTCACACCCGCCTGGATCGCGATTTTGCGACCTTTCTTGCCGCCCTTCAGGGTCTTGAGGCGTTGCGGGCCGAGTTTCGACGACAGGCAGCGACCGACCTCACCTTCGGTGAGCTTGGCCAGCTCCATCGAGGACCCGCCAATATCGCAGACGAGGCCGCTTGCGTCAGGCCATCCAAGCAACACGCCTTGCGCAGACAACCGGGCTTCTTCTTCACCTTCGATGACCCAGAGTTTGAGACCGGTTTGCTCCAGAACTTCCCTTTCGAAGTCCGGGCCGTCTTCTGCCTCGCGGACAGCGGCCGTGGCGACTGCGGTCAGCGGAGAGATCCCCATCGCGTCAGCCAGAAGCTGAAAGCGTTTGATTGCCTTGAGCGCGCGAATACGGCCCTCAGGGTTCAGCTTGCCGGTGGCGGCCATCCCGGTTCCAAGGCCAGCCATGACCTTTTCGTTGAAGAAATAAGCGGGGCTGCGCGCTGCACCGTCGAAAACCACCATTCGGACAGAGTTCGAGCCAACGTCAACGACGCCGACGCGTTTCAGCGCAAGGGCGGACGGATCTTTGAAAAGGGGACGCCCGAACGGCCCCCAGTCTTCACTGTCGCCCGACGGTGTGCCGTCCATGCCATCTCCCCGAGGTCGTCCCCTTTGGAGATTGCATTAGGCAAGGGTCCAAGGCAACGGAAAGCTTGATCTCTCTGGTGCGCGGCCCAGTCAGCAAGACGCCCTCTAATCCCAGCTATGCGTCAGTGCAGGCACGTCCTTTGCGCCTGCCGAGCCGCGGCCAGAAAGGGAAGGGTTCTCCATGAAGAACTTGTGGCAGTTGAAGGCGCGTTCACCTTCCGGCACCACTTCTCGGGTGTACGTGCCGTCCGGTCCGAGTATCCAGCTTTGCGCCTCGTCCGCCATGTTCGCGGCCATAACCTGACTGACGATCTGGGCCTTGACGGTCGGGTTCGTGCACTCAACCAAAGTTTCCACGCGGCGGATCAGGTTGCGGCCCATCCAGTCCGCCGACGAGATGTAAACGCGCGCTTTTTTGGACGGCAAAGCCGCGCCCGCGCCAAAGCAGACGATCCGCGAATGCTCCAAGAAACGTCCGACGATGGATTTGACGCGAATATTCTCGGACAGTCCCTTAACGCCCGGACGCAGCCCGCAGATCCCCCGAATAACGAGGTCAATCTTAACGCCCGCCTGACTGGCGAGGTACAACGCGTCAATGACATCTGGCTCGATGAGAGAATTCAGCTTGGCCCAGATTGCGGCCGGTTTGCCCGCGAGTGCATTTTCCGCCTCTTCCGCGATCCGTTCTAGAAGCGTGTCCTTCAGCGTCAAAGGAGAGATCGCGAGGTTCTCCATATCCTGCGGCTCTGCATAACCGGAAAGATAATTGAACACCTTCGTTGCATCGCGCCCCAAGGCTGCATCGCAAGTGAACAGGCTGAGGTCAGTGTAAAAGCGTGCCGTGATCGGGTGATAATTCCCGGTTCCGAAATGCGTATAGGTGACAAGTTCCTTGCCTTCGCGGCGGACCACGGTGCTGATCTTGGCATGTGTCTTGTAGTTGAGAAATCCATACACGACATGCGCGCCGGATCGCTCCAGCCGCCGTGATTGCCGGATGTTCGCGGCCTCGTCAAAACGCGCTTTCAACTCGACCAGTGCCGTGACCGATTTGCCGTCTTCGGCCGCTTCGCACAGTGCTTCGACGATCGGGCTGTCGCGGCTGGTACGGTAGAGTGTCTGCTTGATCGCCAGTACGTTCGGGTCGAGCGCTGCCTGCCGCAGGAAACGCACGACCATGTCGAACGTTTCGTAAGGGTGGTGGAGCAGCATGTCTTTCTGGCGGATCGCCGCAAACATGTCCCCGTCGTGGTCCTGAACCCGCTCGGGTACGCGCGGCTGGAACGGCGGCCAAAGCAGGTCCGATCGTTCTTCCAAAACCAATTCGGATAAATCCGCCAAGCCGATAAGGCCTGCAACCTCGACAATCTCGGTCTCATCGACGTCAAGTTCGTCCATGATGACGCTGCGCAGACCGCCCGGTGCTCCCTCGGACATGGTGAGGCGGATCACCTCACCGCGACGGCGGCGTTTCAAGGCAACCTCGAATTCGCGCACAAGGTCTTCGGCTTCTTCTTCCAGTTCCAAATCACTGTCACGCAGAACACGGAAGGCGCAGTTGTCGGTCATCTTGTAGCCCGGGAACAGGCGGTCGAGATGAAGCAGCAGAAGTTCTTCCAACTGCAGAAACCGATGGCCAGAGGTCGCTGGAAGCGAAATGAAGCGATCGATCTTGTGCGGCACAGGCAACAGCGCCCGCAACGGCCGCTTGTCCGACTTTCGTTCAAGCTCAAGCGCGAGAGAGAACCCTTCGTTCGCGATGAACGGGAACGGGTGTGCCGGATCGATCGCGAGCGGTGACAACACGGGGAAAACCTGGCTCAGGAACACGGCTTCCAGATGTGCCCTGTCCTCTTTTGACAGGTTGTTCCGCGTCTCTATGACAATGCCTGCAGCCGCCATTTCGCTGCGAAGACCGCGCCATACATCCTGTTGGCGCTCCATGAGTTGCCGCGCTTCTGCGTTGATCAGGACAAGCTGTTCTGCGGGGGACAGCCCGTCTGCGGCCGGTGTGGTATTCCCGGCATCTGCAAGTTCGCGCAGGCCGGCCACGCGGACCGTGTAAAACTCGTCGAGGTTCGTGTCCGAGATCGAGAGAAAACGCAGCCTTTCGAGTAGCGGAACTTTCGGGTTCTGTGCTTCTTCCAAAACGCGCCAGTTGAACGCCAGCCAGGACAGTTCCCGATTGAAAAAGCGATCTGGCCCGGAGAAGTCTTTCTCTTCCAGGGACATCGCTGGCGTACGCTCCGCCTTCAGGAAATCGGTAACAACGGTCATCTTGTCCGTTTCGCAGTCAATTGTGACGTGAGAGTGACGACTATTGCGCGTACGGGCCGGTTTTGTCCAGTGAATGTAGCGTGTTGGGCTTCTTTTGGCCGGTCGGGGGCTCAGGCGGTGAATGCACCCAAGGCCGATGCCGTCGAAGCCATTTGCACGTCGGTTGTCCTGTCGAGATACCGAACAATCTCAACGAGATCAGACACCGGAAACGGCTTTCGAAACAGGAAGTCCGTGCTGAGTTGCCCCACGCCATACCCGCTTGCGCAGAGCGGAGAGCCGGTGATCGTGATGCTTTTCGTGTCGGGGTGCCGCAACTTGATATGCGAGGCGAGAAAGAGCGTCGTTTCCGAGCGAAGATAGTAGTCGAGGATTGCAACGGAGTAATGTGTATGCCGAAGGAAATCGAGAGCTTCGGATGTACTTCCGGCAATGTCACAAAGATAGCCGTCATCTTCGAGCGCGGTGCCGATGTTATGTGCCGTTACAAGGTCGTCTTCTACCAAAAGTGTACGCATATTCTTTCCGTCGTTAACCATGCGTATTGGGTGCCGAAAACTGGTAAACGCATCCTTAATGAAATCGTAAATTTTGCGCCTCTCGGCGAATTCCCGTTCGAATCAAACCGGCAATTCCCTCATTCTGGGGAGGCGTTTAGGACCTTTTGTGCAAGAGGCCGGGTGATAGCGCGGCCTTCGGACAGCGCGACCCGATCAAGTTGCCCGACAAGACGCTGGGCCGTGCCAAAAGATCGATCCATATGCGTCACCAACCAGGTGATGACCTGAGGTGAAACGCTCAACTGACGGTCGGCGAATTGCTTGACCATCACGGCTGCCAGAAGTGCGTCGTCCGGAGGATCGATGCGCACTGAGTCTGTCGCCATCATCCGACTTTTGAGGTCAGGAAGCCCTATCGACCACTGTGCAGGCGGCACCCGCGCGATCAACAGCAAGGGCAGCCCGGATGCGCCCATATGGTTGTGCAGGTGAAACAGCGCTTCTTCCGAGGCCGACGTCAGGTTCTCGGCATTCTCTATGGCAATCGGCGTTTCAACCGCAGGGATGTCCAGTTCCAGAAGGTCGGACAGGGACAGTACCTGACCGCCAGCGCTTTCCGCCCACACGTGGGCGAGGTGGCTTTTCCCTGCGCCCTCTGGACCGATAAGGACAAGTTTCCCGTTCGGCCATGTGTCGGACGTTTCCAGCCGTGCAACAGCCATCGCGTTCGCGTCGCTGACAAAGAAATCGCCTTTCGCTCGGCTATCGCGGACCGGCAGATCGAAGGTGAGCTGTTCTGCCATTTCTAGAGTGCTTCGATTGCGCGCTGTGCCCAGGCGCTGGCCGCTTCCGGGTCGTCGAGAAGGTCATCTGGGACAGTCCAGTACGGCATTGCGGTCACCTTTTCGGAACCTTCGCGCGAATAGGTCCAGCGCTCCCAGCCCTGGTCTTCGAAGACGTCGATCATGTCGCCGGCACCCTTCAATTTCAGGACACCGTCAGACATCAGAACGGCGAAAATCTGACCGTCGCGATAGATGCCGAGCCCACCGAACATTTTCCGCGTGGTCATGGGACCAACGCCCGCGAACAGTTCGAGAGCGTGGGCGATCTGCTCCTCGCTCACGGCCATCAATCCGGGTCCTTCTCTGCGAGCCCCTTGTAAAGACGGCTGCTTTTGTACTGTTCGATGCCAAAGCGCACCAACACCCCGATCATCGCGGCCACCGGGACAGCGACGAGAAGTCCGACAAAGCCGAACAGAGCTCCAAATGCAGAAAGAGCGAAGATCAGCCAGACCGGGTGCAAGCCGACGGAGGAGCCGACCAATCGTGGTGTCAGGATATTCCCCTCAACGAACTGGCCAGACTGGAAGATCGCCCAGATCAACGCGATCCAGAGCCAATCGCCCCAGAACTGAAAAAGTGCCAGACCGATGGCCAGTAGGCCGCCGACAAGCGCGCCCACATATGGAATGAACGTCAAGGCACCAGCGATGAACCCGACGATCAGTCCAAAGTTCAAACCGACCGCCATAAGCGCTACGGCATAATAGATGCCCAGCACAAGGCACACGGTGCCCTGTCCTCGCACGAACCCGGCCATTGTACGGTCAATCTGATGTGCAAGATTGCGGATCACCGGCGCATGATCGCGGGGCAACAGCGCATCGACGCGCTCCACCATGTTATCCCAGTCATAAAGCAGGTAGAAGGCGACGACTGGAACGATGACGAACAGGACGATTGCATTCACCAGTCCTGAAACTGATGCCAGAACCGCGTTCAGCAATTCATCGCCGCGTGACTGCAGGTTTTGCCCGAGGTTCGAGAGCGATCTGCGCAACACGGAATCCGCATCACCCAATTGCGGGAAACGCTCCGTTAGAAAGGTTTGCAGGTTTGCAGCCATCTCGGGGGCGGTTGCCACCAGTTCCGTCGCCTGCCGGATCAGCATTGGCACAATGAGAAGTGCGGCAAATATGAAGACCAGTATGGCAAAGAAAGTGATCAGCCCGGTCGCGATTGCACGGGAAAACCCGTGGTTTTCAAGCCAATCTGCAACCGGATCAAGGCAATAGGCCAGCGCAGCACCAAGAACAAAAGGAAGGATGACGTCGCCAAGCGCCCACATAATCAGGAGGAATACCGCCGTGGCGACCCCCCAATACTTCACCTGAGTTTCTACTGGCAGCGCCATACATCGCTCTCCTTCGCCTCCTTGGTCTTCGCAGGCGCGGGAGAGGGACGCAAGTCCCGGTGTTACCTGAGCAGGCTTTGCGCTTCACCCGCGCCTGTGGCCATGGTTGCCTGGTCAGGAATCGCTGCCCGGCCAAAAAGCCAGCCTTGCGCCAAAGGCACGCCGAGCTTGCGCAGCGCCGTCGCTTCTTCCTCGCGTTCCACACCTTCGGCGACCACGGTCGGGCCAGTCTCTGCGGCGAAATACTGGAGTGCCGCGATAGCCGCGCGCTTTTTTGCATCACGGTCCAGTTGCGTCACGATGGATCGGTCGATCTTGAGAATGTCTGGCGAAATCTGCGTGATGCGCTGAAAGTCGGAGTATCCGGAGCCCACATCGTCTATCGCAATGCGGACGCCACTTTGCCTGAGGTCTGTTAACCGCTTGAGAAGGTTTGGAATATTCGCGTTTTCGCTGTACTTGGTCACTTCCACGACCAGTTTGCGCCGATCAACGCCGGATATCGCCGTTTCAAATCGATCATCGCAAATCAGACTGGGCGACGCGTTGATGGAAATGTACTCCAACGCGTCCAGTTCCGGCATGCGGCTCAACGACATCTCGGCTGCGAACAGCTCCATCTCTATGCCAAGGCCAACCCGCGCCGCCTGCCGGAAGATCGCCTCTGTCGTGCCGACTTCCGAACCATGCTTGCGGATGAGAGCTTCATACCCGACTGTTGTACCATCGCTCAGTCGCACAATCGGTTGATACGCCGCATCAAACGGTGTCTCGCGCAGCAGTGTCTCGATTTCACGCCGATCACGCGCGTTGTCTTCGTTCTGGTCGTTCTCCGTCTGAACCTGCCGTGCCACCAACGTGACGAAGGACGCCATCACCGCCAAGTCGCGTTCGTTCAACGTGGGGTTCGGTTCCGGAGAGAAACAACAGAACATCCCGTATGGACGGCCATCGGCCAGTACGACAGGCAGGCTCAGGTGGCTTCCGATCGGCACCGTCGACGTGACCAGGAGTTCCCGGCAGATCGGCTCGTCAGCGGTATCGCGGATGAGGCTTGGAAGCTCTCCGGTGATGATCTTCTGGCAGTAGGTCTCGTTCAGCGCCATCCGATCATCGGGTTTGATCAGGTGCGAAAGACCGGGCGCCGAGACATTCCGAAACACAAGCGTGTCGCCATCGAACCGCGAGAGGTAGGCAACCGGCATCCCGAAATGCTCGCGGACCGTGGTCAGCGCCTCGTCGATCAACGCATCACCAGTCGCACCAACATTTTTACCGGTGGGATCAAGCAGCGGCATTTGGACCTCATGATTAGCGGATCCGGTATCGTGCGGCTCGGTTAAGAATGTGTTTACACAAGTTGCTACAGGCGCAATTCGCCGAAGCTGTTGCTCCGTCTCAGAAATAGGTCAGAAGCCAGTCGAAATACGTGTCCAGTTCTGCAGCCAGACGTTCGAACGCCTCTTCGGCCGCAGGCGACAGCAATTTCGAGATGTTTTTCGTCTGTTCCGCCGCGGTCAGCGCGCCCACACCATAGGTCACCCGCTTGATGGCAGCTTTGAGCGTGTCGAACTGCGCGGCTTCGCTGCGTTCGCCGAACGGCTTCTTCCGGGCAGCCTGCATCGCTTCCGCCACCGCGTCGCTCAGAAAGCCGAGTGTCGCGGGTTCCAGCGCCGCCACCGCATCATCGCCTTTAAAGACGGCGCCGAGCTGTTCCATCTGCGTCCCGATCTCTTCGAAATCCGAGCGGCGGATGATCGGGTCGGTTTGTACAGGCTTTTCGTCCGGCGCGCCCGGTTCCGGCTGCGTCGGGTTGATATAGGCTTCGAGGTCGGTCACCGACTGCACAATGGCCTTGAGCCGCTTGCACAGGGACTCGTGGCTCATATCCAGATCGGGGTACTCCGAAAGCACATCCGACAACGCGTCCCGCCGGAAGGACAGCGCAGTCCATGTCGGGGTCTCCCGGTCCCGGATGGCGGCAAAGAACCTGAGCGCCGGTTCGATCTGCTCCGGCAGCTGTCCTGTCGCGGCCACCCAATCGAGCAGATCGTCGGTGTTCTCCCAAAGCTCCTTCAGGCGCGCCGCCTTTCCCGCCGGGTCATCTTTGGGGGGTGGCGTGTTGAGCGGCGTATCCGCCAACCGCATCTGACCGTCGGCTCGCGTGGGCGCTACGGGCGAGCCACCCCTGAGCCGCGCCGCTTTCTCGGCCTCGGAGGGCGGATCGATCTTGTCCTTGATCGACCGGATCAGCTTCCGGAAGGCGGGGTCGGAGGGCGTCCCGTCCCACTTCCGCAGATCGACATACTGCGCCTCTCCGAACCCCCAGGGAAGCGGCGTGTCATCGAGCCGGGTATGCACAAGCTTCCCCACGCTTTTGGCGCGGTCCGCTTCCTCCCGCACCGCGTCTGAGTTGACGGAGGCCTCCGTCCAAACGGTCAAAACAACGGTTGCCCGCTCTAAGAGCCTGAATCATAATTATTTAACACATGAGCCTCTTGCAAAACTATTGCGATGAAGCGCTGGCGCGGCGGGTCTCATGTTCTGCGTGGGGTTTCGGTCGCCAGAGGCCGCGCATTGGTCGGGAATGCCGTGCCTCCAGC
>JAJDZT010000083.1 GCA_022824525.1 Silicimonas sp. | reverse complement strand
GGTGTCGGAGGTTGGCGAAAGACTGGGAACGTACCGTGGAAAGCTCAGCGGCCTGGGCGCTCGTCGCCAGCATCCGCCTCGTAACGCGCAGATTAGCAAGACATTGCCAGGAAACGTAAAACTTTTCGGTCAGGCTCTGAGAGGACAACGGCCCACCAAAGGGCCGTTGTCGTGTCCAATGCGCCCACGCGTTAGACGGAGGGATAACAGAAACTGTCGGTTGAACAGTCGCCGCCCTCCAGTCTGATCTGGTGGCTGCGGTAGCCTTTGGGGAAGTCGACGTAAAAATCCTTGTCGAGTTCGATCCCACCGTTCTCGCCGACATTCGCCATCACCATCTGTCCGCCCTCATCATCGGGATAGAACTGATCGTCCCACGTGGAATAGAGCGAATTCGTCCAGTAGACGCGCTTGCCGTCGCGGCTGATCTCGACCATTTGCGGGCCATAGACGAAGGGCTTGCCGTTGGGGTGCTTGGCGCTGCGAGCGATACCGCCCAACTCGACCTTACCAGTCAGTTTCGGGTTCATCGGGTCAGATACATCGTACTGGTGCATCTCACCCTGACCCCAGCAGGCAACGTAGAGATACTTGTCATCTAGACTGAGATCAATGTCCGTCACCAGAGGCGGGACCGCTTCAAAGCCCTGCAGCAGCGGCGGCAAGTTCTCGGCCTTTTCCGGGCGCGGATCAATCGTGATCGTCTTCTTTGCCTCGAATGTGCCGTCATCCTTTTGCCACCACGTGAAGATCGCGCCTTGCAAATTTGTCGTGTCGACTACAACGCCGCAAAAGCCGTAGTCCTTCGCCGGGTCGTGCGCGGGGCGGATTTCAAGTGCCATCTGATGGTTCTCGCCGAGGTCAATGGTCTGGACATTCTTGCGCTCGCGCAGGTTCCAGAAGTGAATCTTGTGCCCGTACTTGTTCGATAGCAAATCCTCGGCGACGATGCCGTTCTCGAACTGTGGCGGCAACCCCCATTCAGAACTCACCATGTAATCGCGTGGCAGGTTCCACCGGAAATCGTAATGTTTGTCCTGCTCGCCGCGATCCATCTCGTATCGCCCGAGTATCTCGAACGTCTCGCAATCCATGATGAAGATGCCCGGCGGCCCGTCTGTACCGTCGTCGCCACCACCGCCAAGAGTCGAGACGTAAATCCCCTCCGGCCCGCAATGAATGGTATGGGGTCGCGAATAGCCTGTTTTCGCAAAGACTTCTTCGGGTTCGATAATCTTATGAATTTTTGCTTTTAGCGGTTCTTTGACATCGATCACGTAAATGCGCGACGACCGAATGCCCGGGATGATCAAGTACCGACGTTCGAGAAAGGCATGCCCCGTCAACGGCGACAGAGCCGATGAACAGGCATTCCAGCCGAAATGATGAAATTCGTCGCCCTTGTTCGGCATCACAAGCTGATGAACGATTTCGCCATAGGTCTTTGACTTAGGATCGACATCAACGACAGCCAAGCCATCGGGTTTCGACCCATCGGGGCTGAGCATCAACGTAAACGCCAATGTCTCCGCCGGGGCCTCCATCGCAATTTTGGGTGTCGCATAGAATGTGGGGTCTGGTCTTAAATTCATGTGGCTCCTCCCGTTTTGATGGCATGTTAAAGCATGCCTATCGGAACAATCGTGCCACAAGGCGCGCCCAACTGAAAACGATATCTTCCAAGATGCGCTCTGGGAGAATACTTTCCCTTTGAGGAGACGGCTTTCGATGCCGCGCGGACGTTACACGAAACATTGCTTAAGGCGGCCCTTTGCGGACACCATAGGCACATTCCTGATGCTGCTGTTGCAGCCCGAATAGCGGACATTGCTACCTAAATGCGCAAACACTAACTCTCGATACCCAGAAGACAGGCAGAACGACCTTTGATTGCGGGCGAGAATGGAAGGCGTACATAGGCGGCCAAGCGCTAATTTTCTACGAGTACGACCAGCGCGTCGGCGAGGCGTTTCAATCGATTTTCCATTGCGTAGGGTGTTTGTTCCAGGAACTCGGCTAGCGTGAAGTCCGGTTCCAGCGAACTGACGGCATTCAGTACGGAACGGCCGCGCTCTTGATCGCCCGTATCAGAATATGCAGCCGCCAAAGTGACAGCCGCAGGTACGAAACCGGGCGCCAATTCAATTGTCTGCTCCAGCATCGGACTCGCCGATTTGGCGTCGTTGAGCTGGAATAGAATGTGCCCCTCGATCCAGTGATAGCTCGCAGGATGATGTGGGTGGAGGCGCTTGGCGTACTGAATGGCCTCCAGTGCCTCCTTCAGATTGCCGCCATAGACCCCGACCTCTGCCAGAACCGCGTAGCCATCCGCGAAATTGCGGTTCAGCCTGATAGAATGCCGCGCAGCGGACAGCGCCTTGTCATGTTCACCAATCGCGAGGTTCAGAATGGCGAGGGCCAGATAGGCATTCGGCAGGTTCGGGTCGAGCTGGATGGCGGTGATCGCGGATTCGAGCCCTTTTTGGATCGAAACGCCGCCGGGATCGCCGGTATAGTCAAACATCGTATCCCGGCCATGCGACACCGCGATGTAGGCATGCGCGCGCGCGTAGTCAGGATCAAGTGCAAGAGCGCTTTCGAAGTAGTCCCGGGCGAGCGCATTGCCCGCGGCGGTGTTCTCTCTGAGCGGCGCAAGGCCGCGCAGCAGCATAAAGTATGCGTCGGGTGCGATCCGACTTGGTGCATCCTCCGCTTCGAGCGTCAACGAAAGCGCGTCGACGATAGCGCGGGTCACGTCCTCCTGAATGTCGAAGGGGTCCTGCCGAACCCGGTCGAACCGTTCCGCCCAGATATTAGTGCCTTCGATGGGATCGATCAGCGATACATTGATGCGGACACGCTCGCCCGAATGCCGCACCGTGCCACGGACCAAATAACGGACACCCAGATTGTCCGCAATATTCCTGAATCCTGTCTCGGCCTCAGGAAAATCGCCGCTCGAGGCATATGAAATCACGGTCAGGTCGGCGATCTTGGCCAAGTCGGTCGTCAAGTCTTCGCTCAACCCGTCACCGAAATACTGAAGCGCCTCTCCGCCGCCCAGATTGACGAAGGGCAGCACGGCCAGGGTCTTTTCCGCCACGATGCGAGGCGGCACGATCGCGGTCTCCGTGTCGGGGCTGTCGGATCGAATGCGGAGATTCCACCACCCGATTGCAATAGCGACGGAAAGGGCGACAGCGACCGCACCGGCTATCAGAGAACGGTAGCGAACTGCCTCCGACACCGGGCTTGCTCTCGGCGTCACTGCCAGACGGTACCCAACCTTTGGATATGTCTCCACGACATTCTTGCCAAGCGCGCGGCGGATGTCCGAGATGCATTGGATGAGGGAGTCGTCCGTCGTCGCCACATCCCTCCAAACAGTCTCGATCAGTGTCTCACGTTTGACAATTTCGCCTGGCGATGCCGCCAGTATCGCTAGGACCTCGGCTGATTGTCGGCGCAAATGAATCGGCTGCCCGTCCTCGCCCAACAGTGACCCGGTTTCGCGATCGTACCGACCCCGGCCAATCGACAAATACTCGGATTTCGGACTAATTTCGGGCTTCATTCAGGACATTTCAGCTCGGGTTCTTCCATGAGTGTAGTCGGTTTTCGGGATCATAGCCAAGAAGACCGAAACACATTAAATTTAAACCGGGAGGTTCACATGACTTCAAATTCCACCAAAATCGGCGCTTGCCTCATTGGATTTCTTTTGCCCGCCACCGCATTGGCCGGGCAGTATGTCGTCGAACTAGACGCACCTTTTGAAACGCCGCCGCAAGCCTTGATGCAGGAATACGGACTGACAGTCGACGAAACGCTTTCGGCTGGCGTAGATAGCTATGTCGTCGTGACCGCAAAAGATGAAAACGCCATTCGGGATATGATGCTGGCCGCATCTATCACCCCCGAGAAGATCACCGAAGTCCTCTTCATCAATTCCCCAACGGTGAGCGGCGGTCAGCCAGCAGCGGCAGAGCCGCGCGATGGCCACCAGGTCTTCGTGATCGAGCGTCCAATCCCCGGGGTCGGATTCTTCGGACTGGAGAAGAAGCAGAAAATTTCGGCAGGTTCAAACGCCGCCATCGCCAAACTGGGGGATATCATCGAGTGGGATCACTCGTATCTCACCAGCGAGGGGACCTATTGCGTCTATCGGGCCGATAGCCCTGACACGCTGCGCGAACACGGCGCTCTCGCCGGTGCACCGATAGGCAAGATCACACCAGTGACGCAAAACTGACGCCAACAATAATTCAGGCGAGCATACTGCCTTGGCGCTGCCAGGGCAGTTTCTTCAAAACTCCGGCATAAACGTCGGCAAGGGCTTGGCATCATTGGCGACGCAGCGCCCAGGAACCCGCGCCCCGTGGTCAACCGCCAGGACCGGCCCTTTGCGGACCTTGGACACGCAGTCTTGATGCTGCAGCCGCAGCCCGCTTTCCAGCCATTCGCCGCGCGTGCGAAATCTGGGGGCGAGTGAACTCACAGACTGCGGGACAAAGTCGCCATCCAACCAATGTCGGCTTTGTACTCATGCAGACGGGAATGAGTATCCGTTTTCGACGTCCTAGCGCGAGCTCCAGCCCGCTATGCATCGACATCCACAGCTCATGATAACCGCTATTGTCTCACGCTTCCCAGCATCTAACTGTTCTCTCGCAAGGCCTTCTTCCGCTCCAGTTTCCGGCGGCGTCGGATAGCCTCGGCTTTCTTTCGTATACGTTTTTCAGATGGTTTTTCGTAAGCCCGTTTTGCTTTCAGTTCTCGAAAAATACCTTCTCGCTGCATTCTCTTCTTGAGAACACGCATAGCCTGATCAATGTTGTTGTCGCGAACGAAGATTTGCATACTTATCCAAACAGTTTTTGGTTTCTCATTTAGTGACCGCAGAGCTGCATCGCTCTAGCGCCCAAGAACGCACTGCTCGCCGGAAGCCTGGAACCCCCGGTCGCAGCGCCAGGCATTGCCAGTCCGATCAAGATGCGCATTTTCCGGAACGTCGATCTTCCGGCAGGCACTCTGCATAGGTTCGAAACCGCGCTCGCAACGCCAGCCAGGTCCATATGATCTTGTGTCTAGGAACGCATTGGCCGGTATTGCAATGAGTTCGCATCGCTCTTCAGCTTGAACAAATCCCCGCTCACATTTCCATGGCTCTCCAAACTCTGCATTGGTCAGATAACCGTTCTCCGGCACAGCAATCGCGCGGCATTCTTCTTCCACCGCGACAAACCCTCGGTTGCATTCCCACCCGTTGCCGGAGGTGTCAGCACTTAGGTAAGCGTGCTCCGGCAAATTGATCTCGACGCAAGAGTCGCGGTCTTGCCTGAAGCCGCGATGGCATTGCCAGTCGTAGCCGGAGGATCGCAAGAAGGCGTTTTTCGGGATAAAGATTGCCACGCAGACTTCGCCGTCCATCTCTTCGAAACCACGTCGACAAGCCCATCCTGTTCCATAGGACCTTCCGGTCGCATAAGCGTTTTCTGGTATGTCGAGCTCGATGCAGGTGCCGTCATTAACACGGTACCCGATATTGCAGTTCCAACCGCTGCCATAGCTTCTTTTCCGAGCGTTTTCGGGTGGGGTGCCAACGCCATCTTGCGCATAGGTTGCAGTAGAGTTTAGTGCCACGGCACCCGTCGCGAGGAAAAGCGCTACAAGTAATCTCAAAGGAGACGCTCCGGGATTGCTCTTTGAACCGTCCCGGGTTTACCGGAGAGTTTTTTGTTCAAGACTTCAGGCGACTTTATCAAGGGCATTCAGGTTTGCATAGAATTCCTCCTCCAGTTCTTGCGGCGGCTTGTGGCCGATCGCTCCGTGTAGCCGCTCGGTG
>JAJDZT010000049.1 GCA_022824525.1 Silicimonas sp. | reverse complement strand
CACCGAGCGGCTACACGGAGCGATCGGCCACAAGCCGCCGCAAGAACTGGAGGAGGAATTCTATGCAAACCTGAATGCCCTTGATAAAGTCGCCTGAAGTCTTGAACAAAAAACTCTCCGGTAAACCCGGGACGGTTCAATGTGTCATCGTTGGCTTGCGCTGTTCAGGGGGCAACTTTTGCCGTCAAAACCAGCGACGACGACCCGGAAACGGCGGTGCACTACCGGGTCTGCGTGAAGGATTCGGATGAGATTCGTTTTTCAGAATGTCACTGGGCTTGGCTGATCAGCTCGTTGTACCGTTCCTGAACCCATCTGGGCAGGTCCTGCGGCAGCTGATCATCCAGTGTTTCCGTCAACTGAGCGAACACAACGGCTGTCCGGCTCTCATCAACCATGGGAATTGGGTCGGAGACGATCACGCGGTCATAGACAAGGAACGCAATCGCCACGAGGACTGCGCCTCTTACGGCTCCGAACATGAATCCGAGACCGCGATCGATACCGCCAAGGGCAGAGCGCTGAACGGCACTCGAAAACAGCGGAAAGATCACGGAAAACACGATCAATGCTGCGGCAAAAACCGCGAAGAAGGCCGCTATCATGGCGAGATCAGGCGATTCAAGGAAATCCCGGAGAATGGGCACTTCCTTGATCAGGGGCTGCGCGGTCGGTGCGAATACATAGGCCACGATCGCCGCCAATACCCAACCACCAATCGACAGCGCTTCACGCACGAAGCCCCGGCTGTAGGCCAGTACTGCCGAAAGAATGATGACCACGGCAACAATGCCGTCGATTATGGTGAAGCCTTCCATGCTCGTTCCCGTCCGTTCTGCCTCAACCGGCTCCGAAGAACCGGCCCACCAGTGCCGCCAGGTCAGGCATCTTCTGCACCTGCAATCCGACGTTCTGTCCCAATTTGCTCCGCTCGGGCAGGATGGCGACCTCAAAGCCAAGCTTTTCAGCTTCTTTCAGCCGTGTTTCCGTCTGCCCAACGGGTCTTACGCTACCTGATAGGCTGATTTCGCCGAAAACGACAGTGCGACGCGGTAACGCTGCATCTTCGCGTGCGGAAAGTAGCGCCGCTGCCACAGCCAAATCTGCCGCAGGTTCACTTATCCTGAGGCCACCGGCGACGTTCAGGTACACATCAAGGCCCGCAAACGGGATGCCGCACCGACTTTCCAGGACCGCCAATATCATCGCCAGACGTCCGCCATCCCATCCGACGACCGAGCGTCTTGCCTGTCCTGCGGGAGCGGGCGCAACCAATGCTTGGAACTCGCACAAAACGGGCCGCGTACCTTCAATGCCCGCGAAGACCACGCTTCCGGGCGGTTGCGCTTCCTGATCGGACAGGAACAGGGCAGACGGGTTTGCCACTTCCGACAGACCCTCGCCCGTCATTTCGAAAACGCCGATCTCGTCTGCCGGGCCGAAACGGTTTTTCACCGCGCGGAGGATACGGAACTGATGGCCGCGTTCCCCCTCGAAGTAGAGAACTGTGTCGACCATGTGCTCCACCACACGCGGCCCGGCAATCTGTCCTTCCTTCGTCACATGACCCACAAGGATAACGCTGATGCCGTGCCGTTTGGCGAAACTGGTCAACTCGTGTGCCGCCGCCCGTACCTGGCTGACACTTCCCGGCGCGCTCTCGACGGTGTCGAGCCACATGGTCTGGATCGAGTCGATGATGGCAAGATCCGGTGCCTCTTTCTCAAGCGTCGTCAGGATGTTTCGCAAGTTCGTGTCCGCCGCAAGCTTGACGGGTGCATCCTGCAAGCCAAGCCGGCGGGCGCGCATGCGGACCTGATTGGTCGCCTCCTCACCGGAGACATAAACCGCCTTGAGACCCGAGTTCGCGAAGGCGGCCGCGGCTTGCAAGAGCAACGTTGATTTACCAATGCCGGGATCGCCGCCAACGAGGATGGCGCTTGCGGGTACAAGTCCGCCGCCCAGAACCCGATCCAGTTCCGCCATTCCCGACTGGCTGCGGGGGCGGGGCGCTTCCTCGGCGGAAAGGTCGGTCAGAGCAATGCCCTTGCCGCGCGCCGCGCCGAGGCCTTTTCCTTTCGGCCCCGTTCCGAGGGGCGCGTCTTCGGATATGGTGTTCCAGCTACCGCAGTCGTCGCAACGTCCGGACCACTTCGAATGAACTGCACCACAGTTCGAGCAGGTGAATGTCGCCGCCTTCGCCATGCCGCCTACATGCCTGCCGACGCGCCGGCGGGCAAGGTGCGATTAGGCGCCGCTTGATTTCCGCAGGAATGGCATTTCCTGGCTATCCGGAGATGGCAACAATTTCGGCCGGTGCCGATCGGATGTCGGATTTCCTCGGATGTCCCGAGCAAGGTTCAGAAGCGTTTTGGTCGCATGCCCGATCTCGCGGGTCTTTTCGCGGCGCACCGGCTTCGGGGCCTGATGCTTGAACTCGATCGTGGGCGTCTCGGGCGTCACGGGTTTTCGCAGAACCAAGGGAGACGGTTTTGGGACTGGAAAAGCAAACATCGAACGCGCTGTTTCAACCAACGGATCCCGACCATAGCGCGGCGTCCGCGAAAGGTCGCAGGCCATGATGGCACAAATCCAGATCATCGGGCTTATCAGCGCGAGGATCACTGGGAACCAATTCAGCTCTGTCAGTCCCAAGGTCCACGGAAGGACACCGGCGGCGGCGACCGCAGAGAACAGACAGATTGCGGCATAGATCCAGGCATTCGACGTTTTCGAATGCGCCAGCCGCCGAAAGGCGAGCCAACCCACGGTCAGCGGAAAAAGAACCACGAGGCTTCTGAGAACCACGTGTATGAGGGGACCTAAGACGTCCATTGGCAGCTCCGTCCGTCATGCCACCCCAGCGGCATTTGCCAATGATTTGATTAAAAGTTCGTTAGTCCGAGTCCCGACTGCACTTGTTTCCAAAATCGAACCAATCTGTTGCAACTGTGCAAACGAATGCAGCGTGAGCATGTCGTGAAATGTAAAGCGGGTGCCGGGCAAGTGGACCGCTTAACTGGTTGAATACAAGAGCGCATTGCCAGCCAACGCTCTTTCAATTTGTGAGCAATTCGTCCGCGGTCTCAACGGACCGTCTCAATCGGACCTTCCGCGCTGCCACTGATGAATTGTGCGACGTAGGGGTCTCCGCTCGAGTCCATTTCACTCACAGGCCCCGTCCAGCGAATCTTGCCGCCGTGCAGCATTGCAACGTCGTCGGCGATTGCACGCACGCTTGTCATGTCGTGTGTGATCGTCATCGCCGTTGCCCCCATCTCCACAACAATTTCCCGAATGAGCTCGTTGATGACGCCCGACATGATCGGGTCCAACCCGGTTGTCGGCTCATCGAAGAAAATGATTTCGGGTTCCGCAGCGATGGCGCGCGCAAGGCCAACGCGCTTTTGCATGCCGCCCGAAAGCTCCGCTGGGAAAAGATCGGCAACATCCGGCGTCAAGCCGACCCGCCTCAGTTTCTCGACGGCAATCTCGCGCGCCTCTTCTTTTGTCTTCTTGAGGGAACCTCTCAAAAGCCTGAAGGCCACGTTCTGCCAAACGGTGAGCGAGTCGAAGAGCGCACCCCCCTGAAACAGCATTCCGAACCGGGCAAGAAACGCATCCCGTTCAGACGAACCCTGCCTCAAACGTGTCACGTCCTGACCATCGACCGTCACAAGTCCGGTGTCGGCCTCAATGAGCCCCAACACACATTTCAGTGTCACCGACTTGCCCGTGCCGGACCCGCCGATGATCACAAGGCTCTTGCCTTTCTCGATCTTCAGGTCGACGCCTCGCAACACGTGCTTTGGCCCGAAGGACTTATGGACATCCCGAAGCTCGATCATGCGGCAAAGAACAACTGAGTGAGAATGAAATTCGCCGCGAGGATCAGCACGCTTGCGGCGACGACCGCGCTTTTGGTGGCCCGGCCAACCCCTTGCGCGCCACGCCCTGACTGCATTCCGAAGAAGCACCCCATGAGGGCGGCCAAAAACCCGAATACCGCCCCTTTGGCGAGCGATGTGGCAATGTCTGAAGGCTCAAGAAAGTCGATTGTGTTCCGAATGTATGTACCCGCGTTGAAGCCCAGGCTGTTCACGCCGACAAGGTATCCGCCCATGATCCCGATTATATTGCCGACCGCCACCAGCACCGGCATCACGAGCGTCGCGGCCAGAACACGGGGCAGGGTAAGGTACTTCATCGGGTTTGTGGACAACGTGACGAGCGCATCAATCTGTTCGGTCACCTTCATCGTCGCGATCTCCGCGGCGATGGAAGATGTAACGCGTGCAGCGATCATCAGGCCCACCAGCACAGGACCGAGTTCGCGGACCATGCCAATGGCGACGATCTGTGGGACGACAGCTTCTGCCGAAAAACGCGCGCCGCCCGCATAAATCTGCAATGCCAGCGCACCGCCCGTGAAAATCGTCGTCAATCCGACCACTGGTAAGGAGAAATACCCAATCTGTAAAAGGGCGTGACCGACTTCTCGCGGATAGTAAGGTGGGCGGAACAGATGACTGACGGTCTCGATGCCGAACTGGGTTACACGCCCGATGGAAGCAAGGAACCCGAGGACGACCGCGCCGATGGCGGCAAGAAAGGTCATACGTAAGTCCTTTGGTACCGGGCGCCGAGGGATGTCAGGATCTCATACCCGATGGTCCCGGCTGCATCTGCAAGATCATCAACCTTTTGCTCGCTTCCGAGGATCGTCAATTTATCAGGCACGGTGCTGAGATGCGTGACATCGACGGTGATCAGATCCATCGAGACGCGTCCCACGACCGGACAGGGTGTTGCCCCGGCCCAAACGGTTGCTTTCGGTCCCATGGCGCGGATCAGGCCATCGGCATAACCGGAGGACACCGTCGCAATGCAGCTTTCGACTTTGGCCGCCCACGAATTGCCGTAGCCCACGGTTTCGAACGGCCGCACGATGCGTGTCTGGATGACGGGCAGGTCAAGCTGGACGACAGGCGTCGCATCGGCAAAGGGGAGACCACCGTACAAACCGACGCCGGGGCGCGTCATTTCAAAGTGGTACTCAGGCCCAAGCAATATGCCGCCAGTGGCTGCAAGCGACCGACGGTGCGCGATGCCGTCCGTCATGTCGTGAAAGGTCCTGAGTTGTTGCGCGTTCATCGGATGGTCTGGTTCATCGGCACAGGCAAGATGCGACATGACCAGCCGCGGTCCCGCATCCATCAGTTCCGACGACAAGGCCCGCCAATCGTCATGCTCGATTCCAAGGCGGTTCATTCCGGTATCGAGTTGCACGCCGAACGGACGTCCGGCGGATTTGGAAAAATGCCGCGTGACCTGTTCCGGCGCGTTGAGAAGGGGGATCAGGTCTGCTCTCTCCACCAGTTCGGTGTCCCCGTCCATGTGGCCTGAAAAGACGAAGATGTCCGCGTCACCCGCGACCGGCCGAAGCGCCACGCCTTCTTCTGCTGTCGCCACAAAGAAAGTCCTGACGCCTGCCTCTCGCAACCGCGGTGCAACCATGCGCGCGGACAAACCATAAGCGTCCGCCTTGATAACCGCTGCCGTCTCGACCCTGTCATCAGAAAGCGCGTTCAACGCCGCCCAATTTGAGGCGATTGCGTCGAGATCGATGGTGAGTTGTCCGGCACCCATGGGCTTCGGTGTCTTCCAACGTCCGTCCCGGGTCAAGACCTGTTCCAACGCGATTGGCAAGCCATGGCCAATCGGATAGGCGCTTGAGTGAGCAGGAGGCACGTTCATGGGAGAGATCATTCTCGTCCGACATGGTCAGGCGAACAGCAATGCGACCACCGAAGAAGACTACGACCGGTTGAGCGAATTGGGCCACCAACAGGCGCGTTGGCTGGGCGAATGGTTCGACGCGCATGAAATGGACTTCGATCACGTGGTATCAGGCACGATGCGCAGGCATCGCGAAACGGTGGCGGGCCTCGGTTTGAAGGCCGACGAAGACGCCCGCTTGAACGAGATTGACTACTATGCACTCTCGGATGCGCTTCATCGCGTGAAGGGCGAACCGCTTCCAACCGGCGATACCTTTTCGTCGCACATGCCAAAGGTCTTTGCCGCATGGCAGGCGGCCGAGATTGAAGGGGCTGAACCCTATCACGCTTTTGAAGATCGCGTTGCCGCACTGATCGAGGATGCGGCGCAGCCGGGCCGCCGTGTGCTTTGCGTAACGTCGGGCGGCGTGATCGGAATGGTACTCCGTCATGTCCTTGATCTCGACATCATAAAGATGAGCCACGTCATGCTGCCCATCTTCAACAGCTCCATTCACAAACTGAACGTCCGGAACGGCGCGACGTTCATGGCCGGTTACAACGCGATACCGCACCTTGATTCACCCGACCGGGCCCATGCCCGCACACATTATTGAGAGGCCAAACATGCTGAAACTCTATTGCGCACCCAATACGATTTCCGTGGCAGTCGTCGCGGCTCTTAACGAAGGTGTCCACTGGGAGCAGAAGCGCATTGATTTCAAGTCGGGCGAACAAACGAAACCCGACTACCTCGCCTTGAACCCCAAAGGCCGCGTCCCGGTCCTGGTCACGCCGGAAGGGCCGCTGACTGAAACCGGCGCGATCCTGGAATACCTGGGTGACACGGCATTGCCGCAACTCGTGCCCGCCGATCCGCTCCAGAAGGCGCGGATGCGCGAGGTGATGTATTATCTTGCGACGACCATGCATGTGAACCACGCGCACAAGATGCGCGGGTATCGGTGGGCGGATCAGCAAAGCTCTTACGATGACATGACGGCCAAAGTGCCGGAGACGATGACCGCAAGCTGCGCCTATCTCGAACCACAGATCGTCGGACCCTATCTCTTCGGGCCTGAGCCGACGCTGGCGGATTTCTATCTTTATGCCATCTCATGCTGGCTTGAGGGCGATGGCGTGAAAACCTCCGACTTCCCGAACCTCACGGCCTGGAAAGCCACGATGGAAACGCGCGCATCCGTGCAGAAGACACTGGCGGACGGGTTTGTCGGTTGATCACTCGCGGTAGGTCGAATGGCAGGATTTGCAGTTTGCACCAAGCTTCTGAAGGATCGGCTGCAAATCCTCGGCGGCCGATACGGTCTCTGCCCCTTCCGCTGCGATCATTTCCAATTCCAGTGCCTTGGTTCTGAAGTCATCAAAACGGTCCCAGATCACCGGCAGCGCTTCTGACTTCGGATCATCCTCTCTGGCTTCGAACAGTCCTGGGGTCTCGGCGGCGTGTTTTGCGATCTGCTCCAACGACTCGCGGGCCTCGCCTGCATCGAAGGATGCTGTCCCCTTGGCCATGTCTCCGATCACTTTCAGATTGTCGGCAATCGCGCTCATGCCATTCATCCGGGCCAACACAGCAGGGTTCTTGACACCTTGATGTGCCGAAGTCGCAGTCGCTACGAGTAGCGCCGCGATAAGCACTGCACCTGTTCTTTTCATTGCAACTCCTCTCTCAATTTATGCCGTTCGCACGCTGAAGCTCACGCACGTAGGCGATGATCATGGCAACATCACCGCGTGTAAGCCCATCAACTGGTGCCATATCTCCAAATGGCCAGTGATGCTGTCTTACACCGTGGGAGACTGCTCGTTGGAACGCCTCATCGCCGTGATGCGAGGGTTCATAGACTTTGTGAACCAAGGGTGGTGCAACGCCGTCCTGACCGGCAGCCAAATCGCCATGGCAAGCGGAACACTTGGCATTGAAAATCGTTTCCCCGACCTGAGCGTTTTGCGAAAAAACCTCCGGCAGGTTGACTGCAACGACAATCGAACGATCGGAAGAGCCTGCTCCGGTTCCGCTGTGCCCATTGACCACCCACCATCCAAGGCCGGCCAATCCGACGAAAATCATAATGATCCTAATCCGAGCCAACTAACATACATCCTTCAGCCAATTTTCGAACGGGCGTAGAAGTTCCAGTTGGTGGAAGGTCAAGAAAAAAAGTCTGACGTAAGCCCCGGCAGCCTCATATGGTCACCGGATCATCCGGGCCGCGCTCATTCATCAGTGTCACCTCCCGCTGCGGGAACGGTATCGAAATGCCGTGCGCGTGGAACGTATCCCAAAGCGCGAGGTATACGTTCCCCCGGATATTCGTCAGTCCGCCCGTCGGATCAGTGATCCAGAAACGTAAAATATAATCCACCGAGCTGTCACCGAACCCCACGATGTGGCACACCGGCGGGCGCGAGGACAGCACCCGGTCCACACCCGACGCGGCCTCGATCGCCAACCGCCGGACCTCGTGCGGGTCGTCATGGTAGGCTGTGCCGAAGAAGATATCGAGCCGTACGAAATCGTTCGAGTGGGACCAGTTCACAACCTGCCCGGTGATCAGGTCCTCGTTCGGGATCAGGTATTCTTTCCCGTCCCTCGTCGTGATGGACACATAACGCGCGCCAAGCGCGTTGATCCAACCGAATGTCTCACCGATCGAGATCACATCGCCCGGTTTGATCGACTTGTCCAAAAGGATGATGATGCCCGAAACAAGGTTCGACACGACCTTTTGCAAGCCGAACCCAAGTCCAACACCGATGGCACCCGACAGAACGGCCAGACCCGTCAGGTCCACCCCCACCATCTTCAAGCCAATAAAGAAGGCCGCACCAAAGGCGAGGACCTGCAGGAACTTGATCGCAAGCACCTGCATCGACGGCGAGATCTCGTCGTTTTTCCGGATCGTCGCCGCTGCCGTCTGTGTGAAAAGCCGCGCGACCGTCACCAGAACGCCAATGGCCGCAATAGCCTTGAGCAGCGTCAGTACCGAAAGGTTGAACTCACCCATCGAGATCCCGAGGCTATCAAGGAATGCCGACGTTTCATCCAGAATGCCGAGGTAGTAGAGGATGATGAGGATCCAGAGCGTCCACGTGACAATGGACTGCATGAACTTGTTTCGAACCAGCCGAACGGCGAAACCCACCACGAGAATGGCCACCGTGATCGTTCCGACCAGTTCCAGCAGGAAGCGACGAGAGGGGAAGGGTGTCACCTCCGCCATGATCCGCGCGGCAGACCAGACGACCAGCGCGAAAATGATCAGAAACAGGCGCTTATGAACGTTCAGCAGGGTGCGAAGCTGCCACTTTGGACGTCCCTCCAAAGTGCGCATCCATTCGCGGAACCGAGGCGATATCCAGCGGTTCAGCAGCCAGGCCAGGCCAATGCAAAAGATGAGGATCAGAATCTGGTAAAGCCGAGACGGCAACAGCATCAGCTGGGCTTGTGTCAGCGCCTGCTGCCACAGTTCCATCAATTGCGCCATGAATTCCGTGTCCATTGCCAGAAGCATGCGGGGAGGTGGCGCAGACTGCAAGCCGGATCACTCCCGCGTGAGGTGGGGTAGCCGGATCGCGCGCACTCCGCCACTCTGTCACGGAGGAAGGGAGAAATGTCATATGTTCCTGAGACGTCTCACGTTTGCCGCTGCCCTGACGCTAGGTGTCACTGCCGCTGATGCTGATCCGAATTTCTGGAAGCACGAATGGCCCCAGACCGATTTCAGCACCACGACGGTCGACAACTGGGTGGAGATCATGTCGGGCGGTCCCCCGAAGGACGGCATTCCCGCCGTTGACGATCCGCAGTTCATCACGGTCAGCGATGAAGACCGCCTTGAGGCGCGCGAAGCGGTAGTCACGGTCGAACTCGACGGGGAACGCCCGCGCGCCTACCCGATCCGCTATCTCATGTGGCATGAGATCGTGAATGACCGGATCGGCGACATGCCTGTCTCCGTCACCTACTGCCCGCTCTGCAACTCCTTCATGGTGTTCGATGGCCGCGTGGATGGTCGCGAACTCACCTTTGGCGTTTCCGGTAAACTCAGAAACTCAGATATGGTCATGTATGACCGCCAGACCGAAAGCTGGTGGCAGCAAGCCATCGGCACCGGCATCGTCGGCGAGATGACCGGCACCGAACTCACGCTTCTCCCGACCTGGATGGAAAGCTGGCAGGAATTCTCGACCCGGAACCCCGACGGCCTCGTCATGGCGCAACCGTCTTTCCCGCGTCAATACGGTCGCAATCCGTATGTCCGATACGACAGCTCCCGCCGCCCGTTCCTCTATAACGGAGAAATGCCGCCCCACGACATCGCCCCCCTGATGCGCGTCGTTCGCGTCGGCGACAAGGCCTGGACGATGGAGCGTGTCCGCGAGGCGGGTGAGATCACGGAAGCGGGCGTGACCATCTCATGGGCCAGCGGCCAAGCCTCCGCGCTGGACCAATCCAGCGTCGCCGAAGGCCGCGACGTTGGTACCATCCGGGTGAGGGACGCGAGCGGAAACGACGTGGCGCATGACGTCATGTTCGCCTTCGCGTTCCATGCGTTCTGGCCGGACGGGGAGTGGATGCTGGGGGGATAGGGGAACCGGTTTCTTGAAAAAATCGGACCGGAACCTTTTCAAGGTTCCGTTTCTCGGCAAACTTTCCAAGTGTCATTCACTTGCGTTTGAGGACGCTCATAACATGTCAATCCGACTGCTAACGCCACCTCATAATTTTGCCATATGCAAAATGGACGAGAGAAACTACCCGGGGGTCGTTGTGCAGGGCGACACTCTGTTTTCGCTGAGCGGTCTTTTGTCGAGAGCGGTGGCTGAAATGAAAAATGACGGCAAAGATGCGGACGACGACTCCGTCATACATGAATTGGAGTATCAGGTCGGAGTACTCAAAACCGCATTGAAATCATATGAGGAAACCTGTGCCAAGAACGGCTTTGGGCTGCCATTTCCAAAACCCGAATGAGTAATTCCACAGTCCGTGGGTGCCGTCGCATCAAGGACGAACTGCGCACTGGCCGGTTCCGTTAACGCATCACGAACCTTTGTAAACGTACGCCCCAGCTCTGGTAACACTCAGGCTTCCCAACCCAGCCCGCACCGACGCAATACCGACGTGGGCACCGACGTGATACCGACGTCGCGTTTCGCATTGTTTTGCTGATCAGGAAGCCGTTAACGGCAAGGCTGTGGGCGCGCAACGCAAAGGTGTTGCGCGTACGCACCCTCTCCGATAGACCCGTCCGCGGAGACGTGGCCGAGTGGTCGAAGGCGCTCCCCTGCTAAGGGAGTAGGCGGGAAACCGTCTCGAGGGTTCGAATCCCTTCGTCTCCGCCACCAAGGCTGTTCGGTGATTTTCTACGGACTGTCTTGAAGAGCGAAAACCCCATATTCTTGAGCTATTTGCGCCCAGATCGATCTTGCTGGCTTTCCTGCGGGTAGTTTCAATGGCGCGCGTGGATTGCTCAGAGCGGGTAGAAAGCTGTTATCAACCGCGGGCCATTTTCTTGAATTGGAAACTGTGCTGAAAGACGAAATAGCGGCTGCGCAATCTTATCTTCTCGAAGGAACCGTGAGCACCAATGAGGCAATGTGACTACGACGCGATCGTCCTTGGGGCGGGAGGTGCGGGGTTGATGGCCGCCGCAACGGCCGGGCAAGCCGGTGCGCGCGTGCTCCTCTTGGACCATGCAGATAAACCCGGCAAGAAAGTCCTCATTTCCGGCGGCGGCCGCTGCAACTTCACCAACACCGGGACGGAGCCCGAGAACTTTCTCTCAGAGAACCCGCATTTCGCGAAATCCGCGCTCACCCGTTATACCCAGTGGGACTTTCTGGCGCTGGTGGAACGCCATGGCATCGCTTGGCACGAGAAGACACTCGGGCAACTCTTTTGCGATGGCTCGGCCCGGCAGATCGTCGGCATGCTTCTCGATGAGTGTAGCCGTGGCAATGTCGAGATCCGTTTGTCGACCGCGATCGGCGAAATCGGTCATGCCGACGGCCGGTTCGAGGTTGCAGGCGCCACCGCAGGGCAACTGGTGATCGCCACGGGCGGGCCGTCCATTCCCAAGATGGGCGCGACGGGTGTGGCCTATGACATCGCCCGCCGCTTCGGGCTGCCGGTTGTAGCACCCCGGCCTGCACTTGTGCCATTCACGCTAGGCGAGGATGACGCGCCCTACAAAGGCATTCCGGGCGTCGCCTTTCCCGCCGTGGCAAAGGTGCGCGAAGTGGCGTTTGAGGAGGCGGCTCTCTTCACGCACAAAGGGCTTTCGGGGCCCTCGATCCTGCAAGTCTCTTCCTATTGGAAACCGGGCGACACCGTTTCCCTCTGCGTCTTGCCAGAGGCCAGTGAAATCCTACGGACTGCCCGGAAAGACATGCCACGGTCGCACCTCAAGGCCGCCCTCTCGCGTCATCTGCCGACCCGGCTTGCCGAGGTGCTTGCTGGGCAAATCGGGCTCGAGCGGGAGCTCGGCAATTGTTCAGATGCCGAGCTAAGCAAAGCGGCTGAGTTACTTACAGCACTCACGTTTCAGCCCACGGGCACTGAAGGCTACGCAAAGGCCGAAGTCACAGCGGGCGGCATCGCAACCGCCGCGCTGTCGTCCAAGACGATGGAGGCGCGCGGTGTTCCGGGGCTTTATGCGATCGGAGAGGCGGTCGACGTAACTGGCTGGCTCGGTGGCTACAATTTCCAATGGGCTTGGTCCTCAGGCGTTGCCGCGGGCCAGGCAATCGCAGAACGCGTCGCGGGCGGATGATGATACCTCAAGGTTCCGCACTGGAAATCTAAAGTCGACTTCGCTGACACGGTTTTCATCGAACAAGAGCCTCCAAAGTGCATATAGCAGGGAACCGCTGATTGCTTTCAATCCATGGGCGCTAAGTCTGTTTATGCCGGCCAAGCTTAGACCATTTGTCGACCTTCTGGTCGGCGCGTCTGGCGGGTTCCCATCGTTAAGGCAGTTTGAACGCAACACGATCGCACGGTCAAAAGTGGGTGTGGGTGGCCATCGCTCTCTCTGCGGGCCGAAGTGCAGGCGACATGCAAGCGAGCCGCAATGCCTTGCAGAATGGTTGCGGGAAAATGGGGTACGATGCACTATCAAAGGCTATTCCAGCGTTGGGCGACCGCTTGCTGGACAACGGGACCGAGAACGAAAGGGCTGGTTGCTTGCGGTTGAGGTAAGTCAAATCACAGAACAAGATATGCTATGAGTAAGAAAGAGCCTGTGCTTCCCGATTTTCTGGATTTTGGATGTCTCTCCGAACTGAACGCTGGGCGGCATCCATCTCCCTTCGACGTGTTGGGCCCACACAAGCACAAAAACCGGCGATGGGTTGTCAACTTTCAACCCTCGGCGGTTGAGGTTTTGGCGCGTGTCGGGGCCAGGGACACTCCGCTCCCTCGTACTGAGGGCGATGTGTTTGCGGGGCCGGTGCCCGGCAAAGGCTATCAATTGGTCGTGCGCTTCGCCGATGGAACAGAAGTTGTCACTCATGACCCCTATGCCTTCGGGCCGGTACTCACCGACTTCGACCAGTATCTCATGGGTGAGGGCAGTCATAAGGAGCTGTGGCGTGCCCTTGGCGCGCATGTGATGACCCATGAAGACGTTGACGGGACGCATTTCGCCGTCTGGGCCCCGAACGCTGAGCGGGTTTCGGTGGTGGGTGATTTCAATATGTGGGACGGGCGGCGCCATGTGATGCGACGCGTTGGCGTCACCGGCGTTTGGGAGATTTTTCTTCCCGGTATCGGGGAGGGTGCGCTTTACAAATACGAGGTCGCGGGCGCGGGTGGGTCGCTCGCGCTGAAAGCCGACCCGGTGGGTTTCGGATCGCAGCATCCGCCGGAGAAAGCTTCAGTCGTACGTGATATCTCGGGGTATGGCTGGGATGATGGAGCTTGGATGGCCGACCGCAAGGTGCGCAACAGCCGCACTGCGCCAATATCCATTTACGAGGTGCATCTCGGGTCGTGGCGCAGACGTTATGATGATGGCGGTCGCCCCCTGTCCTACGAGGAATTGGCACGTGATCTGATCCCTTACGTGCGCGACATGGGCTTCACGCATATCGAACTTTTGCCGATCAGCGAGTTTCCGTTTGACGGTTCTTGGGGATATCAGCCCGTTGGCCTGTTCGCACCGACAATACGGTTTGGTACGCCGCATGAGTTCCGCGATTTTGTCGACGCCGCACATCAGGCGGGTCTTGGCGTTCTTCTCGACTGGGTGCCCGGTCATTTTCCAACTGACGCGCATGGTCTGGCCCGGTTCGACGGCACCGCGCTGTATGAACACGACGACCCGCGCGAGGGGTTCCACCAGGATTGGAACACGCTGATCTACAACTACGGTCGGACGGAGGTGAAAAACTACCTCGTCGCCAATGCTCTTTACTGGATGGAAGAATACCATGTCGACGGGCTTCGCGTGGATGCTGTCGCCTCGATGCTGTATCGCGACTATTCCCGTGCCGAAGGCGAGTGGGTGCCCAACAAGGATGGCGGACGCGAGAACTACGAAGCGATCGACTTTCTCAAGGAAATGAACACTGCCGTTTATGCGGCCCATCCCGATGGCATGACAGTTGCTGAGGAAAGCACGTCTTTTCCGGGTGTGTCACAACCCGTCCACAGCGGTGGCCTCGGTTTCGGCTATAAATGGAACATGGGTTGGATGAATGACACGCTGCATTACATGCAACGCGACCCGGTTCATCGAAGTTACCATCAGGGCAACATGACCTTCGGGATCCAGTACGCGTTCTCGGAAAATTTTGTTCTGCCGATCAGTCATGACGAGGTGGTGCACGGCAAGGGTTCCATGCTGGACAAGATGCCGGGGCCAGAAGAACAGAAGTTCGCTAACTTGCGCGCCTACTACGGCTTCATGTGGACCCATCCGGGAAAGAAGCTGCTATTCATGGGCTGCGAGTTTGCCCAGCCCGAGGAATGGGCGCATGGCGGTGAACTCAACTGGCGCGCAGCTGAACAACCGCGTCATGCGGGGGTGCGCGAACTCGTCCGCGACTTGAACCGCCTTTACCGCGAAACGCCTGCGCTTCACGTGAAGGACTGTGACCCATCAGGCTTCAAATGGTTGAATGGAGATCCTTTGCAGTCGACACTCGGGTATGCGCGATATGGCGATGACGGCGACGCACCCGTTGTTGTGATGTGCAACTTCACGCCCGTATTACGCGAAGGTTTCAGGGTCGGCGTGCCGCGAAGCGGGCATTGGGAGGAAGTGCTGAACACCGACTCCGAACTCTATGGGGGCGGAAACTGCGGCAATCTCGGCGGTTTGGACAGCCAACCCGTGCCGTGTGACGGCGAAGACAATTCCGTTGAGCTGACATTGCCGCCTTTGTCGGTGGTCATTTTGCGGATGGCGGTCAAAAACTAGCAGGGGAGGGAGAGAGGTGGAAAATCAGCGACTGACACAGCGCTCCATGGTTTTCGTATTGGCGGGAGGCCGCGGAAGCCGCTTGAAGGAATTGACTGACAGACGCGTGAAGCCAGCCGTTTACTTCGGCGGCAAGGGCCGGATTATCGACTTCGCACTGTCCAATGCTTTGAATTCGGGCATCCGTCGCATGGCCATCGCGACCCAGTACAAGGCGCACAGCTTGATCCGACATCTTCAGCGGGGATGGAGTTTCTTTCGTGCCGAGCGAAACGAGTTTCTCGACGTTCTGCCGGCCTCGCAGCGTGCCGGGAACGAAAACTGGTATCTTGGAACAGCAGATGCCGTCACGCAGAACATCGACATCGTCGACAGTTACAATGTGGATTACGTGATCATTCTGGCGGGCGATCATATCTACAAGATGGATTACGAGGTCATGTTGCGCCAGCACGTCGAAAGCGGGGCGGACGTGACGGTTGCGTGCCTTACGGTGCCAAGGATGGAGGCAAAAGCTTTTGGTGTCATGGCCACAGACAGGGACGGTCGTATTACCTCCTTTCTTGAAAAGCCAGCCGACCCACCTGCAACGCCGGAAGACCCGAACAAGGCCTTGGCCTCAATGGGGATTTATGTCTTCAAATGGAGCTTCCTTCGGGACCTTCTGACGAAGGACGCCGAAGATACGAATTCCAGCCACGATTTCGGAAGTGATCTGATCCCGGACATCGTTAAGAACGGCAAGGCTGTCGCGCACCGATTCACTGACAGCTGCGTCCGTGATCCCGAAGCGCCGGCCTATTGGAAAGACGTGGGAACGGTCGATGCCTTTTGGGAAAGCAACATCGACCTGACGAATTTCACGCCGGAGCTGAACCTTTGGGACAGGAACTGGCCGATCTGGACATATTCGGAGAGTGTGCCACCCGCGAAGTTCATACATGACGAGCGCGACAGGCGTGGCATGGCGATTTCCTCGATGGTGTCGGGCGGTTGTATTGTTTCGGGGACGGAAGTGCGCAATTCGGTTCTTTTCACAAACGTGCACACCAATTCCTATGCGGTGCTCGATCACGCCGTGGTTCTGCCGAGGGTCATCATCAACCGTTCCGCGCGGCTGCGAAATGTCGTCATCGACAGTGGCGTCGTTATCCCACGGCTAATTTTTTCTCTGCGGGTTTTGACGCGGTGTTTGACGTGCCGGCATGTCATCCGGGTTCGGGTTCGGCTTTTTCGGCAGTGATTGCGTGATCCCGTTTCGGCTTTGCCCGCCCTGTTGCTGATTGCAAACA
>JAJDZT010000031.1 GCA_022824525.1 Silicimonas sp. | reverse complement strand
GGTCAGGTTCGAGAGATCCATTGCGGCCTCTGATTCGATTTCAGTCAGAAAACGTCATAGACGGTTGACAGAAGAATGTCCAGCCTGTTCAGAAAACCCAATGTAAAAATAGACGATCATGCACAGAAAAAATTCGCCGTGCGAAACCACGCCGCTTTACTTGCAGCACGGGACGGAAGCGCCTATTACCTCAAGACTTTCCTGATAAAGGGCTCGAGCATACGAATGATAACAATAACCACCACCGAGGGGCTGGCTGCATTCTGTGAGAAGGCCGCTCAGTCTCCCTACGTGACGGTGGATACAGAATTTCTGAGAGAGCGCACATACTACTCAAAGTTGTGCTTGGTGCAACTGGCAGTGCCCGGTGAGGCGGAGGAAGATGCTGTTCTTGTCGACCCTCTTGCGACGAGCCTCGATCTTGCACCGCTCTACGATCTTTTCCGCAACGAAGCCGTCGTCAAAGTGTTCCATGCGGCGCGTCAGGACATCGAGATTTTCTTCGTTGAAGGCGGCGTAATCCCGACGCCGCTGTTCGACACCCAGGTCGCTGCGATGGTTGCAGGGTATGGCGAACAGGTGGGCTACGAGACATTGGTGCGCAAGATTGCCAAGGCCCAGCTCGACAAGTCGTCACGGTTCACCGATTGGTCGCGCAGACCTCTGACAGATGCCCAGCAGACTTATGCTCTGGCCGACGTGACCCATCTGCGGGTGATCTACGAGGATCTTGCCGGGACACTGGATCAGTCCGGTCGTCGTCCATGGGTCGAAGAAGAACTTGGCGTTCTTACCGATCCCGCCACGTATGTGGTTGAGCCCGACGAGGCGTGGAAACGGGTCAAGACACGCACACACTCCGGAAAATTCCTTGCTATCGTTCGCGAACTTGCCAAGTTCCGCGAAGCTTATGCGCAGGACAAGAACGTTCCGCGCAGCCGGGTCATGAAGGACGACGCGCTTCTCGAACTCGCATCGACAAAGCCGAAGTCGGTAAAGGATCTTGGGCGGTCTCGCCTGTTGCTGCGCGATGCCCGGAAAGGCGAAATTGCCGATGGTATTCTCGCGGCCGTACAGGCCGGCCTTGATACGCCACAAGATCAACTTCCCGTCTCCGACCGTTCGCGTGACAAATTACAGGTTAATCCGGCACTTGCGGATCTCTTGCGGGTTTTGTTGAAAGCCAAGTCCGAAGACCTGGGCGTAGCCCAAAAGCTGATCGCGACCGCGTCGGACTTGGATGAAATTGCTGCCGGTATTCGCGATGTCCCTGCGCTGCGGGGGTGGCGAAAGAAGGCCTTTGGGGACGATGCGCTGAAGCTCTGCGAAGGCAAGCTTGCGCTTCGTGCCAATGGACAGAAGGTCGAAGTCTTCGAAACCTGAGGCATTGCGCGTCTCGCGGGCAGGGCCTATCCCTCAGCTATGTGCCGGATAATTGAAATAAGTATCGACGACAGTGCTCTCCCGCCTCCAACGCCCGAGATCGAGCAGGAGCGGAAGGTCGCCATTTTTGATCTTCTGGAAGACAACCACTTCTGCCTGAAACGCGGAAAGACGGAAGAAGAGCGCTACAAACTCCTTCTCGCCATCCGAGAGAAGCGACTGGTCTTTGACGTTACAACCGAAGCAGACGACCCGGCGGCCGAATTTCATCTGTCTCTCGCGCCCTTTCGGCAGGTGGTGAAGGACTACTTCCAGATCTGCGAAAGTTACTTCGAAGCCGTGAAACGCCTGCCGCCGGCTCAGATCGAAGCCATCGATATGGCTCGGCGCGGCATCCACAACGAGGGTGCGCGTGTGCTTCAGGAACGGCTCGAGGACAAGGCGGACCTCGATACGGATACCGCGCGGCGCCTCTTTACCCTTATCTGCGTTCTGCATTTCGGAGGGTAGAGTGGCCGAACTTCCCCAGTCGGTCCTCTTCTGTTGCGATCACAATGCCATTCGCTCGCCCATGGCGGAGGGGATGATGAAGAAGTTCTATGGGCAGGAAACCTACGTTCAGTCCGCTGGTGTCTATAACGATATGGAGATCGACGGTTTCTCGGTCGCTGTCTGTCACGAAATCGACGTCGAACTCGCACGTCACCGGTCCCGTTCTTTCGACGAGATGCAGGAATGGGGTGACGATCTGTCCGGCTTCGATCTGGTCGTGGCCCTGTCTCCAGGAGCGCAGCGCAAAGCGTTGGAACTTACCCGGTACTTTCACCTCGAGGTCGAGTATTGGCCAATCATGGACCCCTCTGACATCGGTGAGACGCGAGATGCCAAACTGGAACAGTACCGAAAAACGCGTGACCAGATACGGGCCAAAATGCTGGAACGGTTCGGGGAGCCGACGGAGAAGTAGGGTGTGCCTCGCCGAGGTGTCCACGGACGTCGCCGCGTTGGCCCAATCGTTAGAACGAACAATCAAAGCAAGGCGGCCTTCACGTTTGAGCAGTGGCAAACGACAAGGAACTCTGCATGGCGCTTTTTTTCGGGCTCGACCGGCGGCCTTATTGATTGAGTTGAGCGCAGATACCCGAACGACTACCTTTCCCCGGTTCCTAACGCCAAAGGCCGCACATGCCCCGCGACACAAACCTGATCCTCTGCCCGGTTAACCTGCGTCACGCAAAGATTGACACTTTGCCTTACCGTGAGGCCATTGCGATGGCGCGGAGGCGCGATGCGAAGCTCCTGGTCACAACCGTAGCGCCCGAGATGGAGCGGAACCTGAACATCAAGGACTCCAGAGCGTTCTGGGGCGAAGGGCTGGAAAATTTCGTCAACGCGATTCCCGCCGACGGGATCGAGGTGGAGCAGATCGTGCGGTTGGGTGCGGTGCATCGCCAGATCGTCAAGCTGGCGGCCGAGCGAAACGTGGATCTTATCGTGATGGGGTCCGCCAATCCCAAGATGCAGGACTACATTCTTGGCACTACGGCAAGCCACGTTGTGGCGCATGCGTCTTGCTCGGTTTACGTGGTGCGCAAGTAAGCTAACGTCGTTGCCCGAGGGGTTCCTTATCGCCAATCCGGCGTTAGCGGGCAACTTTGCCCTTGATTTAACGGCTCTTAACGCTCATTTAAGCGTCGCCCGGAACTTCCCGGGCGAAACACAGGAGAGACCATGGCCAAGGAAGAATTGCTCGAATTCCCCGGTGTCGTGAAGGAACTCCTGCCGAATGCGACATTCCGGGTCGAGCTTGAAAACGGCCATGAGATCATCGCACATACGGCAGGCAAGATGCGCAAGAACCGCATCCGCGTCCTCGCAGGCGACAAAGTCCAGGTGGAAATGACGCCTTACGACCTGACAAAAGGTCGGATCAACTACCGCTTCAAGTGAGCGCGAAACCGCGTTTGGTGTTGGGCTCTGCGAGTCCACGCAGGCTTGAATTGCTGGCACAGCTCGGATTGAAACCCGATGATGTGCGCCCGGCCGACATCGACGAAACGCCACTGAAAGGGGAGCTTCCGCGCCCCTATTGCAATCGCGTGACGCTGGAAAAGGCGCGGGCGATCGCACGTGCGCCGGGGGAGGTCGTTCTTACAGCCGACACCACGGTCGCGGTTGGGCGACGCATTCTCGGCAAGCCGGAAGACAGAGCTGAAGCGAACGCGTTTCTGCGCCTGCTTTCGGGGCGTCGTCACCGGGTCATCACCTCGGTCGCGGTGATTGATGATGCCTCAACACGCACACGGGACGTCGTGACAACTGTGCGCATGTCGCGGCTGTCGGAGGCAGAGCTGTCGGCTTATCTCGATACGAAAGATTGGGAAGGCAAGGCTGGTGCCTATGCAATACAAGGCCCCGCGGCTGCATTCATCCCATGGATTTCCGGATCCTATACGGCGGTCATGGGACTGCCAGTGCACGAAACAGCGCGCCTTTTGGCAGCCGCAGGCATCGGAGTGACAGAATGAAGGGCTCCTTGGCCGTCTTTGACAAACTGGGTGGTCGACACGCGGCCGCGCGTCTTGTGGATGGCCGCCTCGATGACTTGCTTATTGATCCCCCTGATGACCGAATTCGCCCCGGTTCAATTTACCGAGCAAAAGCGGGTCGCCCCATGAAAGGGCAGGGCGGTATGATCCTCGAAACTCCGGATGGCCCACTTTTCTTGCGTCAATCCAAAGGGATAAGCGCGGGTGATACGTTCCTTGTCCAAACCTCGACCTTTGCGGAAGAGGGCAAGGCGACACCTTGTTCTCCGCGTCTCCTGTTCAAAAGCCGCTTTGCCATGGTCACGCCTGGAGCCGCGGGCAAGAACATCTCCAAGGCGGTCCGCGACGAAGAACGACGGGTCGAGTTGCGGGAACTCCTCGACGAACTTCAGATGCCGGAAGGCATGGGGCTTGTGCTCCGCACTGCCGCCGCCGAAGCCGACGATGATGCTGTGGAGGCTGACGCCCGCGCCATGATCGATCTGGCGTGTAACGTTCAATCCGAACCCGCGTCCGGTTCCCCTCAGAAACTACTCGAAGGGCCAGGGGCGGAAGAGTTGGCATTCCGCGACTGGCCAGCGCCGGATGCGACAGAGATGGGTGACGGAGTGTTTGATGCAACCGGTGTAAGCGACCTGATCGACGCGCTGCGCGGTCCGCGTGAGGAGCTTGCAGGTGGAGGCTACATCTTTGTGGAACCGACACGGGCTCTGGTCTCCGTGGACGTCAACACCGGCACTGACACGTCCCCTGCGGCGGGTCTCAAGGCCAATGTCGAGGCCATGCGGGCGTTGCCCCGTGCCTTGCGGCTCAGGGGGCTCGGAGGACAGGTCGTCGTTGATCCGGCGCCGCTTTCGAAACGTGACCGGCGTCAGGTCGAAAGCGCTGCGCGCGCAGCTTTTCGCGCCGATCCAATTGAAACCACCCTTGTCGATTGGACCCCGCTGGGCCATTTGGAGGTGATCCGAAAGCGCGAACGTCTGCCCTTGAACGAGACCCTGAAATGAGTTGCCCTGTCTGCCAGAAACCAACCGAAAAGGCCTATCGCCCGTTCTGCTCGAGGCGCTGCGCGGATGTAGACCTCGGACGCTGGCTGAACGGCAGCTACGCGATCCCGATAGAAGAGGAACCCGGCGAAGACACACCCGTCGATCCAAACGCACGCCCGCACTGATTTTTTGATCAGCGCCTCTGGACAGCCCCCAAAGCTGACACTAGAACACACCGACCCGAGCGAGGCCCGCCCCGCTCACCCGTGCCCGGGTAGCTCAGGGGTAGAGCAGTGGATTGAAAATCCTCGTGTCGGTGGTTCGATTCCGCCCCCGGGCACCACTACATCATTCAGCACTGTCCAGTGGCGTCCAGAAACTTCTGTAATGCCATGTTTTTGCTGCATTTGCAGTCCAGGGTTGTCCAGACGACTCCAGGGGAAGCCACGAAAATTTGGGGTATTTTCTGGGGTACTTTGAAAACCACATTAAGCCACTCTCAGTTCGATTCCTGATTTTCATGCCACTGACCGATACAGCCATACGCAACGCTAAACCGCGAGACCGGGCATATAAGATGTTCGACGCGAACGGGCTCCACATTCAAATCACGCCTTCTGGTTCGAAGTTGTGGCGCATGAAGTACCGCTTTCGCGGCAAGGAAAAGCTCTTATCTTTCGGCCCGTATCCACTGGTTGCCCTTAGAGACGCGCGTGCGAAACGAGATGAAGCGCGTCTCATGCTCCTGGATGATCTCGACCCCTCAGCAGAGAAAAGACGCGCGCGCTTTGAACAGGATCGTGCACGCTCCGTCACTTTTGGTGTGATCGCCGAGGAATATCTGGACAAGGCGGAACGCGAGGGCCGAGCTCCCGCCACCATGAAGAAGCTCCGCTGGTTGGTGTCGCAAACCAAGGGAACACTCGCTGATCTACCGATCTCGGAAATCGAAGCGCCTGACGTTTTGCGGACTTTGAGGGCCGTGGAGGCGAACGGAACCTATGAGACGGCCCGACGCTTGCGCAGCACCATCGGAACTGTGTTTCGGTATGCGATTGCGACAGGGCGGGCCACGCACGACCCAAGTGACGCGCTAAAGGGCGCGCTCACTCAGCATAAGGTGCGCTCACGGTCTGCAATCCTTGATCGAGGAGAACTGGGCAGCTTGCTCTGCACGATCGACGGCTTTACTGGTCAGCCTTCTACAAAACACGCTTTGTATCTTCTTGCGTTGCTCGCGCCGCGCCCTGGCGAGTTGCGCCTGGCCCAATGGAAAGAGTTCGATCTTAAAGAGGCTGTATGGCGTGTTCCGGCAGAACGCATGAAAATGCGGCGGCCCCATAGAGTGCCTTTGGCACCTCAAACGATAGACAGGTTGAGGGAGTTGCAGCGGCTTACAGGGACAAGCGCATATTTGCTGCCGTCGTCTCGGTCTTGGAAAAAGCCAATCTCAGAAAACACATTGAACGCGGCGTTGAGGCGGCTTGGGTACTCTTCAGACCAGATCACCGCACACGGGTTCCGCGCGACGTTCTCGACTTTCGCGAATGAAAGCGGACTTTGGAACGCGGACGCGGTAGAGCGCGCCCTGGCGCATGTTGAAGCCAATGACGTTCGCCGCGCCTATCTACGTGGGGAACACTGGGAAGAGCGGATGCGAATGGCCGCCTGGTGGGCCGATCAACTCGACGAGATGAAGCTAGATGTTATTTGATACCAATAAACCTGAAGAAGTTGCATTTCCGAAATCGTCGGGGGATTGGCAACGGGCGCTCACGATCACTGCTGACGATGCAGCTGTTGTTCTTGAGCATACCAAGTCCGTGCTTCGAGACGGAATCGATCGCAGCAGATTCAATTATATATTGGATTTCGTCATCATGAGGAGTTTGGGGGCCATTCGAGGGCGCTTAAACTCCGTTGAGTTTCAGGAATTACGGGACGCTTTCACTACTTACGAAGAGATTTCAGTTGCCTGTAGAGACAAAGAAGACTCTCCACCACCGTTCCCGAATGAATGGCTTGCAAACACTAAGGCCTGGATTGAGTGCATGAATAGCCGCTTTTCTCGTACCAAGCTTGGTTCACCAACGGCTGCGTTTGCAGAAGCGTTTTACCCTTGGTCTCTTGCTGCATTTGCCGTTTGCTTTGACAGAGAGCCGAAACCATCCCGCAACGGTCCGACAAATCGATTTGTATTGAAGACCGCGCTGGTCATACGGCAAAAAATTGATGCTCTTGAAAGCTGTGCAGAAAAAAAGACAATAAGTCCGATCACCAAACTCGAAATCGTCCGCATGCGCGATCATTGGCCGACCACATTGAATGCAAACCAAGTAAGAATGGCGCTACGCCGTGCAATGGGTCTTGAAGGCGGTTTTGAGCAGGGGCTTTTACCATACCAAAAACACGTACTCGAATTGCAGATGATCTTTGCGCCAGGGGTACGGAAGTGCGAGGAATAATCTGATTTTCGTACCCTCGTAAGCCGGACTAGGCGAAACATAAATTGTCTCCATTGGACAGCATTGGGCTGTCGCAAACAAAGGAGACCATTATGGTACAAAGAGAGTACGAAACTAAACCCTCTTGGACCCGCATTCGGCCGGAAGGTCGCATGCTTAGGCCCAAAGAGGTCGCTGATAGGCTCGGTCTATCTCGAAGCCAAATCTACGAAATGATCGCGCGTGGTGAGTTCCCGCCCTTTGTAAAGTTGAGCGCTCGCGCATCGGCTTTGCCGGAGAGCTGGCTGAGTGCGTTTTTGACGTTTCGAACATTCGCATTTCCGTCGAACCAAGGTCCGGGAGACCGAGAGTTCGCCAGCCGGGGAGAAGTCCAATGAATAAACATCAACGTATTCAAAGGAATGTAAAAGCCGCGCTAAGGCTGGGAAGTTCCGGGCTCGCGATACTGCCCTGCAATCTTCGAAAAGTTCCGCAAGTTTCTGACTTTAAGAACGCAGCATCAAGCGATCTTGAACAAATCAAAATGTGGTTCGATGGCAAGAACGACTATGTTCCAGGCCTTCTAACAGGTGAACGAAACGGGATTGCTGTTTTGGACGTGGATCGAAAAGGCAATGTCGACGGCTTCAATTCGCTCGCGAGTCTTGGGATTGATCCGGACAAGCTATCGCATGTCAGTGTAGCCACTCAAAGCCGTGGCGCGCATTACTACTTCCAATACGAGGACGGCATCGGATGCAGCAATGCCGGGTTGCCACCTGGCATTGATGTTCGCGGCGAGGGCGGCTTTGTAATCGCACAAGGAGCGGTCACGGATATTGGCGAGTACAAGGTTAAGTGCCTCCACATCGGCGATGAACTGATTGGGCTTCCATCATGGCCGGACGCACTAAAAGTTCGCAGGAAACGCGCCAATCGTTTGACTCAAGATCGCGTCGATATCGGCTTCGATGATTTCCGCTCTGCGGTTATGGCAATCCCGAACGACGGAAGTCTTGCCGAAAACGAAGATCGCGATTGGTGGCTCAAAACCATCATGTCGATCCATCACCAAACAGCTGGCACCGATGAGGGCCTAACTCTCGCGGACGAATGGTCAGCGCAACACGCGTCGTACGACGCAGAACACACAGAATCTGTATGGAGGTCTTTGTCATGAAAGAAGGACAGAAGATAACAGGGCACTACGTGCTCACACTAGCCAAGCGGAACGGGTGGCATGATCCAAGGCTTTTGAACCTGCTTGACGAGCCACTCGACCCCGCGCGCGTCAATGACGATACGATCATTGGCCAATTCTTGAAGCTCTACGGCACAGAGTTTCGATATGACCATAGTCGAGGGAGTTGGTACTGGTACGATGGCGCCGTCTGGCACATTGAGAAAACCCAACTTGCCAAGTCGTTCATCAGAGGCATTTGCAAACAGTTTGTTGATCTTGAACCCAAGCTCAAATCGCTAGGCTATGAAAGGGCCTGGGCTCAGATCGAGCGAGGCGCAAGGTCAGACAGGTGTTTGGCGGTCACATCCGATGTCTGGAACACCGACGACTTTCTGATTAGCACGGACGGCGGCACCGTTGATCTCAAGACAGGGGAATTCCGTGAGGGTAATCCGGATGACTTGATTTCAAAGTCTGCCGCTGTCTCGCCAATTCCTTTGGATGAATTCGATCCCACTGTCCATTGTCCTACTTGGCTGCATTTCCTCGGTGAGGCTCTTGCGGGGGATGCGGATGCAATCAGATACTTTCAGCAGTGGGCGGGATATTGTTTGACGGGTTCGACCAGCGAGCAACAGTTCCTATTTGTGTACGGACCTGGAGGTAGTGGTAAGAGCACTGCGATCAACACCATTGCTGATATCCTCTCGGGATACGCCGCTAACGTCGAGACAGCGACGCTGACGGCCCAACGTCACGCGCGCCACACGACTGAACTCGCAAGGCTCCACGGTGTCCGAATGGCAAGGGCCTCAGAGACCGAACAAGGACAAGCTTGGGCTGAAAGCCGGATCAAGTCGCTCACGGGTGAAGACACTGTGACGGCGCGTTTCATGCGGCGAGACGACTTTGAGTTTCGCCCAAAGTTCAAGCTGACGATTGTTGGGAACTATCAACCAAGGCTTCACAATGTCGATGAGGCTATGAAGCGTCGAATGACAGTTCTGCCCTTTGAGCACATTCCAGCCGAAAAAGATGAGGGACTTCCGTCGAAGCTTAAGCGAGAGTGGCCTGGTATTCTGTCATGGATGATACTTGGATGCCTTGATTGGCAGAAACACGGCCTCGTGAAGCCAAAAGTGGCGAAGGATGCGACGGACGCCTACTTCGGCAGTCAGGACACATTCAGCCAGTGGCTTAACGAGTGTTGTGAGCTTGGTGACCAGTTTGCGTGTCTAGGCGCAGAGCTGTGGGAGAGCTGGCAGCGGTATGCCGCCAAGGAAGGTGTGGACGCAGGTTCGCGCAACAACTCCTTCCCGGAGAGTCTCAAGCGCCGAGGTTTCCTTGCCGTCAAAAACTCCCGGGGATTGCGAGGGCGTGGGTATGGCGGTCTTCAACTGATCCCGAAAGACGAAGACGACCTCATCTGACCGCGTGCCCTTGGGACGACTGGGACGGATCTTCCATATGCACCTTCTGTGGAAACATCACGTGTTCTAAAGAAGGGTAACTGGAACTAATGTCCCAGCTGTCTCAAGAACTCGTCGTTGACAGAAATCAACAAAAGGTTCGCTCCGGGTCCTTCCTGCAGGCCGTGGCTTCCAGGGGGTGCGCCGAGCCACGGGTTCTCAGAGTTCTCAAAAGTTTCTGGCATGAATCATCGTCATCTTTATCCCTGACAACAACAAGTTGGTCGCAATCGACCAAAGGCTCATATCGTCTCGAATGAGATAATAGGTTTGATTTCTGATTGCGTTTCCATCGCCAAAATGGCCTTCTCAGCATCTTTGAGCCCATAGCGTTTGGAGACGAGTTTGTTGAATGGAATCGAATGCTGGTGTTTGTCGATCAGTTCCAAAGCGTGATTGTAATCAGTTGCCCCTCCGGCGAGCGATCCAACAATTCGCAAGTTTCGGTGCACGATTTCTGATGGCCGAAAGCTAACCTCTTCGCGACCAAGCTGCCCAACGACCAAATATGTGCCGCCGCGACGAACTAGCTTCAGCCCCTCAAGAAAGGCGTCGGGTTGGCCAGCGAAATCCATAACTACATCCGCTCCGCGGCCTTCCGTGCACTGAAGCACTGCTTCAAGCCTGTCGTCCCTGGAATCAGATTTGACCGAAAGCGTGACCTCGGCACCAAACTCTAGCGCAAGGTTGAGGCGATCGTCCGGTGCACCAATCGCGATCACTCTATGTGCACCCATAAGACGGGCCATTCCAACAGCCAATAGCCCCAATGGGCCAGTTCCTTGGACAACCACCGTATCAGTTGGTCGCAGCGTTCCCATTTCGAAGAAAGCGTGCACCACTGAGCGAAACGCGCAGCTTGCCATACTGGCAAGAGGAGACGGGACTGAGTCTGGCACAACGACGCGTCCCGAATCTGGATACACATAAATGTATTCCGAAAGGCCTCCCAAGAGATGAGGCGGACGAGTCATTGTCTCATACATATAGGCACGTGCATCAGGGCAAAGCGTGGGCTGCTGGACCACTGTGCATGTGTAGCACTGGCCGCAATTTGTTCGAGTCCAGACGATACGGTCTCCAATCCGGACAGGGTGCCCCATGCTATCCTCCTCGGCGCCATCGCCAACGGCTACGACGCGACCGGTCATCTCATGCCCTACGATGACTGGGAGATTGACTGGTCGATTGAGCTTGCCACGCACCAAATGAACGTCCGTTCCGCAGATCGTGCAGCATTCGGTTTTTACCAGCAGCGCGCCTGGCTCGAGCTGACGTGGTACGGGAACAGCCTCTATTGAGAGCGGCCGGTTAAACTCGCGCAAAACTGCCGCGTGACAAAACTTCGGTACGTTCGCGGGAACAGGAGTCATTAGAAGGCCGCGAGGGTGTGCTCCAAACCGCGCTCAATGTGGCGGCGAAGCGTAGCCGCCGAGGCCTCAATATCTCTGGCAAGAGCTTCTTCAAACATTTGGCGGTGTTCTTCCACGGCCTCTTCACCTCGATAGGTGAGAACAAGCATTTGGTAGCGAAGGTATTTGTCATACAGGACCGCGTGAAGTGAGAGCAAGTTCTGCGAACCGCAAGCCGCTATCATCGCAAGGTGAAATTCCCAATCGTATCGTTTCCAATCTTCCTTTTGGCTGTCGTCTCCAGCCAGAAGTTTTTGTTCCATCAAATGAAGCTTGTGGTGTGCGGCGACTAGATTACCTTCCCAGTCTGTATCGCCATTTTCCACCGAGAGGCGAAGTGCGTGGCACTCCAAGAGAATTCGCAGATTGGCAATTTCGATCAGATCTTCTGGTGACACAGGAGTCACAAAAAAACCGCGTTGATCCTTGGCCTCGACGAAACCCTCGCTAGCAAGCCGGCTCAGTGTTTCGCGGAGCGTCGACATGCTGGCTTGATAGCGCTCCTTAAGCCCATCAAGCTTAAGCTTTGTCCCCGGCGCCAGATCGCCGAAAATGATGTCTCGTTTGATCCTTTGGTACGTCGAAGCACCGACGACGTTTCGAGGCTTGTTCATTTCGGCCCATCTGATGAAATTGTTCTTGTGTGGTAAAATACTGTATGGGCGACCCTGGTTCAAACAACATTTATATCAGGTGAAAAATAAAATATCAGATGTTATTGAAGTGAGGCCGAACTGCTCCTAGAGTGCTTCGCGGGCTGCCCCGTGCCCGCAAGGAGCTTCACAATGCCATCCGATACTCGGATTTCTGTCGTCGGTTTTGGTCTGATAGGCCGTCGCCATGCAGAGACGATCCGCCGCGCACCAAACCTCCAATTGGCGGCTATTGTTGATCCAGACCCGAAAAGCAGAGAGGACGCTTCAGCGCTGGGCGCGCCCACATATGCAAACTTATCGGAAATGATCGAGGCCGAGTCGCCGGAAGGCATCGTTTTGGCAACTCCCACTCCGTTACATATCGAGCAGGGCATGACTTGCATCGAGGCCGGCTGCCCCGTCTTGATCGAAAAACCGATCGCGGTCACTTCGAAAGATGCCAGGACTTTGACAGACGCCGCCGCGTTGGCTGGCGTTCCGCTATTGATCGGCCATCATCGTCGTCACAATGGCATGGTGCAGGCCGCAAAAGCGGCGATTGCCTCTGGCGCAATTGGGGAAGTGCGCGCAGTTCAGGCAACCTGTTGGTTCTATAAACCAGATCACTATTTCGAAGTGGCGCCCTGGCGAACAAGGAAGGGCGCTGGCCCAATTTCAGTCAACCTTGTGCATGATGTTGATTTGCTGCGGCACTTCTGCGGGGAAGTCGAGACTGTTCAAGCTATTTCCGCACCTTCCTTGCGAGGATTCGAAAACGAAGACTTGGCGACTGCTGTGCTTTTGTTCTCGTCTGGCGCAATCGCAACGATCAGTGTTTCCGACAGTATTGTCGCGCCTTGGAGTTGGGAGCTCACAGCCAGAGAGAATCCCGCATATCCAGCGACTTCGGAGAGTTGTTATTTGATTGGCGGCTCGACGGGAGGCTTGTCACTTCCGGACCTGCGGGTGTGGCGTCACGAAAAAGCTCCCGATTGGTGGACACCCATTTCTTCCAGCAACCTCACCTGTAAAATGGAAGACCCTCTCGTGGTTCAGATGGCGCATTTCGCGAAAGTAATTTCAGGCAGCGAACCGCCGCTAGTCACTGGCATCGAGGGTTTGAAGTCGTTGGAAGTCGTTGAGGCCGTGGCGCAATCCGCTGAAACGGGTCGAGAGGTGAAACTTGCCAGCGCAAGGGAAGCCGCTCAAGCAAGAAAGAAAGCCGTTTGACTAAAACATCAGATATTTTGAAAAATATCTTGCGAATTAAAAAAAATCAGTAGTATCTTGCGGCGACGTCGAAGAGACGCACATCCAATGGGAGGAACCTATGATTGAATTCACCCGCCGTGCCGCCCTGGCTTCGGTTACCGCTCTTGGCATCGCCGCTATGGGCGCGCCCGTCGTTGCAGATGGCCACAAAGTAACATTCACACTCGCAACCTCCGGTTCTGAGACGGACCAGCGTTCAGTTGCCATGGCCGAAGTGTTTGCGCCGATGGTCGCGGAGTTCGCTGACTATCAACCGGGCTACAATGGCACACTATTTGCCCAAGGCACCGAACTTGAAGCCATCAGCCGTGGGAATCTCACGATGTCGATTGCATCGGCTCAGGAGCTTGCACAGTTCTTCCCTGAGTTTTCGATCTTCGCGACTGGTTATGTACATCAAGACGCTGCCCACCAAGTACGTGTCTTCAATGACCCCTTGATGGACCCGTTCAAGAAGACTGTTGAGGACGAACTTGGCGTGAAGCTCTTGTCTGTCATGTATCTCGGCCGCCGCCATGTGAACTTGCGCCAGCCTCGTTCCGAGGTCGATGTGCAAACTCCTGCTGACCTGGCCGGCGTCAACATTCGCATGCCAGGCACAGATGCATGGCAGTTCCTTGGCAAGGCGTTGGGCGCATCGCCAACTCCTATGGCATTCACCGAAGTCTACACCGCACTGTCGACCGGCGCGGTTGACGGACAGGACAACCCTTTGCCGACGGTTGTCGATGCCAAGTTCTACGAGGTGACCAAGCAAATCGCGCTGACGTCGCATCTTGTCGACCTGAACTATATCGCGTTTTCGAAAGAGACGTGGGACAGCCTTGAGCCGGATCAGCAACTGGTCGTTCAGCGGGCTGCCGATGCGGCTGCCGCCTATGGCCGTCTGAAGCAGTTGGACAAGGAAAACAGCCTGGCCGATTTCATTCGGAGCCAGGGTGTCGAAATCTATACGCCTGACCTTGAGGCATTCCGGACACATGTGCAGGCGCAATATGTCGGCACCGAGGCCTCTGAGGCGTGGCCCGAAGGCGTTCTCGAGCGGATCAACGCGCTCGGCAATTAAGCTACATATTTCCGCGGGAGTGACTGATCATGAAGACCATTTTGAGCAGACTTTCCCGCGGCGCAGAATTCATCGCCGCCATGGCATTGGCGGCGATTTTTGTCATTTTCATGTTACAGATTTTTACCCGCTATGCGGCGAAAATTGCTTGGCTCATGCCGATTCCACCCGTTTCAGCGTGGATGAGTACGCTTGAGCCCATAGGCTGGACCGTAAGCCTAATTTCGCTGCTTTGGGTCTGGATCATTTTCTTCAGTTGCGCGTTCTTCGTGCGTGACCGAGACCATGTGGCTTTCGACATTGTCTATCACTCGATGAACGAGCGCGGTCGTCGAGTGCTGGCAGTACTGGGCGCTCTGATCGTTGTCGGAACGATGTTGTATTCCTTCTGGCCGACATGGGACGCCATCATGGTCAGCCGATTGATGGAGCTGAAGAAAATTCAGACACTTCGGGTGCCCATCACGGGCGACAAAATCGCGATCAAATGGCTCTTTGCGTCGTACATCCTTCTGATGGTTGCGGTCGTGCTACGCTACCTTTGGAGCCTTTACCACGTGATCCGATACGGGCCTCCCGAGGACCATCAAGAGCAACTTTTGAAAGAGTTGGCCGGTGAAGACGGGGGTGAGTCATGAGCACCGAATTGATCTTCGGCATGATTGCGCTCTTTGGTACAGCGGCAATAGGCGTTCCTGTTGCCTATGCCATCATTGTCGGCGTTGTCGTCTATCTTGGAGTGGCTGGACAGGACTTGGCGATTGCCGGCGAAACTATGGTTCAGCGGCTGTTCGATGGTTTCCTTCTGTTGGCGGTACCACTCTTCATCGTTTCCGCCAACATCATGAATGCAGGCTCGATATCTGACAGGCTATTGAACTTTTGTATCGCGCTCGTGGGCCGATTCCGCGGAGGATTGGGCCACGTGAATGTGGTCGCCAGTTTGATATTCTCAGGCATGTCTGGTTCGGCCGTGGCTGATGCGGCGGGGATCGGAAAGATCATCATCGACATGATGGTGAAAAGTAAGCGCTATACACGCGGCTACGCTGCGGCAATCACCGCTGCAACTGCTACAATTGGCCCAATCATTCCGCCGTCAATTCCGATGGTTCTTTACGCTTTGGTGTCCAACGCATCTATCGGAGATTTATTTTTGGCAGGTATCGTGCCTGGCTTGGTTATGGGCGCAGTTTTGATGTTCATGAATACCGTTATTTCGCATCGGCGGGGTTTCGGGCAGGAAGATCCTGTGCCAATTCGAGAGCTCCCTGGAATTACGGTGAGAGCCTTTCCGGCGCTGCTAATGCCGGTCATCTTGCTGACTTGCATTTACACCGGCGTTACCACACCGACTGAGGCCGCAGCTATCGCGGCGCTCTACGCATTGATCGTAGCGGCGGGGCTCTATCGGGCGATCTCCTTCAAGACTTTGTATCAGGTGTTTGTCGACGGAGCGCGATCTGCTGCATCAGTGGGTTTGGTGATCGGGGCTTCGATGATCCTGACCTACGTGGTGATCCAAGAGAACATCCCGCAGTCGATCTCGGTCTTTCTGGAAGGAGCTGACGTCAGTCCACTCGTCTTCTTGATTGTCGTCAACATCTTCGTGCTGTTTCTTGGCTGTATTTTGGACGCGACCGTTATCATCCTGGTAATCGTCCCGCTCTTCATTCCGACCTGCAAGCTCTTGGGTATCGACCTGGTGCACTTTGGTGTGTTGATCGTCGTTAATTCGATGATCGGGCTGATTACGCCGCCGTATGGCATCTTGCTGTTCGTGATCAATGCTGTGACCGGCATTCCGTTGAAGGAGATCATTCGCGAGATTTGGGCGTTCCTGGGTGTGCTGATTGCAGCACTGTTGCTGATGATTATGGTGCCGGACATCGTACTATGGCTGCCTCGGATCTTTGGTTATCAGGGATGACACGTCTCACGATCGCCACGACATGTGTCCCTGGCGACTTGCCCACCAAGTTGGAGAGGATAGCTTCCGCAGGATTCTCAGGTGTGGAACTCTATGAACCTGATCTAACTGGGTTTACGGGGACATTAGAAGAAGTCGCCACCATAGCCGATGCGCTCGGTTTGAATATCGACGTTTTTCAACCGTTTCATGATTTCGAGGGATTGGGAGGTAAAGATCGCGACGCAGCATATGCCCGTCTGGACCACAAACTTGGCCTGATGAATTCGCTCTCTGCAAAAACACTTCTTGTCGGAACGTCAACACGCAAAGACTCCTCGCCCAATCTGAATGATGTTGTCAAAGACTTCACTGAACTGGCCGAGAGGGCTGCGAAAGCCAGATGCCGTGCCGCATTGATCGCATTGCCTTGGGCGGCGCATCTGAGGACCGAAATGGACGCGCTCGACGTTATTTCTGCTGTCGATCATCCAAACTTCGGAATGGGGCTCAATTCCTTCTTTTCGCTTGCGGACGGCAGTCAAGCCGCAAGGCTTCGCGACATTCCAGGAGAACGGATCTTTCACGTTCAACTGTCGGATGCGCCTGCAATCGACTACGATATCACACGGTTGAAGAGCCATTTTGGACTGTTGCCAGGTCAAGGTGACCTCAATCTTCCCAGTTTTGTGCGAGTTTTGTCGCGTACTGCTACGATGGTCCATGGTCCGTCGCCAGAGTGAGCACGACGACCGATGGTAGCCGAGACACTCACGCTCGCGACGGCTATCGCGCCGTCGTTTCACTCCTGGACGAAGTAGCGCAAACAGAGGTCACGCTTCCAAGTCCACGTCCAGGTTTGCCGCCGCGTGTCTACCCCACCGGCGTTGAATTCGTTGAGTTTGCGGTGGATGAAGCGAACCGCGAAGTCATGACCTCTGTCTTGCGCGGCATGTCTTTTCGAAGGGAACGAAAGCACGTGTCGAAGTCTGTCGAACTTTGGCGGCAAGGTGCCATTAACATTGTGGTGAATTCTGAGACGCAAGGCTTTGCATCCGAGGCGCTTGCCGAGCACGGGCCTTGCGTTTGTGACATGGGGCTTCGTGTTCAGGACGCTGATCAAACGGTCGCCCGAGCGACCGCGTTAGGCGCGCCTGAGTTTTCTCAGCCTGTAGGTGCGGGTGAACTGGACATCCCGGCAATCAAGGGCGTTGGCGGATCGGTCGTGCATTTCATTGACGAAAAGTCTGACTTGCATCGGGTCTGGGACATTGAGTTTGAACCTGTGCCCAAAGCGGAGGCTCCCCAGCCCGCAGGTCTAAGGCGAATTGATCACGTTGCGCAGACCATGCGCTACCAAGAGATGCAGAGCTGGCTGACCTACTATACGTCGACCTTCCAGTTAGAGAAGGCGCGGGTTGTGGACGTGGCCGACCCTTCAGGCGTGGTGCTCAGCCAAGCCTTGTCCAGCCCAGAAGGGGAAGTACGCCTTAACCTTAATGGTGCAGGCGAGCGTCGCACGTTTGCTGGCGCTTTTTTGGCTGAGGGATTTGGTGCCGGTGTGCAGCACATTGCGTTTCTGACAGACGATATATTTGAAACCTCCGAACATCTTGCCAGTTCAAAGTTTCAACGGCTTGAGATTGCGAGCAACTACTATGACGATTTGAAAGTCCACTTCGGACTGTCTTCGGACTTTGTTGCGAGTTTGCGCAATGCTCACATTCTCTACGACCGCGAAGGAGATGCTGAGTATTTCCAAATATACGGGCTGCCGTTCTTCAACGGGTTCTTTTTCGAGATTGTACAACGCAAGGGTGGTTACCAAGGTTACGGAGCGAGAAACGCTCCAATTCGGTTAGCAGCCCAACTTCATCACAGTAAGGCAATGAAGAAAGCATGAGCGAAGACGCTGAAGCCGTGCGCCGTTGGTGGCGTACTTCAATAATAGACATGGAACCGGGGCGCATTTCCTTTTGTGGTCATCCAATCGAGAGCCTGATCGGGAACATCAGTTTTGGGCAGATGATTTGGCTGATGACCCGAGGCGAGTTGCCCAGTCCCGCCGAGGCCGCTCTGTTAGAGTGCGCCCTGGTTGCGGGTGTGGATCATGGACCCCAAGCCCCGTCGATCGCGGCGGCCCGAATGGCAGCGACTTGTGGTGTTGGCCTGAACAACGTGATGGCAACTGGCGTAAACATGCTGGGCGATGTGCATGGCGGTGCGGGTGAGCAATGTGCCGAGTTATATCTCGACATTGCGCACCGGCTTGAAGCTGAAGCAGGCCTAGACACCTCGACCCGCGAAGGTATCGCTGCCTGGCGTGAGAAACACGGGAAGATCGTTTCAGGATTCGGTCATAGGTTTCATAAGCCAGTCGACCCAAGGGCGCCCAGACTTATGGAGTTGGTCCGATCAGCCGCAGAAAACGGTGTTGTATCCGGTCAATTTGCGGACATAGGCGAGGCGGTGCAAGCCGAAATTGGTTCTCAGCGAGGAACTCCAATTGCAATGAATATCGATGGTGCCACGGCCGTCATATTTTGCGAGTTGGGCTTTCCGCCGCCGCTTTCCCGTGGTCTTTTTTGCCTTAGCCGATCGGTGGGTGTGCTGGCTCACGGTTGGGAACAAATGAAGCAAGGTGGACGTAATAAGGGGCCCATGCCGCCAAAGTATCTGCCGGAGTACGAGGAAAAGGAATTGAATGAGTGACCCCGCGAAATCCTTCCGGGTCGGCCTGATTGGCACAGGTCGAATTAGCGACATTTACCTTGAGAATTGCGTTGGGTTTGACGGTTTGGACATCGTCGCCTGTGGTAGCCTGAATATGGAGGAAAGCCGCACAAAGGCAGCTGAGTATGGTGTCCCGCTTGTGGAAGAACCAGAAAAGATCATTGCCGATCCAAACATCGATGCCATTCTCAACCTAACAATTCCAGCAGCCCACGCCGAGATTAGCCTTACCGCGCTCAATGCTGGAAAACACGTCTACTCCGAGAAACCATTTGTGACAGATTTGACTGACGGGCGGCGTATCCTCGATCTGGCCACGTCGAAGGGGTTATGCGTCGGGAATGCGCCGGACACATTCCTCGGTGGGCGCTGGCAGACTGTTCGAAAACTCCTCGATCAAAACGCGATTGGAGAGCCGACCGGCGTCGCGGCCTTTGTGCCCACACATGGGGTCGAGCGGCATCACCCCAATCCTGACTTCTACTATGCCGAGGGAGGGGGACCCCTTTTGGACCTTGGTCCATATTACCTCGCCGCCATGGTATTTTGCCTCGGACCGATTGCCCGAGTCGCCGGTCTGTCGCGTAGGACCTTTCCCGAACGCATGATTGAGAACGGGCCGCGCATTGGCGAGATGATGGCGGTTGAGGTCGACACCCATTGCCTCAGCCTGATCGAATTCGAAAGCGGCGTGATCGGTCAAATGATGGTCAGCTTCGACGTTTGGGAAAGCGAAACACCCCGGCTGGAAATTTATGGGACTGAAGGAACCGTTTGCATTCCCGACCCCGACCCAGGGGACGGGGCGAATATCTTTCAAGGCGACGTATGGCTGCGCACGCGCGCGACCTCGCGCTGGACAATGCGACCGCGACCCAAGGCTCCCGCAGATTGGGAGGTCGTCGTAAACACCCATGGTTTGAATTTCGATGCACGAGGGGCAGGGCTGGCGGAATTGGCTGCTGCCGTGAAGGGAAATCGCGAGCCCCGAGCCAGCGGCGCACTTGGTTTGCACCTTTGCGAGGTAATGCAGGGCATGCTCGACAGCCCAGGGTTGGGCCGCTTTGTAGATATACAAAGCACATGCAAACGGCCTGACATGCTGCCGGAAACAAGAGAAACTGGATTGAACGTCAATTGGGGACTGCCGTCATGACCATTGAAACACTAACTATTGGCGATCCGTTTTTCCAAGTTCGGATTCTGAAGGATGAAACCTCCTTTCCAATCTCAAACAAGACAATAGCTCTGAACCTCTCGAGCGATCCCATTCGTGTACGCGAGCAAACCTTGGGTGAGCTGCAATCCGTCATTCTCCGAGACACCGAAATGAAGAATGTAACACATGCAGTCGTCATTGAGGGATTTGCAGATCATACGGACGATGCGGCTCTGATGGCTCGAATTCGCGATGTGTGGCCATCGGCCTTTGAAGTGCGTGGAGAGGAACGCTTACGGGGAATTCAACATTATATGTCGCCCAAGGTTTGGGTCGGGCAGTTCGGATTCACGATCTATCACTCGGCTTCGGTGCCCCTGAACGTCGGCCTACATCAAGAGCACGCGTTTTGTCCGGTGCCGGGATTTCGTGAAGTGCACACACAAATTGTCGGTTTCGGTAAAATGCAGCAGTGCCGGCAGCGCGATATCGATACCCTGTACCTAGAAGAGCCGATGGCTCCTGGGGCAACCCACAGACCGATGTACGATGCCGAAGGCAACTACCCTTGGCACCAATTCGAAACGATAACGCCATCCGTCTTCATGGCAGTTGAAATGTTGCCTGATGGTGCAACACCGCCGGAGCTATGAATATGAAACTCTTGCCAGAACGGATTGATTTTGAAGGCCAGTATCCTCGCCTGTCGCGGAGGCTGCGCCTCGGCGTTGTTGGCGGTGGCCGCATCTCCAGCATGCAAGCCACGGCAGCACGAATGACGGACAGATGGGACGTTGTAGCGGGTGCATTCTCGTCAAATCCGGAACGAGCTAAAGCAGCGGCCGCTGAATGGCACCTTCCGGAAGATCGCTGCTACACCTCTTTCGACGAGATGGCTGACGCAGAAGCGGGTCGCTCAGATGGTGTCGACGCCGTTATGATTACCACGCCCAATCATGTGCACTTCGCATCCGCGAAAGCTTTCTTGCAGGCCGGCATTGATGTGCTTTGCGACAAACCGCTGACGAATGACGTAGAAGAGGCCGATGAGCTGGTCGCGCTGGCTCACAAAACGGGATGCGTCTTCGGGGTATCCTACGTCATGACCTGTTTCCCGATGATCCGCCAAGCACGCGAGATTGTTGCAGATGGTGGCATCGGGAAGATCAATCAGATTCATGTTGAGTTCATGCAGGACTGGATGACACCGGAGGACTCCGGTGATGCGCCGCACGTCAAATGGCGGCTTGATCCCGCAAAGTCCGGCAAGACCTCATGCGTTGGAGATATTGGCACCCACGCAGCGCACCTTTCGAGCTTTGTGAGCCATTTACCTTTGACCAAACTTCGGACGGAATTCCACGTATGTGGTGCGCCAAAGCCCTTGGAAGATACGTTTTTCGCATGGACCCGCCACGAAGGTGATGTGCCTGGCACATTGATGGCCACTCGGCTTGCGCCCGGTAATCGCGGCGGACTGCGCCTGCGCGTCTTTGGATCAGAAGGTGGGCTTGAATGGGATCTTGAGGACTGCGACCGTCTAAAGTTCAACCGTTTTGGTGAACCCGACCGTGTCTTGTCGCGTGGGCATGGGCATGGCCTTTCTTCTAAAACAGAGCGTTTTGTGCGAACCGCTCGCGGCTTCCCTGAAGGCATCATCGAAGCTTGGGGAAACCTTTATACTGAATTTGCCATGGCGGTAGCCGCGCGAGCCGACGGGCGAGATACTCCGGTCGACTGGTTGGGTATGCCAACTGTTAGCGACGGGGCGGGCGGTGTGCGATTCATCGATGCCTGCGTCCGATCTAATGATGCAGCAGGAGGGTGGGTTAATGTCTAGAGCATTTGCATGACGGATGTCGCGGTCATTGGCCTGGGGGCTGTGGGCCGAATACACGCTAAGAACCTTTTGGTTCATGAGACTGCCCAGTTATCGGCTGTATGCGACCCACGACCGATGGCAACCAGCGAGTTTTCTGAAACAGATACTCTAGTCTTTTCGAACGTTGAAGACCTCTTGGACACCGGACCTGAGGCGGTGATCATTTCTTCTTCGACGGCGACACATGGTGACATTGTTGGACAATGCGTCGAGGCGGGCATACCGTTTCTTTGCGAGAAGCCACTTGCTCAAGACATAGAAACTGCTGCCCGAATTGTCGCTTCTGCGGAAAGCAAGGGGTTGGTCGCTGCCACTGCTCTGAACCGCAGGTTCGATTCTCAATACACGGCCATTCGCAACGCTGCCGTTAACGGCGAAATTGGCCAGTGCGAGCTGTATTGTTTCACTTCGCGCAGCACGTCTCCGCCGACCGTCGAGTTCAGCCGAACGTCGGGTGGGCTGTTCGCAGAAAAAGGAAGCCACTTCTTCGATCTGGCGAGGTGGATGTCAGGTGCTGAACCCGTAGAGCTTAGTGCTATGGGCTCCGTGATGATTGACCCTGGTTTCGTTGAGATTGGAGAGGTCGACACAGCCGTCATCGCGATGCGCATGGACAATGGGGCTCTGTGTCGATTCGATTTCAGTTGGCGCACGGCTTACGGTCAGGACGAGCGTATCGAAGTTCATGGTGAGAATGGCTTGTTGACGAGCCATCAGGCGCATGTCGGAACGGACGTGATGTCGGACGGTCGGATGGAAAAAAGCGCCCATGTTCTTGCCACTTGGCAAGAAAGATTTGCACCGACCTACAAGCGAGAGCTCGACGCGTTCCTAGGATTTCTCGCATCGGGCAAGCCCCACCCGGTGCTTGCCACATTGAGCGACGGATTGAGAGCGCAGCGTATCGGTGAAGCAGCAAAAACCTCTGCAAAAGGTGGGGCAGTAATCAAACTCAATAGTTGATGATTTACAAAATATCTGATATTTTTATTTTCATGTGAGAGATCAATCTTGCATGGGAGTCGTCAAATGCCAGTGCAAAACGTCGGATCACCAGAGGAGCCGCTTTTTTCTTTGGCTAATCTTACTTTGATCAACTGCACGCCAGCCGAACTTGTCTATGTTGCGGCGCGCGCGGGATATGATGCCGTCAGTCCTCGATTCATCACGATGAATGTCCCTGGCGAGTTCACACACTCGCCCTTGGACAAGAACCAGATTCAAGCCACGAAGACCGCGCTTGAGACCACGGGCCTCAAAGTACTGGACATCGAATTGGCAAGAATTACCGAGGATTGCGATCCGCGGGATTTCGAAGCTGCATTAGAGCTGGGAGGTGAGCTTGGCGCCCGCCATATGATCATGTCTGCTTGGACTTCACGGCGTGATGATCGTAACTTCTTGCTCGACGTTTATTCAGAGACCTGCGATTTGGCCGCGCCATATGGGCTGACCATTGATCTTGAATTTCCGTCGTTCTCTCGATTGAGAACACTGGACGAAGTGCTGGACATCGTCCGAGCCGCGGACCGTCCAAACGGAGGCATTCTAGTAGATACTTTGTATCTGCATCTTAGCCGCGTTGATCTGGGCGAGCTTTTGCACGTCCCAACGGAGTGGCTGCACTTCTTAGAGCCTGACCTAGAATGTGGATGGTCTCATCTGATATGGTATTTCCCAACTGAATTTGACCACAGACAGGGAAGGCCACATGGCTTGGAACGAGACCACCCGCGCGAAGTATAAGCGTAGTTCGGACCGATATGAA
>JAJDZT010000101.1 GCA_022824525.1 Silicimonas sp. | reverse complement strand
GGATGTCGCCGATGTCATGGGCAAGACCTCGTCGCAACTCGGTCCGACTCGGGACGCTCTCATCACGAACGGAATGATCTATAGCCCGAAGTACGGGTATGCCGCCTTTACGGTTCCGCTGTTCGACGAATTCATGCGGCGGGCCGAAGCATGACCCCCCTATACCTTGATCATGCCGCATCTTCACCACTCGCACCCGAGGTCGCCGACGCCATGGCGCCTTGGCTGAGCGACCGGTTTGGAAACCCTCATTCTGATCATCTGACAGGAATTGCGGCCGCCAGCGCGGTCGAGCACGCCAAGGATCAGATCTCGTCGCTTTTGGCCTGCGCTCCGGACGACATCATCTTTACGTCGGGTGCAACAGAAGCGAACAATCTCGCACTCAAAGGGATACTGCTGTCCAAGAAGATCGCCGGTCGACATCTGATTGTCAGCGCGATCGAGCACAAATGCGTTCTTGAAGCGGCAAGGTATCTGGAACGCATCGGCTGCGATCTTGCAGTTGTCCCGCCGAGGCCAAACGGGCGTGTTTCAGCATCCGATGTGGCCGATGCCATGCGCGATGACACGGCACTCGTCTCGGTTATGGCGGTGAACAACGAAACTGGCGCCATCCAGCCCTTTCGCGAAATTGCGGAACGCTGTGCAGATCGGGCGGTCTTGTTTCACACGGATGCAGCGCAGGCTGTGGGGCGGTTGGCGATCGACTTATCTGACCAGCCAAATACGCTTCTCAGCCTCTCTGGCCACAAGCTCTCCGGCCCGCAAGGCATTGGTGCACTGATCGCGCCTCGCGAGGTTCGTCAACAGATGACGCCACTCTTCCACGGCGGCGGACAGCAGGGCGGCATTCGCAGCGGAACGGTGCCGACCGCATTGTGCGTCGGACTGGGGGCGGCAGCGGCGCTCGCCCAGGACTGGCAGAGCCGGGACCAAAGGCACCTTCACGACCTCAGAGTTGACTTTTTGCGCCTGTTGCGCGAAAGCGGTTGCGACGTGGAGTTGAATGCCGGCAAGGACACCGTGCCCGGCATTCTGAGTGTCAGGATTCCCGGAATCGATGCTGCAGAATTGGTGCTAACTGTTCAAGAACGCCTATCTATATCAATGGGTTCAGCCTGCAACGCCGGTTCGATCGAGCCGTCCTATGTGCTTCGCGCAATGGGCTTGCCCACGTCTTGCGCCAATGAGAGCGTTCGCATCAGCTTCGGGCGAACGAGCACCAAAGAGCACGTAAATCAGGGCGTGGCTGCGCTTGTTGCCGGCATCGGGAGGATTCGCTCGCGCGGCGAAAGTACCACCTCAATTTCCGATCATGGTTCGAAGTTGCCGCTTTCAACTGGAGGAAATCTCCAGTAGGGAGGAATTATGCTTCGCGGACCATTGAACAATCCTGCCGTCAAAACCCGATTTACCGGCCACGAGACATTCCCCCTTCGCCGCCTGTGGCTTCGAAAGGCCTTTGAAGCTGTGCGTGAAGACGAAGAACAAAACAAAAACAATACGTTCGATAAGGACTATGGGATTGTTCGCTTCGGCGTGGGCAAGAACATGGTGACGGCCATCCGCCACTGGGCGCAGGTCTTCCGCATTATCGAAGAGAACAACGAAGGCGGCAGCTACCGAGTGAGTAGCCTCGGGCATCGCATTTTTGACGATGAGACAGGCCTCGACCCTTTTATGGAGAAGATTTCCACGATCTGGTTGTTGCACTGGTTCGTGGCCAGCGATGTCGAACGGGCCACTACATGGTTCTACGCTTTCAATCACCTCAATGCTCAAAGTTTTGACCGCGACAGTTTGACTGAGGCTCTCGCATTGCTGTGCAAGCGCCTTGAGCGCTCGCGTTCGTCGACGGCAACCTTGAAGCGAGATGTGGAGTGCTTCGTGCGGTCCTATGTCGCCAAGGTCGGGGCAGGGGCCGTTGATGACCAGATTGAGTCGGTTCTCGGAGAATTGGGCCTGATCAAGGAGGTTTCATCGCGCTCCTTCGAGTTTCGCCGCGGCGCAAAACCCACTTTGCACGATGGCGTCTTTCTTTTCGCGCTAGAGGAGTTCTGGCAAAGTTGGGCGCCCAGCCAATCTACCCTGTCGGTTGACGCGATCGTCTACGAACCGGGCTCTCCTGGAAGGGTTTTCAAGCTCGATGAGCATGCAGTGGTCGATCGCCTGGTTGCGATCGATGCCGCCTCGCAGGGTTCTTATGCTTGGTCCGATACCGCTGGCGTGCGCAATGTTGCGCGCCGAAAGGAAAGGGTGGATCCTCATTCATTTCTGCCGCTCGCCTATGACAGGCAAGCGGCATTGGACGCGGCATGAGCGGTTTGTCCTTTCTCATTGACGTGGTGTCCGTCGAGCGGCGTTTCCAACGCTCCATCAGGCTCGATGCGGATCTTGGCCAGCCAGACGCGCTATTGGGTTATGTTGCTCACGAGACTTCGAAGACTACGCTCGCGACAACTCTGAAACTGGTTGCCAACCGGCAGTGCGCATTCACTTGGACCGGACCCTACGGCGGGGGCAAATCCAGTCTCGCGCTGATGCTTGCCTCATGTCTTCATCCCGACAAGGCCGTTCGGAAACTTGCGCGTGCCACGCTCAAAGATGTTGAAGGCGCATCCTCCTTTTTCAAGAACGCGTCCGACGACTGGCTGACAGTTGCGATCACGGGCCGGAGAGGCGATCCGGTCGCCGATCTGCGAGACGGGTTATCGAAAGCCGTAGCAGAAGCGCCCGGCAAGGCCCGAACAAAACGGTCACGGATTGAAGATGCTACCGGCCGCGACGTGATTGAGCGGCTGACCAGGGAGGCAGATGCGCGCATCGATGGCGGCGTCCTGGTGATCATCGACGAGATGGGCAAGTATCTGGAGGGGGTGGCCGACAGGGCCGTTGACATTCACTTTTTCCAGGATCTTGCAGAAGCGGCCAACCGAAGCGACGGGCAGCTGATCGTCATCGGCATTCTCCACCAGGCATTCGAGCGATATGCAGAGCGGATCGGTGCCCGCTTCCAGGATGAGTGGGCGAAGATTCAAGGCCGCTACGTCGACATCCCCGTCATTACGGCAGTCGATGAGGTGATCAATCTGCTTGGCAAGGCGATCTCGTGCAATACGAATCACAAGACCAGCCTCAAGACCGCCAAAGTGGTTGCAAAGGGCGTGTCGGTGCGCAGACCGGGTGCGCCGAGCGATTTGGCGCAGCGTCTCGATCGTTGCTGGCCCCTTCATCCGGTCGTGGCAGCGCTTCTCGGGCCCATCACCCGCCGCCGCTTCGGGCAGAACGAGCGGAGCCTTTTCGGTTTCCTTGCCTCTGCGGAACCCGGAGGATTCACCGAGTACCTTCAAAGCTCTGATCTCGCCGCCGCACAGACGTATGAACCCGCGGACCTTTGGGACTACCTGCATCTCAATTTGGAATCTGCGATTCTGGCATCAAGCGACGGGCACAGATGGGCACAGGCGGTCGATGCAATTGAACGGTCGCGACGTAGCGGCGAGGCTCTCCACGAGCGGGTGGCGAAAACCGTCGCGATCATCGATCTCTTTCACAATGGCTCCGGCATCGCGGCAGAGCCCTCGGTCATTGCCGCATCCATTGCGAAAGCGAGCAAGAGCGAAGTGATCGATGCGCTCGATTATCTCAGCCAAACCTCTTGCCTGGTCTTTCGTCGCCATCTTGATGCCTACGCGGTCTTTGCGGGAAGTGATTTCGATATCGACAAAGAAGTGGCCGCGCGCCTCCAAAGTACGGAATCTCTCAATGTCTCAACCCTGAGTCGGCTCGCGGATCTGCGCCCGATTCTTGCCAAGAAGCACTACTTCGAAACGGGGACGCCGCGCTGGTACGATGCGGACCTGGTCGAATTGACGCAGGACGGCATCCCGATCAACGCAATCACGCCTAGTTCGGGTTCCGCGGGCAAGTTCATCCTGGTTCTGCCATCGCTCGACCTGACGTCTGAGGAAGCCAAAGCAGAGATCGAGAGATTTGGCGCCGCTGTCTCGACGGGCTTGCCTGTTGTCGTCGGTCTGCCAAAGAATTTTGAGAAGATCCGCGCACTAGGCCACGAGCTTGCCGCTACGGCGGAAGTTGAGCGAGACAGCCCGGAACTCGAGGGTGACGCCGCCGCGCGGCGCGAAATGCAAGCCCGGCTGAGTGCGCTTCACGCGAACCTGGAAGAGGAGCTGCGGATCGCGTTTTCGTGCGCTGAGTGGTTCCTGAAGGGCAAAGCTCTACCATCTGCCGATGCAATGACCGGGCTGTCACGTCTGGCCAGCGAACTGGCGGTTTCGACATTCCATCAAGCGCCGACCATCAAGTCCGAACTCATCAACCGGCAACGGCCCTCAAGCAATACCAATGGCGCCCTGCGCGCGCTTCTCCATGCGATCGCAAATGCGGACGGTGACCCCAGCTTTGGACTGACAGGGTTTCCGGCAGAGCGCGGGTTGGCGTCTACCGTGCTGGAAGCAACAGGCCTTTACCAACAGAGTGACGGCCATTGGCGGTTCCTCGCGCCCACGAAGAGGGGGAAGGGGCCGCTCACCGCCTTTGAGCCGCTTTGGCAGGAGGCTAACCGGCTGGTCGACCAAGACGCGCAAGTGACGTTCCAGGAACTCTATGATGCTTGGGAGCAACCGCCGTTCGGTATCCGCCGTGGCGTCATGCCGCTTCTTGCCGTCGCTTACTACAAATCGCGGCTCGACCGAACAGCGATCTATGTCAAGGGCGTATTTCAGCCCAATGTGACCGATCTAGTCATGGACATACTGCTTCAAGACCCCAAACAGGTCTCGATGCGTGGCGTGTGCCACGACAAGGCCAGCGGAAAGGCCCTGGAAATCCTGGCACAGCGTGCCGATGATCTGGTTGGATGGACTCCGCCCGCGGAACCGCTTCCGGTTGCACAGGCTCTGGTCGAGTTCGTCTTTACCCTGCCGAACTGGTCCAAGAAGGCCCAGGCAGCCATATCGAAACAGACCCTGGATGTGCGGCGCATCTTGATTGATGCAGACGACCCGCATCAATTGTTTCTTGTCGATCTGCCAAGAGCCGTCGGAGCGACCGGAACCAATGCGGCCCGTAAGATTTCCGGCGCGCTCGACGAGTTGAAGAACGCCTATCCGAAGATGATCGGCGAGCTGATGGCTATAATGCTGACAAGCCTCAGGCACACTGGAAGTGATTTGGCCCCGCTGCGCAGCCGCGCCGCCGCCATCAAGGGGATGGCCGGCGACGATCTCAAATTGAACGGGTTCATCACCCGCCTTGTGGAGTTTGACGGGTCCACCGAGAGGATGGCCGACCTCTGCGGCTTGGTGACCAGCATGCCGGTCTCGAGCTGGCACGATCTTGAACCGGGTCGGGCCGGCCTGCAGATTTCTGACTATGCGTATCGTTTCCGCCGGGTCGAGCTCTTTGGAACCGGACTCGATGAACCGACGCAAACCGCAGTAATGGTCATGGCAGGTGTTGGAGAAACCGAACGCAGCGTCATTCGCAGGGCGCAGGTGTCACTTGATGCGAAAGCCGGACTGGAACCCGTAATCGAACAGATAGGACACGTTCTAGATGCGGCGCAGCTCGATCAGGATCTCTTGCTGGCGGTCTTGGCTGAGGTCGCGCAACGCAACCTTGAAAGCGACGGCGAGAGCGATATCAGCGTGCCGGTGGTCTCAGAGGAAAGAGCAGAACCATGACGAAGGAAGTCCATGTCCTCGGCCTTTCCGGGGGACGCGACAGTGCTGCCCTCGCCGTCTGGATGCGGGAAAACAGGCCTGACCTCGACATGCGGTACTTCTTCACGGACACGGGCAAGGAGCTCGACGAGGTCTACGACTATCTCGGTCGCCTCGAGGGCTTCCTCGGAAAGCCGATCATCCATCTCAATCCGGGCCGCGATTTCGATTTCTGGCTGAAGGAGTATGGCAATTTTCTGCCCTCACCGCGCACACGCTGGTGCACGCGCAAGCTTAAGATCCGTCCATTCGAGCAATGGCTGCGACCGGAGCTCGAAGCCGGAACACGCGTTCACAGCTATGTGGCAATCCGTTCCGATGAACCGGAACGATCCGGGATGATCGCGACCCACCCCAACATGTCCGTCCATTTCCCGCTGCGGGAAGCAGGTCTGAACAAGGCCGCGGTGATCGGGCTCCTGGAAAGCTCAGGGCTCGGTTTGCCGGCCTATTATCGGTGGCGGTCTCGCAGCGGCTGTACCTTCTGCTTCTATCAGCAGAAGATCGAATGGGTGCGGCTGATGCGCGAACACCCGAGGGCATTTGAGGAGGCCAAAAGCTACGAGAAGACCGCGCTTGAGCACGGCTCACCTTTCACGTGGACCGAGCGCGAGTCGCTTGAAGAACTTTCCAGACCCGAGCGCGTCGCGGAGATCGAGAAGGACTACGAGGCGAGGGTTGCCCGCCTGAAGGCCCGCAAGCCCGCCAACGCGTTACGTGCCCGCCTCGCCGATGCCGACATCGATGAGGCGTATGGCTTGGACGAGGCAGACGCGTCCTGCCTCGTCTGTCACAAGTAGCGACGTTCATCAGGACTTGTTGGCCATCCCGTCCTCTTTCGTGAAGGGGTCGCCTTTGACCGGAGCGGGCAGATCTTCCGCCGATCCGTCTGCGCCATCGGTCTCAAGCCAGAGCTCAACTTCATGGCCACGAGCTAAGTTGAAACGCTTCCAAATGCCAAACATGAGGGCAGGCGACAGTCGGTCAGCGGCGATCAGGTAGACGAGCAGATCGGCCATGCGACGTTTCGCTTCGCGTCCGGCATCGATTGTGCCATTTTGCTTGATTATAATCCCGCGCCACACGTCCGCATCCATGGACCAGGTCGGAATTTTCACTGCACGGGCCACGGCATCCTTTATCTTGAGCTTGCCTTGCTCCGAGGTTCCTGTCCTCAACAGCGCGTCAATCAAGGCGAGCTGCGACGCCGGCTTAAACAGCAGCGATGTCGGTGAGGCGTCCTCCCGCAACCCCGGAATCGTGCTGGTATCGGCAAGGGCGCCACGATACGCGGGAACACCCTCAAGGATGGGATCCCAGACAGCTTTTGCCATCTCCTGATAGGTTTCGATCTCGTCGTCACTTGGACGTGTAGCTGGATCGAGCTTGATGCCATTGGCGTCGAGGATAAGTTCAACGCTGTCATAAACCGTGCTCAGCGTCGTGAGCTGGGTGGACCGCTTCGTAAGCGTGTTCGACTTCCAGTTCACGAGGCTTACCGGCTTTCCTTTGACTGCGCGGTCCGCGAGCGGTTGGTCTGCCGACAGCATGCGCCGGGCAACAATCGCAGCGCCGTCATCCTCAGAGGTGATGATGTTGTCGCCACGGCTGGTAACCTTTGCGTAGCGATTGACTGTGTTGAAGATTCGCCGCGTCTTCATGTCGGTCTCGTGCTCGATCAGCACGACGCAGACCTCGTCATTGACGATGTCGTTTGCGCCTTCGCCGACATGCTTGCCGTCGCGGATGTCCCGAAGCGCCAGATACCGGTGCTGACCGTCAAGGACGACCAGCTTTCCGCCATCGATGGACACGAAGCCCATCTTGGGTGCGGCTCCTTTATACGCTGCAGGGATCTTGTTCGCGAATTCAGTGACCGGTTCGAAGTCAACGCTGCCCTCCCAGATCAACACGATGATCGAGCCAAAAAATCGGTCAACGTTGTTGGCCAGATACGGGACGAGCTTGTCGCGAATGCGGTTCGTGTCGGGCTCCCGCTGCATCTTCTCCTCGAGACCCATATTCGCCCACTCGTCCAGATCGCTGGGCGGGGTCACGGAGCTCAACAAATCGCTGACGCGCATTGTGGCTTCGTAGAATGTTGTGTTGCCGAGTTTGCCTTTGATGGCCGGGATGAGAGTTGCCATGATGATGGTCCTTTCAGGTTAGCTTGAGGGTGTCAGTCGGTTGCAGGCGGGCTGGAGCCAAGCGATGAGCCAGGTTTCCAGTTGGTCGGTCTCGTCAGGGCCGGAAGTTCGAATCCAGGAGAACCGCATCTCTCCGAAAGGATGATTCAGGGCGACGATGAGATAGGGGTTCGACGGGCGGAGACGGTGCTCGTCGAAGCGACGCCGCAGGTCTGTCGACCGGCCCACGTAAAGAACGCCACGAAGATCATGTATCAAGTAAACGCCTTTCTCATCCGGGACGAGTTGGCGTTGGATTCCGCGAAAGAGCACGGTGCCATCAACATCGATTTCGCCCGATTGCGACAGGAAAGCCGCTCTGCGGTCGTGTGGCGAGCGCCAGGCTTGGTTGAGGGAGGGAGACGGCAACACAGTGAACCCTTTCGTGTCATAGAGCAAACAAACTTCCTGTTTGCGATAATATCGTATTAGTTTGCGAAAACAATAGGAAAATTGGCGCAAACATAATTTCTAACAAATTAAAATGTTGACAAATAAAGAGAATCTCCGCCTTTTCAATCTATTGGCTTTCTCCGAGCTTGCGAAGGAAATCTGATTCGATGGCGCGCAAACCCGACTCACAGAAGATGCCGATGATCTCGGCCCGTGTCAGCCTCGAATGCAGACGTAAGTTTCGCATGTTTTGTGCGTCGAGGAGTATCACCATGCAGGTTGCGATTTGCCAGGCCTTGAATGGTTGGATGAGACAGCACGGCCAACCAGAAATCTTCGATGAGACAGAAATACCGCGCGGCGCCGCTTCGCACCGATCCCGCCGCGCCGATTGAACGGTTTCCGTAGTTTTGGCGGACAAAAGACAACAAGAGATGGATCTCTCCAAAGAGGCGTATGAGCAGAACTACCTGCAGTTTCGTTCACTCAATCAGCAGATGTGGCAGATTCCGGTTCTCGCGATGACGTTGACCGGTGGGCTCTAGTTCGGGGTTTCGACGGTCGACAACAATCCGGCTCTGGTATCGATTCTTCTCCTGACAGCTTTTCTTGGCAATTTCGTCTTGTTCGGCGTGCTTACACGCATTCGCCATGTCATGGATCGTTATCTGGCTTGGTTAAAGAAAGCGAACCCCAAGGAATATGTAAACGCGAGCGCCGACGTCGAAACTGACGATTGCGTGGCGCGATTTTTTAATCGAGACAAGATAGTTCGCACTATGTTCTTCTTTATGTTATGGTGGGCCGCGGTATGCAGCGCCATATTATTGTTGGCATACTGGTGCGACAGGCTGGGAGACATTGACTTGGGATCGGGCGACGCATCCATCAGCTACTATGACCAGCATGCCACGGCGCTTGCAGATCGCTATGAATCAGTCTCTTTCGAAAGCGCCTACCCATACCTGGCTCAGAAACTGTGTGCAGCCGCTCAACCGCTTCACGTTCTCGATATTGGCGCCGGCACCGGTCGTGACGCAGCCTGGATCGCGGAACGCGGTCACAACGTGGTCGCGGTTGAGCCATCGCAATCCATGTTGACAGTCGCTCAGAAATTTCATGCCGAAAGCAATGTCGCATGGGTACAGGGTCGGCTTCCCGACCTGTCGGCGACGGCTTTGGCAAACGCCTCATTCGATATGATTCTCGTCAATGCGGTCTGGATGCACATCGCGCCCCAGGACCGGGATGCGGCACTTGCCCGCATCAAGTCACTCCTTCGGCCCGGCGGTTCTGTCTTTGCAACAATACGCTTGGGGCCCGTCAACGAAGAGCGGGGAACGTATCACATTTCGGCTTCCGAATTCGTCGCGGACGCCCAAGCGGCTGGCTTCACGGTCGTGCCGCGGGGCGACTTCCCGGACCTGCTGGGCCGACCCCAAGTGAGTTGGAAGGCATTCGAACTCACACGCCGGGACGCCCTCGATGATGGAGCAGAGTAGCTAAAGTTAAGCGAGGTGCTTCCATTTTGGTCAGAACATTGGGACCTGCTATCGTCGCCACCTTGAACTTGTAGACCGACACAGGCCGCGAGACACGCCTTTATCGAAGCCTGCCTAGTTGCCTGACTTCCGCTTCTCTGAACCTCCCCGTCTCATTCCCGTGCGAGCGATGGGATCGCGGGTCTGACGGATGCCGCCGCCCACGCAATAGCCTGGCCGTGTCGGTTGCTGACGCTCCCCAGTGTTGACCATGCACGGAAGGTTTTGAACGCCTGTCAATTCCTCCGCGTCCTGCACGGAGACGAGACCAATGAGGTTCACATGGCACCGAAACTCGAACTGTCAAGGCCCTGGTAGAGCGCGTGCTGGCAGTAGTACTATTTGAGCCGCCTGAAGATGTCGGACGCACGGTTCTTCTTGAGCACTATGGTCGCGGCCAGACGCAGGAAGTCATCCCAGTTGTAGCGGATCAGCCTTACATTGACGGCCTTATAGGGGCGGATCATCCAGCCTTCCGCCGCCTGGCCAAACGTCTTAGCCGGCCGCCTATGCTTCCAGGGCTGCTGATGGAGACTCTGACGCTGGCCGCATCAACCAATCTCGGCAATCGTGAAATTCAGATGTATGGCCGTTCGTCCCAGCGGAGAGACTGATGGTCCGTTAAAAAAAGCCTCAACAGCGATCTCCGACCGATGAGATCTGGTTCGGGCGAGCGCCTACTGGATGAATCGTGTTCGGGAACCTCCTAATAATCGACGCCTTCAATTATTGGCCCGAAAACTTCACGATGGTGCCATTTCAGGGACCGATGATCCGGATAGTCATCCGTACTTTCGGGCAGCAGGATCGGGCGGCGCGAGAATTGCTCAAGGAATTGGCTTCTGCCGGAGCCGGCCGCTTCAGACGAAGTAATGACAGTGTACTTAGGTGAAAGCGTAAATGCACCGGCGTCAAACAGCCGATGATGCAAGGCACATAGCGACAGTCCGTTGCTGACTTTGTCTAGGTCGCGGCCGCCGGCCCGGTGCCACTTGATGTGAGCTGCATCCAGTGCCACTGGCGAGTCATGCAGGCGAACAGAAAAAGAGCATACGGCGCACCGTTCGCGATAGGCGTCCAGAACTTTCTTCGAGAACGACTGATCGCGCGACCTGCGCCGGACTTGCTCGAAGTCCTGTCCGGTTCCACTCTCCTCCCTGGCATCGAAATTCAACACGGCGTACTCAGCATGGCCGGTGTTGATCCCGACAGCGCTTAGTATGTCATCGTGCAGCGTAACGGGGAAATGGGCGTCGAGCAGTAAGTGCACAATGTCTAGCGCAGTTACTCTATCCTGCCGCAGCGCTTGGAAAACAATGGCCGGCAATCCGCCTCGTGCCCCTTCCCGTCGCAGCGAGCCGACATGCGCGTGGCCGCTCACTGTCTCGGTGACCCGGTCGGCTTCGGGAATTTCCCAGACGCCATCGCGCTGCAGATGCCAAAATGGCAGATCGGGGTTTATGCGCTTTCGCGGGGGGCCGAATCGGCGGAGCAATCCCTCTAGTTCGTGGGCGATCTCGTCGTATGGCACCAGACGCGCCTCGTGCCGCAAACACCGCCCAATTGCCCATAACGCAAGCAAGGGCTTGTGTGGAGCCCGCCAACCCCTTCCATGCCAAACCTTGAGACTGGCGAAAAGGCACCGCAACTCACTAGGCGTCATGGACGACCTTTCATAGTTAGGCGTGTTACTTTGTTTCTAGCCCTGGACGCAACGCGGCTAACTGGCATAGTTTTGTAACGGCCTAATGATTGGCGAGGGCGGCACTGACCGCCGCGCTCTCGGGCGTTGTCAGCAAACAATTGGCCATGGTCTCCTGTCTAAGTCCGCTCACCCGCCAGCTGAAAGGGTCCACAATCAAACAGGTAGGCCTAAACGAACCGAAGCTCAGCAATTCCCGGTAGATTTTCTTTTCGTTCACTATCAGTTGGTTGCGGAATTGCCACGAATTTTTTTTCGTAGACTGTTGGGGCCGGATATGCTGTCCTGCGGCAAAACAGGCAAAGACCGGGCAGCGGAATGTCCAGAGACTCCTTCCGCCGGCATCTCTCGATGCCCGGCATGCTACGGGCGGTGCGCGAGTGCTTCGACCGCGTTCCCGACCCGGTCC
>JAJDZT010000123.1 GCA_022824525.1 Silicimonas sp. | reverse complement strand
CGTCATCGCGTTCGGCGTGAAGTTCGACATGCCGCTGGCGGGCGACAGCAAAATGAATTTCGGCGTTGGCTACCAGGGCGGCGGGTCCGTCCATGCCTGGGACCTTGGGAAACGCAGAAACGAAGGTGTGACGGTTGCCGCAAATGATCACGACGGCTCCAACGATCTGGAAGACGTTCTGGCCTCTGCAGATCCCGTTGAGATCACCCTCAAGACGGCGGACAAGTCGGAAGTCGGCATTTCCGGCGGGATTGAGGTTAACGGCTTCAGCGTCGGTCTGCGGATGTCGCAGATATCCAACGCCGAGGCGAAATATGTGGGGCCGGTGGCGGCCGATTCTGAACAGACTGTCTCTGATGCCAACAACGTCATGGGTGATGGTATCACCGAAGCCGATACGACCGCGGACACTGGCGACAGCGCTACAGATGGGCTTGGCGGCAATACGCTGAAGACCATCACAACCAGCGGCGGCGTCAGGTTCTCCGATGCGAGGCATATGGGCATCGGCGCTTCCTATACGTCCGGCTCTTTCGGTATCGGCGTTAACTACGGCGTCATGACCTACGATGATGAGATGGTTAAGGGCAAGACCACGGGAACCGGCCTTTCGCTGGGCTACGAACTCGGCGGCGGGTTAAGCGCGCAGCTGGGTTACGGGCGCACCAAAGAGGAAAAAATGGACGCGGTTTCAACCTGGTCCGCTGGCCTCGCGATGAAGTTCTGACGCCACGGCGTCCGGAAAACATGCGGAAAGGAACTTCCTTCCGAACCGAACATGGGGCAGGCCCGCAAGGCCTGTCCCACCGCGTGAGCGCTTCATCCCGACTTCCGGCCAGCTAGCCCATCTTTAACATTTGGTGAAAATGTCGCTTGCAAACAATGTCATGATTTACGAATTGAACGTCGTGGCAGCGAAGCGAAGGGTGACAATTTGAAATCGTTCCCGGCGTTTTCGCGTTACCCGAATTGCCTATAGGAGAAGACTGATGAATTCTGACAGAGCGCAGGCAGCCTATGCGTTTCGCGTCGACGCGGCCGAAAAGGCCAGACAGCGCGAGCATCCTACCCATAAAGCCAACTCTGACGAACAGCGATATGCGTCTGCTGATTACCCCATGAGCTTCACAAAAGGACTGGAGCACGACAGCCAAACCGGGCTCGTCGCTAGGCCTGCAGATTTCGAAGCGTTTCGCACAGCCATCGACAACGGTTTCGCCGAACCATTCACGACCCGGGTGCGTGTGCCCGCTTGCGAAGACTGCAAAGATGGCCGTCGCAAGTGGGAGGCACCAACTGCCGGCGTCGTATTCGACCTGCAGGGGCCAGATTGCCAGGCCGTGACAATGCCGCCGGCACCCGCACTACGCTCTGACGAGCTGACCTACGAGATGGCGGAAGTCTACGAACTCGCGCTGCTGCGTGATAGCCCCTTGCACGCCTTCGGAAAGACGTGCAAGGAAGGACAGAACGACGACGAGGCAGTGAGGGCCGTCGACTGCACTGTCGCCCGGCTCAATAATTTGACCTATGCCAGGAAGGGCTTCGGCGGACGTCCTCGCATGGCTGAGAATGGTAATTTGACGCGCCAAACCGTCTTTCGCGGGTCGAGCCCGGGGGTTGAAAACGGGCCGTACCTGTCGCAGTTCCTGCTGATTGGAAACAGGAACCCGGTGACCAAGAGGATCCCGGAGGACGGCTACATCAGCTACGGTGCCCAAGAGATTGACCAGCGCGTGCTAGAAGCGAGATCTGGTGACGACTACATGATGAAATGGTGCGATTGGTTGAACGTTCAGCAAGGCTGCGACCCCGGTTCGGGTTTGAAAGGACAGGATTTCACGGGCAAACGGCGCTTCATCCACACACCGCGCGACCTAGCCACCTATGTGCATGTGGATCAGCTCTACCAGGCCTACCTGAACGCCTGCCTGATCCTGCTGAATTTCAAGACGCCGTTCGATCCTTCCTTCGATCTGCTGTCGGGGTCCGATGACCATAAGTTGATGGTCAATGCCGCCAACAAGGCCGAAGTGCCCGCCAACGCGGGCGGCTTCGCGCTTTGGGGCGGGCCGCACATCCTCAGCCTGGTGACCGAAGTGGCGACCCGCGCCCTCAAGGCAGTGCGTTACCAGAAGTTCAACAACCATCTCAGGCTACGCCCGGAAGCGTTGGCTGCCCGGATCCACCAAGCAGTCGTGATCGACAAAGACTTCCCGGTAACATGCGGCGCATTCACCAAGATGCGCCGTGACATCCAAGAGACCGTCACTAAGATCGAAGAACATAACAAAAAGGCCGTAGTTAATGGCGGAGAGGAGACGGCGTTGTTGCCCATGGCGTTCAAGGAAGGGTCGCCCATGCACCCGACTTACGGTGCCGGGCACGCCACTGTGGCCGGCGCCTGCGTGACCATGCTGAAGGCGTTCTTCGATACATCGGCCGTCTTCGCCAAGATAGACGGCGAAGCCGCCTTCTACGGGAAGAGCAAAATAGAAGAGGCGGCGCGCTGCAAGGCGACGACGATTGAGTATGGTGGCTACGAAACAACAGGCTGTGGCAAGAGCCTGGAGTTCAAGGAGTTCCCGATCACGTGTGATCACGGCGCGGACGGAGAAGGCGATGTCGCGTGCCGCAACTGCTGTCCGCTGACCTTGGAGGGCGAGCTGAACAAGCTGGCGGCCAATATCTCGATCGGGCGCAACATGGCCGGGGTGCACTTCTTTTCCGACTACTATGACAGTGTGCGAATGGGAGAGAAGATCGCGCTCGGCATTCTCGAGGAGCAGGCGCTCGGTTATCCGACGGACAGGTTTGTCCTTTCGGTACCGACCTTCGACGGCGAGACGGTTCGAATCGGCACCCGCTGAGAGTTTCGGGTTCACATGGAACGGGTGGCTCGGGCGATCATCCGTGCAGACCGTCCGCTCCACGGTGCAAGGTCGGGCGGCGGCAGGGAGTGCCTTTGGCGCATGTCGCGGCACTTGCGTCCGAACCGAGCGCGTCGCCTGCCTCGATATCCGTGAGGCGGACGTCGAGATCGTTCCGCCGCGCTGGGACCGCTGGGCGGACCCGTTGCACTGGCTGCCGCTGACGCCCGAGCGGCCAGCCAATGGCATTCGGACAGGGATTCCTGCCGTTCGGACAGTAAAGCCCCCGCGCTTCGGGCGTCCGCCGGAAGCCGGGGGCCTTGTTTCGGGGCCGGTTCCGCTGCCAGGCAGCGGCCTGCCCGATCTACCTGCTCCCGGACCGTTTCGATCTTCATTCGTAGCTGCGTCCGATCCGGGCCTTTCACGCTGAACGCGGCGCGACAGGCCAGCCACGATCCTCCTGACGGACTGCGCGACCGCCTAGCCCGTCCTGAGGAACACGGCCCCGTTCTCCTTTCCGACCAGGCAGAGGCACCGGCCGCGGAGCGCGGTCTCGTCCCTGGGCGCCTCGAGGGTCACGGTCCGGTCGCCCGCGTCCAGGTCGATGAAGGCGTCAACGGCGGGACTGGCTTTCCTTTTGACGCGAAACACGAAGTGCAGCCCGAACCCTGAACAAACCCCGCTCAAACGCGATCTATCGAACATCCCGCAGCAAAGGAACGGCCCCGCACCAACGGAATCGCCCCTGAAAATCAGAAAACACCCAACCCCCGACCTGACCCCCGCCGCCCACGCCCGACCGACGCACGTCCGCCAACGCTTCAGCCAGCACATACTCCCGCAAACCGTCCACCCGCATGAGAACACCCTATACGCCGCGGCCCTGAACCGAATGAACCGAAACAGTATGTCAAGCAGCGCCCGAAATACCGCCCCCACGGCACCTCTCCCATGCCCGACCTCCACGATGCGGAATTCATGTCCCCGCAGCGGCATTGTGCCGGATGGTTCCGGCGTCGCCGGTCGATCCGGAAATGACATCGGACATTCCTTGCAGATTCCGCCGCCTGCGCTGTCCGCGTTCTTTTTTCGAAGCACCTGTTCCTGCCCATCGTTCGGGCGCTGGGTAACGAAACCCGTTCAGGACTTACGGGAGGATGGTCCAGACACCCCTGGCGGATTCAAGCCCCAATCAGCATCAGCGATCAAACCCGCCCACCGACGTTCCCGGAGAACGGCTGCGCGCGCCACGGCATCCGAATCGGACGCCGAGTTCAAAAAAGAAGCTGCCCACAGAGTCTCTTGCAAAATTCCGCGTTCGAGCTGTTTTTCTCCTGAAAACGGGTGTTTTTTCAAGGGATCGCCTGGACCGGGGGCTGTCCCGCCGGTATGAAGAAGTCACCAAAACCACAACATACAGGGAGACAGCCCCATGTCCTTGGGCGGATTCATAGCAGAGAGATGGCAGCGGTTTCAAGGGGAGCTTTTCCCTTTCCTCGCCGAGGCGGTCGGCCCGCTCGGCGAAAAGCACCGGAGGTTCGTCGCCGTGGCTGACC
>JAJDZT010000158.1 GCA_022824525.1 Silicimonas sp. | reverse complement strand
CAATCCGCCCGTGCGAGCCGTCAAAGACCTTCCCGCTTCAATGAGGCCGGGGCAATTACGCCCCGGATACCCACACCTTACATCTTCCTGACAAGAAAGAAAGAACTCCGTCGGTTTCGAGCGACTAAGAGATTGCCTACCAGAGACCATCTCTACGGCCCATATAGTAGGACTAGCAGCACTAATAATCTCTTTGATTTCATCAGATTGCACGGATTCGAGCGGATCCACATGCTAGCGAATTGTCTCGCCGCTCGAATTGGGTCGGCGAAACCGCAAGGCCGGAAATCTGACGACTTACGTAAAATCCACCTGGATTTTCACTTTTCCGCTCAATCATATAACAATGGCCTTGCGTTCAATCGCCGAAAACGTCTTGCCGATGCTCATGACGGCGATTTCGGTCTTGTTGGCAGGGCCGACGTCAATCATTAGCACGTGATCATCTCCCGCCTTGATGAGCTCGCGAAGCTTGGTTTCCAACTCGACGCGTCGACGGCGAGACAAACGACATTGGAAGACGGAAAGCTGGATCCATTCCCCAAACCCGTGCATAGTCTTGAAGATCCGCCGCCAGCGTTTGCTGTCTGAAATGTCATAGGTGACTATGTAAGTGCGTTCGTCACTCATGTGCACATCCTATCTGGGAAGATAGTGCGGATAATCGGACAACTCGCCAAGAAGGTAGCGACATAATAGCCGCGCCTGCAGCATTAAAAGCCGACGCATGCTGAGCCGGTAGCCGAACAAAGGATGCGTGGTCTCCTGCGAAAGGCGCCGCTCGAATGCTCCCACAAATCGCCGACGGCCGGCACCGGTCATTGAAGTTCCAGTGGATGCGCTTACGAAATCGCCTGATGAGATTTCGCCTGTGTTTACTACCGACAACACCACCGAATCCGCAATGACTGGTCGAAACGGTTCCATAACGTCCAAGGCCAATGCAGGCTTCCCGTAGCGAGATGCGTGATAAAAACCGCGATAGGGATCGAGTCCAACAGTGGCGAGCGCGATGGTGAAGTGACGTGTCAACATTGCGTAGGCCAATGACAGCATGGCATTCACTGGATCGGTCGGAGGACGACGGTTGCGGGCAGAGAATCTGAACGGCGCCAATGCTTCTGTTTTATCAGACGACCTTTTTTCGCTTGGCGGTGACAGAAGTTCCGCGAACGCCCTGAAATATGTCGCAGCAGAATCCCCTTCGAGGCCCAGCAACTTACTTTTCGACGTTGCCACCTTTGTCGAACGGCGGGCGGCGTTGAGTCGATCAAGCACTGTCTTGCGATTGCCTCGGTCGTTACGCCAATTCCGCCGCAATATCGTCCGTTGATTGGCAATTTTGGCGGTCACGAGATTTCGGGCGAACTCTAAACAGTGGCTATCATCGAAGCTACTCTTGTACTGTGCGGTCCGAACTTCGACGTTTCGATGACCGACTCCGTGGGCAACACCACGAAACCAGCCGCCATGGCTGTGAAATGCCACCGGGATCTCACGATCCATCAACGTGGTGAGTGCAGGCGTGGTGATGGAGACATTTCCAAATAGCGCGATGTCTGAGACATCGTTCAACCGCACCCTAATTTCGCCCTGATCTTCGTCCGAAATCTTGAGAGTGTCGCCTTCTTTCGAAACTCGAGCCCGCTGTGACTGGACAATTAATGGCAGCGCCTCATCCGCCCCGACCGCGATCGGGCGCGGCGCAAGACTCGAACCGCCAAGCGCCCGCATCTCATCCGGAAGGCAAATGGAAACAAGAGCACAGCGCGGGCACTTCGGGCTATCTTGCAAAGGCGGTGGGATGCGAGCGCTTGCTACGGTCAATCGCAGGCGGCTAACCGCCTCCCGTGCAGTGGTCCGGAGTTCATCATTCAGTACGATCCGGACTCGCTCGTTACTTTCTGCATACCAAATGGCACCTTCTTTGACCCGATAACCGTGCTCCTCAAGCAACAACGCTTGTAGGCATACTTGAATGCGTTCCGGCTCATAGGCACCTTGTGCGACGTGGGGCCGCTTGCCACGTTTATAATCAACCGGCGTTACTACGCCGTCCTCGGCCTCTGCGACATCAATCTTGGCGATTATGCCAAGTTTCTCCGAGGAAAGCGTCAAAGAGCGACTGACTACTTTGGTGTTGGCACCCTCCAATACTTCGGATCCAGGCAAAGGTTTGTTCGCACGGTCGACCCGTTTATGAATCCTCCGACCATCCAAGGTATCGCCGGTCTCGGTCCATTCAGATTGCCCCCACATCATATATGCAAGTCGGGGGCAGTAAACGAACTCATTTACCATTCGTGCGGGAACCAACGACTCGGTGCCAGTCACAACTGGTGCGGGGAGGTGGAATTCAAGCTGGCGGGCAGTCACAGCGAATTTTCCGGGTTCGCCCTTGTGAAATTCATGTACCGTCCGGCCGAGATACACTTTGTGGCGCGAACCTCTACGATACCAAGTGCCGTTTGCGTTTCACGGCTGTCAAGGCGTGGATGCGCCAGCAATGCCCGAATGCTGGCAAGACTAATCGGATCCCGCCAGATTGGCCAACGGAATACGAAACTGCCATCGATCTCGCGGCTACCGCCAAGAACCCCTAGCCTTACTTGTCGATACCGCAAAATCGGAGCGACCGTAAGAACGGAAAGACCGACGGCGGCGAGTCGATTCGCGCCATGTTGGGTCGTGTCCTTGGTCTTTTTTTCGGTCGGATTCCGGGCACGCAGCGCGTAGCGAACATCTTCGTTTGGATCCCAACGAAACGACTTCGTCGCATCGGGACGATTCCAGGGTGCGAACAGGGCTTCGCACAGGCAATCCGTCTCCGAGACCGTGAATTTTTTTTGCCCATTGCTGCGATCAGGGGGTGTCTTCTGGCGCGGCACTGAAGCAAGGCGTTCCAGAAAATACTGGTGTCCCGCGCCGAACAAGAGACACAACGGCGTTGGCTCTGCCTTCTTGCCGTCGCGGGAGATCGCCGCATCACTGAAAAGAGAAGCCCACAGATCAGCGACGTATCCGCCTTGGTCCGCAGTTGCGGCCGCAATCTGCAGACTCTTGGCTGCGTCCTCCGGCGTGAAATTCAGATCCTTGCGGCCACCGAACTCGTGATGTCGGGCCAAGACATCTAAACCCTCGGCGACTGTTTTGACCAAGGTGTGCTTATCCACATCTTGTGGACTCTGTAACACCGGACGAAGGGGAGGGTCGCCGACAGTCCAGAAGACACGAATGTGCCAATCAGGTCGTGTCTCATCTACGGCGCGAAGCAGTCCAAGCAATGCCAGAAATGCGAGCAGATTGTCGGGTTCCATCCCATCAAGACGGTGGTTCGCGAACGTTTTCATGAAGCAGATTCCTCTTCGGAGGCCCGATGGTCCGCCAAGCGCAGAACCGCTTCCAAGAAAGCCAAGCGCCAGATCCCATAGCGTCGTTTAAGGTCTTCGAACAGAGAGGGCCAGTCGGCTCCACCAAAGTCGAACCCAAGCGACTGCGGACCTGACTCACTATCCGGCAATTGCCATTCAACAACTCTTAGGCACGGTAGCGGCTTTTCGGGAACGGGATCGTGGAATTCGAAGAAGGGCCGGCCCCGGCCATGGTGACTTCCGATGAGCCACAATACGAGGGAAGGATCGGTTGCTTTGGTCAAATCTGGATGCATCCGCGCCATTCTGACCGACAACGCTTCATGCCGCCATCGTCTGGGCAACCCGGCACGTGTCCAAGCTTGCGGTGACCACGAACGACTACTCTTAGCCAAAGGCGAACCGTCAGGTCGGTTCCAAGGATCGCCGCCCGCAAGCATGATCTGGAAGCGTGGATCGGCTTTGCCAACATCATGGAGAAGCGCGGCCAGATGAAGGTCGTCTGCAACATGTTCGAGACCAAGCGTCTTTGCAAACTCTAATGTGAAACTGGCGACTCGGTCTCCATGATCGTCGACGCTCACTGGTCGCTTTGCGGCGAGCGCAGCCGTGTCGTCCTCTGTCGTGGGGACGGCGGCGGATGATTCGCGCTGCTCCGAAATCCCGCGCTCGGCAACGAGGATAGCACCGCCGTTTGGCCCATTGTGATAAGGAAAGTGGACATCTATGCGTCCCTTTGCAAGGCGAAGCGCATTCAAAGGTGCCTTTAAATCACCGAGCAACGGACTGGACTGGCTATTGCCTTCCTCCGTTTCTGACGGAAGCTCCGCGAGCAAGCGGTTAACAAGATCGAGGCCATTCAGATCCTCGGTGGAAAGCACATCCGATATTCGATCCCATTTGTCTACTTGGCGCAAGAAACCAGGTGCAACGCGAACCGCACAACGCCTGCCCCAATACGGCTTGGCAGCCTCGTCGGCAACATCGACTACTCGAGAGTCGAATTCCGGCGCCCAGCCGAAACTGTCACAACCTCCGTATTCGTCGGGAACGAGGATCAGATCACCGGGCCTCAGTTCGTTCGCTTTAACGACGCCTGTGTCAGGATCATCGTGGCCAGCCCATCGGAAGGCTAGTCTTGATTTCGCTTGGATGCGTATCGCCGCGTGAGTTTCCGGTTCTCGCTGAGGCGCGTCTGATAATTGTTCGGTGTGCTTATTCTTCGAGCCGGACAGCCATGCGCGGGCGTCCCAGAGCGGAAGTTCGATGACTTCAGCCGCACGCGGCGGAACTAAACGGATCAATTCGTTTAGGTCAACCGTGGTATTGCGCACGAGATCTGCTTCGGAGAAGTCACTGCGCCAGACAATCGAAACCCCGACTGACTTCCTTTCCGCACCGTGAAGAAACAGCCCAACCTCAGGATCCAAAGTCGGACGAGGCGATGTCTGTGACCACAGATTGAGATAGGCAGGCATGAGTGTCGGTGCGTCCGGGCGCACTGAAGCGAGATCATTTGGATCAAGTTCGGCTTCTTTCAGCCGTTCGGTCAATGCCTGTACTCCGAAGTCTACAATGCCGTTCTCCGCTATCGCCCCGAGCGCTTCCCACGTGCGCCGGATTCGGTCGCCGTAGACTGGATCGTCGTTTCTCTTTGCTACGTCTTCGCTCAATGCGATGATAGTGCCTCCGGCGTCGATCGGTCGTCCTGCGCGGTTTAATCTACCGAATCGCTGGCGAAGGGCATCAATGGGGGCGGCCTGTGTCACCAAACCGTCAAGATCCAGATCTACGCCAACCTCCAAACACTGTGTCGCAACGACAATTGTGGGTTTGGCCGCCATGCGGCCTTGTGCTCCCGTTCGGAAAGGAGCGAGTGAGTTCGCGATTGAATCCCGTCCGATGTCGCGTGATCTCCCAATCATTAACTGCACGTTATTCGATTCATCGCCGTCCAGTTCTGCGAAGATCTTTCTCGCCAGCGCCACACGATTGACGACAACACCAACTGCCGAGGGATACACACTCGCATTTTGAAGTCGGTCAGCCATTGCACGGGCCTCATGCGCGAATGACTCGGCTGTGGTGGTGGCGCTCATGCTAGTTCGGAGGGGGGGTTTGATCGCGACTGGCTTGCGTGCGCTGATCCGTTTATTCAGTTCAGAATCTTCCCTGTCCTCGATAGACAGCTCGAATGGTTTGTCTGCCTTGTGTCCCGGCGTTGCGGACAGCAGCGCTACATTAACTTGCGCGTGTCCAACTCTACGCACGGCTTCGAGTGTTTGCCGGAACGGCTCGGAGAGATGCGCTTCGTCCAACAGGATCAGACTGCCGTTGCCAAGGAGCCCTGCATGAACTGGCTTCATGCGGTCGGATACACCATATCCGCGAAACAGCAGCCTTGATCCCACTTGGTCGACAGTAGAGCAGAGAATAGTGGGCTGCGTTGGCGTGCGCGCCCAATCGTCCTCGAGCGGCGCGCCGCCTCTAAGCCGCTGGACGACTAAAGGCCTGGCGTTTTGGCCAGCCAGTTTTTTTAGACGACGTGCGACAACCGCGACCACACCGTCTCCATGTGTGCTTTTCCTGAGGCTGTTGGCTAGTGCCTGATCAATCCTTTTGGCACGAATAAACGCATCGTCGACGACCAGTCGCCGGTCGACGACCAGCGCGATTCGCATCGCTGCCTTAAAAGGCATCTCGGCACGCAATGCCAAATGGAAGATGGCTGCATCCAAAGCTGCCGTCTTTCCCGTACCGGTTGGAAGATCCAGCACGTCCGGCCATGTGTCCGATTCAGCTAGACGATCGACCAATGCTTGCTGCCAAGGGAATGGCTCAAAATTGTGAACACTTCGAAAGAAGTCGGTAAAATCGGCGGGACGAAGATCTACGGTCAATTTCCCACACCTCGGCAAAGACCCAAGCCAGTAAACCTCCCGGCGCCCAAGATGATTGGGCCCCCTACGATCTGTTCGAATTCGATGACGGCGTGGACCAGTTGCCGACTCTCCAGAGATTTGGGTAGCTTCCAACGTGTCCAAGGGGGTTCACCTACTAAAGGACGTGCAGGAGGAGCGCCCAAGACAGCAGAGTGCTTGCCAACTCGAATTCGGTCGAGGTTGGGGCGCGGCAAACCAGCATGTTCGCAGGAACGAGCAACGAGACTGCGAATCTCAGCATCTTCGTTCCGTTTGAGGTGTCGATCCAACACGATCGGTGTAACGGTTGCCCACCGACGTGATACATCAAGGTACGGATCCGGGCTTAGGGACCGTTTGCCGACCCCATGCCCGGGTGCAGGCGCGAGATGCAACGGCTTGCGAAGAGGCAAGCCCTGCAAAGTAAGCACCCGCCGCTGATGTTCAGCACGATAGGGTGCCACAGCTTCAAACGCCGCGCGAAATCCTTCAATACCAACCAACGCTTCTCCAAGTGGTGGAATCAAGGCGAAGCCAAAGACGCGACCATCTGCATGAGTGAAACCCAAGAAAGCCATGGGTGCAATCGACAGATGCGGACGCTGTGTCGGCTTTCCATCAAGCGCATGTCCTGAAACAATTTCAGGAATTCTGTCTCGCCAACCAGCTCGCCGGAACCCGGCCATCAACGCCTGCCGCAGTAGGCGACCGACGAGGCCCGAAGCACGAATGTCCGGAACCTCTCCCCCTACAACCTCCAAGACCAGCCATTCGGCCGGGGCCTCAGAAGTTGGCTCATGTTCTAAGAATACAGGTGCACCTGGTCGGATTTCGGGACGATGCGATCTGGCGCGATGCGCCTTCTCCAACTCAAGCAGCCGTCCCGGATATACGCGCCGGAGTGCTTTTGTCGGCTTTCGTTTTGACTCCCCGACTTCACCAGTGAGGAACCGACACCTTGAGAGGCTGGCTGAGTGACCGACATAAGCGACACAACTTGCGATCGCATTCAAGGCATCGACAATCCTAGCGTTTGGCTCGTTTGGCCAAATCAGTTCCACATTCGGGTCGTCTGGCCTTGTTGCCGGAAATCGTCGCGGCTGGCGAGGACGATGTTCAGGTAACACCTTGAGATATGTCGGTGCCGCCTTCGACGCACTTTGATCATTTGGCGGCACGAAGACTTCAGGGGCGGTTCTTGGATAGTGACTGCTGGCTCTAATGACAGGAGGTGGTTGCCCTTCGAGCCATTCGAGTGCCGCACGCTCTACGGACAGTTCGCCTCGCACTCCCCAAGCCGATGCCAGCGCGGAAAAAATCCGATCCGGTTGTGGCGGCCAGTCGGGCGAAGCGTCGCCGGGGCCACGCGCCGCACGGCAAACGCCAGTCAAGAACTCAATCTCAAGCACGAGGCTCATTGACCATCCCCTTCATCTCCGCCTTCTCCCTCAAGTGCGAGTTCGCGGCTCTTGCGAATGATCTCAACCAGCTTGTCTTGCGGTTTAAGCGTAAGTGAGCGAAAGGCAAACCCCGCGTCCTCGGCGCACCTGTAGGCTTCTCGGTACAGCTTCCGCGCCCCGGCGCGGTCGAACTCGACTTCTTTCGTCGAGCCATCCCAACTCACTAGCTCCAACGCAGCCGCGCCATCACAAACAAGATCACAGCGCGAGCGCAACGCATATCCACATGCATCCTGCTCGGCAATCGCTAGCAATCCTAGCGAAGCAACCAGCATTCGCCCGGCTGCATCGCGCCTGCCACTACCAAACCGCAGCCGCCTGATTCCAGCCAGTGTGATTGTTGCTCGGTGCTCAGCGTATTCGCAGGTCACGCCAAGTGGCTCGACCGAAGGCGCAATGTTGCTGTGATTGATTTCTGAAGGTCGGACTTTTTTCGCCCCTTTGCCAGCGGACTCTTTGTCGGTGCCCCACCCGGAGGCGCCTTTGAAAACCTCCACCTTTCGCAGGACACCAATCGGATCAATCCTGCTTCCGGTGCGCCGACCCGCTGTTCGAGGGCCGATTTCGCCGGTCCTTTGATCAATAACGATCTCATCAACGGGCGTATCGACGGCCACGATTTCAGAAACTATCGTTCTTGGAAATTTTGCCCCGATACCCCCTCCTTGTCCCTGGCTGTGCCAAGCACCAAAGACCAGCGCCGTAGGTGAAACCTCCAACAGCGACGACGCGTCGGTTGGTTTCGCAGCGGCAAGGCGTCGACCTTCATCGCTCTGCATGAATGGGACGTCACCCAACAAGCTGTCCCTCAGAATGGCGTCGTAAACCCGGTGAGGCGCGTCGAGCGAGGTTATGCGTTCCAATGGCTCAAGGCCCGCGCCACGGAAATCCACCGTTACATAAGGAATCGGAACTTTCTCGTCTCCGCCTGCTTCGTCGGATACCGACATAAGCGCCTCTTCCAACCGATTTGCCTGGCTCTGGACACTGTCGACTAGTACGCACCAAATTTCCTTGCCATCTATACGTCGCCGCTCGAAAATATGTCGCGCAGAATCGTTGTTTCGTTCGCCCGGATAGGTTGGTGGAAAGATTTTGTCACCCTTTCCCCCGATAGGTTGAAGGCGAGAAAGACGGCGAAACGCTGCTGCCTGTCCAATTGCCTCTCCCAAGAGCTTTGCATCGAGCCTCATTTTTCTCTCTCCCTTTCAGCGTTCTGGTTAATCTGCTCTTTGCGATCATCCCAAGGCGCGCACAATTTGTTAATAGGAACTCGCGGAAGTGACGGGAATCGAATTGCGTCCCGCTGTAGGTCAAACTCGATAGTCACATTTGCGAGGTTGGTGCTTTCGAACTTCAGCGAACTGAGCTTTCCATGGTGGACTCTTGTCACGAACACGAAGATTGTCTCCTTGCAGACTCGTCAAAATGAGACGATAGTGATTCGCAGCTTGTTGTCAACTAATCTTATTAATACAGCCAACGTTTCCTGATCTGCGTCATGTCTTTCGATTTCGCGACATTCGGATCAGGCCTCATTGAAGGGCTGTGTTCATAAGATTTTCACTGTGCAATATCTGCACGAATATCCGGGTCGCGAGGCCCGGCTTCCTTGCTGAGATGCTGCTTTATGTGCTGCGTGCTCTGATTGCTGTCGTAGTCTGACAAAGGAAAGGGAACCGGGCGGTCGGCACCACTAAGGAACGGCCGCCTTCCTTTATACCGAAAATTTTGGCACCGAGTTTTTTGCGAATCGACACTTTTCCGTTCGGCGGATCTGCCGCCACTGGCTTTCCTTCCATCTCCGGCGCGGCGACACATAAAATCCGGGGTGGCGTTGCGCCCTAACATCTTCACACCTATTGCCGCCCCCATTCCACCTTGCTGCTAGCGGTCGTTTCGGCAGTGCCAATGGGCTTCTCTTCATCCAAATGAGCCCAGTCTCCATAGAATGGGGTATGGGTATGGCGCAAGCACACAGTTTGCTTCGGCGGATTACACACAGCACAAAACTCATATTTTGTTTTTCGATCCCCTACTTTCCGGTATTGAAATTAGGGCTTGTTGACATTCACTTCGCCGTGGTCCTCCCCCGCCACCAGATGAATCGCCACCGCGAAGCTCACGTCCGTCCTGACATACCGCGTCGCCATCGCCCGAAACTTCTTGGTTTTCACAAAAGAGCTGCCGCTCCGGCGATGCCATTGATGCATCCCGCAGTCATGGTTCCGGAAATCCTTCCAGTTCCGCTTTGGCTCCGCTACGTTCACTGTCCGCAGGCAGCCAGTCCGCGTCGAACGCCCCGTCGTCGGCTGGCGCCCCGAGAGCGAGATCTTCAAGAAGCTCTGGCACCCGGACGGTGCCGTGCGTGTAACTGGGTGGGATCAGGAACCGCACCAGATATCCGAGCGCGTCGGCGACCCCGACGACTCTGCCCAATAGCCCACCTCTGGAACGGACGGTTCCCTGTCTGCAGAGCCCACTTTCCGCGGCCGCCGTCTTCCGGTGAGTCTGGACGGCCGTGCCGTCGACGAACACATGCCCGAAGCCGCGGCCCTCGGACAGAGCGCTGAAAACACACTCGGAAACGCCTGCATGCGCCCAGCGGCGGAACGGAGGGAAAACGCTACTGCACTTGCCAAACCGTTCCAGAATGCCGCGTCAGGAGGAGCTCGTTCGGATCTGCCAGAGCACCGCCTCGGGAATCAAGGTGCTGTCTCCGCGGTGACGCCGGGATCGGTTATCGCGCCTGGCAGCATCGGCCCGACAGGCGCCCGCATCGCGTAGGTCACTATCCTTCTGCTCTCGTTAATTCTGTTATCTGCTGTGTTGGCCTGAGTCCGCCCGCGCCACAGTTCCAGCGGTCATTGGGGATCCGAACAGCATCAGTGCGCCGGAATCGCAGCCCGATTGACTGCGGGATCTAGTTGAGCAGCGCGCCAGGCGGTTGGGCTATGATTTCTTGACACTTTCAATCATACGATTATCTTTACCGCCTCATATGGAGAATTCCTATGTTGGAACCAGTCCGGAACGCTCCCGAACAAGGCATCGTGCAGCCTATCGCGGAGGCAGACAGGATCGCGGTGATCGTCAAAGCCGTAGTACGTGCGGCAAAAGCTTGGAACCTGTCCAACG
>JAJDZT010000043.1 GCA_022824525.1 Silicimonas sp. | reverse complement strand
CGTTTATGTCCTCGTGGCGATCATTCGCAGGCGCCTCGGGCTGGACATGAGCCTCCACACAATCCTGCAGATATTGAGCGTGACGCCATTCGAAAAAACGCCTTTGGATCAACTGCTTGGCTCGAACCCGCTGCAAAAGTCGCGGCCCCAGCCCGGTAACCAGTTGAATTTATTCGATTAACGTTGGGACACTAGTGATACAAGCCCTTTATTGAATGCTGCGCCGAAATGTGGCCGGCGGTACGCCGACGAAACGGCGAAACTGTTTCGAAAAATAGTAAACGTCGTTGAACCCCAGCACGTGAGCGACTTCCTTGATCGGCATGCTGCGATCCGAGATCAGAGTGCGGGCGGCTTCGATGCGAATTTCGAGGAACCGGGCGTGAAGGGATTGCCCGGATTGCTGTCTGAATTTTCGCCGCAGCGTGCTGAGGCCAATGCCAAGTTGATCGGCCAATTCCTCGTAATCCGGCCGCACGAAGCGGCGGTCGAACAACCATTTGTCGACGGCCGGAAGAAAGTTGCCGCTGTCTTGGCTGCCGTAGCCTCCATCCCGCAAGACCAGCAACATGGCCGACGTCAGATGTTCGGCGACGTCGTGTGCAAGAGGATCGCTCCGCCGGGCAAAGGTAAGAATTCTGTCAAAGTCCTGTGACAACGCCGCAATACGCGCAACCGGAACCGGTGATCTGGGAAGCAGGCCTTGGGACAGCCAGGTCTCTACGGTTGCGCCGCGAAAGGCGATGTATCGGTGATCCCAGTGGCTTTGACCGTGTGCCACGTGGAAGACCGTATGGGGGCCGGGCCATGCACACCAGACCCAGGCGCCGAACAGGTCGTGCCTTTGGCCATCATAGGACAGGAAGACCCCGCCTGTTGTCATGAATTGAAAGGATGCATATCCGTCAAAGACCTTGTCCACCGCACCAGTGCACTCGGGAACATGGTCGCAATGCAAGAATGTCATCTGGTCGCTCATTGAGCAAATAATACAAAAAAGCGCCTGCATCGTCCATTTCAATTAACCTTGCTGCCATAGAAAAGTGGTTACCGACGACTGATTTCTGCTTCTTTGGAGAATGGCATGTACGACACGCCGAACGAAACGGATCCGATAAGCGCGTTCTCGCTTTCCGAACCCGAGATCGGATTTTACAAACAGGAAGGCTGGCTGTTGATGCCCGGCCTTCTGAAATCAGAAGCCGTCACGGCCCTACGCAATGATGTTTTGGGCATCGTGCGGGAGCTTGGCATCAAGACAAACGAATTGTCGCAAGCCAGCGATGCGTCGTACAAGCTGATCCAGACGGCGCAGTATATGGGCGGCTCGCGCCTGGACGGGATGATCAACAGCCCGAGGTTGCGCGCGATTGCGGCCAGCCTTTTGGGCGGCGACGCGCATCTTTACATGCCGTTTTCCGCCGTGAAAAGCGCGCAGGGCGGCGGTCAGTTCCATTTTCACCAGGACAACAACTACACCCAGTTCGAAAACGGCATGCATGGGATCAACATCTGGTTTGCCTTGAACGACATGACCCCGGATAACGGCTGTCTTTGTATCGAACCCCGCACCCACACCGACGGCACCATTGCCTCGAAGAACGCGGGTGACGGCGATCACCACCGACGCCTGGCCTATGATCCCACCTATTACCTGCCGGTCCGGATGCATGCAGGCGACGCGGTGGCCTTTTCGCGGGTGACGGTGCACGGCAGCGGCGAGAATTCAACCGATGATCCGCGCGTCGCCTATGCGGTGCAATTCCATCATGAGGATGCAAAAGCGACTTGGGAAGGTGGTCCATTGACGGCGCTCAAAGGGGCCAACCGGTGGCAAACCGCGCCGGTTGACGAATTCACTCCGGCCAAGGAGCCTGACGATGGCTAGCCAGACCCAGTGAGTGCGGCGGCGTGGGGTGCACGACTTGTGCATCCTGCCCAAATCGCGGCGGGAATGTCGCGATTTTGGAACATACTTTGGAACGAGGCACAGTGATACGGACATTTTCATTCGACGGCGAACTGGCGGAGCGCACTCTGACGGTGAAATGCCTGAGAGAGGCCAAGGGCAAGCGTAAGCTGGTTCAGACGACAGCGACCAGCCAGCACGAGGCCGCCAGCGCCGCGGCAGCCGGGATCGAAATGATTACCGGCCCCGCGCCAAAACTGGCAGAGCTTCGGGCGGGGGCGCCGCATCTTTTCATCACGGTCGGCGTGCAGATGTGGAAGTTCGCCCCTGCCGATCAGGTCCTGAGAGAGGCCTACCGCCTGCTGGAGGCCGGGGCGGATGCGATCTATTGTCCGCGCGAGCCACAAATCATCGAGATGTTGGCCAATGCCCGCGTACCAGTGATGGCGCATCTGGGGCTCGTGCCCCGAGTGGCGTCCTGGACCGGTGGCGCGCGCGCGGCGGGAAAGACCGCGGAAGAGGCGATCAAGTTGTTCCAGCAATACAAGGAAATGGAAAGTGCCGGCGCTGTGATGGTCGAATCCGAAGTGATCGCAGCGGATGTGCTGACCGAGATCACCAAGCGTGTGACCGTCTCGACAGTCTCGCTTGGCTCAGGTCCGGGGGGTGATATCGATTATATGTTCCAGGTGGATGTCACCGGCGAAAAACCCGACCGTCCGCGTCATTCGCGGGCTTTCGCGAATCTTCATTCCATGCAGCAGGCGATGGATGCTGAACGCGTCCGGGCACTTGCGGCGTATAAGGCAAGTGTTGAAGATGGAAGTTTCCCTTCGGAACCAGAAATCGTTGGCACCGCTGAAAAGGAGCTTGGGGAGTTCGTAAATTACCTCGAAAGGAGTGGGTAAGTGGATACTCTGCTGACAGGCACAGACTTGTTCTCAGGCTCTAGTACGCACTGATCGCAGATCTTTTCGAAGGTCATTGCAGGTCAATGCGTCTAGCAAGTCACGTTCTTGCCTTCTGATCCGAAGATTGCCAGCCGCTGTGATTCGGGAACATCTCTGCTGCCGGCAGGTGCAAAATGCAGCTGGATTGCCCTGCGTGGATAGGGTGAGTTGTTGCTGGGTGTGCCGTGCGGCAGGAGGCTGTCAAAGAACAGCAGCCCGCCTGGCTTCAACGGCACGGAGACCGACTTCTTCCCCATCACATCTGAATCACAGATCTGCCAGTCGCGACGTCTCCAATGTAGAATCGGGCCCAATTCGTGGCCCCGATCAAGCACCTGCATACACCCGTTTTCAACCGTTGCTTCATCCAGGGCGATCCAGACACCGACAATCCTGTCGCGCAGGTCCACATCAAAATAGGCGTGGTCCTGATGCCAGGGCTTCTCTCGACCTACGTGAGCCGGTTTCAGAAGCATCATGGTCTGAAACAAATCCGGCACTTTTCCACCAAGGAGCACTTTGACTGCCTTTAGGAGACCGGTGTGATCCACAAGCAGGCCGCATTCTCTCGCCTCTTCACCAAAGAAAGCCAGTTTGCGAACAGCCTTTTTGCCACTGTCGCGCTTGTTGGCTTCGTAGCTGATCCCGTCCCAACCATTTGCGGATAGTTCTTGCGCCACATCCAACGTGGCTTGAACCTCATCAGACGTCAGCGCCTGATCAACAGCTAGGTAGCCATGGGTACGATAGAACCCCAAAGCCTGGTCGTTGACGTCTTCAAGAGTTGGGATAGTTTCTGCCGCCCGTGCGGGGGAATAAAGCTCTGGCTCATGTGGCTCGCAGCCTGGGTCGTTCAAAGGTGGATGATGTGGGTGGCGCCCTTCGTTCATGCTGTGGCCTCGATCACTCTGCGTTTCGGTGCTGACATCCCAAACCCTACTATATGAATTCGGTTTCAAAAATGCACTGGCCCGACTAACATTTGCATGTTTCCGATATTCAGGAGGCATGGGTGCTGGATTGGGACAACACGGAATCGCGGGTGCGCCTGGCGGGACGCGTTCGCTGCGAACCCGGCTGGAGGTTGACGCATTCATGGTCAGAGAACCTGACCGATTGCGACATCTGGTATGTGCGAGCAGGCCGCGGCAAAATGACGGTAAATTCAAGAAAAATTGAACTTTTCCCCGGCACCTGTATTTGGATGCGACCGGGTGGAAGGTACCTGGCTCAACAGGACCCAAACCATCGCCTGATGGTGACATTTGTGCATTTTGACATTGTGGATCGATTGACGTCTACTTACCGATCCCTGGAAGATTTGCCGCCGGAGCTACACCATTTGAATCCGATTTTTGCAGACCCGCTTCTGAACCAAATTGTGGACCTAACGGCGCAATTGGATCAAGTTCCGATTGCGGATCATCGCCTAAAAACCGCTGGACGGCTGCTCGACGGTTTGCTGATGAAGCTGAGCTACGCCCCCGGTTCTTACGACGCAGAAATCACCAGTGCACCCCGTGCAAGACACATCAATGCAATTCGCCAGCTCATGTCAGATATCCGCGAAGATCCCAGTGCAAATTGGACCGTTGCCGAAATGGCAAAAGCCTTGAATGTGGTTCCGGACCATCTGTCTCGGCTCTTCAAAAATGTAGCAGGCGTCGGTCCCCGTCAATTTGTCATCACTGCCAAGATCGAACGTGCAAAGCTCCTGTTGAGGGATCAGGATCTGCCGGTATGGGAAGTGGCCGAACTGTTGGGATACAGCTCATGCTACTACTTCTCCCGCCAGTTCAAATCCGTGACAGGTTATACGCCGAGCGAAATCAGACGGGCGACTCAATGACCGGTCGGAAAACGCGCTTACTGTTCACCAAGTGCGAAGCAGCGCATTCAGCTCATCCACTGTCCGCCATCAACATTGTAGGTTTGAGACAGAATGTAATCGGACTCTGATGATGCCAGGAATACGGCCATTCCTGTCAGGTCGCCGGGCACAGCAAAGCGCCCGGCGGGCACGTCTGCTTCGACTTCCTTGCGTTTCTGCCCAAGCGCCTTGCCCTCCAGTTTGGCGAACATCGCGTCCACATGCTCCCAATGGGCACCATCTACCACGCCGGGGGCAATCGCGTTCACGTTGATCCCGTGCTTGATGAGATCAAGACCGGCGGACTGGGTCATCGAAATCACCGCCGCGTTGGTCGCGCAATAGACCAGTACCAGGCTTTCACCGCGTCGTCCGGCCTGGCTTGCCATGTCGATGATCTTGCCGCCGTGGCCCTGTTTGATCATCTGACAGGCTGCGGCCTGCATGGTGAAGCGTGTGCCCGAGACGTTTACCGAAAACAGCTTTTCCTAAGATTCGCGGGTGATTTCAACGGTCTCCGCTGCATCGAACAGGGCAGCATTGCTAATCAAGATGTCAAGCTTGCCGGCATGCTCGACGGTGGCCTCGATGGCTGCATCAATGCTGCTTTGTGCCGAGACATCGAGATGCACCGCGTAGGCCGCGTTACCAATGTCTGAGGCCGCAGATTGGGTGGCTTCCATGTTGATGTCAGCAATCGCGACGGTAGCGCCGTCGCGCACATAGGCTTCGGCATATCCACGACCGATGCCGCATGCCGCGCCCAAGATCAGCGCGCTTTTCCTTCCAGCCGCTTCATTTTGATGTCGCCCCCCTAAGCCGAATCCCGGATGACCAGTTGAGCCGGAAAAAGGTGCTCGACCGGCTGCCACGCCTCGGGTGTTTCGTCGCGCGCCTGCCGGACGACACATTCCACCGCTGCCCGACCGATGCGTTCGATATCCTGCGTGATCGTTGTCATGGCGGGCCACGTGAACTGACTGAGCGGGTGGTCGTCATGCCCGGCGATCCTGAGGCGCGGTGCACCGGATTGCGTGCGTTCCATCAACCCTGCCTCGTTGGCGGCGCGTAGTGCGCCGATAGCCAACCGGTCGTTGGCGCAAAGAATGGTGGTATCGGGGTCGATCCCCTTTTCGATCAGGTCTTTGACCGCCTCATACCCCAGAGTTTCAAAGTCCCAGTTGGAGGACGACGCGGGCACTTCAAGCACATCGGGGGTCAATCCGACCTCTGCCATCCGGCACCAGTAGGCCAATTCCCGTTCCCGGGAGTTGCTGTTCACGGTCGGCATCCCCAGAAACTTGGGCGCCGAGCCCGAGCGGCGCAAGTAATCGACCATCTGACCGACGCTTTGTGAGTTGTCGGTTCCGACGAAGGAAAAGGCCGATTCCAAACCGGGACAGCGGGCGTCTACGAAAACCAGCGACAGGTCCTCGGAGACCCGTTTGAAACCGGCAGCGTTCTGTTCGGTTCCGATGGGCGCGATGATCGCACCCTCGGCGTTCATGGACAGAAGGCTGCGCACCGCCGCCATTTCCTTGTCGGGATCGCCGCGCGAGTTCTGGATCAATACAGTGAGATCAAGCTCTTCCGTCCGGCGTTCGATCTCGCGCAGAAGCGCCATATAGAACAGGTCATTCAGATGCGGCAGTACGACACCGAACAGCCCGGTATGCTTGCGCCGCATGTTCCGGGCCATGAAGTTGGGCACATAGTCGACGGTTTCCAGAAGCTCGGTTATCTTGTCCGCCGTTGAGCGGCGAACCAGTTCCGGATCGCGGAAATACTTTGACAAAGTGGCGCGCGACACGCCGATTTCTGCCGAAAGCTGCTCCATCGTGTTGATGCGTTTCATGGATATGTATGCCCGCGTTTGGTTCCGCCGAGCCTAGCATCAAAGTCATCCCGTGTCATCATTTCCAGATACATTGTGCATGGATTTGTTGACGCGTGTAAAAGTTAGTCGTACTGCTCAGGCAACAAACGGAACGCAGTATGATCTATGCCATCGGCGAACTACTGACCGAGTTCGTGTCGCACAAAACCGGGTGCGGGCTTGAAAGCACAACGGAATTTTCTGGCCCGTTTCCCAGCGGCGCGCCGGCGATCTTCGCCGATCAAGTCGCGCGCGTCGGCGGACAGGTATCCATGATCGGGACCGTTGGCGACGACCCTTTCGGTCGGTTGATCCTTCATCGCCTGTCGTCGGATGGCGTGGATACCAGTCTGGTGGGAACCAGTGCATCGCTGACCACCGGTACGGCCTTTGTGTCGTACTATGCGGATGGGTCGAGAGTGTTCGTCTTCCATCTGGAAGGCACCGCGGCGGACAACATTGATGCCCCGACCGACTTGCCCGAGGGTTCGCTTTTGCACATCTCGGGGGCATCGCTTGGCAATTCAAAAATTCGCGCCGCCATTCATTATCTGGTCGGCAACGTCCGGGCAATATGCAGGATAAGCTATGATCCGAACATTCGTGCCGAGCTCTTGGGAGACAGGAAGGCCAAATCGACCATCGACATGCTGATCGACCACTGCGACTATTTCCTGCCCAGCGACGCGGATGTCGAGACGCTCTTTCCCGGCAAAAGCGCGGAATGGGTTATTGAAGACCAGCTTGCCAGTGGAAAACGCGCGGTTGTCGTAAAGCAGGGCGATCAGGGAGTGGTCGCGTCTGACGGCAACACAACGCTTCGGCTGCCAGCCGTGCCGGTTGACGAGTTGGACCCGACTGGTGCAGGTGATTGTTTTTGTGGTGCTTTTCTGGGGTTGCTGGATCAGGGCTGGCGTTTCGAAGACGCCCTTAGGGCCGCCAATATTGCTGGCGCGATGCACGTCTCCAAGCGTGGGCCCATGGAGTGGAACCCAGCACTTGCCGACATCCAGAAGCGGCTGGCGCCTCAGGAAGGCTAAGCGTGGATATCAAAGACATAGTTGCCCAAAACCGCGCCGGGCACGCCAAGGCTCTGCCCAGTTTTTGCACGGCCAATGCCCATGTTCTGGCCGAGATCACCGCCTTTGCGGCAAGGCACGACGTACCTGTTCTGAATTAAGCGACCTGCAATCAGGTCAATCAATTCGGCGGCTATACCGGCATGCGACCGGCTGATTTTGCAAAACTGGTCCGGGGTCTGGCGGAAAAGCCCGGCGTGCCGCACAGCCGGCTGATCCTTGGCGGCGATCACCTTGGCCCAAATCCCTGGAAGCACCTGCCCGCTGAAGACTCCATTCTGAAGGTCAAGGCCTTGGTCAAAGATTTTGTCGAGGCGGGGTTCACCAAGATCCACCTTGACGCAAGCATGGCCTGCTCCAAGGAAGAGACACCGTCCTTCGACAAGGTCGCCAAGCGGGCCGCCGCGCTTTGCGTCGTGGCAGAAATACATGCGCCGGATCCGAAGAGTCTCAGCTATGTCATCGGCACCGAAGTGCCCGTCCCCGGCGGCGAAATCGACGATATGTCAAGGATCCAAGTCACATCGCCGGATCGGCTTCGCGAAACGGTCGAAACCCACAAGGCCGCCTTCGCCAAGGCAGGTGTGCCGCAAGGGATGGAACGGGCGGTTGCCGTTGTCGTTCAACCTGGCGTCGACTTTCCGCACAACGACGTGATCGCATACTCAAGACATGATGCAGCAGCCCTGACCCAGGCAATCAAGGCCTTTGACGGCCCCGCCTTTGAGGCGCATTCGACCGATTACCAACAGACCGTGCATCTGAGAAAACTTGTCAGCGACCATTCCGCCATTCTGAAGGTCGGGCCCGAGATCACCTTTCGTTTCCGCGAGGCCCTTGTGGCCCTGGATGAGATCGAAAAGCTGCTTGCGCTGAAGGAATGCGCTTCGGTGACTAGTGCCGTGTTGCATGCAATGGATGACAATCCTACTGATTGGAAGGGTTACTATCTGGGCACCGCCGACGAGGTTGAGATGCTCAAGCTCTTCAGCACCAGTGATCGCATTCGGTGCTATTGGGACAATCCGCAGGTCAGGGCGGCTCTGGTTCGGCTCATAATGAACCTGAGATCGATCGGGGTTCCTTCGGCAATCGCGTCTCAATTCGGAATGCGCGATGCCGCGGGAATGCTCGACGATGATTCTGTCGATCTGATCGGCGACCGCGTGCAGCGGGCGATTGAACGGTATTATCGGGCATCGGGCTGGCTCTGACTCACTGCTGGGACCGATCGGGGTCCTGATACTGGCTCACATGTCGATTCTGTGGATTGACGGTTCATAGGCAAAAAGTTAAACACAAGTATAAGTTTTGGGGGGCACTTGTAAAAATTGCTTGAGACCTGATGGGAAGCGAAGGCAAGAAGATGCCGGCCATGATCGGCGCCGGCATGGTCGCAAAGACACATGTTGCTGCATGTGTCGCTTCCGATGCCGTGTCTTTGAAGGGCATTCTGTCGCGCACGCCAAGCAAGGCGCGTGGTCTGGCAGAATCGGCAGGTGAAGCGGCGGTCTATGGCTCAGTCGCGGAAATCGCCGACGACGAAAGCATCGATTTTGCCATCATCGCCACCCCGCCGAACGTGCGGCGCGAATTGGTGGAGCCCCTTGCCAATGCGGGCAAACACATTCTCTTGGAAAAGCCCGTTGGCCGGACGTTTGAGGAAGCGCGCGAGATCACCGATCTTTGCAAGGCAGCGGGCGTTCACTTGGGCATCGTGTTTCAACATCGCGTGCGTCAGGCTTCAAGTCGCGCGGCCGCCCTTGTGGCAGAGAGCGAACTGGGCGCACTTGCCCTGGTGGAAATCAGCGTACCCTGGTGGCGCGACCAAGCTTATTACGACGAGGCGGGGCGCGGCACCTATGAGCGGGACGGCGGCGGCGTTCTGATCAGCCAGGCGATCCACACCATTGATCTGGCGCTTTCGCTAACAGGCCCGGTACGGTCTGTCTCTGCGATGGCCAAGACGACCGGTCTTCACCGCATGGAAGCCGAAGATTTCGTGGTGGCGGGACTGGAGTTTCAATCGGGCGCCGTGGGTTCGATGGTGACCAGCACGGCCAGTTATCCCGGCGGTGCGGAATCCATCGTGCTGCACTTTGAATGCGCGACGCTTCACCTTGAGGCGGGCCAGCTTCGGCTATTGAGGCGCGATGGAACCCAGGAAACCTTCGGCGAAGAAACCGGGACCGGCGGTGGTGCGGACCCCATGGCCTTCACCCATGAATGGCACCAGGGCATCATCGAGAACTTCGCCGCCTGTCTGGACGGCAGGGAAAAGCTTGTGTCGAGCGGCGAGGATGCGCTGGTCGCGCATCAATTGATTGATGCGGCCATAAGATCGGCGAAGTCCGCCAGCAAGGTGGAGCTTTCCCCATGAGCGCGCCCATCAAGTTCGCCGCGATTGGAATCGATCACCGCCATATCTACGGCATGGCGCAGAATATGATCGATGCGGGCGCCGCGTTTGTCGGTTGGCAGACCGAAGGCGAACCCGAGACCGCTCCGGGTTTCCTTAAGCGCTTTCCCGATGTGCCGCATGTAAGCGATGCGGAATCCTTGCTGCAAGACCCCGATATCGACCTCATTCTCTTGTCCGGCATTCCCCGCGACCGGGCGGGCTGGGCGGTGAAGGCGATGGAGGCCGGCAAGGATGTCATGAGTGACAAGCCCGGCTGCACAACCTTCGACCAACTTGAAGCGATCAGGGCCTGCGTGGCCCGGACCAAGCGGATCTGGAGCATCGACTTTTCCGAACGCTTCGAGGTGCCCTGCGCGACGAGGGCCTCGGAACTGGTGGTCGAGGGGGCAATCGGCAAGGTGGTGCAAACCATCGGGATCGGTCCACACCGGCTGAACCGCGCGACGCGGCCCGGTTGGTTCTTTGACCGCGCGGCTTACGGTGGCATCCTGACGGATATTGCCAGTCATCAGATCGACCAGTTTCTGCATTTCACCGGATCGACGGAGGCAGAAATAACCATGGCGCAGGTCGGGAACTTCGCCAACCCGGGCGACCCGGGCCTTCAGGATTTCGGAGAGCTGTCCCTGAAAAGCGACCGGGGGCATGGCTATATCCGCGTCGATTGGTACACGCCCGATGCCCTGCCGAACTGGGGCGATGGGCGGCTGATGATACTTGGCACCGAGGGCTATATCGAGCTTCGGAAGTACGTGGACGTGGGCGGCGCGGAGGGGATCGACCACCTGATCCTGGTGAACGGCGAGCGCTGCGAAAAAATTCATGCCGCTAACGCGGGCCTGCCCTATTTCGCGCGCCTGATTTCTGACATCCGCGATCGGACCGAAACCGCCGTTGCGCAGGGCCATGTCTTCAAGGTAAGTGAGTTGGCTTTGCAGGCCCAGAAGATGGCCGAGGAGGCTGGGGCATGATCCGTCTTGCCATCCTCGGCGCGGGCATCGGCGCATCTCACCTGGCGGGGTATCGGGTCCTCCCAAACCGGTACTCCGTCAAATATCTGTGTGATCTGGACTCGGGGCGGGCGTCGGAAGCGACGGAACATGATCCGGCGATCAAGGTCATAACCGATCTGGAAGAAGCGCTCCCTGACCCCGAGATTGACCTGATCGACATCTGTCTGCCGCCACACCTGCATGTACCCGTGAGCCTGCGGGCGTTAGAGGCGGGAAAGCATGTTATTTGCGAAAAACCCATTGCGCGGTCGACCCATGAGGTGGACCAGATCGAAGCCGCGTTAGATCATTCGACGGGTCAGCTGTTTCCCGTTTTTCAGTACCGATATGGGACGGGGTTCGCGCAACTTCGCGCGCTGATCGACACGGGCTTGGCCGGAAAGCCCTTCGCTGCCAGTTCTGAAACTCATTGGAACCGGCAAGCGGATTACTACAGCATTCCCTGGCGCGGGACTTGGGATGGCGAGGCGGGTGGCGCCGTGCTTGGTCACGCGATCCACGCCCATGATCTTCTTTGCCACTTCCTCGGACCGGTCGCCGAGGTGTCCGCCTTTCTCGGTACAGGGGTCAATGACATCGAAGTCGACGATTGCGCGGCTATTTCCATGCGGATGGAAAGCGGTGCCGTGGCGACAAGTTCGGTTACCCTCGGTGCCGCAGTCAACACATCGCGCCTGCGGTTCTGCTTCGAAGGGCTGACGGCGGAAAGTGGAACGCTCCCCTACGCCCCGGCCGAGGACCAATGGACCTTCATCGCCCGGGGCCAGGTAAGGCAAGAGGAAATCGACGACATTCTGGCCGGTGTCACCAATCCTTTGCCCGGGTTCGCAGGATTTTTGTACGCCGTTGCCGAGGCCCTGGACGGGCGGCAGGGCAACGAAGTGACATTCGAAGACGGTCGGCGCTCCATCGAAATGGTGAGCGCGATCTATCAGTCGGCCCGGACGGGCCAGTCCGTGAAACTGCCAATTGGAAAGGAGGCAAAATTCCGAAACGGGTGGATGCCCACCTCATCAATGACTGCATCAAGTTCTACCACAACGAGAGAATAGGGGAGAAGATCCAAATGCATCTCAAAATGAAGACCGCAATATCCGCAGCGGCGTTGAGCCTGGTCGCGGGTGCAGCCTCGGCACAAGAAATCCGGTTCATGTGCCATGCGCAGCAGTTCCAATGCGACGCCATGATGGAACAGTTCGAAAAGTACGAGGCCGCAAATCCTGGTGTGGATGTTGTCTTGGACAAGGTTTCCTATCAAACCATCCTGGAAAGCCTGCCCATTCAACTTGCCGGCGGTGAAGGCCCTGACATTTCGACCGTTACGGACTACGGTGGGCTGAGCCAGTACTTTCTGGACATATCGCCCTATGTTGACACCGCGTATTGGGAAGAAAACTTCGGTACATTTCTGCCCTGGTCGCGGTCAAATCCTGACAGCACCGCGATCAACTCCATTCAGTCGGAACTGGCTGTGACCGGCGCCTTTATCAACCGGACTCTGTTCGATCAAGCCGGTGTCGCGGTGCCAGCAGAAGGTTCCGACTGGGACACCTGGGTTGCCGCAGCTCGTGAGGTGGCAGAAAAAACCGATACGCCCTACGCGATGGCGATTGACCGTTCCGGTCACCGGCTTGCCGGACCTGCCATTGCATATGGTGCCAAATACTTCGATGAAAACGGCGACATCATGCTCGTCGACGACCATTTCTCGGAGTTCGTAGAAAAGTTCGTGGGTTGGCACCTGGACGGTACTTTTGCCCAGGATGTCTGGGGCGCTGTTGGCGGTGCGAGTTATCGCGAAGCCGGGCCGGAGTTCATCAACGGCAACCTGGTCTACTACTTCTCGGGCTCGTGGCAGGTCGGACGATTTGAACAGGAGATCGGAGATCTGTTCGACTGGCAGGTGGTTGGATCGCCTTGTGGTGACGGCGGTTGCACGGGCATGCCCGGTGGTGCTGGCATCGCGGGCTTCAATCATACGAAGCACCCTGAAATCGTAGCGGGCGTACTCGACACTTTGGCGCAGGAAGACAACTATGCCGAATATTCCGCTAAGGCGCTGTACATTCCGGGCCATGCTGCCGTCGCAGCCAAAGGCGTTAGTTACGAGGGACTTTCGCCGCTGGCTACCAAGGCACTTCAGGACTGGGGTGGTGAGGTTGCAAAACTCGAAAGCCCCGCGGTAAAGTTGCAGGGCTATTTCCACAACCGAACGGTGTTCAACATTTCGCTGACGCGCACGTCCCAGGCGATCGCAGGGGAAATGACTGCCGCAGAGGCTGTTGAAAAGATGAAGGAAGATCTCGAAAAGGCCATGGCCGAGTTGAAGTAAACTTCGACACAATACCCTGCATGGCCGGAAACGGCCATGCAGATGCCTTTCAGGGGCAGCTGGGGCGGATTTATGCTGAGCGTTCTTACACCACTCATGAAGATCGTGGAGATCCCGTTTGTCCTCGTGCAAAAATTCTTTGGTGTCAGACGTGTCGCTTGGGTTTTTCTGGCCCCGAACCTGATTTTGTTTGCTCTTTTTGCCTTCATTCCGATCTACCTCAATTTTGCCTATTCGTTTACTTCTGGCGGCAACATCCTGCTGGAAGATCGCCCCGACGCCGGTTGGGAAAACTTCCGCACCCTTACCGCCTGTGACAACTATCTTGATCCCAACAGCTGCGAACGGGACGTGTTCTGGCGTGCGTTGTTCAACACCGTTTGGTTTGTCACGCTTCAAGTGGCGTTCATGGTCGGGTTTTCGCTGGTGACGGCAATCATCCTGAACCGCGAGATACGGGCACGCGGGTTTTTCAGAAGCGTCTTTTTCTTTCCGGTGATGCTGTCACCGGTCGTGATCGCGCTGACGTGGAAATGGATCCTGCAGCGCCACGGAATCCTCAATGCTTCGCTGGACGCCATGGGATATGAGCCCGTCTGGTGGTTGGTAGATCGGCAATGGGCCTTCGCCTGGTCGGTGTTCTTGACCGTTTGGGCGCATATGGGGTTTTACACGCTGATCTTGCTGGCCGGGTTGCAGGCAATCCCGCGCGATGTCTATGACGCCGCCTTGATGGACAGGGCATCGCCTTGGCGGACCTTCCGGCACATTACTCTGCCGCTTCTGTCGCCAACCATGCTGGTCGTTCTTGTCCTTGCAGGGATCAAGGGCGTCCAGACATTCGATGAAGTCTATGCGTTCACCGGCGGCGGACCCGGCTCAGCGACGACCTTGATCATTCAGTATATCTACGAAACTGGCTTCGGTGGCGCACCGAGACTGTTTGGCCTCGCCGCGGCAGCTTCCATCCTCATTGCAGGGCTGCTGGTGATCCTGACAGGTCTGCAATTCTGGGCAAACAGGAGAAACGTCGATGGCTAATGCGATTGCATTTCTGACGCGAACACGCGGACGCAATGGCCGTTGGGATTGGACTGACTGGGTGTCCTACGGTTACCTGATGTTCGGTGTATTCATTATCTTTGGACCAATCCTTTGGCTCATGATGTCTTCATTCAAGACAGAAGCAGATATCTACAGGTATCCCCCAAAGTTCTTGCCGCATGTTCAGGAAACGGTCATGGTGGATGGATACGACGATCCGCTGCCGTTGTATTCCATTGTTTCAGGAGAGCATAAAGGTCGCACCCTGGCACAACTCCGTCGGGTTGGTCTTGTCGCTCAGATGATTGATCCGCGAAATCCCGACGAACGTCTGAAGGTCAATATTTCAGACCGGGAAGCCATCGAAAGCGTCGGGTTTGCATTCGGCAACTACACCGAAGTTTTCGAGCGCTTCACCTTATTGAGATATTTTTACAATTCCACATTCATCACTCTGGTCACCACCGCCATCGCCTTGATAGCCAATTCTATGGCCGCCTTCGCTCTGTCGAAGTACCAATTCCGCGGGCGCACAGCGATCCTGATGGTGGTTATCGGGACTTTGATGATCCCTCAAACGGTTGTCCTTGTGCCGCTTTTCATGGTGGTGCGTGAGCTTGGGCTTGTGAACAACCTATGGGGGGTGATTATCCCTTCTGCGGCAACACCGACGGGTGTGTTCCTTCTGCGCCAATACATGCTGACTATCCCGGACGAAATCCTGGACGCCGCGCGCATGGACAAGGCATCTGAATGGAAGATCTTCTGGCGGATCATCCTGCCCCTTTCGGCTCCAGCCATTGCGGTTCTTGCGATCTTGTCGATCATCTGGCGTTGGAACGATTTTCTCTGGCCGCTAATCGTCCTGTCAGAGAATGAACAATTCACGCTGCAACTGGCGCTCAACTCTTTGCAAGGTGAGTCAATTATCGAATGGAGCTACCTCTTGGCTATGACGGTTTTGACGCTGCTGCCGGTGACCGTCGTGTTCATGTTCCTCCAAAAATACATCACAACGGGCATCGCCTCGACGGGCGGGAAATAGGACAGGGCGGCAAACCCATGGCGACAGTTGGCTTGAAGAGCGTTCGGAAGTCCTTCGGTTCCGCGGAGGTCATCAAAGGCATCGACCTTGAGATCGAACATGGCGAGTTTTGCGTCTTTGTCGGGCCTTCGGGCTGCGGAAAGTCCACGCTGCTTCGGATGATCTCGGGTCTGGAACCCATCACCTCGGGCGACGTCTCAATCGGCGGCGAGGTGGTCAACGACATTGGCGCCGCCGACCGCGGCCTCGCCATGGTGTTTCAATCCTATGCGCTTTATCCCCATATGACCGTCCGGCAAAACCTGTCCTTCGGGCTGGAAAACATCAACACACCCAAGCCCGAGATCGCCGGCAAGGTCGATGAGGTCTCGAAAATGCTGCAGATCGGCGAGCTTCTGGAGCGCCGCCCCAAGGACCTCTCCGGCGGGCAAAGGCAGCGCGTCGCCATCGGCCGGGCCGTGGTCCGCGAACCGCGCGTATTCCTGTTTGACGAGCCCTTGTCGAACCTCGATGCCGAGCTTCGCGTCGATATGCGAGGCGAAATCGCCGCGCTGCACAAGCGCCTTGGAAACACGATGATCTATGTGACCCACGATCAGGTCGAAGCCATGACAATGGCCGACAAGATCGCGGTTCTGCGATCGGGCGAGCTCGAACAATTCGGCACGCCTCTCGAATTGTTCAACCGGCCCGACAATCTGTTCGTGGCCGGGTTCATTGGTTCGCCACGCATGAACTTTATCGAAGGCACGATCAATACCGATGGCGGAACCAGCTTGAGTCTGACGACGGAAGAAACCGTCCCGCTGCCGTCCGACGGATGTGAATTTGGCGAGGGCCAAACCGTCACATTGGGTATCCGCCCCAATGACCTGCGACCCACCGACGGCGGCTTCATGTCGATGGAGGTCGCCAGCGTCGAGCAACTGGGCACAGATTCCTACCTTTACGGAAGCCTCAAAAACGGTACCGCCGTCACGATCCACAGTCCCGGACAGACTTCCGTTTCTCCCGGGCAAACCATCGAGGTTGGCGCCGGTACAGACGCGATGCACCTGTTCGACACCGCCAGCGGAAAAACCTTGCGCAGGGATTGAGAATTCAAGGGGCGCAAAGAAAGGCAACCACCTTGGAAACGCAGTGAATCCACGTCAACCCATGCACGACCCATGCACGACCCATGCACGACCCTGGATGCAAACCGCACGCGCCCGAGCTTTACTCTCCGATCAAAACGGCCGAAACCATCCCGAGCCTGGTAGATGTTCCGGCCTTTCTTCAAGGCCTTGCAAGCATCCGTCCGGAACTCTCATCATTGCAACTGCTCCATGGGTCGCCGGTCCACTCGACAGGTCCGATGCCGCCGGTCACGGTCACGATGTCGTTCTTTGGCTTTGGATTGACCTTGATGCAGGAAAGAAAGGTCAGTTCGGTTTCGTTCTCCATGACGCCGTTTTCCTCTTGGCCCTTGCAATGACCGCAGACGTAGTCTCGTGACCTACACTCAACAATCCTCGCTGTCCTGATGCGGGTGATTTCGCTATAGCGAACCGCGGACATTCCAGTTATCTGAAATCAAGCGACACTCTTCATGTTGGATCCTGAGATATTCACTGACTTAGGTTACGTACCCAAACATCGACATCTTGGGCTGACCTTTCACCGTCGTCGCGGGCGGTCCGCGGCATGTGCCGCGACCGGAACGACATGAGCTACGAGGACCGGGCGAGGACCGACGACACGAACTGTGCGCCTTCGACAAAGTTGGCGATGCGATTTTCGGCGCTGACGGCATCGCGGACCAAAAATCCATAACTCTCCGCAAAGCAAAATGTCATGGGCAGGATCGACATGCGCAGATTCCTGGTTCAGGTCCAAGGCGAGATGTGGAGGGAGCCAAGATCACAAAGACGAGGAAGCATGGCCAAGACGGGTACGCCTCCCCGCAGAATCGCGCGCGTTTATGAGACCATCGACGCAACTGCAAACACGGCCTCCCAAGGCCCCAGTACCACCGTCCTCGGGTCGGTCAATCGCGCGAGCTCGTTCGATCATTATGCATGTCGGGGATGCAGAAGCGAAGGATGTCGAACGGCGTTGAAGCTGGAAGTGTAAGCGATTTTCCGTCTTCAGGTTCCCTCCGCAACCTGTGAGATCACGCCTGTCCCAAAGTGAAATCTGCGTCGTCAGCGAGACCGGCTGCTGCCGCCCGGTGCCATGGTCAAACGAGCCCGTGCAAGGCCCACGCGACGAATTTGGCGTGTTGAGAAACCAGGTGGATTCGCGGTCGCCCGCCGCCCGCCATTGAACTCAACACCGCAAGCCGCAAGGCGCGTCGCACGATCCGGCCTCGGTCCTTCACCTCGGCTCGTTGGTCACATGGCCTGCATGCCGCTTCGGCGACCGCGGCGGCGAATTCGCGCGGCCACGGCAGGCGCGGCAGCTCGGGCGCCTGCTTCGCCAGCCGCAGTTCGCCCTGCGACGAAACCGACATGAGCTCCCGGTCATCGGGCACTGCGGACTCCCGTCCGGAAAGGGAAGAACCTGAAGGCGGGCCAGACTTCAATGCGACTGCCGGGTCTGTCCCGGACCGGATCAGGCAGGGTCCCAAACCGTTCCGCCCCCAGGACACCTCGGTCCCGCCGCTTCACGCCCCCGCGAATCACCGTCTACGGTTCCTGCCCGGGCAACCGAAGTGCCGGACGTCGCCCCTCCGGTCGGGACAGGAACGATCCTGCGCCAGGAAGGGGCCACCGGGCCTTGGGCAATCGGATGCACTGCTCTGGACATCCTTGTGACCGGCCTGTTCATTGCGCGGGTCAGCCAAAGGAGCAATTCCATGTTCATTGACAGTCTTCTGGCCGGCGGACTGCAGTTCATGTCCGCGCTGTTCATCACCTGCGTCGGTCTTGGCGCCGCCGTCGCCGTCGGCCTCTTCGTCATGGACATCTCCCAGACCCGCGACGCGGTCAGGCGGAACTATCCTGTCATCGGGCGGTTCCGGTACGTCTTCTCGATGCTCGGCGAATTCTTCCGCCAGTACTTCTTTGCCATGGACCGGGAGGAGATGCCGTTCAACCGCGCCGAGCGGGACTGGGTCGACCGTTCGGCGCGGAAGTCCAACAACACGGTGGCCTTCGGATCGACCAGGAACCTGACGGCGACCGGTTCGGTCATCTTCGTCAACTGCGCCTTCCCCACGCTGACCGAAGACGCCGTGGAAATGGTTCCGATGGAAATCGGGCCGCATTGCCGCAACCCGTACGTTGCGCCGTCCTTCTTCAACATCTCCGGGATGAGCTACGGCGCCCTGTCCACGCCGGCCGTCAGGGCGCTGTCGCGCGGCGCGGCGCAGGCGGGCTGCTGGCTCAACACCGGCGAAGGCGGCCTGTCGCCTCATCACCTCGAGGGGGGATGCGACATCGTCTTCCAGATCGGGACCGCAAAGTACGGCGTCCGGAACCCTGACGGCAGCCTGAGCGATGACAGGCTCAGGGAGGTCGCGGCGCATGAAGCGGTCCGGATGTTCGAACTGAAGCTCAGCCAGGGCGCGAAGCCGGGCAAGGGCGGCATCCTGCCCGGCGCGAAGGTCACGGCGGAAATCGCCGGGATCCGGGGAATCAGGGAAGGGGAGGATTCGATCTCGCCCAACCGCCACCCCGAAATCAGGACGGTCCCCCAGCTTCTCGATATGATCGGCCGCATTCGGGACGTCTCCGGCAAGCCCGCAGGGTTCAAGTCGGTCATTGGCGACGTCGACTGGCTGGAAGAGATGTGCATCGAGATTCACGGCCGCGGGATCGAGAGCGCACCGGACTTCATCACCGTCGACGGCGGAGACGGCGGGACGGGCGCCGCTCCGATGCCGTTGATCGACAATGTCGGGCTGTCCGTGAGGGAAGCGCTTCCGATGCTGTCGGACACGTTGCACAGGTACGGGTTGCGCGAACGGATCCGAGTCATCGCCTCGGGCAAGCTGATCACTCCCGCGGAGGTCGGATGGGCGCTTGCCACGGGCGCGGACTTCGTTACGTCCGCACGCGGGTTCATGTTCGCGCTCGGATGCATCCAGTCCCTCAAGTGCAACAAGAACACCTGCCCCACCGGAATCACGACGCACAACGCCAGGCTTCAGAAAGGCCTGGATCCGACCGAGAAGTCGGTCAGGGTTGCAAGCTACTGCAGGAAGCTGATCAGGGAAGTGCAGGTGATTTCGCATTCGTGCGGTGTCGTCAGGCCAAGACTGATGACGCGCAGGCATGTCCGTGTCGTCCAGTCGGACGGAAGGTCCGTTCCGATGAACGTCCTCTGTCCGATGCCGGAAGTCCTGCCCGAATACTCCGATCCGTAGACGGTCATGCTGCCGAGACCACGCCAGCGACGAAGTGCGGGAACGCACGGTCCGGGCAGAAGGAGCGGCAGCACGGGAGCAGCGAGAAAATCGCGTGAACCCATGCACGCACGAAGCTCCAGTGCAGGAAGGAACGCGAATGGCGCTTGCGTCGCTGGAAGGAGAAGGCGGCGACAGGCCCGTCGACTCGATACCGGCAAGGACGCAACGGCTCACGACCCGCTCCAGCCCGACCGGTCGACCGTGCTGCAGCTTGAACCCGTCGCGTATGGCGAGGGCCTCGCAGCGGCACCGGGAATGAACGGGATAGAGACTCAAAGTGTCAGCGCATTCGCGTCTCTAGCGTACCTATCCGACCCGCGAGATCACGTCTGACCCATAGCCATAGTTGCGTTGTCAGTGAGACCGGCTGGGATCACGCTGAGCGACGGCCATATGCACCCATGCAGAGCTTATGCGTCGAATGCGTCGTGTAGACAATTCAAGTGCATTCGAGGTCACTCAGGGCTTGCCTTTAAACTCAACACAACGGGCCAATAGACGCATCACGCGCTGCAAGATGACCCTCACCACGCACGCCATCGACAACACCCAGCTGAACAAGAGACCTGTTTGCTTGTGTTGCCTTCCACTTCATTTGCTTTACGGAGTCCTGCCTCACCCAAGGATTCGTGCGCACCTGCACGTCGGCCGGTGTGAACACAAATGCGATGCGTTTCACCAACTCTAAGGACAGTGCACCGATGGAATTCCCCGTTACCCACCACGACGCCGCCAATCTAGAGCGATGCCTCGCCGAGCAGTGTCGCATTGCCAGGGAGCCGCCAGACTGAACGACTCCGTCGGAGGCCAACGACATCTCGAATCCAACCAGCACTTTTACGTGCGCGCCACCGAGACGAATGGGGCGACACTTTGC
>JAJDZT010000003.1 GCA_022824525.1 Silicimonas sp. | reverse complement strand
CACTTCGCGCATGTCTACGGTTCGGGGCCGTCCCCCGGATCGGGCTGGCGGCACCATCGGCTGAAGGATCGCCCACTCTTCGTCCGTGAGATCACTTGGATAACGATCTGTTTTGCGTTTATACGTTTTGCGGGCGGTATTAGTCCAAGGCACAGTCGATCCTCCGTTCTGTGTTTTCAAGAAACAGAGAATCACAACTTGCTGGTATCGCTCAACTACTTTTCGGTCAGGCTCTAAGAGGCAGGGAACATGATCGGCCGTTCTGATGCGCCGGACGAGGACGAAAAGCCTTCGGAACTGAAAGGTTTCGACGACTTCGACTTGCGCCTTGGTGACATCATGCGTGGTGAGCGCGCCACGATGGGGAAATCCCTCCTCGATGTTCAGCGCGAGCTTAAGATCAAAGCCACTTACATATCCGCGATCGAGAACACCGACCCTGCCGCGTTCGACACGCCGGGGTTTGTTGCAGGTTACGTGCGTTCCTACGCCCGTTACCTGAATATGGACCCGGAATGGGCCTTTAAGACATTCTGCGAAGAAGGGAACTTCCAGGTTGCCCATGGCATGTCGCCAGATGCGCGCGTGCGCTCCGACCGCGCGCCGGGGGTCAAGAAAACCACCGGGCTGACGACGAAACCTGCGCATTTGCGTGATCCGTTCACGGAGCCGTCGGTCAGCTATTTGCCCAAGGGTGAGGCCGCACTGTCGCGCATTGAGCCGAGAGCGATTGCATCGGTTTTTGTTCTGCTCGCGTTGCTGGCAGGTATTGGCTACGGCGGGTGGGCGGTACTGAAAGAAGTTCAGAAAGTCAGACTGACACCTGTGGATCAGACGCCCGAGGTGCTGGCCGATCTTGATCCCCTGGCAGATGCCATCCGGCCAGAGCCTGCCGACACAGCCGCGCTGTCCGGCATTGAGGCCGGCGTGAGCGATCGGTTGGGACGGCTTTCCCGACCCGAGGCGTTGGACGTGCCGGTCCTTGTTGCCCGCGACGGTCCGATCGCCTCCATCGACCCGGATACGATTGGCGCACTTGCGCCAAGTCGCAACGAGGGGTTCATCGCGGCGCGGGCGCCGACACCGGACAACTTGCCGTTTTCCGTCCAGGGGAACGACACGAGCACGGTTGCATCTTTGGATTTGGGTGAGATCGGGCCTCCTGCGCCGCCGGTTCAGGTCATCGAAGAAGCCGACCCATCGGTGTCACTTGTTGCAGTTCGACCCTCCTGGGTGCGGGTGCGCGGCGCGGATGGATCAGTCATCTTTGAGAAAATACTCGATGCGGGCGAACGTTTCGACGTGCCTGTGACGGAAGAGCCGCCGACGCTGAGGGCAGGCAACGCGAACTCGCTCTACTTTGCCATTGGGGACAAGACCTACGGTCCTGCGGGCTCCGGCCCTGAGGTCGTAAAGGGTGTTGTTCTGGCGGCCGATCAGGTGATCGAGGCCTATCCGGTGGCCGATCCGGAGCGAGACAGCGATCTCAAGCGCTTCATCGCAGTGGCTGAAGCAAGCTCCGAGTGAGTTCGGTGCGCATTGCCTGAACGCCGCGCCCGTCATATGTATCGATTAACCTGACCGATACGAGACACTGCATCCATGTCGCTGAACCACGTTCGTCCTTGGCGCAATATTTACCGACGGAAGTCGCGACAGATCATGGTGGGCAATGTGCCCGTGGGTGGCGACGCACCGATCTCTGTCCAGACCATGACCAATACCGTGACGACGGATGTGAAGGGAACGATTGCCCAAGTGCAGGCGGCTGCGGAAGCGGGCGCTGACATCGTCCGGATTTCCGTGCCGGACAAGGAGAGTTCCGCAGCCTTGAAGGAGATCGTGCGGGAAAGCCCTGTCCCGATCGTGGCAGATATCCATTTTCATTATCAACGCGGGATCGAAGCGGCTGAAGCCGGTGCTGCTTGCCTGCGCATCAATCCGGGGAATATTGGCGACGAAAAGCGCGTGCGCGAAGTCATCAAGGCGGCCCGCGACAACAATTGTTCGATGCGGATCGGCGTGAACGCCGGGTCGCTGGAGAAGCACCTGCTCGAAAAATATGGCGAGCCATGTCCTGAGGCGATGGTGGAGTCGGGGCTCGATCACATCAAGATTCTGGAAGACAACGACTTCTTGGATTTCAAGATTTCCTGCAAGGCGTCTGACGTGTTTCTTGCCGCGGCCGCCTATCAAGCTTTGGCTGAGGCGACCGAAGCGCCAATCCACCTCGGCATCACGGAAGCGGGCGGGCTGGTCTCCGGAACAATCAAGAGTGCCATCGGGCTTGGCAATCTCCTCTGGATGGGGATTGGGGATACTATTCGGGTAAGTCTTTCCGCCGATCCCGTGGAAGAGGTCAAAGTCGGTTATGAGATCCTGAAATCTCTGGGCCTGCGCCATCGGGGCGTGAACATCATCTCATGCCCGTCTTGCGCACGCCAAGGGTTTGACGTGATCAAGACCGTCGAAGTGCTGGAAAAGCGACTGGAGCACATCAAGACGCCGATGAGCCTGTCGATCATCGGTTGCGTGGTAAACGGTCCGGGTGAGGCGCTGATGACTGATGTTGGGTTCACCGGGGGCGGCGCAGGCAACGGTATGGTCTATCTTGCCGGTAAGCAGAGCCACCGGATGTCAAACGACCAAATGGTCGAGCACATCGTGGAACAGGTGGAAAAGAAGGCCGCCGAGATTGAAGCCGCCTCGGAAGCGGCCGAGTAGACGCGACGATCTGTTGTTTCCCTGTTCTCTTTCGTGGAGGGCACACCGTGGCAGCACAAGGCGTCAGGGTTTACCGGACGCTCAGGGCATTCATCGAAAAGCAGCCGATAATTATTGTTGCAACAGCTGCAGCGGATGGCCGGGTGAATGTTTCGCCAAAAGGGGCGGACAGCCTTCGTATTCTGGATGACACCCACATACGATGGCTCAACCTGTCCGGCAGTGGCAACGAAACGGCGGGTCACCTTAAGGCTTTGAACAGGGTCACATTAATGTTTTGCGCTTTCAGAATCGGCTTTGAGATTGCGCGGCTCGGACGGCTTCGTTTCGGAGTAAGGTAAGGCGAGAAATGTAAACTTACCGGCCAAAAATGTTACGATCACATCTTGGCTCTTAGTACTCTCGTTGCCACCGTGGGAGGATGTCATGACGGATGAGACAGCAATTTCCTTTGGCTACGACGCTGATCCGGCTCGTTCGAAATCGCTGAAGGCGGAAGCCTACACGGAAGACGAATGGTTCGATGCCGATCTCAAGTCGGTCATCTCCAGAACCTGGCAGTGGGTTTGCCATATCGAGAAGACCCGTGATGCGGGGTCTTATGTCACTGTCGACATTGCGGGTCAGCCAGTTGCCGTTGTGCGCGACAGGGAAGGGACACTGCGTGCCTTCTACAATGTCTGCAAGCACCGCGCGCATGAGCTTCTTTCGGGCGAAGGGAACACGACCCGGATCATGTGTCCCTACCATGCCTGGGTTTACAAGCTCGACGGGCAATTGGCGCGCGCGCCGCATACGGAAAGCCTTGTGGATTTTGACGTCAATGACATCTGCCTTGATGAGGTGCAGGTCGAAGAGTTCTGCGGATTCGTCTTCGTCAACCTGGATGTCACGGCGCCGTCGTTGTCAGAGCTGTCGGGCAACCTTGAGACCGAAGTGCGCCATTGGGCACCCGATGTCGAACAACTCACGTTCGGGCATCGCCTGACCTACGACATTAAGTCGAACTGGAAGAATGTCGTCGATAACTTTCTTGAGTGCTATCACTGCCCGACCGCTCACAAGGATTTCTGCGATCTGGTGGACATGGACACCTACAAGGTCACGACCTACGGCATCTATTCCAGCCACATGGCGGATGCAGGGAAAAACGCCAACAGCGCCTATGACGTATCAAACGCCACCGTGAAAACGCATGCGGTCTGGTGGCTTTATCCGACGACCTGTCTGATGCGCTATCCCGGACGCTCAAGCATGATCGTTCTGAATATCATCCCGGTCGGCCCTGACCGCACGCTCGAGACGTATGACTTCTTTCTTGAGACGCCGGATCCGGACGAGATGGAACTAGACGCGATCCGATACCTCGACGAGGTCTTGCAGGTCGAGGACATCAACCTTGTGGAAAGCGTACAGCGGGGCATGAATACGCCTGCCTTTACACAGGGGCGCATTGTGCATGATCCGGATGGTTCGGGAAAATCCGAACATGCAGTGCATCATTTTCACGGGCTGGTCCTCGACGCCTATACGAAAGGTGCGGCGTGACGCAGCCGAACATCCTGGTGATCATGGCGGACCAGTTGGCTCCGCATTTTACCGGGGCCTACGGACACGACGTGGCCAAGACGCCGCATCTCGACGCATTGGCCGCGCGCGGCATGCGCTTTGATGCGGCTTACTGCAACTCTCCCCTCTGTGCGCCGTCGCGGTTTGCCTTCATGTCGGGGCAACTTATTAGCCGCATCGCTGCCTATGATAATGCGTCTGAGTTCAAAGCCTCCGTACCGACCTTTGCGCATTACTTGAAATCGCTTGGATACCGGACCTGTCTTTCGGGCAAGATGCATTTCGTCGGTCCCGACCAGATGCATGGTTTCGAGGACCGCATCACCACGGACATCTATCCGGCCGATTTCGCGTGGACGCCGGACTGGGAGGCTCCAGATGAGCGGATCGACAAGTGGTATCACAATATGCAGACGGTCAAGGACAGCGGTCTGGCCCACGCCACTTTTCAGATCGATTACGATGACGAGGTCGCGTTTGCGGCCAAGCGCTGGCTGTTTGACGCGGCGCGCGACAAGGCGAATGGAAAAGGTGCGCCATTTGCCTTGGTTGCCAGTTTCATACACCCGCATGACCCTTATGTTGCAAGGCCTGAGTGGTGGAACCTGTATTCCGACGATGAGATCAATATGCCGGCATTCGTGCCTGCATTGGAGGATCAGGATCCCTTTTCCCGTCGCTTGATGGACGGAATCGAAGCATCTTATGTGCCGTTGACCGACGAAGAGGTGCGCCGCGCGCGCCGTGCATATCTGGCCAATGTCAGTTACTTTGACAGCAAGATCGGTGAGTTTGTTCAGACACTCGAAGAAACCGGTGAGCTGGACAATACCATCGTGATCGTGACGGCAGACCACGGCGACATGCTGGGTGAGCGGGGTCTGTGGTACAAAATGAACTTCTTCGAGCATTCTGCGCGCGTACCTCTGGTCATGGCCGGACCGGGTGTGGCTGTCGGTAGTGCGCAAAACGCCGTATCTCTGGTCGACCTTCTTCCGACATTCATCGACCTTGCGGGAGGGGAACCAACTATGCTGGGAGAGCCTGTTGACGGGCGCAGCCTCTTGCCCCTCATGCAAGGGAAGGAAGACCCGGTGGACGAGGCAATCGGAGAGTACTGCGCCGAGATGACCGGTTATCCGGTCATCATGATCCGGCGCGGGCCTCTGAAGTACATCCACTGTGAAAGCGATCCAGCCCAGCTCTACGACATTAGTTCCGATCCTTCGGAGGCCACGAACGTCGCGTCCGATCCGCGCTATGCAAAGGCGGCTGCCGACTTTGCGTCGGAAGTTGCGGAACGTTGGGACGGCGCGGCCTTGCGCGCTCAGATCATCGCCACGCAAAAGTCGCGGCGTGCGCTGCATGCCGCGATGGAAGCGGGCGCCAGCGAGCCGTGGGATTACAATCCGCTTTCCGATGCAAGCCAGCAATATGTGCGCAACCATATGGATTGGACTGTGGCCGCGCGCCGATACCGTTTCCCACCCCGAAAGGATCAAAACGAATGAGCTTGAACGGAAAGATCGCGCTCGTGACCGGTGCGCGAGGCGGGATCGGTCGGGCGATTGTCGCCCGTTTCCTGCGGGAAGGCGCGACAGTCTACGCGGCCGATCTGACTCCGGAGGGGTCGCTCGACAAACACGAAGACGATGGCAGTCATTTTGTGAAACTCGACGTCACGCTTGAATCAGATGCTATCGCCGCCATGAACCAATTGCGCGATACTCATGGCAAGCTCGATGTTCTTGTGAACGCTGCAGGAATCGAGATTGAAAAAACGGTTGAAGAAACCACGCTTGAGGAATGGAATCGGAGTTTCGCCGTTAATTCGACCGGCACCTTCCTGGCATCGAAATACGCGCTGCCTTTGATGCGCGAAGCCGCTAAGTCAGGGAGCAGCGCGAGCCTGATCAACTTTGGCTCTTACGATGGTTTCATCGCGGATCCCGGTCTGGCGGCCTATTGCGCGACAAAGGGAGCGGTTCACGCTCTCACTCGCGCGATGGCCTGCGATCACGGCCCAGAAGGCATCCGCGTTAATGCGATCTGCCCCGGCTATATCGACACACCCATGCTGCAGAGCTTTTTCAATGGCGAAGGTTCGGGCGGTGGTGGCGGCAACATCGAGACATTGCAGAAGGCCGTGCGCGATGTGCATCCGATGCGCACCTACGGAACGCCAACGGATATCGCCAATCTTGTGAACTGGCTAGCTTCGGACGAGGCGCGCTATGCTTCCGGTCAGCTGTGGGTCCTCGATGGCGGACTGTCGGCGCAAGTCCAGCAAATGAGGTTCTAATGTCCAGATCTGTTATCATCACCTGCGCACCGACTGGTGGTATTCACACACCCTCCATGTCGCCCCATTTACCGATCACGCCGTCCGAGATCGCCACGGCAAGCATTGAGGCGGCCGAGGCTGGCGCTTCGATCATCCACCTGCACGCCCGCCATCCCGAAACCGGGAAACCTGATCCGCGCCCGGAGCTGTTTGGTCAATTTCTTCCGGTCATCAAGCAATCTACCGATGCGGTCATAAATGTCTCCACCGGTGGGGGGCTTGGCATGTCGATGGATGAGCGGCTGCTCGCGGCCACGTCGGCCAGTCCGGAAATGGCCAGCCTAAACATGGGGTCGATGAATTTCGGCATCTTCCCGATGCTGCGGAAGTACACCGAGTTTCAGCACGATTGGGAGCGCACGTTCTTGGAGATGACCGAAGACTTCATCTTTCCCAACACGTTCAAGACCATTCGCTATGCCATCGAAAAACTTGGCGGGGACCATGGTACGAAGTTCGAGTTCGAGTGTTACGATCTTGGCCACCTTTACAACGTGAAGTGGTTTGTCGATCAGGGCCTCATAAAGCCACCGTTCTTCATTCAGATGGTCTTTGGCATCCTCGGTGGCGTTGGCGCGGACCCCGATCAACTGGTCCATATGCACAACACGGCGGACAAGCTGTTCGGGCCGGAGAATTACGAATGGTCGGTTCTTGCCGCGGGCCGGCACCAGATGCCCTTTGCCACGCAAAGCGCTATGCGAGGTGGCAACCTGCGCGTGGGGCTGGAGGACAGTCTTTTCATTGGCAAAGGCGAACTTGCCACGTCCAACGAGCAACAAGTAACCCGCATTCGCACCATCATCGAAAATCTCGGACTTGCGGTCGCAACGCCAGAAGAGGCGCGTGCACGTCTGGCACTCAAGGGCGGCGATCAGGTCGGGTTTTAGGGAGGACAACATGCAGACGAAGATGTTGATCGACGGTGAATTGGTGGTGGGCGCAGGCGAGGCACTGGATATCCTGAACCCTGCCACGGGCGGGGTCATTGCTGCCGTACCAGAGGCGAGCTTGGAACAAGTCGAAGTCGCCGTGCGAAGCTCGGCGGCAGCATTCGAGAGTTTTGCTGGCACGCCACCCGCCGAGCGGTCTGCGATGTTGCTGCAGATCGCGGACGTCATCGATCGGCACAGTCAGGAACTTGCTGAACTGGAAAGCCTTGATGTCGGCAAACCTTGGCCGTCCGCCCATGACGATGAGATGCCGCTGACCATCGACGTCTTCCGGTTTTTTGCGGGTGCGGCGCGGACGATGACGGGGTCTGCCGCCGGGGAGTACGTCACCGGGCACACATCGATGATCCGCCGTGATCCCGTCGGCCCCGTGGCAGCCATCGCTCCATGGAATTATCCACTTATGATGGCCTCTTGGAAGCTTGCAGCTCCGATTGCTGCCGGATGCCCGGTGGTGTTGAAGCCATCGGAAATCACGCCATTGTCGACCCTTCGCTTGGCGGAACTTTTGCAAGGCGTGTTGCCGAAGGGGGTTTTGAACGTGATCCACGGTCGCGGCCCAAGCGTCGGGGACGCTTTGATCAACAGCCCCGAAATGGAGGCAATCACCGTGACCGGCTCCCCCGCGACGGGCATGGCGGCCATGCGGGCGGCGTCAAAGCAAATTCGTCATGTCCATCTTGAGTTGGGCGGCAAAGCTCCGGTGATCGTCTTTGAAGATGCGGATCTTGACGCCGTGGCGGAAACCATTCGCTATGGCAGCTTCTTCAATGCCGGTCAGGACTGCGCGCAGCCGTGTCGCGTGCTGGTCGCAGATGCGGTCTATGACAAGATGGTCGCCTCGATTGAAGGGCAAGTCGGGCAAATTCAAATCGGTGGGCCAAAGGAGGACGGCACGGAAATGGGGCCTTTGGTGTCATCCGCACAGCGTGATCGGGTCGCCGGTTTCGTGGAACGTGCGCGCGAAACATCGGAAATTGTTACTGGCGGTTCGAAAGGAACCGGCGATGGCTTCTTCTATCAACCAACGGTCATCGCCAATGTCGACAGCAGAGCCGAAGTGGCCTCCCAAGAGGTGTTTGGTCCTGTGGTCACCGTCTCGCGCTTCACTGATGCCGACGAAGCGCTCAAGATCGCGAACGGCGGTTCTTATGGTCTCGCTTCTTCAGTCTGGACCCGCGATGTCGGGCGCGCCATGCAGATGACGTCCAAACTGCGCTATGGCTTCACTTGGGTGAACACGCATGGGGTCGTGACGCCAGAAATGCCCTGGGCCGCAATGAAAGGCTCGGGCACGGGGAGCGACATGTCTGTCTATGCCTTGGATGCCTATACCTCGATCCGCCACGTAATGGTCGCGCACTGATGCGGCTCGCTGGCAAACGCGCGTTCGTGACCGGCGGGAGACAAGGTATCGGTCGCGGGATTGTGGAGGCCTTTCAAAAAGAGGGTGCCGAAGTCACGACATGCGGGCGGGGCATGCGCCCGGACGGCCTTGCCGAAACGGTCACGTGGTACGAACTGGACGTGTCCGACCCCGAGGCTGTGAACGAGATCGCACGTGCTGCCGGTGGTACAGACATACTGGTAAACAACGCGGGCGTGCAGGTGGAGAAAACGGTGGCCGAGAGTACGGACGCCGACTGGGATCTCGTCATTGGCGTCAACGCGCGCGGCGTCTTTAACTGTTGCCGTGCTTTTATCCCTCTGATGCCCGAGGGCGCTTCCATCATCAACATAGGGTCGATCTCCGGCAATGTCGCAGACCCATCGATGGCTCTCTACAACGCGTCAAAGGCCTTTGTGCATGGGCTGACACGTTCCATCGCTGTCGATCATGGTCCGGGTCTTCGCTGCAATGCGATCTGCCCGGGGTGGATCGAAACCGGCATGCTGGACGCAGGGTTTGACCTCGCTCAAGACCCCGCGCGCGCGAGACTGGATGCGTTGACGCGCCATCCTGTCAGGCGGTTCGGAACGCCTGCTGACATTGCCTCAATAGCCGTCTGGCTGGCGTCCGATGATGCTGCCTTTGCCACCGGACAATTGTTTACAATCGACGGTGGGATGACGGCTGCTTCCCCGCTCAACCCGGGACTGTTCTGATGACCGAGATCGAAAACACCGCCGTTCTGGGCGCTGGCGTCATCGGTGCCAGCTGGGCTGCGCTTTTTCTTGCCGCCGGTCGACGCGTGACCGTTTTTGATCCCGATCCGGGGTGCGAAGCGGCTGTGCGTCGCTATATCGAACAAGCTTGGCCTGCGCTCGAAGAACTTGGTCTAACTGCGCGCGCTGAACCCGACGTCATTCGGTTTGCAGGAAGCGCTGCCGAGGCTGTTCAAGGTGCTCAGTTCGTGCAGGAAAACGTTCCCGAGCGCCTGCCCATCAAACACGCGACTTATCAAGAAATCGAACCTACACTTTCTCCGGACGCAATCGTTTCCAGTTCAACATCCGGTCTGACGCTTGAAGCGTTGCAAGAGGGATGGAAAACTCCGAGCGCGCTGGTTCTCGGGCACCCGTTCAACCCACCTCACCTGATCCCTTTGGTCGAACTTACGGCCAACAGTGCAACCGGGGTCGATGTTCTGGACCGGACAGAGGCGTTCTACAAGGACATCGGGAAAGTCACGATCCGAATCAACAAAGGGCTGCCGGGTCACGTTGCGAACCGACTGCAGGCGGCCGTCTGGCGGGAGGCCGTGCATATGGCCGTTGAAGGCGTCGCCAGCGTCGAAGACATCGACAAGGCCATGTGGGCCGGACCCGGTCTCAGATGGGCAGCCATGGGGCCGACGACGCTTTTTCACCTCGGGGCAGGTGAGGGCGGTTTGCAGGCGTTCTGCGACCATTTCAAAGATACGTTCAACGGTTGGTGGGACGGCTTGGGCGATCCGCGTCTCGATGATGATGTGATCAAGTTGCTCGTTGACGGAATGAAGGAGCAGTCGAAGGGCAAGAGCACAGCGGAGCTGTCAAGGCAAAGGGATAAAATGCTCACTGCGATGCAGACGGCCACCCGACATCTTCGTTCTTGATATCGGGCTTGTACATTGGCCATGCACGGAACTCGAAAGGCACACGCCCCTCAACGCGGTCGGCGCTTGGGCTCAAGCCGAAACGCTGATGGTACGCCCGGCTGAAATGAACCTGGCTGTTGAAACCAGATGCGGCGGCGATCTCGCTGAGTTTCAATTCTGTTTGTGTGACCAATCCGCGTGCACGATCCAAGCGAATATCACGATAATACTCGACCGGAGACTTGTGGACATATTGGCGAAACAAGCGACCGAGTTGACGCTGTGATATGTCTAACCTTGCAGCGATTTCGGGAATTGAAAGGGTGGTTTCGAGATGCGCTTCCATGAGGTCAATGGCTGCGCGCACTGCGCCCGACGTCACATACCCCATTGGCTCAATCATTTTCGGGTTCTGCGAGCGGTCTTCGCCGCGGACTTCGTGGTGAAACAGATATCTTGCAGTGGCATTGGCGATGCTTTCGCCTGCAACGGAATGAACAAACCACAACCCGGCATCGGTTGAGGCGGTTCCTCCACAACAGGTGAAAACACGGTCATCAAAGACGATCATGTTTTCCGATACTTTCGTCTCGGCCGCGATTTCCGCGAAAGCATCGATGTGCTCATAATGAACAGTCGCGCTTTTCCCTGTCAGCAGACCTGAATTAGCGAGAATAATCGCCCCGGTATCCAAACCGCCGATGATCACGCCAGATCTCTCCCACTTTTGTAGCAGTGTTCGCAGGCCCCGCGACGCATAGCGTTCGGGTGTCCAGCTGGAACTTACAAGTGCAATCCATGGGAGGCGCCGGCTGACGTCACTCAATGGTTTGGTCTCGATCACCATTCCATTGCTGGCTTCGATGCCACCACCGGCTTCCGACACGAACGTCCAGAAAAACCGGTTTGTTCCGGATAGATAATTTGCGACGCGAAACGGGTCTGTGAATGAAGTCGTCGCCGACACGTTGAAGTGCGGGGTGACGAAAACGACGATTTCAAGGTTTGGGGTCAACGCGTCTGACATGGCCAATTTCGTAAAACATGGGCCAATTTTGTCAAACATTTGCGACCGTTTGCACGATCGGCCAGCCCGCGGCGTGCTCATGACATGAAACAAGGGGAAATTCGACCTCGGGTGAAATCAAATTCATTCTGGCTTGACAAACTGGAACGTTCCAAATTAACGTATGGAACGTTCCAAATTGGAATCTGGGAGGACATCAATTGAAGTGGGCGCTGGTTGGTGCAAGCACCATTGCCAAGGACTATGTGATCGCGGCCATTCGGGCGCAGGCTGGTCATCACGTGCATTCGCTCGTGTCAGGTTCGGCTGAGCGTGGCGCGGCTTACGCGGCTGAAAACGACATCCCCAATTCCGGAACTGATCTGGATGCCGCACTTGCGGACTCAGAAGTCGGCGCGGTCTACATTTCGACCACAAATGAAAAGCACTTCCCGCAGGCCATGGCGGCCATCGAAGCGGGAAAACATGTTCTTTGTGAAAAGCCTCTGGCGATGACGCTCGAGGATGCTGTGACCATGGTGCGCGCTGCCGAGGCTGCGGGCGTGACCTTTGGCACAAACCACCACCTTCGGTGTTCGGGCAGCCATCGTGCGATCCGTGCTTTGGTGGCTGATGGTCGGATTGGCCGCGTTCTGTCGATGCGGATTTTCCACGCGGTGCATTTGCCGCCCCATTTGCAGGGTTGGCGCATCAACGATGCGGGCGCTGGCGGCGGGGTGATCCCCGACATCACTGTGCATGACGCGGATGTCACGCGTTTCATTCTCGGAGAGGACCCTTTGAACGTGGCCGCCCTGATGGCTGCGTCAGGGATGGGAGAGGGCGTTGAAGACAGCGCGATGTCCGTTTGGTCTATGCCATCCGGGGCGATGGTCATGACGCATGAAAGCTTCACCCATCCCTTTGCGGGGTCGGGGCTTGAGGTTCATGGCTCCGAGGGCTCGATTTTCGCGTCTGGCGTGATGACCCAGCAGCCGGTGGGAGAGATCGAACTGGTCACCTCCTCGGGCCGCGAACCGATTTCCTTCTCTAAGCACGACCTCTACACGCAGGGGCTCGCTGATTTTGCCGCCGCGATCCGGGGCGAGGGCCAGCCGGCGGCGACCGGTTGGGACGGCGTCAAGTCTTTGGCCGTCGCTCATGCCGTGCGGGCCTCAGCCGGGTCCGGTCGGCGCGAAGACGTCGACTACGGGGGCGCGCCGTGAATAAAGTGGTCTCTGCCGCCGACGCTGCCGCGCGCATTGCCGATGAGGCGGTGATCACCGTTTCTTCGTCATCTGCGCTCGGCTGTCCTGATTTGGTCCTAAAGGCCATCGGCGCGCGGTTTGAGGCGGAAGGGCATCCTCGCGACCTTACCACTCTCCACCCCATTGCGGCGGGGGACATGTACGGCGTCGGAGGCATGGAGCATCTGGCACAGGACGGTTTACTCAAGAAAGTCCTGGCGGGGTCGTACCCGTCTGGTCCGTCCAGCCTGCCTATGCCCGAGATTTGGCGCATGATCGTTGAAGATCGGGTGGCGGCTTACAACGTGCCTTCCGGCGTCATGTTCGACATGACCCGCGAAGCCGCGGCACGGCGACCGGGTGTGCTGACCCAGATTGGCCTCGACACGTTCGCCGATCCGATCCGCGACGGCTGCGCCATGAACGCGCGTGGTGCGGCGGAACCCATCGTTCGGCGGGTCGAGTTTGATGGCGACACGTGGCTGCACTTTGCCAACATCGTTCCGAGCGTCTGTATCTTGCGGGCGACCACTGCCGATGAACACGGCAACCTGACTTATGAACACGAGGGTGCCTACCTGGGCGGGCTGGAGCAGGCCATTTGCGTGAAGAACCACGGCGGCCTAGTAATTGCTCAGGTCAAGCGAGTGACCCGGCGGGGCGCGCTATCGCCTCACGATGTGCGTGTGCCCGGGCATCTGGTCGATCTTGTGGTCATCGATCCCGACCAAAAACAGACGACCGAGACGCTTTACGATCCTGCGATATCTGGCGAAATTCAACGTCCGTGGGACAGCTTTTCTTTTCCGGACTATGGAATCGAGAAAGTCATCGCGCGGCGTGCAGCGATGGAGCTGCAGACAGGCATGACGGCCAATCTCGGGTTCGGTATTTCCGCCATGGTGCCGCGCGTCCTGATGGAAGCGGGGCATCCCGAAGCGGTGACATGGGCGATCGAGCAGGGTGCTGTCGGGGGTGTTCCGCTAACCGGTTTTGCCTTCGGTTGCGCGTCGAACGCCGACGGGTTCGTCCCGTCACCGCAGCAGTTCATTTACTTTCAGGGCGCGGGCTTCGATATGTCGTTCCTGTCTTTTCTGGAAGTTGATGTCGAGGGCAACGTCAACGTTTCGAAGCTTGGCAAGAAGCCCTATCTGACCGCAGGTTGCGGCGGCTTTGTCGATATTACGAGCCAAGCGAAAAAGATCGTTTTCTCCGGGTGGTTTGAAGCCGGCGCCAAGGTTGAAGTCGACGAAGACGGTGTGACCGTCGCGGCACCAGGCAAGTTCACCAAAATGGTGCAAGAGGTTGAGCATGTGACGTTCTCCGGTCGCCGGTCGCGGGAACTCGGGCAGGACGTGCTTTACATCACCGAACGGTGCGTGATGCGACTTGGAGAAGGCGGCCTTGTTGCCACCGAAATCATGCCGGGCATCGACGTGGAACGCGACATCGTAGCCGCCTCGGACGGCCGCGTGAGCGTGGCTGAAAACGCAATCGAGATGCCCAAGAGCCTGCTCACCAAAGGTGCGATGGAGTGGGCGCAATGAGCTCGGTTTCGCTTCAGATTACAAGCAGTGTAGCGCTCTTGCGTCTCGAGAATGTCGCCAAGATGAACGCCTTTACGGTCGCCATGCTGGACGATTTGGAGCGACATTTGACAGGTATTGAGCGGGACACGGACATTCGCGCGGCAATCGTGACGGGCGAAGGCGAAAAGGCTTTCTGCACAGGCGCGGATATCAACGCGTGGGGCAGTCTCAGTCCTGCGGAGTTCGCCCGCCACTGGGTCCGTGATGGACACCGGATTTTTGATCGGCTTGCAAGGTTGTCGAAGCCAACGATCGCGGCGCTGAATGGCCACGCCTTTGGCGGTGGGCTGGAACTGGCTGCGGCGTGCGACCTGCGTGTCATGACGCCACGCGCAACCTTGGCGCTTCCGGAGGCGCGGGTCGGTATCGTGCCAGGCTGGTCCGGCACACAGAGACTGACCCGATTGATCCCTGAACCAATGGTGAAGGAGATGGCGCTTTTCGGACGCCGGATTTCCTCCGAACGTGCCCTTCAATGCGGTTTCGCGGCAGGTGTTGCGGACGACGCCCTGGCGCTCGCGCTAGAGATCGCCGGAGAGGTTGCAGACCTTTCGCCACGTGCCACTGAAATCGCAAAAGGCATGATCCACGCAGCCGTCGGTGAAGATCGTGACGCCTCCATTGAGGCGCTGGGTGCTGCGGCGATTGCGGCAACTGCGGACCGCATCGAGGGCGTCGCAGCCTTTCAAGAGAAACGCAAACCCGACTTTGAGGGGCGCTAGATGCTCGACATGACCGTCATAACCGATGCAGAGATCGCATTGCCTGCAGAGCCTGTCGCGTTGCAGCATTTCATCGATGGCACTTGGGTCGATAGCGCGGACGGAGCGGTGTCGGAGCGTGTGTCGCCGTCCCATGGAGTAGTCGTGAGCCGCGCCGCCCAAGGCGGAGAGACCGAGACTGAAGCTGCGATCACGGCCGCGCGAGCGGCATTCGACGATGGGCGTTGGAGCCGGATCCCGGGGAAAGAGAGAGCTGCAGTCCTTCTGAAAGTGGCTGATCTGATCGAACAGCACACGGAACGGCTTGCAGTCCTCGAGACCCTCGAAAGCGGCAAGCCGATCAATCAATCCCGCGGTGAAGTCGGTGGGGCGGCTGACCTCTGGCGTTATGCAGCGTCTCTTGCCCGGACAGTCCACGGCGACAGCCTCAATACTCTTGGCGACGACATGGTTGCGATGGTGCTGAAGGAACCAATCGGTGTCGTCTCCATCATAACACCGTGGAATTTTCCGTTCTGGATCCTGAGCCAGAAACTGCCGTTTGCGCTGGCCGCTGGTTGTACCTGCGTCGTGAAACCGTCCGAGATGACCCCAAGTACAACCGCCCTTTTGGCGGAACTGATGGTTGAGGCGGGAATGCCTGCGGGCGTCTGCAACATAGTGCTTGGTTACGGCATGCCGGTAGGCAGCCTTATGACGTCCCACGCTGATGTCGACATGGTTTCCTTCACGGGCTCGACTGCCGTCGGCAAGAAGATTTCCCAGATTGCGTCCGGCACACTCAAGAAGATCGCTTTGGAGCTTGGGGGCAAAAACGCACAAGTTGTCTTTCCGGATGCAGATCTCGACGCAGCTGCCGACGCTGTGGCCTTCGGTGTTCACTTCAACGTGGGACAGTGCTGCAACTCTTCGAGCAGGGTCATCGTGCACAAGGATATTGCAGACGCCTTTACCACCAAGGTGGTCGAGCTGTCCCGTAGAGTCGCTTATGGGAACCCGCTGAACCCAGACACTCAGGTAGGTGCCATCGTCACGCCCGAGCATCAGGCGAAAATCGATGGCTATGTTCAGGAAGCCATCGCCGAGGGGGCCGACGTTCGACTGGGTGGCGCCCCACTTGAGGTGGAGGGTGTCGGCTCGCAGTTTTACCAGCCGACCGTTGTGACGCGGCTCACGTCTTCTATGCGGATCGTTCAGGAAGAAGTCTTTGGGCCAGTCCTGTCAGTGCTGACGTTCAAGACACTGGACGAGGCGATCGCGCTCACGAACGACAGTGTCTACGGCCTGTCGGCGGGGGGCTGGAGCAATGACGTGCATACCTGTTTGGCGTTTGCGCGCCGGGCAGAGGCGGGGACGGTTTGGACCAATACCTGGATGGATGGCTATCCTGAAGTTGCCTTTGGCGGGATGAAGCAATCCGGACAAGGACGCGAGATTGGCCGTTACGGCTTCGAAGAATTCCTTGAGGTGAAATCCGTGGTGATGCGCGTTGGGCGCACGCGGGCACCTTGGGTGAATGGCTCCTGACGATGTTCAGGAAATTGGATGAGAAAGACGCACAATTCCAGGGAGGAACCTTATGCGTATGTTCAAACTGACCGGCGCTGCTGTGGCGCTCATGTCGACGACAGCAATGGTCCACGCTGACGGCGTGGAAGTGCTGCACTGGTGGACATCTGGTGGCGAAGCCGCCGCGCTGAATGTCCTGAAAAGCGATCTCGAAGGCCAGGGCGTTGGCTGGACAGACATGCCCGTTGCAGGTGGTGGCGGCTCTGACGCCATGACCGTTCTTCGGGCGCGTGTCACTGCCGGCGATCCGCCGACAGCTGTGCAGATGCTTGGATTTGCGATCCAGGACTGGGCTGCCGAAGGGGCGCTTGCTGACCTGAACGCCCTGGCTGCAGAGCAGGGCTGGGACGACGTGGTGCCCGCGGCACTCCAGAACTTCTCCAAACATGACGGCAGCTGGGTCTCTGCCCCGGTGAACGTTCACTCGACCAACTGGGTTTGGGCCAACACTGCGATCATGGAAGAACTGGGTCTCGCACAACCTACCTCTTGGGACGAGTTTGTCGCCGCCATGCAGGCTGCCCAGGACGCCGGGTATGTCGCCTTGGCACACGGCGGTCAGGCTTGGCAGGAGGCCACAGTCTTTGACTCCATCGCAATGGGCGTTGGCGGTCCCGATTTCTACCAGGCAGCTTTCGTCGATCTCGACCCTGAAGCCCTCGGCGGTGCCGATATGGTTGAGGCCTTCAAGCGCATGGAGACGCTCCGAGGATTTGTCGACGACAACTTTTCGGGTCGAGACTGGAACCTCGCTTCTGCCATGGTCGTGAACGGTGAAGCTCTGTTCCAGATCATGGGCGACTGGGCGAAAGGCGAATTCGTCAATGCGGGTCAGACTGCAGGCAAGGAGTTCCAGTGCTTCCGTGTTCCGGGCTCAGAAGGCACTGTGACCTTCAACTCTGACCAGTTCGCGATGTTCAACGTGACCGACAAGGACGCCATGGGCGCACAGGTCACCATGGCGTCATCCGTCATGAGCCCTGAGTTCCAGGTGGCGTTCAATACCGTGAAGGGTTCGGTTCCAGCTCGGACCGACATTTCGGACGCTGAGTTTGATGCCTGCGGAAAGCTCGGCATGGCTCAACTGGCCGAAGCGGCCGCGTCCGGCGGTCTCTTTGGTTCCATGGCTCACGGCCACGCGAACCCGCCGGCCGTGCAGAACGCGATGTATGACGTGATCACCGCGCACTTCAACGGTGAGTACGACGCTGAAACCGCCGCCTCCGAAATGGTGACGGCTGTCGAATTGGCTCAGTAATCACTGACCCTGGCGCGCGGGTGAATCTCGCGCGTCAACCCATTGATATTTTGTCCGAAAGACAGGGAGGCCCGGAATGACCCGCGACAGCTCCGTCGATATGCGCACCCGAATGCAGGAATTCCTGCCAAAGCTGGTGCTTGCGCCGTCGTTCGCGCTCGTGCTGCTCTTTGTCTACGGCTTCATTGCCTTCACCATTTACCTCAGCTTCACCGACAGTCGCATGCTGCCGAGCTATGGCCTGGAAGGATGGGAAAACTATTCCAAGCTGTTCCGCATCCGCGAATGGGAAACGGCGGTCACGAACTTGGCGATATTCGCGTCGCTCTACATCGTGATCTGTACGCTGATCGGTCTGTTGCTTGCGATTTTCCTCGACCAGAAGATCCGAGGCGAAGGAGTGCTTCGGCCCATCTTTCTCTACCCGATGGCGCTCTCGTTCATCGTGACCGGAACGGCGTGGAAGTGGTTTCTTGACCCCGGCATCGGGATAGAAAACACGATGCATCTTTGGGGGTGGGAGAGCTTCGAGTTCGGTTGGATCAAGGATCGCGACATGGCGATCTATACCATTGTCATCGCAGCGGTATGGCAGACATCGGGGTTCGTCATGGCAATGTTCCTCGCTGGTCTGCGTGGGATCGACAATGAAATCCTGAAGGCTGCTCAAATGGATGGTGCTTCGAACTTTCAGCTTTATCGACGGATCATCATTCCGCTTTTGCGGCCTGCATTCCTTTCCGCCTTCGTGATCCTCAGCCATCTTGCGATCAAGTCCTACGATCTTGTGATCGCCCTGACAGGCGGCGGGCCCGGCAACGCAACGGCCGTGCCTGCGACCTTCATGTATTCCTACACCTTCACCAGAAACCAGATGGGGATCGGGGCGGCCTCCGCAGTGATTATGCTGATGACCATTGCCGCGATCATGGTTCCCTACCTCTACGCCGAACTGCGGGAGAAAAAGTGATGTCCGTCGCCACACAAGACAACGCCGCGTCAGTTGGCCGAGTGGGCCGCACTTTTGTCTACCTGACACTGCTGCTTTTTGCGCTGTTCTACCTTCTGCCGTTCTTCATCATGGTGGTGAACTCGGTCAAACCTCTCTCAGAGATCACAGGCGGCAATATGATGGCCTTGCCTCAAGAGTGGACCATTGCGCCGTGGTTGTCTGCATGGTCGACCGCTCAGATCGGCGTCGAACCGACGGGGCTGCGGCCATACTTCTGGAACTCGATCCGCATGGTTGTTCCGGCGGTCGTCATCTGTACGATCATCGGCGCACTTAATGGCTACGTCCTCACAAAATGGCGGTTTCGGGGGGACACGATCATCTTTGGATTGATGCTCTTTTCCTGCTTCATTCCGTTTCAGATCGTCCTGATCCCAATGGCCCGCATCCTTGGGATCCTCGAAATTGCCGGGACCACCACCGGTCTTGTCCTCGTTCACGTTGTCTACGGCATCGGATTTGCGACGCTCTATTTTCGCAACTACTACGCGGCTTTCCCGACGGAACTGGTGCGTGCGGCGCAAATCGACGGGGCAGGGTTCTTCCAGATTTTCTACCGGATACTCCTGCCGTCCTCGGGGCCGATCACCGTGGTTTGCGTCATCTGGTTGTTCACCAATATCTGGAACGATTTCCTGTTCGGGGCGTCCTTTGCTTCGGGGGACGCAGCCCCGATGACAGTTGCGCTCAACAACCTTGTGTCATCGTCGACCGGGGTGAAGGAATACAACGTCCATTTCGCAGGCGCGATCCTTGCCGCGCTGCCCACCCTTCTCGTCTACATCGTCGCGGGACGTTTCTTCGTCCGCGGTTTGATGGCCGGCTCCGTGAAAGGATAAGTCCCATGGGATTTCTCGATATCAACCACGTCACCAAGTCCTACGGAAATGTGGAAGTCCTGCACCGTGTCGACATCGCGGTGGAGGAAGGCGAATTTCTCGTCCTTGTCGGTCCTTCGGGCTGTGGCAAGTCCACGCTTCTCAACATGATTGCGGGGCTGGAAGGGATCACGTCTGGCGAGATCTCCATCAAAGATCGCGTTATGAACGGGGTGCACCCGTCAAAGCGCAACATCGCGATGGTGTTCCAGAGCTACGCACTCTACCCGAACATGTCTGTGGCCCAGAACATCACCTTCGGACTTGAGATGCACGGCACGCCAAAGCCCGAACGCGAGAAGGCGCTCAAGGATGTGGCGAGCCTTCTTCAGATCGATCATCTCCTCGATCGCAAACCGGGCCAGCTCTCCGGCGGTCAGCGTCAGAGAGTTGCAATGGGGCGTGCACTTGTGCGGAACCCGGACGTCTTCCTCTTTGACGAGCCGCTTTCGAATCTGGACGCGAAGCTTCGCGTCGACATGCGGACCGAGATCAAGAAGTTGCATCAGAACCTCAAGACAACCGTGGTCTATGTCACCCACGACCAGATCGAGGCAATGACGCTTTCAACCCGCATCGCGGTGATGTTCGATGGCTATGTTCAGCAGCTTGGGACACCCAAGGAAATCTACGACACGCCGGAAAATGTCTTCGTGGCGACTTTCATGGGCAGCCCGGCGATGAATGTGGTCCCGGCCAAGGTCGAGATGGTCGATGGTGTACCTCATGCCAAGGTTGCGCGAGCAGAAGGGGACGACGCGCTCCTTGCTTTCGCACAAGACAATATGAGCGAGTGGGCAGGAAAGGATATCCTCCTCGGCATCCGGCCAGAGGCAATCACCGACCCAGAAGGAGCTGATCGGGACTCCAACTGCATCGTCACGCTTGCAAACCGTGTGGGCGTCACCGAACCCTCTGGTGCGGATACGTTTGTCACGATGACCCTCGGTGGCAAGGACGTCATCGCAAGAATGCGAGCCGACACGACTGTTCAGGTTGATGAAATGTTCGACTTCGCCGTTAACATGGAGAAGGCCGTCGCGTTTGATCCGCAGACCGAGGCTCGCATCAAAGCGTAAGCGAAATGGCCGATTGGGATATAATCATAATTGGTTCCGGAATGGGCGGCGCGACGCTCGCGTCCTCCCTTGCCCCTTCTGGCGCTCGCGTCTTGGTCCTGGAACGGGGGGATCGTTTGACGCCCTCTCCAAAGGACCGAGACGCCGACGCGATATTCAGGACGGGGCATTTTCGTCCGGATGAGATGTGGCTTGATGGTGAGGACCGGCCCTTCAGTCCTGGCAACTACTACATGGTCGGCGGCAACTCGAAGTTTTATGGCGCGGCTCTGATTCGGTACCGTGCCGAAGACTTTTCGCCGATGCGACACCAGGGCGGCACGACGCCCGGCTGGCCGATATCTTATGAAGCGATTGAGCCTTTCTATACAAAAGCAGAGTCACTTTTCGACGTGCGCGGGCATGCAGGTGACGACCCCACGGAACCTGACCGTTCCGCGCCGTACCCAAACCCGCCTGTTCCCGACGAAGCCGAAATTGCGCGGCTCAGGCAAGCGTTTAGGGATCAAGGGCTTCACCCATCTTCCGTTCCGCTCGGCGTCGATCTCGATCGCTGGATGACAGGTGGCCATACCACCTGGGATGGTCATCCCGACACCGTACGAGGCAAAATGGATGCCGAGGACGCAATTGATGCAGCGCTTGCCCATCGCAACGTAAAGCTGAGAACCAACACATGCGTTGACCGCATTGTCGCCCGAGCTGATGGGAGTATCGAAGGTGTCGATGTTTCTGGACCGGATGGTTCCGAGAGGGTGACCGCGGACCTTTACGTCTTGGCGGCAGGTGCAGTGCAATCTGCGGCACTGCTTTTGCGATCAGCTTGCGATGCCTTCCCGACAGGTCTCGCCAACAGCTCCGACCAAGTCGGACGGAACTTCATGAATCACAACTGTTCGGCGGTATTGGCTCTGCATCCGTTCCACAAGAACCGGGCAATTTATCAGAAGACACTGATGCTGAATGATTTCTACCTGACCGGTGGTCCGGACGGCACGCCGCTTGGCAATATCCAGATGCTTGGCAAGATTACCGGGCCAATCCTCAAGGCGACGACCCCGTTGCCACGGTTCCTTTCCAACTGGATCGCTGCAAGGTCGCTTGATGTCTACGCCATGTCCGAAGATCTGCCGTCACCGGAGAGCCGTGTGACGCTGAAAGGTGATCAAATTCGTCTCGACTGGAAGCGGTCGAATTGGGCAACGCACCTGGCCCTGGTCGCCAAGCTGAAACAGATATTGCGGAAGGCTGGCTTCCCCGTTGTTTTATCTCAGGCCTTCGATCGTAGAACTCCATCACACCAATGCGGAACGGCTCGGATGGGCAATGATCCCCGGACCAGCGTCACCAATACGTTCGGGCGTTGCCACGATCACCCGAACCTTTTCATCACGGACGCTTCCATTCTGCCGACGTCCGGCGCGGTAAACCCCGCTCTCACAATCGCCGCCTTGGCGCTTCGCACCGGGGAGCATATCCGCGGCACCCAATTCGGCGAGTTGGGAGAGGCGACATGAATCCTGACAGCTTCGATTTCATCGTAATCGGCGGCGGCTCTGCCGGCTCTGTAGTGGCAGCGCGCGTGACAGAGGACCCGAGCGTTGAAGTTCTTTTGCTGGAAGCCGGCGGCCGTGACCGCCACCCGTTCTACCATTTGCCCGCTGGATTCGCGAAGATGACCAAGGGTATCGGTTCCTGGGGTTGGGACACGGTGCCGCAAAAGCACATGCAGAACAAAGTCTTCCGTTACACCCAAGCCAAGGTCATTGGCGGCGGTTCGGCGATCAACGCCCAGATCTACACACGCGGAAACGCGCAAGACTATGACGACTGGCGGCAGATGGGTTGCGAAGGTTGGTCCTATGAGGACGTCTTGCCCTACTATCGAAAAGCCGAGGACAACGACACCTACGACAACCGGTATCACGGGCAGGGCGGACCACTTGGGGTGAGCCAGCCCTCCGCGCCGCTCCCGATTTGCGAGGCCTATTTCGACGCAGCGAAGGCGATGGGCATTCCCCGCAACCTCGACATCAATGGCGAAGTGCAGGACGGCGTCTGTTTCTACCAGTTGACCCAGCGCAATGCGCGTCGGTCCTCTGCAGCGATGGCCTATCTTGCCCCCAACGAAGACCGACCAAATCTGACCCTTCGCACGGGCGCGCAGGTTCGTCGAATTGTTGTTGAAGCCGGTCGCGCCACTGGGGTCGAGATGATGGACGGAAGCCGCGTGACGGCTCGAAGCGAAGTCGTTCTGTCTTCCGGCGCAATCGGTTCGCCGCGCCTCTTGCAGCTTTCAGGCATCGGGCCGGCCGATGGCCTTGCCGAACTCGGAATCACCCCGGTCTATGACCAGCCGCAGGTCGGTGAAAACCTTCAGGACCACCTGGACTTGTACTGCATCTCCGAGCTTTCAGGTCCCTACAGCTATGATCGCTACGCCAAGCCTATATGGGCCGCAATCGCAGGCCTCCAGTACATTTTTACGCGCAAGGGTCCGGTTGCGTCGTCGCTCTTCGAGACCGGTGGCTTCTGGTATGCCGACCCTGACGCGCGAAGTCCCGATATCCAGTTCCACCTTGGTCTCGGTACCGGGATCGAACACGGTGTCGCGTCCATGCCAAACGGAGGCGTAACGCTGAATTCGTGCTATCTGCGTCCCCGGTCGCGAGGCAGTGTCCGCCTTCAATCCGCCGACCCAGTCAAGGCCCCGCTGATCGATCCGAACTATTTGCAGGACCCGCAAGACCGCGCGATGTCGATTCAAGGGCTCAAGTTGACACAAGAGATCATGGCTCAAGGACCACTGAAGAAATATGTCCTTGCCGAACGCCTGCCGGGGCCGGATGTCAAAACAGACGATGACTACTTTGACTTCATCTCGGAGCATTCAAAGACTTCACACCATTGTGCTGGAACATGCCGCATGGGCCCTGACGCGGAGGCCGTGGTTGACATCCGTCTGCGCTTTAACGGGATTGAGGGACTGCGGGTGGTGGATAACTCCATAATGCCCACGGTTATCTCATCCAACACCAATGCCGCCGCGATCATGATTGGAGAAAAGGCCTCTGATTTGATCCGCGAAGACCATGGAATGGGAGTCACCGCATGATCCGTCATATCGTCCTGATCAGATTCCGCCCCGAGGTGAGCGACGCTCTGATTTTCGAGATTTTCGATGAACTCGCGGCCATCAAAGACCACATTCCCGGATTGATCGACATCCGCTCCGGCAAGAGTGAAAGTCCCGAACAGATCGAGCGCGGCTACATGCATGGTTTCACCGTGGATTTCGAAGACTGGGGTGCGCTTCAGGCGTATCAGGACCATCCTGATCACAAGGCTGCGGGCGCGCGCCTTGTGGAGAATGCGGTTGGAGGTATCGACGGCATACTGGTCGTGGATATAGACGTCTGAGCAATGGACCGACGCCCCACCATAATCGATGTTGCACGCCATTCGGGCGTGTCAAAGTCGACGGTGAGCCTCGTGCTGCAGAATAGCCCGACCGTAAAGGAAGAGACACGGGTTCAGGTTCGTGCCTCGATGGCGGAACTCGGCTATGTGTACAATCGCGCCGCCGCGACATTGAGAAGCGCCACGACGGGACTGGTGGGGCTTGTGATCAATGATCTCAAGAACCCTTTTTTTGCAGAGTTTGCGGCGTCCCTGCAGATGAAACTGTCCGAGGGGGGCTTTGCAGCGGTGGTCGCCAACACCGATGAAGACCCCGGGGTCCAATCCCAGGTCGTTGGTGCGATGATCGAACACGGGGTGGCGGCGATTATCTTGTCGCCAGCGTATGGCGAGGGTGACGGTGGCTTCGAGGCGATCAAACGTTCCGGTATTCCGACCCTGCAAGTGCTGCGGCGGGTGGACAGCGATCAATGCCCGTTTCCATTTGCTTCACCGGACTATCAAGAAGGCAGTCGCGCGGCGACGGAGCATCTATTGCAGACTGGCGCGCGGCGGATTGCTTTTGCGGGAGGCCTGCCCGACAGACCCGTGACGATCCGTCGAATGCAAGGCTATCGCGACGCGCTGGCTGCGGCAGATTTGCCGGAGCTGATCCTTACTGGTCGCTCCACGCGCATGTTTGGTCGGGATCTCGCTGACCGATTGGCCCGTGAGTATGCAGATGTCGATGCCGTCGTGTGTTTCAATGACCTTGTGGCGTTGGGCCTTCTCACGGGATGTCAGCAGAGCGGTCGCGTAGTGGGCGCGGATGGCCTTCGGATCATGGGTTTTGATGATATCGAGGAATGCGCGCACGCCTGGCCACCGCTATCATCCGTTAGATGCGACATCGCAAGTTTTGGAGAACAGGTCGCAGACGTCATTCTCAGGTGGATTGGCGAGGGTACCGCACCTGATCCCGAATGGCTGAGCCCCGTGTCACTCGCCCTTAGGGCCTCGACCGGTGTCCCACCCGCCTGACCCGATTGGAGCCAGAGACGTGCTGACGCAAATCCCGCAGGATATTCTCGACAACCTAACCGATGTGGCCATGCCCAAGCTGGGCGCAGCACCTGAGCCGTCGTCCAGTCTTCAGATCGGAACTCACACAATACCGCTTGTTGAAGCCGATGTCGCCGTGGTCGGGAGTGGCGCGGCTGGGCTCCGCGCAGCAGTGGAAGCCAAACGGCGCGGGGTCGATGTGGTGATACTGTCGCAATCCGCATGGGGTGGGACTTCGGCATGTTCGGGGTCCGACAAACAGACCCTGCATACGGCGAACACTGCCGATCAAGGCGACAACTACAAAGACATGGCGCGGTCCATCAGGGCCGGTGGCGCGATGGATGAAGACACGGCCTATATCGAGGCAGTGGGTTCGGCGCGCGCTATGGCGAGCCTGCAATATTTGGGATTGCCACTGCCACAGGACCCGCTCGGCGGCACACTCCGGTACCAGACTGACCACGACGAAGTGGGGCGCGCCACAAGTTGTGGTCCTCGAACCTCGCGGCTTATGGTGAAGGTCCTCGCAGAAGAAGCGCTGCGCTTGGCCATCCCGTTTTTCAACCTCACCACGGCTATTGAGATCCTGCGCGATGACATAGGGCGCGTCATCGGCGTTCTCGCCATGCGCAACCGTGATCAAAGCGATACGAACCGTTACGGATTGATCTTTTTCCGAGTGCCCTCATTGGTTCTTGCTGCGGGCGGGCCGGGCGAACTCTATCGTGACAGCGTCTTCCCGAACGGCTGTTTTGGATCGCTCGGACTAGCTTTGGAGGCTGGTGTCGAGCTGGTAAATCTCACCGAATGCCAGTTCGGCATCGGTACACGGCGCGAAGGCTTTCCTTGGAACCTCTCGGGAACCTACGTGCAGGCGATGCCGCATATCTACTCAGTCGATGCCGAAGGCAAGGAACATCACTTCCTCGCCGATTACTATCGAACAACGCAGGAACTCGCGTCCAACATCTTTCGAAAGGGCTACCAGTGGCCCTTCCACGCGACGCGGATGCTGGAATTCGGCTCAAGCCTAGTGGACCTTGGTATCTTTCGCGAATGCGCGCTGGGTCGGAGGGTTTTCATGGATTTCAACCGAAACCCTCTACCGGTACCGGGGGACCAGTGCTTCAGCATGGCGCGGCTAGACGACGATGTTGCTGCCTACCTTGGCACGGCCGGTGCGACCCAGGGCTTGCCCATTGACCGCCTGCGTCACATGAACCCGCTCGCGATTGAGCTTTACCGCCGCTACAAGATCGACGTCGCGGAAGAGCCGTTAGAGTTCGCGGTGAACCATCAACACATGAATGGTGGGATCGCGGTCGATACATGGGGTCAGTCCTCGGTTCCTGGTATTTATGCCGTGGGGGAGGCGGCGGGCACCCACGGTGTCACGCGGCCAGGCGGGTCAGCACTCAATGCAGGGCAGGTCTTCGGTACCCGTGCGGCAGAGCATCTTGCGAAGCGACCCGCACCTGCACCGAAGATGGACGGCGCAGACGAGGTCAATTCGGCTGTAGCGCGGCTCGACCGCCTTTTCCAGGATGGCAGCCCGCATACCGTTGAGGCGTTGCAAGCAGAAATACAAGCTCGGATGAGCGATGAGGCCGGTCCGTTCTGCTTTCCAGAGAGAGTGTCTGAGGCCCGATCTGCCGCGCATGCTCTGAACTCTGCTATCAAAGAACAAGGCCTAGCCGTTCCGCGTCCGAACCAGCTTTCCCGCGCGCTTCAGTGGCGGCAAATGGCCCTCGCATCGGAGGCTGTTTTGACCGCACTCGATCATTTCATCGAACATGGCGGTGGCAGTCGGGGCGCTCGTGCAATCTGCGACGCCAAAGGAAAAGCAGTTCCGGAAACGCGAACCGGTGTGGTTGAGGACTTTCGTTTTCGCGAAGAGAACCCGCGGCATCAGCAGGAACAACTCTGCCTCCGGTTTGATGGCCAGGACATGATTGTGCGTTCACGCCCCAATCGGAGTTTTGACGAGGCGTCGAAAACCTTCTTTGAACGAGATTGGCCTGCTTGGCTTACCGGCACAATTTATGGAGAGGCGCACCGCTAGATCAATCAAACCGAAGTCGGCCGGATGACGACTACCTGCTTGCCGGTTTTTGCGACGGAAGCGTAAATCGAATATGCTCGAGTGGCCAAGGTTCAGCTTGAGAGAAGATTGAAATGGGTGGCCGCATCAAGCCAGACTTTATCGAAGCTGGATCAGGGCCGAAAGTAATCCTGGTTCATTCGAGCGTTGCTGGCGCGCGGCAGTGGGGCGCTCTCATGAGCGGTCTGTCTGACAGGTTTCATTTCGTGGCGGTCAATCTGTTTGGCTATGGAGCGACTGAAGCGTGGCCCGATAGCGATACGCAGACACTGGCAAACCAAGCTCAGCTTCTGGAACACTTTTTGCCTGAGGACGGAGAGAAGGTCTCCATAGTCGGGCACTCCTACGGGGGAAGCGTGGCCATGAAGGCGGCAGCTTTGTTCAAAGACCATGTCGAGCGGCTGGTCTTGATCGAGCCCAACCCGTTTTATCTCTTGAAACAGCATGGCCGTGATGAGGCTTTCGAAGAAGCGACCCGTCTTCGAAACACCATCAAGCAATGCGGAAGAGATGGGGCTTGGCCGCTCGCGGCAGAGGTGTTCGCGAACTATTGGACAGGTCCAGGAAGCTGGAACGCCATGCCAGACGAGCGAAAGATCAAGTTTTCGAAGGCCCTCGAGCCCAATTTTCATGAATGGGATGGGGTGATGAACGAAGCTACGCCGCTCGCGGAATGGGCGGTTGAGTTGCCGGGCAAGACAACAGTTGTCTCCGCTGTGGACACGGTCCGATCAATCGATGAAATCGTGTCGCTCATGAAGAAAAATGTACCGCAGTGGCAGTTTGAAACACTCGAACGCGGCGGGCATATGGCGGTCCTCACGCATCCTGATCTGGTTAACCCTGTCATCGAGCGCGCGCTATTGAGTTAAGGTCCCCGAGAGGTTGCTTGCCCTTCAGTCAATGTAATCCACACCATCGTGCTGGTTGGAGCCGACCGTGTTCCAAATTGGGACGCTAGCGAATTGGGTCCAAGGAAGGCCCCACCATGTTTTTCAAACACCACGAAAGCATTGGGTCCTTTAGATTTCGTCTATGGCGTAGGATCGACACGTCGAATGGACGGATTTCAAGAGGCGGTTGTGTATAGCTCAACTGGAAGCGTTCGGCATATTCGATCACGAGCGAGCTTGGCAAAGTCACAATAAAGTCGCTGCGCGCTATGATCGCCAGCGCCGGCATGAAATTCGGTACTGCCAGACAGACTTTCCTCTCGAGTCCTCGGACTGCCAACCCCTCGTCAACGATACCGGTCAGCGAACCATCGGAAGACACCAGAATGTGCGAGGCACTCGTGAAGGTCTTCAATGTCATCTTGCCTTGCATGATCGGATGCCCTCGCCGTGCGGCAACCAGATATGTCTCCTGTCGAACATGTGTCCGCTCAAAGTCGTCGCCTGGCTCTCGGAAGAAACCAACGGCAAGGTCGAGCGTTCCGTCTGCCAAACCACGCAGGCTTTCTGCGTGAGACATTGATCTTACCGAGAACCGCAGGTTGGGAGCGTGCACCGTGACGCGTGTAAAGGCGTCCGGGATCAGCCCTGCGACTTCGCGGTCGTTGGCAGAGATCCGGATGAGCCCGGCGGCGTTGGCAGGATCGAATTCACCCGGACCGGCAAGCGCCGCTTGAACGGCGTCGACCGCCCGTCGGACGTCTGGCTCGATTTGTATCGCGAAGGCCGTTGGGGCCAACCCATGCGGCAGCCGCAAAAACAATTCATCCTCAAAGACATCCCTCAAACGCTTGAGAGCATGGCTGATCGAAGAGTTCGTAAGTCCCAGTTCATCGGCAACATCGGCAGCTTTGCGTGTGCGCATCAGAGCTAGGAAGACCAGAAGGACCGTAAGGTCGAGTCTTCTGATTTTATTTTTATCGTATTCTGACATGAATTGATTTCAGTTTCATTCGTTTCTCTTGCTCCCTAACTCTGCCTCGTGACCAAAGCAACAGGGATCGGTTGGCATGAAGATCGGGTTTATCGGAAAGGGCAAAGTGGCACAGGCGTTGTCGGCTGCTCTGAAGGCGTGCCATGACGTCCGCTTCGGCGTCCGTGAGCCGTCCGAGGCGCGCCAGGGTTCGCTCTCGGAGGTCGCTCGTTGGGCTGATGTCGTTATCCTGACAACACCTTGGCGCGTTGAAGCGGAAGTGGTCGCGGAGATTGCCCCTCACGTCGCTGGCAAGCCGGTAATCGATGCGACCAACCCTGTCGCCATATCACCAAATGGCCCAGGTATTTCTGCCGATGCGCAACCGTCGGCTGCTGAGCGGCTGCAGGCCAGCTTACCGAAGTCGCATGTCGTCAAGACCTTCAATCAAATCGGGGCGGAGTTCATGGCCGACGCCAGCGTTCTCAATATCAAACCTGTCATGTTTGCAGCCACCGACAACGAAGCCGCCAAAAAGGCGGTGCTTTCGCTTGTCGCAGATGCCGGGTTTGAGGCCGTCGACACGGGCCCGCTCGCCAACGCTCGCCATCTCGAAAGCCTTGCAATGCTTTGGATTTGGCAAGCCGCCAAAGGGCCGCTCGGCCGGAATTTCGGCTTCGCACTCAGTCACGCTCAAACCAAAGGAATTACCTGATGGAGCTTTATCACTGGCCGATGTCTCACAATGCGCGGAAGGCACGGGCATTGGCTTCGCACCTCGGCCTTGAAATTAAAGAAGTGACCCTCTCGATGCAGGACAAGGATCACAAGAAGCCAGACTTTCTCGCCATCAACCCGATGGGGCAGGTGCCAGCTATAAAAGACGGTGACTACACCGTCTGGCAGGCAAATGCCGTTCTTGTTTATCTTGCCGCGCAGGCGGAAACACCACTGCTCGGTCAGTCCGCCCATGAACAAGCCAGCATCGCGCAATGGATGCTTTGGCAATCGAGTGAGTTGTCACCGGTTGTACTTCCGCTCCACGTCGAGAATTACTTCAAACCTGTGCGGGGGATCGATGCGGACGTCGCCAAGCGCGATGCTGCCTTAGTGCGGCTCCGGTCGCTTCTGACCGTCCTCGACACCGCACTCACCGGCAAAACTTACTTGGTGGGGGATCGCTTGACGGTCGCGGACTTCGCCGTTGCCGGCGATTTCACACATGCACGAAACGCACATTTCCCACTGTCGGAGTTCCCCAACCTCACGCGCTGGCTCGGGACCATAGAAGCGTTGCCCGCTTGGGCGAAAACTACACCCCCAACAATCGGTTAATCGGAGAATTCACATGACCAAACACGTCCTCATGCTTGTCGCAAATCCCACAACATCGCCTGTGACAGGATGGCCTATCGGCTTTTGGTGGGCCGAACTGAGCCATGCTTGGCTTGAATTTAGCCATGCAGGCTATCACATCACGATCGTCTCGCCGGATGGTGGCGACCTTGAAGCCGACGGTTTTTCGGATCCGGAGCACGAAAGCGGTTACTCTGCCCATGACATCGTGAGCCAAGGCTTCAAAACAGCGGCGGCCACTCGCGACCTGATCAAAGATACGCCCAGCATTGGCGGTCTGTCGGTCGACGCATATGACGCCCTGTTCGTCGTCGGTGGTCAGTCCCCCATGGTGTCCATGATTGACGATACGCGGGTCCATGACCTCGTCGCGCAGTTCTACGAGTCCGGAAAGATCACAAGCGCGGTTTGCCATGGTACCTGCGTATTGCTGAAAACGAAACTCAGCGATGGCACACTGCTCGTCAGCGGAAAAACATGGACGGGTTTTGCCGACAGCGAAGAGCTTTATGCGGAAAGTGCCGTTGGCCAAAAGATCCAGCCATTCTGGATCGAAACTGAGGCCAAAAAGATCGGCGATACCAATTTCATCACCGGCGGCACGCTGGCCGAGTTCGCTGTTAGGGACGGTAATTTGATCACCGGGCAACAACAGGTTTCTGCCGGGGCCGCCGCACGCAAGGTCATTGAAGCGCTCGGCGTTTGAGGGGGTAGGAAAGGTGTTCTGTAGGTCGCTTATTACTTCAGTAGAGTGCGCCGCAAAGTCAGTTTCGCTTGAGGTATACATCGAAACAGTGGTCGAAGCTGTTTTGAGCGCCGATACCCGAGTTGTTTTGCTCGGCCACAGCTTTGGCGGCATGACCATCACCAGCGTCGCTCACCAAGTGCCAGATGCGATCGCTCGCTCGAACTACTCTCATTGATTACTAGGAGAAGTGACCATGTCCCAGACGGTTCTCACAATGCTGGCGCTTTTCACCGGGGCGCTGATCCCTTTTCAACTGGCGTTCAACGGGCAGTTGGGCACGGCCCTCAAAAGCGTCTACCTCGGCGCATTCTTTGTGTTTCTCATTGGGCTGCTCACATTGTTGATCATACTGATCACTCAAAGAGTCGCGTGGCCCACAGCATTGGAGATGGGTGCGGTGCCATGGACAGCTTGGCTTGGTGGGATCATTGCCACGGCCTACATCGTCGCCGTCGTCTTCCTGATCCCGCGACTTGGCGTTGGTTCGACAGCCGTTCTCATCATTGCGGGCCAGATCGTTGCAGCCATGGTGCTTGATCAGATGGGAGCATTCGGCGCCGCGGCCAATCCAGCTAACCTGACGCGCATCGGCGGTGCAGGACTCGTCATCTTCGGAGCCGGCTTGGTCAAGTTTGGATGAGACACCCGCTGGGTCAGAGTCCGCTCCGACAGAGAAGGGGAAACTGGTCCGAAGGGAGCGTTTTCAGTTGCTTGAAGATTGACGTTCACGCTTGCAGTAACAGCGCTAGCTAAGAAACAGACGTGACCTCAGAGACTGCCTTTATCAGCTTCTCGATATCATCCCCGGAAAGCCGGGCAACGTTTACCCGACCGCCTTTGACAACATGGATGCCGTGATCGCGGGTCAGAGCAATTTCCTGCGCTTCGGTCAGTGGAAGAAGCGAGAACATGCCGGATTGATCAGCGAAATAGGCCAGATTTTCCGTGCCAATCATTGCCCGTTCCCTTGAAGCGATTTCCTGGCGAACGCCTGCCACTCTCACACGCATTTGCTCCAGTTCTTTCAGCCAAAGCCTTCTCAAGGCATCGTCTTGAAAGATAGTGCGCACGACTGACGGGCCGTGATCTGGTGCGTGCGAAGCGCCCGAGCGTACGATCGCCGACACGGCACGGTGTATCCGGTTCTTGTCCTGCACGCGCGTTTTGACGAACAATGCGCCAGCGCGATCGCGATAGATCCCGAAAGACTTGGACAGCGTGATGCAAACAATGCACTCCGGGAAACGCGCGGCAATCTTACGCGCCATCTCGCAGTCTTCGTCCCAGCTTCGCGCGAAGCCAAGGTATGCGAGGTCAATCCAAGGGACGACCCCGAGCGCCTCAAGGCGGTCCAGCAAAGCACCGAATTGGTCCGCGCTAAGGTCGGCGCCCGTCGGGTTGTGGCAAACACCCTGAAACAGAAAAACGTCACCGGGTTTGGCGGCATTCAACGCATCTAACATCAGATCAAAGGTGATCTCACGTTGGATCGAATGGTAGTAGGGCACATGAGCGAATTGCGCATTAGCGGCTTTCAGGATCGGAACATAGTTGCCGTAGGTTGGCGTTTGCAGCCACACCGTCGGTGGTTTGGGCATCTGTGCCAGTAGGTCCGCCATGACCCGCAACGCGACGGCCCCGCCTGAGGTCTGGGCGGTCACCAAGCTTGCATCAAAGGCATCTTTCAGGATTTCGCGACTCAAGACCCGACAGTATTCTGTGTCCCCGGTCAACGCGAGGTAGGATTTGCTGCTCTGGGTCTCCGTCAATCGCTGTTCGGCGAGTTTCACGGCCTTGAGAACAGGTGTTTGCCCATCTTCGTTCTGATAGATGCCCACGGTTAGGTTGAGCTTGTCCGTTCGCGGGTCTTGCGCGAAGTATTCGGTGCCAATCATGATGGGGTCGACCGGATAGTCCTCGACCTGTTCGAACATGGCTTAGTCCTTTCCCAACTCTGCAGCGCGGTTCCGGCAGGCCATCATGGCGGAGGCGATGACCTCTCCAAACCCATCTCTTTGCAAAGAGACAATCGCAGCATGGGTCGTGCCATTGGGCGAGGTGACGCGGGCGCGCAGCTCTTCTGGCATGGTGTCAGAAGTCGCGGCCATGGATGTTGCGCCAAGTGCCGTTTGCAAGGTCAACGCCCTTGCATCTTCCGGCGCCAGGCCAAGTGCGGTTCCTGATCGGATCATCTCCTCAATCAATCTGAAGAAGTATGCCGGACCACTGCCAGACACCGCCGTTACGGCGTCTAGAAGTTCTTCGCGCTCGACGGTGACGCATATGCCGAAAGCCTCGATTATCGCTTGCGCCGCCGAACGTTGGGCGTCGCTCGTTTGGTCGTTGACGTAAAGGCCGGTCGCTCCCAAACCCAACAACGCGGGTGTATTCGGCATTGTGCGGGCAATGGCGACCGGTCCAAACAGGTCCTCCATAGTGGCAATTGTGATCCCGGCCGCGATGCTGATGACCAATTTCTCTGCCAGGTTGGTCTCAAACTGTGCCGCGACCGTGGCAATAACTTGCGGCTTGACTGCCAGTACGATGATATCAGCCGTCGCTGCGCGCGCCGTTTCATCGGTCGCTGCGATACCATATTGGTCCGTGAGCCGTTGGCGTTGTTCTGCATTCGGATCGATCACTGTGATGTCGGGCGGCTCTCGCCCGCTGGCAATCAATCCGCCTATGATAGCTGACGCCATGTTGCCGCCGCCGATGAACGCGAGTCTTTCCATGGCTCAGAAGCTCGTGATGACGGTCGCACCGACGGACTGAAACTTATCCATGTTCATCAGAGCTTCCGGGGCCGCGTCGATGCTGATTTTATCGCCAACTAGCCGCGCAGGGTCCAACTTGCCGCTATCAACCATGTCCAGCATCGCTCCATAGCGATGCGCTTGCATGCCATGTGATCCCAGGAGTTCGATCTCTTGCCCGACGATCTTTGGCATGGGCACGGCCGGAGCGGCATGATCGCCCAGCATCAGGCCGACTTGGACATGTTTGCCGCGAGGGCGCAGACACAGGATTGAATTGGTCATCGTTACAGGGTGCCCTAGAGCGTCCAGCGAGACATGCGCGCCGCCTTTGGTGATCTCGCTGATCGCCTCAACAACGTTGTTCGCGCCATTGACCGTTGCGACCGCCCCAAGTTCCTTCGCCAAAGCCAACTTGGCGGGATCAAGGTCTATTCCAATCACATTGGCTCCGGCTGCAGTGGCAATCATCACTGCCGAGAGACCGACACCGCCGCACCCATGAACGGCCACCCATTGACCAGCCGTCACTTCGCCTTGATCGATTACCGCCCGGAATGAAGTGGCGAAACGGCAACCCAGACTAGCGGCCGTGGCGAAGTCCATGGTTTCCGGCAAAGCCACCGCGTTCAGGTCGGCCTGATGGATCGGCACATATTCTGCAAAACTGCCCCAATGAGTGAAGCCGGGCTGCTCTTGATGCAGACACACTTGCTGATGACCCGCGAGGCACTCGCTGCATGACCCGCATCCGCAGATGAATGGTACCGTCACCCGGTCGCCAACTTTCCAGTTCTTCACGTCCTTGCCTACAGCCTCGACCACGCCCGCGAGTTCATGCCCGGGAACATGCGGCAATTCGATGTCGCTGTCGTGCCCCATCCAGCCGTGCCAATCGCTGCGGCAGACACCTGTAGCCTCGACTTTCAGGATAACGCCGTGGGTTTCCGGCTTGGGATCAGCGACGGTGACGACTTTTGGAGGCTCTTGAAACTTCTCGAACAGAACAGCTTTCATGGCAGGGTCTTTCGGCTCTGAGTTAGATTTGAGTTATTTCTACCGAATTATATCGGAATGGGTTTGCTATTCTGTCTTGATATCTGTTTCTTTTGAGCAGAAAGTTTTGATTTCAAAGTGCCTTTGAGGATAATCCACTCATGTCAGGTATCGACGCGGTAAACGCACAGATTCTCGAAATTCTCCAAGATGACGGGCGGATGACCAACTCCAAGCTCGCCGAGCATCTCAACATGAGTGAGACGCCAAGCTGGCGGCGACTCAAGAAATTGGAAGAAACGGGCATCATCGAAGGTTATCAAGCCCACCTCAAACGACGAAAGCTTGGGCTCGGGGTCATGGCTTTTGTCCAACTCAGTTGCTCGGAGCATGATCAGGCGGCCATGGCCGAGTTTCAACGCATCATAGAGGTTACGCCCAATATCCTTTCTTGCCACAACACGACCGGGGAGGATGATTTTCTGCTTATCGTCGTTGCTCGCGATCTAGATGACTATAGCGCTTTTGTTGATAGCACTTTGCGACGTCTCCCAGGTGTGACGAGTATTCGCTCGAACCTTTCGCTAAAGGAAATGAAGGCATCGACGAAACTTCCTGTCCGCGTGTCGGACAGATAGGCCTTTCATGAATCGAGAGAATGACTGACGGAATACGCGCACGCATCGAATCTTTCCATCAGGTGGCCAAGTAGAAATGGCTGCAACGGCAGTATCTTACACAGAAGGCGCTGAGCGGCATAGTTGTCTGATTGGGTTTGATGGTACCGCCTCCCCGGCTCGAACGGGGGACCTCTTGATCCACAATCAAGCGCTCTAACCTACTGAGCTAAGGCGGCACGACCGCCTCCCTAGCGCTGACGGATTGCGATTGCAAGTCTCAGACCAAGTCGATTTCCCAGGTCTGTTCCACAAGATCCACGCCGAAAGAATGCACTGGCTCGGACGCGACACAAGAGAAGCCGTTCCTGTTGTAAAGGGCACATGCCGCGCGGTGACTTTCGTGGGTCCAAAGGCGCATCCGACGATATCCAGCCGTGCGGGCGAAACTGAGGCATGCGTCGAGCAGCCGCTGACCAAGCCCTAGCCCACGCGCGTCTGGGGACATGTAAAACAGCCTGAGCTTGGCGACACCGGGCTCGCCGGATTGCACGCAGAAGATCGATCCAAGACGTGTCGCTCCCGCCGCAGCAATGAAGGCGCGTTCAGTCACCGGATCATGTTTGCGCAGGAAAGCCGCAAGTATTTCAGCGACCAAAGGCTCGAAACTGGAGTCGAAGCCTTCGTCTTCTGCATACCGCTCGGCATGTTGCTGAATAAGCCACCCGGCATCACCGATGGCAATGTCGCGCAACACCACGGAAGACGGGTCGATGTTCATCCGGCAAGGAAGCCGTGTATGCGCTCAAGATGTCAACGCCTCTTGATTTGCTGCAATCACAAACCTGTAAGCAAGGTTTCCCTGCGCAGGTTTCGAACGATATAAGGAAGCGAGTGGGACAACGACAGCTTTGCAAAGCGGAGATTTGACGTGGACACGAAACTTCAGAAGACACGCCGCAATGTACTTTTGACAGGCGGTGCAACGCTCGGCGGATTGTTTTTCTCAGGGAACTCCGGCCTGCTGGTTCCGGCGCGTGCGGCAGGTGTGAAGCCCACTAAATCGATGCGCGGAGGCGCCAACAATTTTCGCCCTGGTGCGCCAATCGTAGAGCGAATTGGGGGTGGTGGGTTCTTGATGACCGGAACAGTGCGCCGCGCTGGCGACGGTGCGCCGCTGGAAGGTGTTCGCATCCAAATCTGGGCTCATACGACGGAGGGGCACGAACGCGATTGGCACAGCCATGGAGCCACGCTGACGCGCGCTGATGGCACATTTCGTATGGACATGCCGCAGATCGTTCCTGCCTTCGGACAAGCGCACGGGCACCTCGCCTATGACAGCGAGGAATTCAAAACAGTGTTCCTGCGTCCGGTGATGAGCAGTTCGCGCGACACAACTTTGAATGCTGATTTCGTTCTGGAACCGGCCTGATCGGTGAGCCGTTTGAGAGCGGTCGCAATTTGGGGGGCTCTGCTCGCCGTTTTGGTCGTTCCCGTCTTGGTGGCGGCAACAAGTGAGTTTCTCGCCTACCGCGATACTATCTATATCATTTCGGGCTTCGCGGGGATCGCTGGCATGGCCCTTTTGCTTCTTCAGCCGTTGTTGGTAGGTGGCTACCTGCCGGGGCTGGAGCGGGCGAGGGGACGGCTGGCGCATCGCTGGATTGGAGCTGCGTTGCTTGCCAGTGTTACGGTGCATGTTGCTGGTCTTTGGTTGACCAGCCCTCCCGATGTGATTGACGCGCTGTTTTTCCGCTCGCCCACCCCATTTTCAGTGTGGGGTGTCTTGGCCATGTGGGCGCTGTTTTTCGCGGCGCTTCTGGCCGCTTTTAGGCGTTTGCTCGGTATTACCCCGGCCGTTTGGCGTGCGGGACACACCGCTCTGGTGGCGAGTGCAGTGCTTGGCACCGTCGTTCATGCGCTTCTGATTGAAGGCACGATGGGCTTTGGGTCCAAGATCGTTCTTTGTGTTGTCGTGCTTCTCGCGACTGTGAAAACGGTCCTGGACCTGAAGGTCTGGTCGCGGCTGAGACGCCGCGCCTGAGGTTTCAGCCTCCGCTCACCATCTGCATGAGTGCCTTTGCGGCTGCCTGCTCGGCTGCGCGCTTGGATGGGGCGCTGGCGGACGCGGACCTCCCGTTTTGGAGGCGCGCTTCGATAGTGAAGACTGGCGCGTGATCCGGTCCCGTCCGTCCCGTTTCGATATAGTCCGGAGGAGGCAGGCCACGTGCCTGTGCCCATTCTTGAAGACTCGTCTTGGCATCTCGTGCATCGCTGTCGACTGTCTCGATTCGGGTCTTCCAAAGTCGGAGCACCATGTCGCGTGCAGCTTGGAACCCGGCGTCCCTGTAAACGGCTGCGATGACGGCCTCCATGGCATCTCCAAGGAGTGCATCCTTTCGTCGACCGCCGGATTTCATTTCGGAGCGGCCAATTTTCAGCACGTCCCCAAGTCCGATATCGCGGGCAATGGCAGCGCAGGTTTCTTTTCGCACAAGGGCGTTGAAACGAGGTGCAAGTTGACCTTCCCGCGCACTTGTGTCGGCTTCAAGCATTGCCTCTGCAATGACAAGCCCAAGTACCCGATCACCAAGGAACTCCAGCCTCTGATTGTCAGGTCGCTGGGGGCTTGAGAACGAAGCGTGGGTCAGCGCTCGTATCAGCAGGTCAGGATCAGTGAACTCGTGTCCGAGGCGGTGGGAGAAGGCTTTGAGGTCCGCACCGAGTTGCATCACTTTTCCTTGCTACACACTTGGCTTTGTGGCGCGGCGGCAAGGTTTGGTTTGATAGCGGACATCCAAAGCATATGCGTCTGTCTAGATGATCTTTTTGAAGAAACGATCCGCCCGCCAGGTCCAGAAGAACAGAAGCGACCGACCCGCAGAAGAGAACATCACCCGATCCGCCCGTCCTATCAGGTGATCGTAAGGAACGAAGCCAACTCCGCCCCGTTCCTGGAACTCGCGGCTGTCTGTAGAATTGTCGCGGTTGTCACCAACAAAGAAATAGTGTCCGGCCGGCACCGAAAAGATACCGGTATTGTCGTACTGACCATCGTCATAGACGTTCAGTACCGAATGCTCGGTGCCGCCGGGTAGCGTTTCTATGGATTTCTCTTTTGAGCAGTCGCCACCGAGGGGCACACCGGACTCAAGACAAGGTGGCCGCCGGCGCTGCGGTCCCTGTGGCTCATATGTTTCCACGAAACGACCGTTGGCCACCTGTGGCACCAGATCGCCGTTGATGAACATGAGCCCGTCCTTCATCTGCACCGTGTCACCTGGCATGCCAACGACACGTTTGATGAAATCCTGCCCATTGACGGGATGCCTGAACACGACGACGTCACCACGCTCCGGTTCAGAGCCGAAGAGTCGCCCCGAAATCGGGCAAATGGCGAAGGGGCACGAATAGGCTGAATAGCCATAGGCCATCTTATTCACGAAGAGAAAATCGCCGATCAGCAGAGTATCCTTCATCGACCCCGACGGAATCCAGAAGGGCTGAAAGAACAGGGTGCGAAAAACCCCCGCAATGAGAAGCGCATAGACGATTGTCTTGATGGTCTCGACGACGCCGTCCATCAGCGTTCCGGTTTCTTCGCTCATTCATTTTGCCTCTTTGACGCCTCGGCCTTCTGAACAGGCAAGACCGTTCAAGTCAAGGTGCGAGGGGCCGCGCTTCGATCACAACCATGGCCTGCGCCCAGGGATGGTCGTCCGTCAGCGTCACGTGAATGATGGCTTCATGCCCCGCTGGTGTCATGTCAGCCAGCCGTTCGGCGGCCCATCCTGTCACCTCCATGACGGGTTGCCCGGTCTTGAGGTTCCTGACCGACATATCCTTCCAACCGATGCCCATGCGCAATCCGGTCCCAAGGGCCTTGGAGCAAGCCTCCTTTGCGGCCCAGCGTTTGGCATAGGTTCCGACGGTGTCTTTTCGTCGCTCGGCTTTCGCCTGCTCGATTTCGGTGAACACGCGGTTCCGAAAACGGTCGCCGAAGCGATCGAGAGTTCGCTCGATGCGCTCGATGTTGCAAAGATCTGTACCGATACCAAGGATCATCCGCCCGATTTGGCCGTGCGTGAAGGATTTGGCAACCCTTCTCCGCTAGGCCGAGGGAATGGTTCGGGTGTTGTCTTTGTGTCTTACTCTTGTCGGTTGCGGCGGCGTGTCATGGAACACGACGGTCGCGAACCACCCGCAGGTCCGGGCTGCGATGGTAGAAAGTGTCGTGCCGGGCCGCACCACCGAAAAGCGTTTCACGTTGCAATGGGGAAACCCCACGCAAAAACAACCGGAGGGGGGGCAGGTGGCACGGCGAATTTTTTCTGTGCATGATCGTCTATTTTTACATTGGGTTTTCTGAACCGGCTGGACATTCTTCTGTCAACCGTCTATGACGTTTTCTGACTGAACTCGAATCAGAGGCCGCAATGGATCTCTCGAACCTGAC
>JAJDZT010000133.1 GCA_022824525.1 Silicimonas sp. | reverse complement strand
GGTCAGGTTCGAGAGATCCATTGCGGCCTCTGATTCGATTTCAGTCAGAAAACGTCATAGACGGTTGACAGAAGAATGTTCAGCCGGTTCAGAAAACCCAATGTAAAAATAGACGATTATGCACAGAAAAAATTCGCCGTGCCTGCCGCCCACATGCGCCGTGGCAATGGAACGTCAGGCAGAAACAAGCCAAGGCGTTCGTGCCCGTCATGCCCGACTTGCTCCGGCGGGATGGCCGGATTGAAATAGGCCCAGTGCCAGCAAAGCGGCAGATGAATTCCCGGGCGACGGCCAAGGAGCGTCGCCAGCTTCGCAGCAGGCTCTGGCGAAACACTGTCGGAAACTGCGCGCGTTCGACCGATTGCGGCCCTGCACGCCTCAATGGTCTCAGCTGGGATCATTGTGGCACTAGGTCCTGACGAGCTTCTCGTAGCCTTCCGCGATGTCGCGCGTGATGGCTCCAACCTCGAAATTGTAATCGCCGATTTGGCCGACCGGCGTAACTTCGGCAGCGGTTCCGGTGAGCCAGCATTGCTCGAAGCTTTCGAGTTCCTCGGGCATGATATGCCGTTCATGCACCTTGATCTGGCGATCTTTCAGCATGCCGATCACGGTCTGACGTGTCAGGCCGTTCAGGAAGCAATCCGGGTCGGGCGTATGCACTTCGCCGTCCTTAACGAAGAAGATGTTGGCCCCTGTCGCCTCGGCCACGTAGCCGCGGTAATCCATGAAAAGTGCGTCCGAGCATCCCTTGGCTTCGGCAGCATGTTTTGATGTTGTGCAGATCATGTAAAGTCCGGCTGCTTTTGCGTGCACCGGAATGGTTTCTGGTGACGGGCGCTTCCATTTGGCGATATCGAGTTTGGCACCCTTGAACTTGGCGTCGCCGTAGTAGCTGCCCCACTCCCATGACGCGATCGCAAGATGGACCGGGTTGCGGGCAGACGCTACACCCATGTCTTCGCCTGCGCCCCGCCACGCGACAGCGCGCACGTAGGCGTCAGTCAGATTGTTCGCCGTGAGAACTTGCTGTTTGGCGGCTTCAATTTCGTCGACCGTCCAGGGAATCTGGAAGTCCAGTTCACCAGCAGAGAAGTGAAGCCGCTCCGAATGTTTGCGACTTTCAAAAATCTTTCCGTTATAGGCGCGCTCGCCTTCAAATACGGAGGAGGCGTAGTGCATTGCATGTGTGAGAATATGTACGTTGGCATCACGCCAATCGATCATCTTCCCATCCATCCAGATCAGCCCGTCGCGATCATCATAGCCAGCCATTTCAGGCCTCCGTTTCCAAAAGTTGCGCGATTTGGTCCGCTTCGGTCATAAAGTTGCGGAAAATCTGAGAATCGCTACCAGTCGAGACTTGGAATGTCAACAAGGCTGACATAAAGTCGTCGACGGAAGTTACGGGTTTGATGATGGCAGAGACAGGCGGAACCACAGGGAACGAGACGCTCCTCTTTTTGACGGATGATCAGCTTCGCAAAGGGATCGAAGCAATGTTCTTTGCCTATCGGGGGTTTACGGCTGACCCGGACCGCATTCTAACAGACAAGGGATACGGTCGTGCGCATCACCGGGCGATCCATTTTATCAATCGGAGTCCCGGAACGACAGTAAACAACCTTTTGTCCATTCTTGGGGTCACGAAGCAGTCGCTCAACCGCGTGCTCAGAACCTTGATTGAGGATGGCCTTGTAGAAAGCCGGGTGGGCACCCGCGACAAGCGTGAACGACATTTGTTTCTGACTGAGGCCGGCGAAATCCTTGAATCCGAGTTGTCGACTGCACAGAGGAACCGAATGCGGGCCGCTTTCCGACAAGTTGGCCCTGAGGCTGTCGTAGGCTTTCGGCAAGTTCTCGAAGCGATGATGGACAGCGACATGCGCCGCCATTACGTTCGCCTCCGGGAGGCAGGTGAATGAGCGATCCTGACGCACATCTTCTTATCGTCGATGATGACGAGCGTATAAGGGGGCTTTTGCAAAAGTTCCTGATCCGCAGCGGTTTTTTGGTGTCCTCGGCCCGTGACGCTGCCCACGCCGATCGCATCCTGAGCGGGTTGGACTTTGATATGGTTGTCCTCGACGTGATGATGCCGGGTGAAGATGGGGTTTCGTATTGCAGGCGCCTTCGAGAGGCGCGCGACGATCTGCCGATCCTGCTTCTGACTGCGAAGGGAGAGACCCAGGATAGAATTGCTGGTCTCGAGGCTGGTGCGGACGACTATCTTCCCAAGCCCTTTGAGCCGAAAGAGCTGTTGTTGCGAATTAACTCCATACTCAGGCGGGTTCCGACACAGGAAGCAATCGACGTCGCGCCCAAGGTCCTGTCCCTTGGCCAACTTCGATATGACATCGAAAAGGGAACGATGTGGAACGGCGATACGCCCGTGCGACTGACAGCCACGGAAGCCCAGTTGATGAGAATCTTCTCCGCCCAGCCTGGCGAGGCATTGAGCCGAACGAAGCTGGTGGAGGATCTCGGGCGAGACGGGGGACAGGCGCAAGAACGCGCAGTCGACGTTCAGATCACGCGTCTTCGGCGCAAGCTCGAGGTTGACCCGAAACAGCCAAGGTACCTGCAGACTGTCCGTGGCGCGGGATACATGCTGGCACCTGATTGAGGCCACTACCTTTTGCGAGGTCCAAGCAAATGACGCTGATTTTTGCGCATGACGCCGCTCTCAACCATGTAACACCGCCCGGCCATCCGGAGCGCGTGGCGCGGATTGAGGCTTTGCTTCCGGCGCTAAGGGTGATTGAAGGACTTGATTGGCGAGAGGCACCACTGGGTGCGCGCGACGATATCTTGCGCTGCCATCCAGAGCACTACGTGGCGCGGATCGAGGCAGCGATTCCTGCCACTTCCTATGCTTCGCTAGATGCGGACACGCACGTGTCTTCGGGTTCCCTGGAGGCGGCCTTGCGTGCCGTCGGGGGATGCACCGCCGCGGTTGACGCCGTACTTGGCGGACAGTCAAAGACCGCGTTCGTCGCGATGCGCCCTCCCGGCCACCATGCCGAGACAGAGACTGCAATGGGCTTCTGCCTATTCGGTACCGCGGCAATTGCGGCGAAATATGCGTTGGATCATCACGGGCTTTCACGGGTGGCCGTGTTGGATTTCGACGTGCATCACGGCAATGGCACTCAGGACTTGCTTTGGAATGAAGAGCGAACCCTCTTTTGCTCTTCTCACCAGATGCCGCTTTATCCTGGCACCGGCGGAGCACATGAGACTGGCGCTTCGGACAACGTGCTGAATGTGCCGCTCGCTCCGATGACTGGAGGTGTCGAAATGCGGCGCGCCTGGGGTGACATGATCCTGCCTGCTGTTGACGATTTTGCCCCCGAACTAGTGATCATCTCTGCTGGGTTCGATGCGCATGCGGATGATCCGCTCGCCAACCTGAATTGGCGCGAGGACGATTTTCGCTGGGTGACAGAAGCCATTTGCGACGTGGCCGCCACACATGCGGACGGTCGCGTGGTCTCGACTCTCGAAGGCGGGTATGATCTGGACGCGCTGGCCGCAAGTGGCGCGGCCCACGTTCAGGCGCTTAAGGAGCATGGATCATGAGCGAGACACCAGTTGCCGAGATGAGCTTTGAAGACGCCATGAAAGAGCTTGAGGCAGTGGTGACCCAGCTTGAGTCTGGCGATGTGCCGCTGGAAGACTCGATCAAGCTTTACGAGCGCGGCGCGGCTCTGAAGGCGCATTGCCAGAAGAAGCTTGCAGAGGCGGAAGAGAAGGTCGCGCAGATCACACTCGATGGCGAAGGCAATCCCAAAGGCACCAGCCCGGTCGATCCCCAGTGACGTTTGAAGAGGCTCTGAAGCGTCGCTCCGATCAGATCGGTACGATGCTCAACCAAACGTTGGACGGGTTCAAGCCGAGCAGCGTTGCCGATGGCATGAGATACGCAGTGAGCGGCGGCAAACGCTTGCGTGGCTTTTTGGTGATGGAAGGTGCTGCTCTCCACGGCGTACCGGATACACAGTCTTGTTTTGCGGCGGCGGCAATAGAGGCTTTGCACGCGTACAGTCTGGTCCACGATGACTTGCCTTGTATGGATGATGACGACCTGCGGCGGGGTCAGCCAACCGTGCATATCCGTTGGGACGAAGCGACAGCGGTACTGGTCGGAGATGCCTTACAATCACTGGCTTTTGAGTTTCTGACGCTCGGAGCGTTGCCTGCCGAGGTGAAACTTGAACTTACTAATAATCTCGCATTCGCGGCTGGGGGTCGAGGCATGGTGCGGGGACAGGCACTCGACATTGCAGCTGAGTCTGCGATTGCGCCCCAAACGCTGGAAGAAATCACAGAGTTGCAGTCGTTGAAGACCGGCGCACTCATTGAATGGTCCGCCATGGCTGGGGCTTGCATGGCGGGAAAAGACGGCGGTCCACTGTTCAGATATGCCGAAGCACTGGGTCTCGCCTTCCAGATTGCCGACGACATCTTGGATGTCGAAGGGGATGAAGCGACCGCCGGAAAGCGGCTCCAAAAGGACGCTGATGCCGGAAAAGCAACATTCGTTAGCCTTTTGGGGTTAGACGGTGCGAAACAGCGAGCAGAAGAACTCGTTGCGGAAGCTATTGACGCACTCTCCTTGTATTCTGCACAAGCCGATTACCTAAGGGACGTGGCGCATTTTGTAATCACGCGCGACAACTAAGTTTGACGAGACCCCGCCATGGCTGACAGACCAGAAACACCCGTTCTCGACCGTGTCGAAACTCCCGCAGACATGAAGCGGTTGACCGATGCGGAACTGCACGCTTTGGCAAAAGATTTGCGTTCAGAGACGATCAGCGCGGTGAGTGAGACCGGAGGCCACCTTGGTGCTGGTTTGGGGGTCGTGGAACTGACCGTGGCGCTCCACGCGGTTTTCGATACACCGAAAGACAAGCTGATCTGGGATGTGAGCCACCAGTGCTATCCGCACAAGATTCTTACCGGGCGGCGCGACCGGATCAGGACTCTCCGCCAGAAGGATGGATTAAGCGGATTTACCAAACGGTCCGAGAGTCCATACGACCCGTTCGGCGCAGCACACTCCTCGACATCGATTTCAGCGGCCCTAGGCTTCGCTGTTGCCCGTGATCTTGGAGGGTCTTGCGAAGCCGGTCTGGGTGATGCGATTGCCGTGATAGGTGATGGTGCCATCAGCGCAGGCATGGCCTATGAGGCGATGAACAATGCCGGACACCTGAAGCGGCGATTGATCGTCATTCTGAATGATAACGAAATGTCAATTGCGCCACCCGTTGGCGCAATGTCGTCTTATCTTTCACAGCTTTATGCAGGCGCGCCTTTCCAGGAATTCAAGGCAGCGGCAAAAGGGGCTGTCAGCTTGTTGCCCGAACCTTTTCGTGAGGGGGCCAAGCGCGCGAAGGACATGTTGAAGCACACCGTCGTTGGTGATGGTGGAACCTTGTTCGAAGCACTCGGGTTTTCGTATCTCGGGCCGATTGACGGACACGATCTTGATCAGCTCCTGCCTGTCCTGCGCACTGTCAAGGAACGGGCGACCGGACCAATCCTGATTCACGTTCTCACCAAAAAGGGCAAAGGCTATGCCCCCGCCGAAGATGCGCGCGACAAAGGGCACGGTGTCTCCCGTTTCGACGTGGTTACGGGCGAACAGAAGAAAGCGCCGTCGAATGCGCCATCTTACACCAAGGTCTTTGCCAATGCTCTGATCGATGAGGCGAGCCGGGACGACAAGGTTTGTGCCGTCACAGCTGCGATGCCGGATGGGACAGGTTTGAACCTGTTTGCCGAACGTTATCCCAGCCGTTGTTTTGATGTGGGCATTGCCGAACAGCACGGCGTGACATTCAGCGCCGGATTGGCGGCAGGCGGGTTGAAACCCTTCTGTGCGATTTATTCTACCTTTCTGCAGCGCGGATATGATCAGGTTGTTCATGACGTGGCCTTGCAACGTCTGCCGGTCCGCTTTGCCATCGATCGCGCGGGTCTGGTGGGTGCCGACGGCGCCACGCACGCAGGAGCCTTCGATATCGGTTTCATGGCAAACCTGCCCGGGATGGTGGTTATGGCCGCCGCGGATGAAGCGGAGCTTGTCCATATGGTCGCGACCGCCGTTGCGCATGAAGATGGGCCGATCGCGTTCAGGTTCCCGCGTGGTGAAGGCGTGGGTGTCGATCTGCCGGAGCGTGGCGAGGTGCTCGAAATCGGCAAAGGGCGGATTGTCAGGGAAGGCTCCGGCGTGGCGATACTCTCTTTCGGCACACGGCTTTCGGAAGTCGAAACCGCAGTCGAAGCGCTTTCGGCAAAGAGCATCTCGCCAACCGTGGCTGATGCCCGCTTTGCAAAGCCTTTGGATCGGGAACTGATCCTGGAACTTGCGGCGAAACACGAGGCGCTGATCACCATCGAAGAAGGCGCTGTCGGCGGCTTTGGCAGTCATGTCGCTCAGCTTCTCAGCGACGAGGGCGTCTTCGATGCGGGCTTGAAGTTCCGCTCGATGGTCCTGCCGGATATCTTCATTGATCAGGCCAGCCCGCGCGATATGTACGCCGTTGCCGCGATGAATGCGGAGCACATCGAAACCAAAGTGCTTGAAGCTTTGGGCGTCGGGTCGCTATCCAAGAGGGCATGATCGTTTTCGCCTATCGCTGGGCCGTATTTCTGCTCGCGGGTTTCTATGTCATTTGGATGCTGGTTCTCGACGCGGATTATTCTGCGCCTGGGGGACCTTTCCGGTTCCTGACAATTTGGGCTTTGCTGCTTTCTTTCCTTTGCGCCAGCCGAATGATGGCGATCGTTGAAGGCAGGTCGGAAAACGATTGGCCAGCGCTGGTTGCCGTGACCGCCGTGCTTAACTTCATGGTCGTGTTTCTCTATTGGCGTCTTTATCTTGCCAACCCTGACAGCGTCACCGGTTCAGCTGGGCCGCCCGAACCCTGGATACAGTACTACATTCACGCTTTGGGTCCGGCGCTCCAATGGGGCGATATGCTGTTTATTCACCGCAATGTTCGTCAGTTCAGAATTGCGCTGGCCGCCTTGCTCGGGATCGTTGTGGCCTACGTTCTTTGGGCGGAACTCGTTGTCCAACCATTGAATGACGTGCCTAAGGGCTCTGTCACTTCGGGCTTGCCGTATCCATTTCTGAACAGTCTGGAGCCCGCAGGGCGCGCAATATTTTACGCGCAGACAGCGCTGTCTGCAGTTGTTGTGCTGTTGGTTGTTTTCGCGTTGTCACGCCTTCTGCGCCGAAGAGCGATTGAAGCACTCTAAAGATCGTCCAGCTTCTTCTCGATGACTTCAAGCCGCCGCATCATCTCTTCACGGTAGGCCTCTGTGGCAGCCACCTCTTCTTCGGCATGGGCATCCTGCATCGAGTTCACGATCAGGCCGACAACGAGGTTCACGACTGCGAAGGTGGTCACCAATATGAACGGAACAAAGAAGACCCAAGCGTAAGGATAGACCTCCATGACCGGTCGTACGATGCCCATGGACCAGCTTTCGAGCGTCATGATCTGGAAGAGCGAATAAGCTGACCGCCCGAGTGTGCCGAACCAGTCGGGAAAACTCTCTGCAAACAGCTTCGTCGCAATCACGCTCGCGATATAGAAGATAAGTGCCATCAACCCAAAGACTGACGCCATTCCCGGCACGGCAGACAGGAAACCTTCAATCACGCGCCGCAGGCGCGGCATGGCTGACACGAGGCGGAGTACCCGAAGAATGCGGAGCGCGCGCAGAACAGACAATGCGCCAGCGTCGGGAACATAGGATATGGCCACCACCACGAAGTCGAAGAGGTTCCAGCCGCTTCGGAAGAAGGAGGCGCCCCGGGCAAAAAGCTTGAGCGCGATTTCCAAGGTGAATATCGCGAGGCAAATGCGGTCTATCGCGATGATGATCGGACCGGCAGCCTCCATAATTGATTTGGAGGTTTCCATACCAAGGGTGATCGCATTCACCACAATGACCGCGATTATGAGATTTTGTGTCAGAGGGCGGCCAAGCAGCTCGGAGAGACGTGCGCGCAAAGTCATGGGGGCTTCTTCACTCATCTTGCGCTGGATATGGCGCTTTGGTGCATGGACGCAAGTTCTCAGCGACTTTCCGCAGCCAAAAGTGCAGCCAATCCTGTCTTGTAGTCCGGATACTTCAATTGCACGCCCAACTCCGCCTTGATCCGCTCATTTTTGACGCGTTTTGAGTCAGCGTAAAAGCTTCGTGCCATCGGCGTCATCTCGGCTTCCTCAAACGGGACTGCAGGCGGAATTGGCAGGTTCAGAAGCTCAGCGGCGTGTGCAAGCACGTCCTGTGGAGGTGCCGGATCATCATCGCAGACATTGTAGGCAGCGCCGGGGTTGGGGCGCTCTATGGACGCGAGAACGGTGGCAGCGATATCTTCCACATGGATACGGCTGAAGACTTGACCTTCCTTGATGATCCTTCGTGCAGTTCCGTTGCGTACCTTTGCGAAGGGCCCGCGCGCCGGGCCGTAAATTCCCGCCAGCCGGAATATGTGCAAAGGCAACCCAAGCTCGGCCCAGGCAGCTTCTGCATCCACGCGCGCGCGTCCGCGCTTCGTCGATGGTGTCAAAGGTGCCTCTTCATCGACCCAGTCGCCGCCATGATCTCCATAGACACCTGTCGTCGAAAGATACCCAACCCATTCAAGGTGCTTCGCCGCTTTTAACTGATCCTTCATATCGTTCAGAACGGGATCGCCGGCGTCATTGGGTGCGACCGATGTCAAAAGATGGGTGGCCTCGTTCGAGGGTAGTGACGCGCCCGGCCAGAGTAACGGTTCAACACCTTGTCTCTCCAACAGCCCGAATTTGGCAGGGGAGCGCGTCGTGCCGATAACGCGCCATCCTTGCCGGATCAAAAGAGGTGCCAGGGCGCGAGCTGAGAATCCGTGGCCTATCGAAAGAAGTGTTTTGGTCATGACCTGCAGTCTCTTGCGTATTTTCGGAGAGATGAAGTCCTGAAAGGAAAACTTGGTCACATTCTGATTTCAAGGGCTTGCAGGTGCGCCGCAGAGGGTGTCAATTCTGGCAATGGCACATTCCCTTTCAACTTGGGCCGAAGTCGCCCCGCATCTCGTCGCTGTTGCTGCCGGTCGGGCTGCCGCCGATTTGGTCGTTCGGGGTGGCAAACTCGTCAACGTTCAGTCCCGGGAGGTATTGGACGGATGGGAGGTCGCCGTTGCAAAAGGACGGTTCGCCTATGTCGGTCCCGATGCGTCTCATACGGTGGGAGCCACCACCGAGATATTGGATGCGGAAGGCCGTTACCTGATTCCAGGGCTTTGCGACGGGCATATGCATATTGAAAGCGGCATGCTCACACCTGCCGAGTTCGCGGCCGCTGTCATACCCCATGGCACGACGACAATGTTTACCGATCCGCATGAGATCGCGAATGTCCTTGGATTGCGTGGTGTTCGGCTGATGCATGACGAGGCGATGCTGCAGCCTGTGAATATCTTCACGCAAATGCCGTCTTGCGCGCCTTCCGCTCCCGGGCTTGAGACCACTGGATTCGAGATAACAGTAGAAGACGTTGCCGAGGCGATGGAATGGCCTGGGATTATCGGACTTGGCGAAATGATGAATTTCCCAGGAGTGATCCATGGTGATCCCAAGATGCTGGCAGAGATTGCGGCGACCCAGAACGCTGGCAAGACGGTCGGTGGGCATTACGCGTCGCCTGATCGCGGCGTGCCGTTCCATGCCTATGCCGCAGGTGGCCCTGCGGATGATCACGAGGGCACCGCGGAGGCGGATGCCATTGCTCGTGTGCGTCAGGGGATGCGTTCGATGCTAAGACTCGGTTCGGCTTGGTACGATGTTGAAAGCCAGATCACGGCAGTCACCGAGAAAGGGCTCGATCCCAGGAATTTCATCCTCTGCACAGACGATTGTCACTCGGGTACGTTGGTCAATGATGGCCATATGGATCGGGTTGTCCGGCACGCCATCAAGTGCGGCTGCGACCCTCTGATCGCGCTCCAATTGGCGACGGTGAATACTGCGACGCATTTCGGTCTTGAGCGTGAGCTTGGCTCAATCGCGCCCGGACGCCGCGCGGATGTTATTCTGACATCGGACCTGACGACCTTGCCCATCGAGCAGGTGATTGCCCGAGGTGTGACCGTCGCGCGAACTGGGGAGTTGCTGGTCGACTGCCCCCACCTTGATTGGCCGGAGGACACGCGGTCGACTGTACATCTTGGAAAAACCTTGCAAGCGTCCGATTTCGAGATTGCTGCCCCCGAGGGCGCGAACCGGGTTCACGCCAAGGTTATCGGTGTTGTCGAAAACCAGGCGCCGACCGAAGCGCTTGAAGCGGATCTTCCCGTCGTAAATGGCGTGGTCGAAGGGGAGGGCGGCGTTGCCCAGATCGCATTGGTCGAACGCCACCGAGCGACCGGCGATGTGGTCAACGGGTTTGTCTCTGGGTTCGGTTATGAGGGCCGGATGGCGATGGCTTCCACCGTCGCGCATGACAGCCACCACATGATCGTCGTCGGCACGGACCGCGGCAACATGGCCGCGGCGGCCAACCGGCTCGGCGAAGTTGGTGGCGGCGTCACGGTCTTCAAGGATGGTGAGGAGCTTGCATTGGTCGAACTGCCGATTGCCGGGCTCATGTCCGACAACCCGGCGCGCGCGGTTGCAGCGAAGGCTGACCGGATGGTTGCCGCCATGGCGGAATGCGGATGTACCCTCAACAACGCATATATGCAGCACTCGCTCTTGGCTCTGGTCGTGATCCCGTCGCTCAGGATATCTGATCTTGGTTTGGTGGATGTCGACAAATTCGAGCTGACAGAGCTGCTGGGAGAAAGCACATGACACCCGTAGCCAAGGTCAAAACACCAGCATTGCCAGACGACGCAACGTTCGACTCGGCACAAGCTGCCGTGGCTCATCTCAAGGCGCTGTACCGGGAGGCGTCGCGTTTCCTTTGCGACCAATTTCGTGAGGCGATGGAGTCTGGCAGACCAGAAGGCCGCGTCCGAGCTTTCTATCCCGAAATCCGAATTGCATCGAACACATTCGCAATCACGGACTCCCGTCTGAGCTTTGGACACGTCACTGAGCCGGGCCGGTATCTGACGACGATCACGCGGCCGGACCTTTTTGAACACTATCTGACCCAACAGATTGGATTGCTGATCAAGAACCACGGAACGCCTGTGCAGGTTGGCGTTTCCCAGACACCGATGCCGGTACATTTCGCGGTTGCCAATGAGCCCAATCTGACGGTGCCGCAGGAAGGGGCGTCGGACTTTTCCTTGCGCGACGTTTTCGATGTGCCTGAGCTTGCCTCCATGAACGACGATATCGTGAATGGGTACGGGTTCACGTATGAGGACGGCTCACATCCGTTGGCACCGTTTACCGCACAACGCATCGACTACTCACTTGCCCGGCTTTCCCATTACACGGCAACGGCTCCTGAGCATTTTCAGAACCACGTGCTCTTCACCAACTACCAGTTCTACGTCGAAGAATTCGAGGCATACGCGCGGAAAGTGTTGGCCGATCCGGAAAGCGGCTATACGGGCTTTGTTGGCCCGGGGAATACAGAAATAACGAGTGCCGACCAGCCGCTCGATATACCCGAAAAACTACCGCAGATGCCGACTTATCACCTAAAGCGACCGCATGGTGGTGGAATCACGCTGGTCAATATCGGTGTCGGCCCTTCCAATGCGAAGACCGCAACCGATCACATTGCGGTTCTCAGACCACACGCTTGGCTGATGGTCGGCCACTGCGCGGGTCTGCGGAATACGCAGCGGCTTGGTGACTTCGTACTGGCCCACGGATATCTGCGCGAAGACCACGTCCTGGACGATGATCTACCAGTCTGGATGCCGATCCCGGCGCTGGCGGAAATCCAGGTTGCGCTCGAACAGGCCGTTGCCGATGTCACTGCGCTCCAGGGGTACGATCTCAAGCGGATCATGCGCACAGGAACAGTTGCGACCATCGATAATCGGAACTGGGAGCTGCGCGATCAATCGGGTCCGGTTCAGAGACTCAGTCAATCCCGTGCAATCGCGCTGGATATGGAATCAGCAACGATTGCGGCGAATGGATTCCGCTTTCGAGTGCCCTATGGCACGCTACTGTGCGTGTCAGACAAGCCATTGCATGGCGAATTAAAGCTTCCCGGCATGGCGTCGGAGTTTTACCGCACTCAGGTTGCACGGCATCTTGAAATTGGTATTAGAGCTATGGAATCGCTCAGAGAAATGCCGCTTGAGCGTATACACTCGCGGAAGTTGCGCAGCTTTGAGGAAACGGCCTTCCTCTGACGGTCAGCCAAAAAACGCCCACAAAATGCGCTTTCCCCTTGTGCGAGAGCCACAAATCGTTGTGTATGACCTCGATATCCAGTAAAACAAGGGTAATGAGCCCCAACAAACGGGCCAGAACGAGGAGAATTCAGATGGCAAAACCTTTGACCAAGACGCAGCTTGTTACGGCTCTCGCTGATGAGATGGACAGTGACAAGAAGTCTGCAAACGCCGCACTCGACGCGATCGTGTCGGTAATCACCAAGGAAGTGTCCGGCGGCGGTGCCGTCACATTGCCTGGTGTCGGCAAAATCTACTGCCGCGAGCGTCCGGCCCGCATGGTGCGTAACCCGGCCACCGGCGAGCAGATTCACAAGGATGCCGACAAAGTGGTCAAGATGACGATTGCGAAGGCTCTGAAAGACAGCGTCAACGACTGATCCTTGACCGGACCATGAGTTTACCGAGGGTCGCCTGTGGCGGCCCTTTTCTTTTTTGGGGACCACTGTCTCAGTTGGGCTTGCGGTAGACTGAGATGTGCATTGTGCTTTCTTTTGTGAACTCGCCTTTCATCCAATCTCCCCAACGGTTCTCCAAGGAAAGTCCTGCGAGCCGCGCCATAAGATCCAGTTCTGGCGGGTAGGCATAACGCATGGGAAGTGGCACGAGCTTCATTCCGTTCTCGGTAATCCTAATGCGCTGCGCTTCGGTTTTCTGGGCGATGCGATCGTGAGTGATGGCTTCTATCCAGACTGAGTGCATATCGAGACGCTTGGTCTGAACCTTTTGATCGTGGTGAAAGTCCGAAAAGTCAGGAACGAAGGCTTCGATAAGGAAAGAGCCGCCGGGAGCAAGGCGCTCGGCAACATTTCGAAAACAACGCACCTGCGCCTCCTGATCGGGAAGATTGAAGAGAGTGTTGTAGATCAGAAAGACATGATCGAACGGGCCGTCGACACCCACGTCCGCCATGTCGCCAATCGTCACCGGAATATCTGCACCGCCCGGTTTGTTTCTTAGCTTGGCGATCATGTCCGGGGAGCCTTCTATGCCTTCAATGCGATGTCCCTTTTTCGCGAGCGGTAAAGCGATACGCCCGGTTCCAATGGCGAGTTCAAGAATACGCCCGTTGCCTGCGACACTCGAAACCAATTCAACAGCGAGTTGCGTCGTTCCTGGATCGTGGAGTTCGTCGTAGTCGTCCGCATTCAAGACGCCGAACGTGTCTGGTTTGAAATCCATCGTCTTATTCTCCACTCAAATGGCTCGACCGATTGAGCTCGCAATACCGGAGCGAAGAAATGTGTGCCGCACATGCTCGGTTCTGTCGGCCAAACGGCAGGTGGAGTGTTGCAGTCACGCAAAAGAACGGCGTCCGCAGGCAAACGCGGACGCCTTTTCTGACGATTGTGTATTCTCAGGCGGTGGCGGCTGCGAGGGCTGTATCCATCAAAGCCTTGATCTTGTCCGTCTTGGTGCTGGCGACGATGCGTCCCAATTCCTGGTCTCCTTTGAGGACAACCAATGTCGACCGCCGTGGAATGTTCAGGCGGCGGGCCAAGGTCGATGCGCTGTGCTTATCCCAGTCAACCTTGATGAAAGTGATGTTGGCTTCGTAGGCAGGGTTTTCCTTCATCAGCTTCCGGATCTTGCTTCCCTGAGCCTTACAGGTCGAGCACCAGTCGGTGTAAAAGTCGACAAAGACGGTCTTGCCGGCAGCAAGTTCCTGTTCGACGAGTCCTTTGCGGTATGCAGTACCATTGGCGGCCAGAGCCGGGCTTGCCGCGAGAAGGGCAGTTGCAGACATGACGAATGTACGTCGATCCATGAGATGTCCTTTCAGATGGAAACGGAAAGCTCTGTGAACCACTCGGGAAGATACTCCAGGGCCCAGAACTCCAACGTGTGGTGAAACTTGAACAGGATAGCGAGGCCGACAGCCACGAATACGACACCCATGATTGGTCGAGCTGATCCCGCAAGTGAACGCATCCGCGCTTGGCGTTTGCGGATCACGGATTGCGCTCCGTAGCCAAGCGCAAGGATTATGGTGGAGACGCCAAGAGCGAAGGTCACCATGATAAAGGTTGCGTGAAGCAGACTTTCTCCTTGGCTTGCAAGAGAAATTGCACCCCCTAGTGTGGGCCCAATGCAGGGGCTCCAAACGATACCAAGGAGGAGACCCCCGACAAACTGGCCTGTCAGACCGTTTCGTTCTGTGGCATCGATCTGCGCGTCGGCTCTGGCGGACACGCCCGCTGTCGCTGTTGCGAAACTCTCGGAAAAGCGCGGCACAAGCAAAACGAGGCCAAACAGAATCATCAGAACGGCCCCTGCATTGGAAAGGGTTGCATCCGTGATTCCGAGCGACCGGCCAGCGATTGAGACGAACAAGCCAAGAGCAACGAAAGAGAGGCTAAGCCCTGCTGCCACTGCCAAGGGCCCTCCCCGACCGGCTTGAAGCGCGGTCGCGAGTACAATGGGCAAGATCGGCAAAACACAGGGGTTTATCAGCGTCAGCAAGCCAGCCGCATATCCGAGAACATATTCCACGAGTGGAATATCCCGATTTCCGCCTGACTTGTCATTTCACAAGCCCGTCAGGATTGCGTCAGGTGCATTGCGCCTTGGAAATCTGGACCGCGAGAATGCCCAAGGTGGTGATCAGCACGCCGAGAGCATCCAACGGGCCGACGGCCTCTCCCAGCAGGATCGCGGCGATGGCGACTCCGAAAACCGGATTCAGGAAATGGAACGTCGCCGCGCGGGTGGCGCCAATTCGGCCCACAAGCCAGAACCAGATGAGCGTTGCCACGATACCGGGCATGATCACCGTATAGGCAAAGGCGATGATGACGGGTTGTGTGAGATTCGCCTCCCAAGTCTCGAACAAGGCCGCAGGCACGGCGAGCGCCATGCATCCGACCAGCATTTGCCACCCGACAACACTGATCAGGTTTCCACCCGCAGAAGCTCCTCGAACCGCTAGTGTTGCAAAGGTCAACGCCAATGCTGCGATACCGCAGAGCGCAATACCCCATAGCACGGCGAATTTTTTCTGTGCATGATCGTCTATTTTTACATTGGGTTTTCTGAACCGGCTGGACATTCTTCTGTCAACCGTCTATGACGTTTTCTGACTGAACTCGAATCAGAGGCCGCAATGGATCTCTCGAACCTGAC
>JAJDZT010000069.1 GCA_022824525.1 Silicimonas sp. | reverse complement strand
ATGTTTGCCTTATGGTCTTCTTCAAGCGCTGGAGGCACGGCAATTCCCGACCAATGCGGGGCCTCTGGCACCCGAAACCCCACGCAGAACATGAGACCCGCCGCGCCAGCGCTTCATCGCAATAGTTTTGCAAGAGGCTCTGTTTTGAACGCAATATCTCGTGAAGCTTTGGTAAAATCACACGAGATATGCTTGCGCCTTGGTCCAACCCTTGGCAGCATTGGTTCGAACAAACGCCCCAGGAACGGAGTTTTGGTATTTGTCCATTCGCGTGCTGAGCCCGACAGCCCCGACCGAACACGAGACCGCGGAGATGCTTGAGACCCGTCTCGAATTTCCGGACAACCGCCTGCTCATCGATCTTTTCGGAGAGTACAACCGCAACCTCGCGCAGGTGGAACAGGCGCTTGGTGTTCAGATCATGCATCAGGGCAACCAGTTGGCCGTGTTCGGCGAAGCCGATGCCATTGCGAAAGCGGCCGAAGTGCTGCAGGCGCTTTACACCCGTGCCGAGGCGGGCCGCGAGATCACGCCTGGCGACATTGACGCCGAAATCCGGATGGGTGGGGCCGAAACCGGCGGACGGCCAACCGACCAGATGGAACTGTTCCAGGGCGGTCGCATCGATATCAAAACCCGCAAGAAAACCGTCGAACCCAGAACCGAGGCGCAAAAGGCCTATGTCCGCGCCCTGTTCGAGAACGAGTTGGCGTTCGGGATCGGACCAGCCGGCACTGGCAAGACCTATCTGGCGGTTGCCGTTGGCGTGAACATGTTCATCGGGGGGCATGTCGACAAAATCATCCTGTCCCGCCCCGCCGTCGAAGCCGGCGAACGGTTGGGTTTCCTCCCGGGCGACATGAAGGACAAAGTCGATCCTTACATGCAGCCGCTCTATGACGCGCTGAACGATTTTCTGCCCGGCAAGCAGCTGGGTAAACTGATGGAAGAGAAGCGGATCGAGATTGCCCCGCTTGCCTTCATGCGTGGCCGCACGCTGGCCAATGCCTTTGTCGTTCTGGACGAGGCGCAGAACGCCACGCAAATGCAGATGAAGATGTTCCTCACGCGCCTTGGCGAAGGCAGCCGCATGGTCATCACCGGCGACCGCAGTCAGGTGGACCTGCCGCGCGGCGTGACCTCGGGGCTGCGCGATGCCGAGCGTCTGTTGAAGGGCGTCGACAGTATTGCGTTCAACTATTTCACGTCAAAAGACGTGGTCAGGCACCCGCTGGTCGCCAAGATCATCGAGGCCTATGACGCCGATGACCCCGCGAAATAGACGCGTCCCCGTTCCCGCTTGTGCCGTGCTTTGTAGCGTTCCCCAGCTGCCTTTTTGACGTGTTCACTTGAAAAAACTGAACTGGACAGTTTATGTTCAAAGAACTGAACGGGACGGATGAGGACGACATGAACGCGCCGCAGGCCATCGTGAAACACGGTCGCAAGTTCGACCAGGTTCTGGATGGCGCACGCAAGGTCTTTATGCGCGACGGGTTCGAAGGCGCCAGCGTCGACGATATTGTCCGCGAAGCCGGTGTGTCGAAGGCGACGCTCTATTCCTATTTCCCGGACAAGCGATTGCTGTTCCTCGAAGTTGCCAAGATCGAGTGCCAGTCACAGTCCGACGACGCGATTGCAGAAATCGCCTCGTCTGATGATGTCCGCTATGCGCTAACCACGGCTGCCAAGAGAATGACGCGCTTTTTCATGTCGGATGTCGGGTTGCAGGTACACCGGATCATCGTCGGTGAGAGCCAACGTTTCCCCGAGATTGGACGCGAGTTCTATGAAAGCGGGCCAGCCCGTGTTCACGCGATTCTGCGGCAATTCCTGCAAAAGGGCGTCGACGCCGGCAAGCTGGAGATCGAGGATATCGATCTTGCCGCCGACCAGTTCCCCGAACTCTGCAAGGCCGGTCTGCATCTGAAGATGGTTCTGGGACTGCGCGACACACCCAGCGACGCTGAAATCGATCGCGTCATCGAAGGGGCGGTCGACGTGTTTCTTTGCAAATACGAACGGCGCCACCGCTAGCCTTCAGTCGACCCGGCGCACATGCATTTGGGTGCCGATCTTCTTGGTCTCAAACCGTGAAAGGCCCGAGATCAGATCGCTGAGCTTCTTGCAGCCATAGGTGCGTGGATCGAAATCCGGCGTATCGCGGGTGATGTACTGGCCAAGCTGACCCAACGCGTACCAGTCGTCATCCGAGTTGATCTTTTCCATCGCCCGCGTGATCAGCGGAATGGCCGTCTTTGGATCCTGCTTGCCACGCCCGGCGCCCTTGCTGGTCGGGGTCGGCTCGTCGATGATGTTTTCCAGCAGGATGAACCGGTTGCAGACGTTCCGCAGGCTCTCAGGCGTCTTCGCTTGGCCAACACCGATCACGTCCAGACCCTGTTCCCGGACCCGGTTCGCCAGGGATGTGAAGTCGCTGTCCGACGACACCAGAACGAACCCGTCGAACCGGCCAGAATGCAGAATATCCATCGCATCGATCACAAGGCCGATATCGCTGGCGTTCTTGCCGGTGGTGTTCGCGGTTTCCTGATGCGCCACCAGGCCAAGCTCGTGCACGACCTTGGCCCAGGTGTTCAGGCGCGATGACAACCAGTCACCATAGACCCGCCGTAATGCCGGTTCCCCGAAAGACGTAATCTCTTTCAGGATCGCCCCGGCATATTTGGCGGGAATGTTGTCCGCGTCGATCAGAACGGCATAAAGCGGTCGGTCGCGCTCGGCCATCAGGCCAGTTCGTCGGCGCTGCTGATCACCTTGCCCAGAAGTCCATACTCCAGAGCCTCGTCGGTGTTCAGCCAGAAGTCACGCTCGGTGTCCTTGGCGATTTTCTTTTCAGTCTGACCGGTTGCATCGGCAAAGATGCGATGGAACCGTTCGCGCATGATCCGGATTTGATCCGCCTGAATCTGGATGTCCGACACCGAGCCACCGACGCCGCCGCGGGGTTCGTGCAGCAGGAAGCGCGTGTTCGGCAGGCAAAGCCGGTTTTCCTTCTTTGCGCCCACGAAGATCAACGCACCGGCGCTTGCGACCCAGCCCGAACCGATGCAGCGCACGGTGGGGCGGATGAACTTGATCATGTCATGGACCATATCGCCCGATTCCACGTGACCGCCTGGCGACGAGATGAACACGTTGATCGGGTCGTCGCTGTCTTCGGCCAGAGCAATCAATTGCGTGGTCACCCGATTGGCCAGCTTGTCGTTGATCTCGCCGGTGATCAGCACCGTCCGGGACTTGAAGAACAGCTCGCCAGCCTTGGGGCCTGCGCCTTCGCTCTTGTCGTCGTCTTTCTTGTCGTCGTCGGCCATGTGCCTGCTCCTCGAATAACTTATCCGGAATGTCGGTGCTGCGGCAGGGAATGACAAGGGGCGTTTAAGAAAGCGTTGCTCAGAGGAAACGATGCAGAACAAGAGCATCGGTGTATTCGCCCGAAGGCAGCTTGAAAGCGCGGGGGATGCGGCCAATCTCGGCGAATCCCGCCCGGGCCCATGTGTCGATGGCGCGCGTATTGCTGGTTAGGACGAAATTGTATTGCATCGCCTCGAAGCCAAGTGCTTTTGCTTCCGTCAAAGAAAAAGCAAGCATGGCACGGGCGACGCCTTTGCCTTGTGCCTCTCGCGCCGTGATGTACCCGCAATTGCAGACATGAGCACCGCCGCCCTGCTGGTTCGGGCGAATGTAAAACGTGCCGACCAGCGCACGGCGAATTTTTTCTGTGCATGATCGTCTATTTTTACATTGGGTTTTCTGAACCGGCTGGACATTCTTCTGTCAACCGTCTATGACGTTTTCTGACTGAAATCGAATCAGAGGCCGCAATGGATCTCTCGAACCTGA